>NZ_JBHXSU010000006.1:0-86189 GCF_042715345.1 Streptomyces sp. NPDC058697
CCTTAAAGGGGCGCGGGGAACTGCGCGACAAGCCCCCACCCACCCGCACCCGACAACGCACCCCACGGGGTCTGGGGCGGAGCCCCAGGGGACGGGACGGGTAAGGGCGGCGGGGGCGAGGAAAAGGTCGTCAGGACCAGCGGCCCGTTCGGGTCAGGAGCAGGGCCGTCGCCGCCGTACCGGCCGTGGAGGTGCGCAGAACGCTGCGCCCCAGCCGACAGGCCTTCGCCCCGGCCTGCGCGAACGCAGCCAACTCCTCGGGCGAGACCCCACCTTCGGGCCCCACGACAAGCACGATCCGCCCGGAGGAAGGCAGTTCGGCGGAAGCCAACGGCTCGCTCCCGTACCCCCGGTCCTCATGCAACACCACCCCAAGGTCCACGTCGGCGAGAAACGCGACAACCTGCTTGGTCGTCATCGCGTCCGCGACCCGAGGAAACCGCACCCGCCGAGACTGCTTGCCCGCCTCACGCGCAGTGGCCCGCCACTTCCCGAGCGCCTTGAGCCCCCGCTCGCCCTTCCACTGCGTGATGCAGCGGGACGCGGCCCAGGGGACGATCTCGTCGACACCGGTCTCCGTCATCGTCTCGACGGCGAGTTCACCGCGGTCGCCCTTGGGCAGCGCCTGGACGACGGTGATACGGGGAGCCGGCTCGGGCTCCTCGCGCACCTCGGCGATACCCGTCACCACGAGCCGGTCCTTGCCCTCGGCCGCCTTGACGACACCCTCGGCCCAGCGCCCCCGCCCGTCGGTGAGGACGACGTCCTCGCCCGCCCGCAGCCGCTTCACGGACACGGCGTGCCGCCCCTCGGGGCCGTCGAGCACGAACTCGGGCCCGCCCGGCACCACGTCCACCACGAACACCGGGGCGGTCAACGGACCGGACCCCCGCCCGAGTTGGAAGACAACGCTGTCTTGGCGGCGGCGAGTTCGGCCGTGAGCACCTCGACCAGCTGCCCGGCGGGCAGCTCGCGCGCGAGCCGGTGGCCCTGTCCCGCCCACAGCGCCATCCCCTGCGCGTCCCCCGCCTTGGCAGCAGCCTTGCGGAGCGCGGAGGTGAGGTGGTGGACGTCCGGGTAGGCGGCGGGCGCGTACGGCCCGTGCTCGCGCATGAAGCGGTTCATCAGACCCCGCGCGGGCCGGCCGGAGAACGCACGCGTCAACTGCGTACGGACGAAGAGGGGGTTGGTCAGCGCCTGCTTGTGCACGGCGTTGGCGCCCGACTCGGGGGTGGCGAGGAACGCCGTGCCGAGTTGGGCGGCGCTCGCGCCCGCGGCGAGCGCGGCGGCGATCTGGCTGCCGCGCATGATGCCGCCGGCCGCGACGATCGGGATCTGCACGGTCTCGCGGACCTGCGCGATCAGCGAGAGCAGTCCGATGCCGGAGCCGTCGGTCTCCGGGTTGTCGCGGTGGGTGCCCTGGTGGCCGCCGGCCTCGACGCCCTGCACGATCACCGCGTCGGCGCCCGCCCACTGCACGGCCTGCGCCTCCTCGGCGGTGGTCGCCGTGACCAGGGTCAGCGTGCCGGCCCGGCTCAGGGAGTCCAGGACGTCACGCGTGGGGCAGCCGAAGTGGAAGGAGACGACCGGTACCGGGTTGTCGAGGAGTACGGCGAGCTTGGCGTCGTATCCGTCGTCGCGTCCGCTGTCGGGGTCGCCCAGTTCGGTCTCGTACCAGGAGGCCTCGCCGGCGAGCTGGTGGGCGTAGACCTCGACCGCGGCCGGGTCGGCGTACTCGGGCTGCGGCATGAACAGGTTCACGCCGAACGGGCGGCTGGTGGCGCCCCGCAACTGCTTGATCTCCTGGTACATGCCGTCGGCCGTTTTGTAGCCGGCGGCGAGGAAACCGAGCCCCCCGGCCTCGGACACGGCCGCTGCGAGCTGCGGCACGGAGACGCCGCCCGCCATGGGGGCCTGCACGATCGGGAGTGGGAAGAGATCGGTCAGCGCGGAGGACATGACGGCATGTTGTCACGTCCTCCGTACAAGTCCGAATCCGGCCTTCCCCCGGGCATAAGCCACGGGAATCACCCGGCGGGGGCCGAGGAGGAAAACCCTCAGCGCCCGTTGAACGCGTCCTTCAGCCTGGAGAACAGCCCCTGCTGCCCGGGTTGAAACTGACCCGTGGGCCGCTCCTCCCCCCGAAGCAGCGCGAGCTCGCGCAGCAGCCGTTCCTGCTCGGGATCAAGCTTGGTCGGCGTCATGACCTCGACATGCACGATGAGATCACCGCGCCCGCCACCGCGAAGGTGGGTGATTCCCCGCCCGTGCAACGGAATCGACTGCCCGGACTGCGTGCCCGGACGGATGTCGACCTCCTCCATCCCGTCGAGCGTCTCCAGCGGCACCTTGGTGCCGAGGGAGGCCGCGGTCATCGGGATGGTGACCGTGCAGTGCAGGTCGTCGCCGCGCCGCTGGAAGGTGGAGTGCGCGACCTCGTGGATCTCGACGTACAGGTCACCGGCGGGGCCGCCACCGGGCCCGACCTCGCCCTCGCCCGCGAGCTGGATCCGCGTGCCGTTGTCGACACCGGCGGGAATCTTCACGGTCAGCGTCCGGCGCGACCGCACCCGCCCGTCACCCGCGCACTCGGGGCACGGCGTCGGGACGACCGTGCCGAACCCCTGGCACTGCGGACACGGCCGGGACGTCATGACCTGACCCAGGAAGGACCGCGTGACCTGGGACACCTCGCCGCGCCCGCGGCACATGTCACAGGTCTGCGCGGAGGTGCCGGGCGCGGCGCCCTCGCCACTGCACGTCGTACACACGACGGCCGTGTCGACCTGGATGTCCTTCGTCGTGCCGAAGGCCGCCTCGTCGAGGTCGATCTCCAGCCGGATCATCGCGTCCTGGCCGCGCCGCGTGCGCGACCGGGGGCCCCGCTGCGACGCCGTACCGAAGAAGGCGTCCATGATGTCCGAGAAGTTCCCGAACCCGCCGGCGCCGAAGCCGCCCGCGCCCTGGCCGCCCGCCTGGGACAGCGGGTCACCGCCGAGGTCGTAGACCTGCTTCTTCTGCGGGTCCGACAACACCTCGTACGCGGCGTTGATCTCCTTGAAGCGCTCTTGCGTCTTCGGATCGGGATTGACGTCCGGATGCAGCTCGCGTGCGAGCCGCCGGAATGCCTTCTTGATCTCGTCCTGGGACGCGTCGCGGCGCACGCCGAGTACGGCGTAGTAGTCCGTGGCCACTTACGACTCCGCCAGGATCTGTCCTACGTACCGTGCCACCGCTCGTACCGCTCCCATCGTTCCGGGGTAATCCATGCGCGTCGGTCCGACGACGCCAAGTTTTGCTACTGCCTCGACGCCCGAACCGTAGCCGACGGAGACGACGGACGTGGAGTTGAGTCCCTCATGGGCGTTCTCGTGACCGATCCGTACGGCCATGCCCGAATCATTGACCTCACCAAGGAGTTTGAGGAGCACGACCTGCTCTTCAAGTGCCTCCAGCACCGGACGGATGGTGAGGGGAAAGTCATGTCCGAAGCGGGTCAGATTGGCGGTGCCGCCGATCATCAGCCGCTCCTCGGTCTCCTCGACGAGGGTCTCCATGAGGGTGGAGAGCACCGTCGCGACCGTACCCCGGTCGTCCGACTCGAAAGCGTCGGGGAGATCCTGCACCAGCTGCGGGACGTCCGCGAAACGGCGGCCCGCGATCCGGCTGTTGAGCCGCGCGCGTAGATCCGCCACAGAGGCCTCCCCGAAGGGCGCCGGGCAGTCCACCATGCGCTGCTCGACCCGGCCGGTGTCCGTGATCAGTACGAGCATGACGCGGGCCGGGGCCAGCGACAGCAGCTCCACATGACGCACGGTCGAGCGGGTGAGCGAGGGGTACTGCACGACGGCGACCTGCCGGGTGAGCTGCGCGAGGAGCCGGACGGTCCGCCCCACGACGTCGTCGAGGTCGACGGCGTTGTCGAGGAAGCTGTGGATCGCCCGCCGCTCCGGCGCGGTCATCGGCTTGACGCCCGCGAGTCTGTCGACGAAGAGGCGGTAGCCCTTGTCCGTCGGGATGCGGCCGGCGCTGGTGTGCGGCTGGGCGATGTAGCCCTCGTCCTCAAGGACGGCCATATCGTTACGGACGGTCGCCGGGGAGACGCCCAGCCGGTGGCGCTCCGTGAGCGCCTTGGAACCGACCGGCTCCTCGGTGCCCACATAGTCCTGGACGATGGCGCGCAGCACTTCGAGCCTGCGTTCACTGAGCATCGCGCACACCTCCAGCTGGTCTTCCCCGCGGTCTTCGATGCGGTCCTCGATCATCTCGATCGCCTTGCCTGGCACTCAGCCCGCACGAGTGCCAGCATCCCCGCGCCAAGTGTACGGCCGGTAGGTGCGCCCCGGGCAAGGGCGGCCCCGCGATGTCACGACGACGTGTACGGGGCTGTCCTGCTCTGTCCCGACTACTGTCTGCGCACTTCATGGGGCGTAGAGCTAGCGTCGGCGTATGAGGGTGACTTGGGAAGAGGCAGGGTGGGAGGAACTGGGGCCGCGTGTGGGGCGCTGCCGGCTTCCGGGGTGGGACTGCACGGTCGGGCTCGTGGTGGGCGAGGGTGCGGCGCTCATGATCGACGCCGGGTCGGGGCTGCGGGAGGGCGCGCGGCTGCGTACGGAGGCGCGGCGGTTGCTCGGGGGCGGGCGGGTCACCCATCTCGCGCTCACCCACCCGCACTTCGACCACGTCTTCGGCGCGGCGGCGTTCGCGGGGGTCGAGGTCTTCGGCGCGGTCGGCCTCGATCGGGTGCTCGTCGACGGCCGGGACGAGCTGCTGGCGGACGCCGTACGCAACGGCGCCGATCCGGGCGAGGCGACCGAGGCGGCGGACCTCCTCGTCCGCCCCCGACACCTCGTCTCCGGCGAGTGGACCCTCGACCTGGGCGGCGGCATACAGGTCCTACTGGCAAACGCGGGCCCGGGCCACACGGGCCACGACCTGGCGGTCTTCATCCCGGCAAGCGCCGGAGCCCTCGGCGACTCGGGCGGCCTCGGCGGCTCCGGCGGCCCTGGCAGTCTCGGCGGCCCCGGCGGATCAGGCGGTCCCAGCGGTCCGAGCGGTCCGAGCGGTCCCGGCGGGTCCTGGACCAGTTCGCCGGAGATCGTCTTCTGTGGGGACCTCGTCGAGGAGTCCGGTGAACCTCAGGCGGGCCCCGACGCCGTCCCCTCCCGTTGGCCCGCAGCCCTGGACCGGCTGCTGGCACTCGGGGGCGAGGACGCGGTGTACGTGCCCGGCCACGGGGCGGCGGTCGACGCCGGGTTCGTACGGGCCCAACGGGACGCGCTGGCACAGCGTTTCGGCGTGTCGTAGGGAGCCCGTGACCCTGCCGCAGGAGGCTCGTCGGCGTGTCGTAGGGGGGCTCGGTGCGCCGGGCGGGGGCCTTCTCCTATCGTCATCCGAATGCGCCAGTACTCAGCGGACCTGACCCCTCCGTGGAAGAAGCCCAAGCCCGTGCCCGAGGTGGCGGCGGAGCCGGGGCTCGTGGTCGAGGAGCCCGGGACCGGGTTCTGCGGTGCCGTGATCCGTTGCGAGGCGGGGACGGTCACCCTGGAGGACCGCTTCGGCAAGCACCGGGTGTTTCCGCTGGAGCCCCGGGGGTTCCTGCTGGAGGGGCGCGTGGTGACGCTGGTGCGCCCGTCGTCCGCACCCGTACGCCCCACTCGTACGGCCTCCGGTTCGGTTGCCGTGCCCGGGGCCCGGGCACGGGTCGCCCGGGCGGGACGCATCTACGTCGAGGGGCGGCACGACGCGGAGCTGGTCGAACGGGTCTGGGGTGACGACCTCCGGATCGAGGGTGTCGTCGTCGAGTACCTGGAGGGCATCGACGATCTGCCCGCCATCGTCGAGGAGTTCGACCCGGGAGCGGATGCGCGGCTGGGGGTGCTGGTCGACCATCTCGTTCCCGGCACGAAGGAGTCGCGGATCGCGGAGGCCGTGACGAGCGAGTACGCGCTTGTCGTGGGGCATCCGTACATCGACGTCTGGGAGGCCGTGAAGCCGGCGTCCGTCGGCATCCCCGGCTGGCCCCGCGTACCGCGCGGGCAGGACTGGAAGACGGGGGTCTGCCGGGCGCTGGGCTGGCCCGACAACACGGGTGCCGCGTGGCAGCGGATCCTTGGCTCGGTCCACTCCTACCGAGACCTTGAGCCGGAGCTACTGGGCCGCGTGGAAGAACTGATCGACTTCGTCACGGCCCCGGAGTGAGCGAGGCGGCCAACGGGCTTTTCCTCGCCCCCGCCGCCCCTACCCATTCCCGTCACTTACTCGGGGGCTCCGCCCCCGAACCCCCAAAAGACTGCGCAGTTCCCCGCGCCCCTAGGTCTTTAGGGGCGCGGGGAACTGCGCGAGCAACCCACGACGGCCCGCACCCGACAACGAACCCCACGGGGTCTGGGGCGGAGCCCCAGAAGGACGGGAATGGGTAGGGGCGGCGGGGGCGAAAACAGGCCCTCAGTCCACCAGGTCCCGCACCACCGCGTCAGCGAGCAACCGCCCCCGCAGAGTGAGCACCGCACTCCCGGCCACGTACGGCCCAGCCTGAAGGAGCCCGTCCGAGAGGGCACGACGAGACGCCGCAAGCCCATCCCCGTGAAGCAGAGCAAGCGGAACCCCCTCAAGAAGCCGCAACTCCAGCAGAATCCGCTCCACCCGCCGGTCCTCCTCGGACAGAAGCTCCCGCCCGGCCCCGGGCGACCTCCCCGCCGCCAGAGCCCCCGCATACGCCCCCGGATGTTTTACGTTCCACCAGCGAACACCCCCCACATGGGAGTGCGCCCCGGGCCCGGCCCCCCACCAGTCGGCCCCCCGCCAGTACAGCTCGTTGTGAAGGCACCGCCCGGCATCGGACGTGGCCCAGTTGGAGACCTCGTACCAGGAGAAGCCCGCCGCGGAGAGGCGGTCCTCCGCGATGAGGTACCGGTCGGCGTGCACGTCGTCGTCGGTCATGGGCACCTCCCCCCGCCGGATGCGCCGCGCGAGCTGTGTCCCCTCCTCGACGATCAGGGCGTACGCCGACACATGGTCGGGCCCGGCACCGATCGCCGCGTCGAGCGAGGCCCGCCAGTCGTCGTCGCTCTCACCGGGCGTGCCGTAGATGAGGTCGAGGTTGACGTGGTCGAACCCGGCCGCGCGGGCCTCGGCGACACAGGCCTCGGGCCGGCCGGGCGTGTGCGTACGGTCCAGCACGCGCAGCACGTGCTGCCGCGCGCTCTGCATGCCGAAGGAGACGCGGTTGAACCCGCCCTCCCGGAGCGCGGCCAGATAGGCGGGGTCCACCGACTCCGGGTTCGCCTCCGTGGTGATCTCCGCGTCCGCCGCGAGCCCGAACTCGTCCCGGATCGCCCCCAGCATCCGTACGAGATCGTCGGCGGCCAGCAGTGTGGGCGTACCGCCGCCGACGAAGACCGTGCGGACGGGCCGCGGGTCGTCGCCGAGGACCTTGCGGGCCAGGCGGATCTCGTCGATCAGGGTCGAGGCGTAGTTGTCGCGGGAGGCGAGCACGCCCCCCGAGCCGCGCAGCTCCGTCGCCGTGTACGTGTTGAAGTCGCAGTAGCCGCAGCGCGTGGCGCAGTACGGGACGTGGAGGTAGAACCCGAGCGGACGGTCGGCCGCGCCGGCCAGGGCGTGCGCGGGCAGCACCCCGTCGTCGGGGACGGGCTCGCCGTCGGGAAGTGCGGAAGGCATGTACTCCATTGTCCAGCACTCTCAGCACTCCCCACCCGGCCCTCGCCCAGCCCCCTCCGTCTACTCCCTCTACCTAATCCCTCTACTCCGCCTGCAGCACCAGCAACGCCAGGTCGTCCTCCGGCGGCTTGCCGCCGAACTCGTGGACCAGGCGGCGGATCCGCTCGGCGATCAGCTCGGCGCTCAGGCCCACGCACCCGGCGAGCGCGGCGGCGAGGCCGTCGTCGTCGTCGAACTGCCGGTGCCCGCTGCGGCGCTCGGTCACGCCGTCCGTGACGCACAGGAGGCTGTCGCCGGGGCGCAGCTCGAAGGTCCCGCAGAGGTAGCTGGCGTCCTCGAAGACACCGAGGAGGGTCTGCGGCTGGGCCACCTCTCCGACCGCCCCGGACGGTTGCAGAAGCAACGGCAGCGGGTGCCCGGCGGAGGCGACCGTGCAGTGCACTCCGCCGTCGAAGGGCACCAGCTCGCCGTAGAGGAGGGAGAGGAAGCGGGTCTGCGGGCCCTCGTCCGCGAGCCCGGTGCCGCCCGCGGACACCAGGGCCCGGGCGGCCGCGTCGGAGGCCTCGGTCGCGTCGTCGAGGAGCAGCTGGTTGAGGCGGTCGAGGACGTCGGGCACCTCGTACCCCTCCCGGGCGAGGAGCCGCAGCCACGGCCGGGCGAGACCGATCACCACGGCCGCCTCGGGCCCCTTGCCCTGTACGTCGCCGAGGGCGAAGCACCAGCGGCCGTCACCGGCGGGGAAGAGATCGTAGAAGTCCCCGCTGGGTCCGCCCTTGTCGCACGGCTCGTAGACGAGCGCGCTGCGTACGCCGGGGATCTCGGCGACCGCCCCGGGCAGCAGCCCGCGCTGCAGTACGCGGCTGATGGTGGCCTGGCGTGCGTACTGCCGGGCCGCGCCAATGGCGAGCGCGACGCGGCGGCCGAGGTCCTCGACGAGCCCTGTGATCTCGTCGGGGAAGCGGGTCTGTCCGGCCCGGCCGATGACCAGCGTGCCGAGCGGTCTGCCGCCCGCGATCAGCCGGAACGCGAGTGCCGATCCGCCGGTCGCCCGTGCTCCCAGCGCCTCGGCGGGCCACGGCACGGGCACGGGTCCCGCGTGGTGCGATTCGGGCAGCTCGGGCGGGTCCTTCTCCAGGAGCCGGCGCAGTTCCTCGATGCGGTTCTCGCTGCCGTGCCAGACACGGGCGAGCCGTGGCCCGCCGACGACACCCCCGTCGGAGCGGCCCGGGGCCTCGTCCTCCAGCCACACCGCGCACCAGTCGGCGAGCCGCGGGACGAGCAGCTGCCCGGTGAGCGCGGCGACCAGGTCCTCGTCGAGCTGCCCGGCGAGCAGGTCGGAGGCCTCGGCGAGGAAGGAGAGGACGCCGCGGCTGCGCCAGTCCTGGTCCTGCATGCCGCGCCGGGGTGCGGGGGCGAGGATCTCGGCGGCCCGCTGCCCGCGCCGCAGCGCGTGTTCGCCGTCGTACGCCTCCGCCTCCTCCTCGACGGTCGCGATCCCGTCGACGGGCAGGCGTGCCCACACGGTCTTGACGCCGGTGCGGTAGGTGATGCCCCAGGCATCGGAGAGCGCGGAGACCAGGCGCAGGCCCCGGCCGTACTCGACGGTGTCGTACGGCCGCTCGGCCCCGTCGTCGCGCACCGCGCGCGCGGGGTGGTGGTCGGAGACCTCTACGACGAGGACGCCGGAACCGGAACCGGGGCCGGGGCCGGGGCCGGGGCCGGGCCGCCCTGCCTCGGAGTCACCGCCCGAGCCGTCACGCGAACCGTCACGCTTGTCGCTGCCCGAACCGTCACGCCTGTCGCTGCCCGAACCCTCGTGCGAGCCGTCACGCGAAACGGCCACCCGTACGGCCCCGGAGTCCGCCGCAGCGGCCGCCGGGCAGTCCTCCGAGCAACGGCCGAGCCGGCACAGCAGCTCCACGTCCGTGCCGGCGTGCACCACCGCGTTCGTGACGAGTTCGCTGACCACCACCATGGCGTCAGCGACGAGCAGGTCGGTGATGAACTCGGTGCCGGGCAGGGCGAGTTCGGTCCATTCGGCAAGCGCGGTACGGACGAACCGGCGGGCGGCGCCCGGCGCGAGAGGGTTGCCCGGCAAGGACGTACGCGCCACCGCCCGCGGGCGCTCTGGCGCCTCAGAAGCACGGGCCATGGACTCCCGTTGCGTCGGTATGGGCCCCACTGTGCGGCTCCCGGAGCAGTTCGGACGAATACACCTCAGGCGATGCGGACAGAGTGACAGACTGGCCACGCCCATAAGCGCCGAGTTACCGAAGTTGGGCCACCATGAGTGAGAACAGTGCTACGCGTGTGCTCGAAGACGGACAGATTCGGGCATCAGACCTGCGTCCCCTGCTCGCCGCCATGACCTCCGCCCGGGACGGCGACTTCAGCAAAGTGCCTGAATCCGGCCACGGGCTGGCGGCCGAGCTGGTCACCGTGTTCAACCAGATCCTGGACCGCAGCCTGCACTTCAACTCCGAGGTGCAGCGCGTCCGCCGGGAGCTCGTACGCCACGGCCGGCTCGACGAGCGGCTGTCCGCGAGCCCGGGGCAGGGCCACTGGACGACCCGGGTCAACGACGTGAACCAGCTGCTGGACGCGCTGGTGGCACCGGCCGCCAACGCGACACGTGTGCTCGACGCGGTGGCGGGCGGCGACCTGACCCAGCGCGTCGACCTGCACGACGGCAACCGTCAACTGCGGGGCGATCTGCGCCGGTTGGGCCGGACGGTCAACAGGATGGTCGATCAGCTGTCCCTCTTCACCGGTGAGGTGACCCGGGTGGCCCGCGAGGTCGGCACGGAGGGGCGGCTGGGCGGTCGCGCCAAGGTGACGGGCCTGTCGGGCAGTTGGCGGGACGTGACCGAGGCCGTCAACACGATGGCGTCCCGGCTGACCGCCCAGGTCCGTGACATCGCCCTGGTCACCACGGCGGTGGCGCGCGGCGACCTGACCCGTACGGTGACGGTCGAGGCGACCGGTGAGCTGCTCGAACTGAAGCTGACCGTGAACACGATGGTCGACCAGCTCTCCGCCTTCGCCGACGAGGTCACCCGCGTGGCCCGCGAGGTGGGTACGGAAGGCCAGTTGGGCGGCCGGGCCCAGGTGCGCGGGGTGTCCGGGGTCTGGAAGGACCTCACCGACAACGTCAACTTCATGGCCTCGAACCTGACCTCACAGGTCCGCAACATCGCCCAGGTCACCACGGCCGTGGCCAACGGCGACCTGAGCCAGAAGATCACGGTCGACGCACAGGGCGAGATCCTGGAGCTGAAGTCGACGATCAACACGATGGTCGACCAGCTCTCCGCCTTCGCCGACGAGGTCACCCGCGTCGCCCGCGAGGTCGGCACCGAGGGAAACCTCGGCGGGCGGGCTCAAGTGCGCGGCGTGTCCGGGGTCTGGAAGGACCTCACCGACAACGTCAACTTCATGGCGGACAACCTGACTTCACAGGTCCGCAACATCGCGCTCGTCTCCACCGCCGTGGCCCAGGGAGACCTCGGCAAGAAGATCACGGTGGAGGCCAAGGGCGAGATCCTGGAGCTGAAGTCGACGATCAACACGATGGTCGACCAGCTCTCCGCCTTCGCCGACGAAGTCACCCGCGTCGCCCGCGAAGTCGGCACCGAAGGAAACCTCGGCGGCCAGGCTCAAGTGCGCGGCGTCTCCGGCGTCTGGAAGGACCTCACCGACAACGTCAACTTCATGGCCCTGAACCTGACTTCACAGGTGCGGAACATCGCCCAGGTGACAACAGCCGTGGCCAACGGCAACCTCGGCAAGAAGATCACGGTCGACGCGCGCGGCGAGATCCTGGAGCTGAAGGACACCGTCAACACGATGGTGGAGCAGTTGCGTGCATTCGCCGACGAGGTGACCCGGGTGGCCCGCGAGGTCGGCACCGACGGACGGCTCGGCGGCCGCGCCCAGGTCCTCGGTGTGTCCGGCGTCTGGCGGGACCTGACCGACAACGTCAACTACATGGCGGACAACCTGACTTCGCAGGTCCGCAACATCGCCCAGGTCACCACGGCCGTGGCCAACGGCGACCTCTCCAAGAAGATCGACGTGGACGCGCGCGGCGAGATCCTGGAGCTGAAGACGGCCATCAACACGATGGTCGACACGCTCTCCTCCTTCTCCTCCGAGGTCACCCGCGTGGCCCGCGAGGTCGGTTCCGAGGGCCAACTCGGCGGCCAGGCACGGGTCGAGGGCGTGTACGGCACCTGGAAGCGCCTGACGACGAACGTGAACGAGCTGGCGTCCAACCTCACCACCCAGGTCCGCGCGATCGCCGAGGTCGCCTCGGCCGTGGCCCAGGGCGACATGTCCCGCTCGATCACCGTGGAGACACAGGGCGAGGTCGCCGAGCTGAAGGACAACATCAACCTGATGGTGTCCAACCTGCGCGAGACCACCCGCGCGAAGGACTGGCTGGAGTCCAACCTGGCCCGTCTGGCCGCGCTGATGCAGGGCCACCGCGACCTGATGGAGGTCGCCGACCTGCTCCTGCGCGAGCTGACCCCGCTGGTGAACGCCCAGTACGGCGCGTTCTTCCTGGCCGACCCGGACGAGGAGAGCGCCTCTCTCCGTACGACCGTTCCCACGAAGGGACTGGCGTTCATCGCCGGGTACGGCTCGGCGCAGGGCGCCACGGTCGAGACGGGCGGCCTCCCGGTGCACGGTCTGGTCCAGCAGGCGGCCCGCGAGAAGAAGCGGATCCTCGTCGAGGAGGCCCCACCGGACTACATCAAGATCAACAGCGGGCTCGGGGAGGCGGCCCCCGCCAGCGTGGTCATCATCCCGATCCTCTTCGAGGACAAGCTCCTCGGTGTGATCGAGCTGGCCTCCTTCTCCCGCTTCTCGGACGTGCACCTGGCGTTCTTCGACCAGTTCGTGAACACCATCGCCGTCGCGATCAACACCATCATCGCCAACTCCCGTACGGAGTCCTTGCTCGGCGAGTCGCAGCGCCTCGCCATGCAGCTCCAGGAACGCTCGGACGAACTCCAGATGCAGCAGGCCGAGTTGCAGCGCTCGAACGCCGAACTGGAGGAGAAGGCGGCGCTGTTGGCCACCAGCTCGCAGTACAAGTCGGAGTTCCTGGCGAACATGTCGCACGAACTGCGCACCCCGCTCAACTCGTTACTGATTCTCGCCCGGCTGCTCTCCGACAACCCTGACGGTCATCTCTCGGACCAGGAGGTGCAGTTCGCGACGACGATCCACCGCTCGGGCTCCGACCTCCTCCAGCTGATCAACGACATCCTCGACCTGTCGAAGATCGAGGCCGGCCGGATGGACGTACGCCCGAAGAAGCTGCCGCTGATCAAGCTGCTCGACTACGTCCACGCCACGTTCCGGCCGCTCACCCTGGACCGGGGGCTCGCCTTCGAGGTGTCGGTCGGCGAGGACGTACCGCGCGAGATGTACTCGGACGAGCAGCGGCTCCAGCAGATCCTGCGCAATCTGCTCTCGAACGCGATCAAGTTCACCGCGACGGGCCGGGTCGAGCTGCGCGTCAACCGTGTCAAGGACCCCGAGCACCTCTACACCCGCGACAAGAGCGACAACGTGATCGCCTTCGCGGTCTCCGACACCGGCATCGGCATCGCCCCGGAAAAACTCCCGGTGATCTTCGAGGCGTTCCAGCAGGCCGACGGCACGACGAACCGCAAGTACGGCGGCACCGGCCTCGGCCTGTCCATCAGCCGGGAGATCGCAGGCCTGCTGGGCGGCCGCATCATCGCCGAGAGCATGCCCGGCAGGGGTTCCACCTTCACGCTGTACGTGCCGGTCGTCAGCCCCGGCCACTCGGCGACCGAGCCGGGCGCCGAGGAGCAGGCCCTGCCCATGCCCGAGCAGCTGTCCTCCGAGCCCTACACCGTCCACGACCAGGACGACAGCTGGCCGGCACCCACCAAACTGGAGGCGTGGAAGGCGGGGCGGGCAGGCCAAGTCCTGCCTGGGCGGCGGGTGTTGATCGTGGACGACGACATCCGCAACGTCTTCGCGCTCACCCACGTACTGGGCCGGGTCGGGATGCCCGTCCTGTACGCGGAGAACGGGCGCGAGGGCATCGAGACACTGGAGCGCAACCCCGACGTCCAACTCGTACTGATGGACATCATGATGCCGGAGATGGACGGCTACGAAACCATCTCCGCCATCCGCCGCACCCCGCAATGGGCCGGACTTCCCATCGTCGCCCTCACCGCCAAGGCGATGCCGGGCGACCGCGAGAAGTCCATCGCGCGCGGTGCGAACGACTACGTACCCAAGCCGGTGGACGTCGATCAGCTGCTGACCGTCGTCTGTGCGCTCCTGGACCCCGAGAGCACGGATGCCGAGGAGCAGGGCCTCTCCGTCGCGACCGGCGCGGCGGAACCCCTCGGTTCCGGCGCGCCCGAACCCGTCGCATCGGAGGAGCCCACCATCCCGCCGGCGACCCAATGAGGCAGGCAGTCAATCACCATGAGCACTGAAGGCTCGACCGACGAGCGCGCCAGCATCCTCCTCGTGGACGACATGGAGGACAACCTGATCGCGCTGGAGGCCGTCCTGGGGTCCCTCAACGAACCGCTCGTACGCGCCCGTTCGGGCGAGGAGGCGATGAAGGCGCTGCTGCGCCAGCGGTTCGCCGTC
Source organism: Streptomyces sp. NPDC058697 (assembly GCF_042715345.1). NCBI lineage: Bacteria > Bacillati > Actinomycetota > Actinomycetes > Kitasatosporales > Streptomycetaceae > Streptomyces > Streptomyces sp. NPDC058697. The sequence goes on from NZ_JBHXSU010000006.1 coordinate 14,332, forward strand.
GTGCTTCTCGACATCCGGATGCCGGGCATGGACGGTTTCGAGACGGCCGCGAACATCAAGCGGCTCGACCAGACCAAGGACGTACCGATCATCTTCCTGACCGGCACGGACTCCGACGCGGGCTACGCGTTCCGCGGGTACGCGACCGGGGCCGCCGACTATCTGACCAAGCCGTTCGACCCCTGGGTGCTGCGGGCCAAGGTGACCGTCTTCCTCGATCTGCACCGCAAGAACCGGCAGTTGGAGCGGATGCTCGCCCGCGAGCAGGCACAGTTCGACGAACTCGCCGACCGCCTGCGCGCGATCGAGACCCACATGGCGACCAGCGACCTCAAGGACGTCCTCGAACTGCGCCACCACATACGCCACATGGAGGACCTACTCCGCGAAATGCGAAAGGGACGGGGCCTATGACAGTTCCCCGCGCCCCTGCAAGGGGCGCGGGGAACTGCGCGACCAGCCACAACGACCCCGCAGACGAACAAACACTCTCCCCGCGAAGCGCTACGCCTCGCGCGATCCCGCGTACATCTCGTCGATCAGGTGCTTGTACTCCCGCTCGACGACCGGCCGCTTCAGCTTCAGGCTCGGGGTCAGTTCGCCGTGTTCGATGTCGAGGTCGCGCGGAAGGAGCTTGAACTTCTTGATGGTCTGCCAGCGCTGGAGGCCCTCGTTGAGCGTCCTGACATAGCCGTCGATGAGCTCGATCGTCGCGGGGGCGGCGACGACCTCGGCGTACGGCCTGCCCGACAGGCCGTTGTCCGCGGCCCAGCCGAGAATCGACGGCTCGTCGAGGGCGATGAGGGCGGTGCAGAAGTTCCGGTCGGCGCCGTGCACGAGGATGTTGGAGACGTACGGGCAGACGGCCTTGAACTGGCCCTCGACCTCGGCGGGCGCGATGTACTTGCCGCCCGAGGTCTTGATGAGGTCCTTCTTGCGGTCCGTGATGCGCAGATAGCCGTCGGGGGACAGCTCGCCGATGTCGCCGGTGTGGAACCAGCCGTCGGACTCCAGCACCTCTGCGGTCTTCTCGGGCAGCCCGTGGTAGCCCTCCATGATGCCGGGGCCGCGCAGCAGGATCTCGCCGTCGTCCGCGATCCGCACCTCGGTGCCGGGCAGCGGCTTGCCGACCGTGCCCGTGCGGTACGCCTCGCCGGGGTTCACAAAGGAGGCGGCGGACGACTCCGTGAGTCCGTACCCCTCCAGGATGTGGATGCCGGCGCCCGCGAAGAAGAAGCCGATCTCGGGCGCGAGGGCCGCCGACCCGGAGACACAGGCGCGCAGGTTGCCGCCGAAGGCCTCGCGGATCTTGGCGTAGACGAGCGCGTCGGCGACCTTGTGCTTGGCCGAGAGGCCGAAGGGCGCGGAGGCGGTGCCGGTACGGCGGAAGTTGTCCTGCGTGGCCTTCGCGTACTCGCGGGAGAGGCCGGCGGCCCACTGGAAGATCTTGTACTTGGCACCGCCGCCCGCACGGGCCTTCGCGGCAACCCCGTTGTAGACCTTCTCGAAGATCCGCGGGACGGCAGCCATGTACGTCGGCTGCACGACCGGCAGGTTCTCGATGATCTTGTCGACGCGGCCGTCGACGGCCGTGACGTGCCCGACCTCGATCTGGCCGGACGTGAGCACCTTGCCGAAGACGTGCGCGAGGGGCAGCCACAGGTACTGGACGTCCTCCTGGCCGACCAGACCCGTCGCGGCGATGGCCTTCGCCATGTACGACCAGTTGTCGTGCGGCAGCCGGACACCCTTGGGGCGGCCCGTGGTGCCTGAGGTGTAGATGAGGGTGGCCAGCTGGTCCTTGGTGATCGCCCCGACCTTCTCCTTGACCAGGTCGGGGTTCTTCTCCAGGTACGCGGCGCCGCGGGTCTCCAGCTCGGCGAGCGTGAGGACCCACTCGTCGGACTCCACGCCGGCCGGGTCGATCACCACGACATGGGTCAGCTCGGGCAGGTCACCGCGCTTGTCCCGGGCCTTGGCGAGCTGCGCCGCGTCCTCCGCGATCAGCACCTTGCTCTCGGAGTCGGCCAGGATGAAGGCCGACTCCTCGGCGTTCGTCTGCGGGTACACGGTGGTCGTCGCCGCGCCCGCGCACATGATGCCGAGGTCAGCGAGGATCCACTCGACGCGGGTCGAGGAGGCGAGCGCGACGCGCTGCTCCGGCTGCACACCCAGCTCGATCAGACCGGCCGCGATCGCGAAGACCCGGTCGGCCGCCTGCGTCCAGCTCAGGGACTTCCAGTCGTCCGGGCCCTCGCCCGAGGCCGACGGCACCGGGTAGCGGTACGCCTCCGCGTCAGGCGTCGCCGCCACGCGCTCCAGGAAGAGGGCCGCCACGGACGGCGGACGGTTCTCGATCAGGGTCTGTGTGTCGCTCACGACATCCTCCGGGGCCCGCGACAGTGCGTGTGGCTGGCTGATTGCGGTTGGCTCTGACAGTTGGCTCAGGGGCAGATTGGTGCTGGTGACTCACTGGCTACTGGCTCGGTGCACTCGTTGTTTAACTCACGAGTAACCATCGAGTGGTGATCAGAGTAAAGCCCGTCCGCCCGGTGCGTAAGGGGCGGCGTGCTGTCACTTCCTACAGAGCGTGGGCGGAACGCGGCAGTCCGTCGATGCGGCGGGCCCGCCACGCGAAAGCGCGACGGGCCCGTGATTGCGCGGCCGTCCGACGACCGGGCCGGTGGCTACTTCTTGCCCTTGCCCGAGCCGGCGGCGTCGTCGCTGGACAGAACGGCGATGAAGGCCTCTTGCGGAACCTCCACAGAGCCCACCATCTTCATCCGCTTCTTGCCTTCCTTCTGCTTCTCCAGCAGCTTCCGCTTACGGGAGATGTCACCGCCGTAGCACTTGGCGAGGACATCCTTTCGGATGGCGCGGATGGTCTCGCGGGCGATGACCCGGGACCCGATGGCCGCCTGGATGGGGATCTCGAAGGCCTGGCGCGGGATGAGCTCGCGCAGCTTGGCGACGAGCCGCACTCCGTACGCGTACGCCGCGTCCTTGTGCGTGACAGCCGAGAAGGCGTCGACGCGGTCGCCGTGCAGCAGGATGTCGACCTTCACCAGCGAGGCGTCCTGCTCGCCGGTGGGCTCGTAGTCCAGGGAGGCGTACCCGCGGGTCTTGGACTTCAGGTTGTCGAAGAAGTCGAAGACGATCTCGGCGAGGGGAAGCGTGTAGCGGATCTCGACCCGGTCCTCCGACAGATAGTCCATGCCGAGAAGGGTGCCGCGGCGGGTCTGGCAGAGCTCCATGATCGAGCCGATGAACTCGCTGGGAGCGAGGATCGTGGCCCGGACGACCGGCTCGAAGACCTTGTCGATCTTGCCCTCGGGGAACTCGCTCGGGTTGGTGACCGTGTGCTCCTTCCCGTCCTCCATGATCACGCGGTAGACCACGTTGGGCGCGGTGGCGATGAGCTCCAGGTTGAACTCTCGCTCCAGGCGCTCCCGGATGACATCGAGGTGCAGCAGCCCCAGAAAGCCGACACGGAAACCGAAGCCGAGGGCCGCGGAGGTCTCGGGCTCGTAGACCAGGGCGGCGTCGTTGAGCTGGAGCTTGTCCAGCGCCTCGCGCAGGTCGGGATAGTCGGAACCGTCCAGCGGATACAGCCCGGAGAAGACCATCGGCTTCGGATCCTTGTACCCGCCGAGGGCTTCAGTCGCACCCTTGTCCTTGCTGGTGATCGTGTCACCGACCTTGGACTGACGGACGTCCTTCACGCCGGTGATGATGTAGCCCACCTCGCCGACGCCGATGCCGTCGGCCGGCGTCATCTCGGGGGACGAGACGCCGATCTCAAGCAGCTCGTGCGTCGCACCGGTCGACATCATCTTGATGCGCTCGCGCTTGTTGAGCTGCCCGTCGATGACACGGACGTACGTGACCACGCCCCGGTAGGAGTCGTAGACGGAGTCGAAGATCATCGCGCGGGCGGGCGCATCGGCGACCCCGACGGGGGCAGGAACGTCACGAACAACCCGGTCAAGGAGCGCGTCCACCCCGATGCCGGTCTTCGCCGAGACCTTGAGCACGTCCTCCGGCTGGCAGCCGATGAGATTGGCCAGCTCCTCGGAGAACTTCTCGGGCTGGGCGGCCGGCAGGTCGATCTTGTTCAGTACGGGGATGATCTTGAGGTCGTTCTCCATCGCCAGGTAGAGGTTGGCGAGAGTCTGCGCCTCGATGCCCTGAGCCGCGTCGACGAGGAGAACGGTCCCCTCGCAGGCGGCGAGCGACCGGGACACCTCATACGTGAAGTCCACGTGCCCGGGGGTGTCGATCATGTTGAGGATGTGGGTCTTGCCCGGATCCTCGGTCGGGGCCCAGGGCAGCCGCACCGCCTGGGACTTGATCGTGATGCCGCGCTCGCGCTCGATGTCCATGCGGTCGAGGTACTGAGCGCGCATCTGCCGCTGATCGACCACTCCGGTCAGCTGGAGCATGCGGTCGGCGAGCGTGGACTTGCCGTGGTCGATGTGCGCGATGATGCAGAAATTGCGGAGCAGCGCCGGGGCGGTACGGCTCGGCTCGGGCACATTGTTAGGGGTCGCGGGCACGCAGGGTCCTGTCTCTTGAGGCGCCTGTCGCCTCGGGTCGGATCGATACGTAGGCTCCATGGTCCCACGGGCGGGGGCGTGCGACCGGTTTGGGCCACTCGTGCGGTGACTGGTAGCCTGAACAGCTGTGTCTCATGCCCTCTCTGCAGGAGGCACATCCTCAAGAAACCAAACGGTGCGCGGGGCGTGTTTTCATGTCTCGTTTCTCGCGTGCCAGAACCTGAGAAGGCTCATTCGTGGCGAACATCAAGTCCCAGATCAAGCGGATCAAGACCAACGAGAAGGCTCGGCTGCGCAACAAGGCCGTCAAGTCTTCGCTGAAGACCGCGATCCGCAAGGCCCGTGAGGCTGCTGCCGCGGGTGACGTCGAGAAGGCCACGGAGGCCGCGCGCGAGGCTTCGCGCAAGCTGGACAAGGCTGTCTCGAAGGGCGTCATCCACAAGAACCAGGCCGCCAACAAGAAGTCGGCGCTTGCTTCCAAGGTCTCTTCCCTCAAGGGCTGAACTCACTTGATTTGACCGCCGGAAGGACCTGAGCGGGCCCTCTCTATCCGCTCCCGACCGGCACCCCGACTCGTACGCGACTGCGTTCGCCACGCGGGTACGAGTCCCCCGCACAACCCAAGGCCCCGGCCACCCGCCCTTCCCCAGGACGAGCGACCGGGGCCTTTGGCGTGGGGTGGGGATCTTCAGCCCGTCCGGCGTTTGAGGACGAGGCCGTTCAGGCCGATTCCCCACCCACCCTCGGCAGCCCCACCCACCCCATCAGCCGCGCACCACCCAGCCCGTCCGGCGTTTGAGGACGAGCGCGGCAGCGCGATGCGGGGGTTCGGGGGCGGAGCCCCTGAGTAAGGGACGGGAATGGGTAGGGGCGGCGGGGGCGAAAAACGCCTGGCGGCAGCTAGCCGCGGCGCGCCCGGGCCGCCCGCGCAATGGCGACGACGGCCTTCTCAAGAGCGTACTCAGGATCGTCACCACCCCCCTTCACCCCGGCATCGGCCTCCGCAACCGCCCGAAGCGCAACAGAAACCCCATCCGGAGTCCACCCCCGCATCTGCTGCCGCACCCGATCAATCTTCCAAGGCGGCATCCCCAACTCCCGAGCAAGATCCGCAGGCCGCCCCCCACGAGCCGACGACAGCTTCCCAATCGCCCGCACCCCCTGCGCCAACGCACTCGTGATCATCACAGGCGCGACCCCGGTCGACAGAGACCACCGCAGAGCCTCCAACGCCTCCGCCGCCCGCCCCTCGACCGCCCGATCCGCCACCGTGAAGCTGGAAGCCTCGGCCCGACCCGTGTAGTACCGGCCGACGACGGCCTCGTCGATCGTCCCCTCGATGTCCGAGACAAGCTGCGTCACGGCGGACGCCAGCTCCCGCAGATCGCTCCCGATGGAGTCGACAAGCGCCTGGCAGGCCTCAGGCGTGGCGGACCGCCCCAACGCCCGGAACTCGCTCCGCACGAAGGCCAGCCGATCCGCCGGCTTCGTCATCTTGGGGCAGGCGACCTCCCGCGCACCCACCTTGCGCGCGGCATCGAGCAGCCCCTTGCCCTTGGCCGCGCCGGCGTGCAACAGCACGAGCGTGATCTCCTCGGCGGGGGCGCCCAGATACGCCTTCACGTCCTTGATCGTGTCGGCCGACAGATCCTGGGCATTGCGCACCACGACGACCTTGCGCTCCGCGAAGAGCGACGGGCTGGTCAGCTCGGCGAGCGTGCCCGGCTGCACCTGGTCCGACATGAGGTCCCGTACATCCGTGTCCGCGTCGGCGGCCCGCGCGGCGACCACCACCTCCCGCACGGCGCGGTCGAGCAGGAGGTCCTCCTGCCCGACGGCGATCGTGACGGGGGCGAGCGGGTTGTCCTGTGCAGAGTTCCTGGCCATCGCGCCAAGCATCCCACGCACCACTGACAACGGACTCCGCCCGTGAATGGGATCGCCCACCCCGGGGCGGACTGCCGGCCATGGGGCGACCCGACGCCCGCGGGAGACACCGACGGCTCGACGGGCAAACGACGGCCGCGCGGTAGCCCTACAGCCGCACGGAGGGCCGCCCGGACCATACGGAGAACCGCCAGCCACGGAACAACCCAACGCTCATCCAGTGCACGAGGCCCGCAGATGGCAAGCCAACGCCCGTACGCCGACCGACAGCCGTGACAGCCGTGGCAGCCATGGAACAGGCCAGCCGTCACGAGCGGCCGACACCCACACGGAGGGCCCACGCCGTGCAGGTGTACTTCACCCGCGAAGGCGGCCCCCTACGGCTCCTCGCGCCACCCGTCCCACTCCCCCGCGAACTCGTCCAGTTCCCCCGCATCGAGCCGCCCCTCCGAGTCCCGCAGGACCAGCAGCCACTGCGCGTCCTCGGCGTCGTCCTCGCCGGCCAGGGCGTCCCGTACGAGCTGCGGCTCCTCGTCGAGTGCGAACCGCTCCCCGAGCGCCTCCGCCGCCTCGTGCGCGGCATCGCGGTCGGGCAGGACCAGTACATGTCTCACATCGCTCACCCGGCTATTTTCCGGTACGCGGGCGAGGCTCCGCGCCGAGGGCGGGCGGTCAGCGAAACACCAGGTCAGACGACCCACCAGGCAAAACCCGTCAGACGAAGCAGACCAGTCGGACCACGCAGCCCCGTCAGCCCCGCCCTCAGCCCTTGGGCACGATCTGTACGTCCAGGTCGACCGTGATACTCGGGCCGACCACCGCGATCCCCCGGGCGAGCATCGTCTGCCAGCTCACCGTGAAGTCGTCGCGGCGCAGTTCGGTACTGGCCCGGCAGGCCGCCCGCACCTCGCCCTCCATGCCGTTGCCGACGCCCAGATACTCCGTGTCGAGCGTGACCGTCCGCGTCACCCCGTGCAGCGACAGCGCCCCGGTGACCGCCCACCGGTTGCCGCCCCGGTGCGCGAACCGATCGCTGTAGAACTCCAGCGTCGGAAACCGGTCGACATCCAGAAAGTCCGCGGACCTCAGATGGTCGTCCCGCATCTTCACGTTGGTGTCGATGGACGACGCGTCGATCACCACATGCATGGCCGACTGCTCGGCACGCTCGGCCAGCCGTATCACCCCCGCGAACGTGTTGAACCTGCCGCGCACCTTGGCCAGCCCGATGTGCCGGGCGGTGAACCCGATCGTGGAGTGCGCCGGCTCGATCTCCCAGTCCCCCGGCCGAGGCAGTGCGGTCGGCCGGGCTACGTGAAGAGTCACTTCGCCGAGCGAGGCCAGCCCGTTCTCCTCCACCCCGGCGTTCGTCCGGAACGGTGCGTACCCCTCGGCCGACACCGCGAGCCGGTACTCGCCCGCCGGCACCGTCACCGTGAACGACCCGAACGGATCCAGCCCCCCGCCGACCACTTTTCGTCCAGCCGTGTCCGTGACCACGAACTCGGCTTGCGCGACCGGCTGGTTGACCGGATCCAACACCCGGCAGGTGAGCACTCCGGCCCCCGCTGGCATCGGCACCGCGGCGACCCGATCCGCCCGTTGCGTTCGGTTCGAACGCTTCCCCAGCCAGCTGCCGACCATCTGCGACCCACCCTCGCGCGAGACGAACGTTGTGAAATCACTGTTGCCGAGGAGGTATTCGACCACTGATGCGACTTTCGAGGCAACAGACGACCACATCGCAGGAATCCAGCACATGTGCTGGGACTACGCACGAGTAGCCCGAATTGGCAGCCCCGTTAATATTCTTCCCTCGGAATTAGCCTTTCCTGACAACCGGGACACGTTCCAGCTCGATCCCGAACCGCTCCCGGTACGCCTTCAACACCGCCTCGTCCGTGGCCAGTTCCGACCCTTCCTTCCCGCCGTCGGGGTTCGTGACCGTGAGAGTGCGTCCGCTGAGCGTGATGCGCCCGCCGTCCTTGGTGAGCCGCGAGCAGACGAGCGACTGCGTGAAGTGCGAGGCAGGCGAGGTGCTGTGCCACCAGGCTCCGGCCACGCAGTCCCCGAGCACCCTCGGCCGGGTCTCCAGCCGGTACTGCGACCTGCCGTCCCGCACGACGTCCAGGTCCCCGAACCTCCTGTCGTTCCCTCGCACCCCGGCCGGATCCGCCCCGGCCACGATCACCCGGAACGCGCCACCCGGATCCGCCTGCTCGCCCCGCTCCCCAAAAGCCAGCGGATAGTGACTGTTCGCCCCGAACCCGACGTCGACGAGCCAGTCACCCCCGTCCACCGTCCGCACCCGCAGCGCGAGATGGTCGAACGGAATCCCCAGCCGCTCCTCCTCCCCGTACACACGCGCCGCGAGGAATGTCACATCGAATCCCAGCGCCCCGAGCAACATCCCGAAAGCCCCGTTCAGTTCGTAACAGAAACCGCCCCTTCGGGAACCCACCACCTTGTCCAGCAGCCGCTCCTCGTCCAGCGCGATCTCCTCGCCGAGATGGATCGACAGGTTCTCGAACGGCACGGTCAACAGGTGCCGAAACTGGAGCTCACGCAGTACGTCGGCAGTGGGCCAGGCGGGGTGGGCGGCGCCGATACGGCGGAGATAGGCATCAGCCTGTGCGGGTTTCATGTACTCAGTCTCCCGCCACCAGCAGGCTCTCACCGCCTCCTGCCACGGCGACGGCCCCGTCCTCGTCCGTACGCAGCACCTCCGCACCCCCGGCCCGCAGCGCCGCCACCGTGCTCGGCGCCGGGTGTCCGTACGGGTTGTCGGCGCCGCAGGAGATCAGGGCGAGGCGCGGCGACACCCGGCGTATGAGGTCTGGATCCTGGTAGGCCGACCCGTGGTGGGCGACCTTGAGCACGTCCACGCTCCCCAGACCGGCGCCCGTCGGTGATCTCAGCAGTGCCTGTTGTGCCGGTGGTTCGAGGTCTCCGAGCATCAGCAGCGTCAGCCCCGCCGACCGTACAAGCAGGGTGACGCTCGCGTCGTTCGGGCCCTCGGCTCCCGGGGCGGCCCGCTCCGGCGGCGGCCACAGGACCTGCCAGTCGAGCGCACCGGTGCGACGCCGCTCCCCCGCCACCGCCCGTGTCACCGGGATCCGCCGGGCCGCCGCCTGCCGATGGACGGACTCCGCCTGGTCCAGTGGCTCTTCGAAGCCCGTCGTCTCGATCGCGCCCACCGACCTCCCGCGCAGCACGCCCGGCAACCCGGCGACGTGGTCCGCGTGGAAGTGGGTCAGTACGACGAGTGGGATTCGTGTGATGCCGAGCGCGCGCAGGCACCGGTCGGCCAGCGTCGGGTCCGGTCCCGCGTCGACCACGACACCGGTGCCGTCGCCCGCCGCGAGCACCATCGCGTCTCCCTGTCCCACATCACACATCGCGAACCGCCAGCCGGGCGGCGGCCACCCCGTGATCACTCGGGTGAGAGGAGGCGGCTGCACCATCACGAGCAGGAGCAGCACTCCACAGGCCGCGCTGAGCCAGGGGTGTCTCAGGAGCCTGCGGCCGACCAGCACCACAACGGCGATCACCAGGGCGAGCAGCAGCGCGCCCGTCCAGCTGCCCGGCCAGTCCACTCCTCCGCCCGGCAGCGCGGCCCCCGCACGGGCGATGTCCGCGATCCACCCCGTGGGCCAACTCGCGCACCACGCCAGCGCCTTGGCGACCGGCATCGCCCAGGGAGCCGTTGCCAGGGTGGCAAAGCCCAGCACCGTGGCCGGCGCGACCGCGAACTCCACCAGCAGATTGCACGGCACCGCCACCAGGCTCACCCGGGCGGAGAGAACGGCGACCACCGGCGCGCACACCGCCTGCGCCGCCCCCGCGGCCGCCAACGCCTCGGCCAACCGCGGTGGCACCCCACGCCTCCGCAACGCGGAACTCCATCGCGGGGCCAGCGTGAGCAGGGCTCCGGTGGCGAGCACGGAGAGCAGGAAGCCGTAGCTCCGGGCGAGCCAGGGGTCGTACAGCACCAGCAGCAGAACCGCCGTGGCCAGCGCCGGGATCAGTGATCGGCGGCGGCCGGTCGCGATGGCCAGCAGCGCGATCGATCCGCACGCCGCGGCTCGCAGCACACTCGGGTCCGGCCGGCACACGATGACGAAACCGAGCGTGAGCGCCCCGCCGGCCAGGGCGGTCGCCCGCAGTGGGATGCCGAGCCTCGGTGCCAGTCCTCGGCGTTCAGCCTGCTGGGCACGACCGGGTGGCCCAATGAGCAGGGCGAGCAGGATCGTGAAGTTGGCGCCGCTCACCGCCAGGATGTGTGTGAGATCCGTCGCCTTGAACGCCTCGTCCAGCTCCGGGGTGATCCGTGAGGTGTCCCCCACCACCAGGCCCGGCAACAGCGCTCTTGCGTCCGGCTCCAGCCCGTCGGTCGCCGCCCGGAGCCCGCCTCGCAGCTCCCCGGCGAACCGCTGCGTGTCCGACGGCTGCCCGACCACTCGCGGCGGGCCGCTGCCGCGCACGCGCAGCACCGCCGCGATCCGGTCACCGTCTCCGAGCGGGGGCACGACCCGTGCCGTCAGACGCACCCTCGTGGAGGGCAGGAGAGCGAGCCAGGGCGAGCCCCTTCGCTCACGGTCCGCCTCCACACCCGCACCCGCACCCGCACCCGCACCCGCGTCCACGATCAGCAGCACCGGCGTTCGGGTTTCCGCCACCGTCCCGTCCGGGTTCTCGACCCGTCTGACCTCGGCGTTGATCAGGATGGCGGTCGGAGCCGCGTGGTTGCCCTTGATCCGTGGGCGGGTCAGCCGTGGGTCCGAGGTGACCTCCGCCTCGGCGGTCACCTCGGCATACTGCCGCGCCAGCTCCGGGACGGGCCCACGCCGCAGGTCCGCACCGTGCAGCCCACCAGAGGCAGCCGCCGCCGCGACACAGAGCAACACAGCGGCGACGGAGACCTTCGGCCACGAGGGCCATCGGCCGCGCCGCACGCTGCCTCGCGACCCACCGCCGCGCTCCGGCTCCGGCTCCGGCTCCGGCTCCGGCTCCGGCTCCGGCTCCGGCTCCGGCTCCGGCTCCGGCCGATGATGCGGCCCCGGCTCACCGCTCGCGCGGCCTCGGCCGGTGGCCAACAACCCACCGGCCACGACCACGCAGACGATCACCACACCGGTGACCCACCCCGGCGGCGCGTCCAGCGCCAGCGCCGCCGTCGCCCAAGCAGCCAGCGCCGGGGGCACCAATCGCAGGTCCGTCGGCGCCTCCTGGCGAGGATGCGCGGCACCGAGCGGATTGCCGGACGTGGCGTGTACGCCAGAGCGGCGGTCGTCGGACCGCAGAGCGCCGTTCGGCACACCGGGCGCCGAGGATGCCTGCCGCGCTCCGAGCCCCGCCGGACCGTGCGTCTCGGGGCCCCTCATGGCCGTACGAGATTCTTCAGATCGGCGAAACGGCGGTCGCCGATCCCATTGACCTCACGGAGTTCGTCGACCGAGCGGAAGCCGCCGTGCTGGGTGCGGTAGTCGATGATGTGCTGGGCCAGCACGGGTCCGACACCGGGCAAAGTGTCCAGCTGTTCCAGGGTGGCCGTGTTGAGGCCGACCGGAGCGGCGGCAGCCCCCGCGGCGGCTCCGCCGGAGCCCACGGCACCCGGACCGCCCGCCACACCTGGCCCGGCTACAGCCGGAGGCCCTCCGACCATGACCTGCTCACCGTCCACGAGCAGCCGCGCCCGGTTGAGTCCCTCGGTGTCCGTGCCGGGACGCACCCCGCCGGCCGCCCGGAGGGCATCGGCCACCCGGGAACCGGCCGGCAACCGCTGGATCCCGGGCTCCCGCACCTTGCCACTGACATCCACCACGACCACAGCACCACCGGCACCGGCACCGGCACCGGCACCGGCAGCCGTACCGGCCACACCTACAGGGTCCCGTGCGGCGGCGGACGATCCCGGCGCCGCCTCCTGCCCGCCTTCACTCTCTCCCCCGTACGAACCCACCGCCCCCACCACTTCAGGTGCCCGGACCGGCTGGGTCCGCCCCGACCAGAAGTGCTGCGCGGCGAAGACAGCCGCGACCACGAGGACCACGGTGAGCGCGACCACGCTCCTCCGCTCCAGCCCGCACCTGGACTGCAGCCACAATGGCATCCGCTCCCTGACAGCGAGCCCGGTCCGCTCCCGCCAGGCGGCCCCGGCCGGAGCCCGGGCCCCCGCATCAGCTCCAACCTCAGCTCCAACTTCAGCGCCACTTTCAGCGCCGCCCTCAACGGCAGTTTCAACATCGGCGACTACACCGCTACCGCCAAGCCTCCACGCCTCCCGCCCCGACACCACCGGCGGACCATGCCTCAACTCCCCACGCACTCTCGTCCGTTCGGCGAAGAGTGTCTCGGCGCGCAGGCGCAGCGCCTCCGCGGAGGCTTCTCGGCGCCGGGACCTGCCGCGATGGCGGTGATGACGGTGTCGCGTACGACTGTCGGAGACCGGGCCGCGGCCCGGCCCGCTGGTTGCTGTCGCTGTCCGTGAAGGTGATCGAAGTGCCATGCGACGAGAATCGGGCACAACCACCGAACCGCGATGATCTTGCTCAATTCCCGGGGATTACCGCCCAGTTGTGGATAACTCCACCACCCACACGAGTCAGCCCGACCTCATCGAGGAGAAACGACCGCCCCGAGCAGCCCGGGCCCGGTGTGCGCCCCGATCACCGCCCCGACCTCGCTCACATGCAGGTCGGCCAGCCCCGGCACCCGAACCCGCAACCGCTCCGCGAGCGCGGCCGCCCGCTCGGGCGCGGCAAGATGGTGGACCGCGATGTCGACCTGCGCGCTCCCCGCCCGCTCGGCCACGATCTCCTCCAGGCGGGCGATCGCCTTGCCCGCCGTCCGCACCTTCTCCAGGAGCTCGATGCGCCCGCCGTCCAGTTGCAGCAGCGGTTTCACGGCCAGCGCCGACCCGAGCAGCGCCTGCGCCGCCCCGATCCGGCCGCCCCGGCGCAGATAGTCGAGGGTGTCGACGTAGAAGTACGCGTACGTACCCGCGGCCCGTTTCTCTGCCGCGGTGACCGCCTCGTCGACCGTGCCGCCCGCCTCGGCGGACTCGGCCGCGGCCAGCGCGCAGAAGCCGAGGGCCATGGCGACCATCCCGGTGTCCACCACCCGCACCGGCACCGGCGCCTCGCGCGCGGCGAGGACAGCCGCGTCGTACGTGCCCGAGAACTCCGCGGACAGATGCAGCGAGACGATGCCGGTCGCGCCGGACTCGGCGACCCTGCGATAGGTCTCGGCGAACACCTCCGGGCTGGGCCGGGAGGTGGTGACGGACCGTCGTTTCTGCAGCGCCTGGGCCAGTGACCGGGCCGAGATCTCGGTGCCCTCTTCGAGTGCCTGGTCGCCGAGGACCACGGTCAGGGGCACCGCGGTGATGCCGTGGCGCTCCATCGTCCGTGGCGGCAGGTAGGCCGTTGAATCGGTGACGATCGCGACATGGCGGGACATGAACTGGAGGTTACCTGTCAGTGAGCGTGGGCGGCAGTCCGGCCCCTCCCACCTGCGGTCGGGCAGACGGGATCAAGTCGTGCTCTCGGGGCGGGGCTTCTTCTCCCAAGGGTAGGCCTGCCGCTGCACGGGCGGGTCGATCGCGGCCCGGGTGGGCTCCTCGGCCCTGCGCGACTCGGGGCTCTCCGGCCAGGTCTGCTGATCGGCGGGCACGGGCGGCGCCTCGGGCCACGGGGCCGGGGGCGGCGTCTGTCCCGCAGCCGGCTCCGGCGTCCGCGCGGACGCCGGACCGGACATCCCTGCGGACGGGCCTGGCGTCCCGGCGGAGGAGCCGTGCGCCCCTACCGACGGGCCGGGCTGCCCCGCGGAAGACGGATCCGATGACGTCCCCGTGGAAGTCCCTGTGGAAGTCGGCTCCGTCGTCCAGTGCCGCAGCGCGCCCGCCTCCATGTCGATCTGAGTGCTCAGCGAGTCCAGGTCGTCGTTCCCGAAGCGCTGGGCGCGGTCGCGGGCCGCCCAGCGCAGGGCGTCCGCCGACTGCGTTATCCGCTCCGTGCGCTCCCGCAGTGAGGGAAGCCGCTCGGCGAGGCGGGCCCTGTCCGGCTCGCGCTCCAGTCGCTTCAGGTCGCCGTCGAGCTCGTGGCCATGAGCGCTGAGCCGCTCGAAGAGTGCCAGGGACTCCTTCAGCGACTCGTCCTCCGTCACGCCCGCGTGCAGCGCGTCCTGGGTGGCACGCATCGACGTACGCAAGGAGAGGCGCAGTTGGGCGATCTCACCCTGGGGTCCCGGCTGGGCGAAGGTCTTCGCCCTGAGCGTGGAGTCCTCCACCGTGCGGCGGGCCTGTGCGACGGTGCGGTCCACTCCGCGCTTGGCCGCGCCGACCACCTTCACCGTGGCATACGCGCCCAGAGCCACGAACAGCAAGAAGATCAGCGCCACGACTACGCCCACGGCTTCCATGACGATCCTCTCGCGTGCGGTCCAGTGCCGGCGGTGCCGGCCGGCTCTTCCACGGTAAACGGAAAAGGCAGGCCGAGGGTTCCAGCGGAACCCCCAACCTGCCCGTAGGGGACTACCCCGACCAGGGGAACCGCCCCGACCCTCTCGGGCCCTCCGTCCGCACAGGAACCACCTGCACGGGAACTACGCGGAACTACCCGGAAGCTACGCGGGAACGATGTTCACCAGCTTCGGCGCCCGCACGATCACCTTGCGGATGCCCGCCCCGTCCAGCGCCGCGACCACCTTCTCGTCGCTCAGCGCCACCTTCTCCAGCTCCTCGTCCGAGATCGACGGGGAGACCTCCAGGCGCGCCTTGACCTTGCCCTTGATCTGCACGACGCAGGTCACGGACTCGTCCACGACGTACGCCGGGTCGGCGACCGGGAAGTCCCGGTGCACGACGGAGTCCGGGTGGCCCAGCTTGCGCCACAGCTCCTCGGCGATGTGCGGGGCCAGCGGCGCGACCAGCAGCACCAGCGACTCGGCGACCGTGCGCGAGACCGGACCGCCCACCTTGGTCAGGTGGTTGTTCAGCTCCGTGACCTTGGCGATGGCGGTGTTGAAGCGCATGCCCTCCAGGTCCTGGCGCACGCCGTCGATGGCCTTGTGCAGGGCACGCAGCGTCTGCTCGTCCGGCTCGGTGCCGACGACGGTGACCGCACCGGTCGCCTCGTCCACGACGTTGCGCCACAGCCGCTGCAGCAGCCGGAACTGGCCCACCACCGCGCGCGTGTCCCACGGCCGCGACACGTCCAGGGGACCCATCGCCATCTCGTACAGACGCAGCGTGTCCGCACCGTACTCGGCGCAGATCTCGTCCGGAGTGACCGCGTTCTTCAGGGACTTGCCCATCTTGCCCAGCAGCCGGGAGACCTTCTCGCCCTCGTAGAAGTAGGCGCCGTCGCGCTCCTCCACCTCGGCTGCCGGTACGGCGATGCCGCGGCTGTCGCGGTACACGTAGGCCTGGATCATGCCCTGGTTGAACAGCTTGTGGAACGGCTCGACCGAGGAGATGTGCCCCAGGTCGAACAGCACCTTGGACCAGAAGCGCGCGTACAGCAGGTGCAGCACGGCGTGCTCGGCGCCGCCGACGTACAGGTCGACACCGCCGTGCGGCTGGCCCTCGCGCGGCCCCATCCAGTACTGCTCGATCTCCGGGTCGACCAGCTTCTCGGAGTTGTGCGGGTCCAGGTAGCGCAGCTCGTACCAGCAGGAACCGGCCCAGTTGGGCATGGTGTTGGTCTCGCGGCGGTACTTGCGCGGACCGCGGCCGTCGCCCAGGTCCAGCGTGACGTCGACCCAGTCCTCGTTGCGGGACAGCGGGGTCTCCGGGGACGTGTTCGCGTCGTCCGGGTCGAAGGTGCGCGGCGAGTAGTCCTCGACCTCGGGCAGTTCCAGGGGCAGCATCGACTCGGGCAGCGGGTGGGCGATGCCGTCCTCGTCGTAGACGATCGGGAAGGGCTCGCCCCAGTAGCGCTGGCGGCTGAACAGCCAGTCGCGCAGCCGGAAGTTGACGGTGCCGTGGCCGATGCCCTTGCGCTCCATCCACTCGGTGATGCGCGCCTTTGCGTCGGCAACGGCCATGCCGTCCAGCGAGATGTCGTCGTTGGCGGAGTTGATGATCTTCGCGTCGTACGCCCCGAAGGCGCTCTCCCACGTCGACGTGTCGGTGCCGCGACCGTCGGTCGGCTCGACGATGCAGTGGATCGGCAGCTCGAAGGCGCGCGCGAACTCGAAGTCGCGCTGGTCGCCCGCCGGTACGGCCATGATCGCGCCGGTGCCGTAGCCCATCAGGACGTAGTCGGCGATGAAGACGGGGATCTGCTCGCCGTTGACCGGGTTGGTCGCGTACGTGCCGATGAAGACGCCGGTCTTGTCCTTGGCCTCGGCCTGTCGCTCCACGTCGGACTTGGAGGCGGCCTGCGCGCGGTAGGCGGCGACGGCCTCGGCGGGGTTGGCGTGCCCGCCTGTCCAGACGTCGTGGGTGCCCTCGGGCCAGGCGGCCGGGGTGAACTTCTCGACCAGCGGGTGCTCGGGCGCCAGGACCATGTAGCTCGCGCCGAACAGGGTGTCCGGGCGGGTGGTGAAGACCGTGATGGCCTCGCCGTCCACGGGGAAGTCGACGCGGGCGCCCTCGGAGCGGCCGATCCAGTTGCGCTGCTGCAGCTTGATGGCCTCGGGCCAGTCCAGTGCGTCCAGGTCGTCCAGCAGCCGGTCCGCGTACGCCGTGATGCGCATGTTCCACTGGCGCAGCTTGGCCTTGAAGACGGGGAAATTGCCGCGCTCGGAGCGGCCGTCGGCGGTGACCTCCTCGTTGGCCAGGACGGTGCCCAGCCCGGGACACCAGTTGACGGGCGCGTCGGAGGCGTAGGCCAGGCGGTACTCGCTCAGGATGTCGGCGCGCTCGACGTCGGTCAGCCCGCTCCAGGAACGGCCACCGGGTACGGCGCGCTCACCGGTCTGGAACTGTGCGACCAGGTCGGCGATCGGACGGGCCTTGTCCGCCTCGTCGTCGTACCAGGAGTTGAAGATCTGCAGGAAGATCCACTGGGTCCACTTGTAGTAGTCCGGGTCGATCGTCGCGAACGACCGGCGCCTGTCGTGGCCCAGGCCCAGCCGGCGCAGCTGGATCTTCATGTTCTCGATGTTGGCCTCGGTGGACACGCGCGGGTGCGTGCCGGTCTGCACGGCGTACTGCTCGGCGGGCAGGCCGAAGGCGTCGAAGCCCAGGGTGTGCAGGACGTTGTGGCCGGTCATGCGCTGATACCGGGCGAATACATCGGTGGCGATGTAGCCCAGAGGATGACCGACGTGCAGGCCCGCACCGGAGGGGTACGGGAACATGTCCATGATGAACTTCTTGGGCTTGGCGACCAGCGAGGGGTCTCCGGCCAGGTCACCCTTCGGATTGGGCGCCTCGTACGTGCCGTCGACGTCCCAGAAGTCCTGCCAGCGTGCCTCGATCTGCTCGGCCATGGCGGCCGTGTAGCGGTGCGGCGCGGCCACCTCGGAAGCGGCAGCGTTGTTCGTCTCGCTCATGATCCTCAAAGCTCCATCGATCGTCTCTGCCAGCGGCTCAGGAAATGAAAAAACCCCTCGCACAGGAGGGGGCGCCGCGCCGATGCCGGTCGTGGTTTCCGGCGACCGGGATTGATCAGCGCGGCTCGCTAAGCAGAAGGCGTACGGCACGCATGGCGTCAGGGTACCGCAGCGGCCGCGAGGACCGCGACGCGCTTTCGGCTACGCTGCGGCACTGCGTGTCACGTCCGCGCCAGGTCGACAGAAGTTGAACAAGAGTCAAAAGTTACTTCGCGTAAGGGCCTCTAAGGGACATCACAACTCCCTCACTGCCCTTTGATAACAGCGCAATAACTCAAACCTCGTACCCCTCGGTATGGCTCGACCTAGAGTGCGGCAGCGGGACCGCTTTCCCGAACTGTTCGGAGTTGCCCCCATGAACTCTCGCCGCAACAACAGCACGCTCACCCCGCCGAGCCGATCGGTCCGGGGTGGAGTGACGGCTGCCGCTTTGCTGCTGATACCCCTCGTCGTAGTGGTCGGAGGTGACGGATTCCGCGACTTCCTCAACTTCGGCGCGGGCGTTCTGTCGCTCGTGTCCCTCACCCTCTCGGTGCTCTGGGGGCTCGTCGCGACCGACCGGGTCTTCCTCAATACGCGCCAGAGGCTGATCGCCCAGGCCGTGCACCGGAGCACGGCGGTGGCCTCGGTCGGCTTCCTGCTGCTGCACGTCTCGGTCAAGCTCGTCCTCGACCACACCTCCGCCATCGCGGTCGTGATCCCCTTCGGCCTCGGCGTCACCGGCACCGGCGCTCTCATCGGTTTCGGCACCCTGGCCGGCCTCCTGATGGTCGTCACGGCCCTCACCGGCGCGCTGCGCAGCGCCTTCTCGTCCCCCGTGCAGGTCGCCGGTCGCTGGCGCGCGCTGCACATGCTGGCCTACCCCGCCTGGTGCTCGGCCCTGATCCACGGCCTCTTCGCCGGGCGCGAGGCGAAGCCGGTCTTCGTGATCCTGTACAGCCTGTCCCTGGTCGCCGTCATGGGCGCACTGCTCCTGCGGTCGGCCCCCCTGCCGTTCAAGCGGAAGGTCGCCAGTCGCGTCCTGTCCCTGCTCGACAGCGACAACCGGCCCTACCGCGAAGAGCCCGGGGGACGCCGTGGCGGTGCCTCCTCGCTGCCCGGCGGCGGCGGTCGTCCCGGCTTCCCCGACATGCCGGTCCCCTCGCAGCGGACGTCGTCCCCGTCCGGGTCGTACCAGTCCCCGCAGCGCTCCTCCCTCCAGGACTCGGCGTCCTTCACGGACACCGGGTCCCTCACGGACACCGGCGGCTTCGCGGCCGCCTACCGGGCCGTCAACACCCCGCGCGCGCAGGACCCGCTGATGCCCGACCCCACCCAGCGCATGCAGGTACCGATGGACATGCAGGCCACTGAGGCGATGCCGCGCGTCGACGGCAACACCGGGCCCCGCTGGCCGGCCCCGTCCCCGCCGCTCTACGAGGCCCCGCCGCGCCCCGCCGGGACACCGACGTACGACACCGGGACGATCCCCACATACGACGCGAACGCCATGTACGACACCGGTGCCGTCCCCGCGTACGGCACAAGTGATGTGTACGACACCGGTGAGACGAACGACCCCCTCGGTACGTACAACCCGAACGACATGTACAACAGCGGTCCCGCCACTGAAACGCAGCCCGGTCCCTACGAGGCACCCAGCAACGGCGAACCCTGGAACGCGCCTTCCGGAGGCTTTTAGTGAACGAGGCCCTTCCCGACGTCCCCGAAGTCCGAGTGGTGGGCCTTCCCCAGCTCACCTCCGGTTTCGATCTCGTCGAGAGACTCGACCTGCCCATGCACCTGAAGGTGCACGGGCCGCTCGAGCCGATGGGCGGCGAGCAGCTCGCGCAGCTCTCCGAACGCATCAATCTGAAGGGCCGCGGCGGCGCTGGTTTCCCGTTCCACAAGAAACTGCGGTCGGTCGCCGAGGCGGCGATCCGCCGCGGTGTACGTCCCGTGGTCGTCGTCAACGGAAGCGAGGACGAGCCCGCCTGCCGCAAGGACACGGTGATGATCAACCGTGCCCCGCATCTGATCCTGGACGGCGCCCTGCTGGTCGCCGAGGCGCTGGGCGCACGCACCCTGGTCGTCGGTGTGACCCGTGAGTCCACGCAGCGGTCGATGGAGGCGGCACTCTCCGAGCGCGGGCTGACCAACCGGCGCGGAGCGACCATCCGCGCGCGCGTGCAGCGCAATCCGGTGCGCATGGTGACCGGAGCGGCGGCTTCGCTCGTCCGCTCCATCGACGGCGGTCCCGCGATCCCGCCGGGCCGCAAGACCAGCGCCTCGCAGAACGGTGTGGGCGGCGCGCCCACCCTGCTGTCGAACGCCGAGACGTTCGCCCAGCTGGCGATCGCCGCGCGCATCGGCGCCGAGCGCTACGGCAACACCGGTCTGTACGACGAGCCCGGCACGGTCATGCTCACCGTCTCCGGAGCGGTCGCCCGCCCGATGGTGATCGAGGCCCCCACGGGCGTACCCCTGCGGTACATCCTGCAGCTGGCCGGCGCCCCGCCGGTCCCGCAGGGCGTGCTGACCGGCGGGTACCACGGCAAGTGGATCGACTCCGCGACGGTCAACGAGGCGATCGTCTCGCGCAACTCCCTGGACGCGGTGGGCGGTGCGCTCGGCGCGGGCGCGATCCTGCCGATCAGCACGGCGACCTGCCCGCTGGGCGAGTCGCTGCGGGTGGCGCAGTGGCTGGCGGAGGAGAGCGCGGGACAGTGCGGCCCCTGCTACCTCGGGCTGCCCGCCGCCGCGCGCGGCATGGAGGACATCCTCAACGGCGGCGGTCCTGCCGCCCTGGAGGCCCTCAAGCAGGTCGCCAACGCCGTGAAGCGGCGCGGCGCTTGCTCGCACCCTGACGGCTCCGCGATGTTCCTGGAGTCGACCATCAAGGCGTTCACGGACGACCTGGCCGCGCATGTCCTCGGCAACGGCTGCGGACGGCCCGTGGAGGGCGTTCTGCCGCTCTTCGAGGGCGGCCAGCAGCCCACCGGCATCCCGGGCGGCCAGGCGGAGCCCGAGCAGGGTCCCAGCCGCCAGAAGATCTACGTCGACTGGACGCTGTGCCGCGGGCACGGCCTGTGCGCGGACATCCTCCCGGAGGTCTTCCAGCTGGGCGCCGACGGTTTCCCGACCGTCGCGCAGGCGGGGGTGCCCCGGTACGCGGAGGCGAAGGCATTGCGCGCCGTACGCCGCTGCCCGGCGCTCGCGCTGCGCCTGGAGGAGGACACCCGCGGTGCGGCTCCCCGCCAGAACCTCCCCGCCGTACGCGAGGGCGGTGGCGGCGGCCGCCGAGCCCTGGGCCGCGGGCGCTGACACACCGGCGGCCCGGGAGACCGGGCCGCCGAACCGAACCGCGCACAGGAACAGCGCAAGACAGGCAAGAGCGAGTCAACGCAAAAGGCGAGCCATCCTGATCGGATGACCCGCCTTCATCTGCTGTGGAGCTAAGGAGATTTGAACTCCTGACCCCCTGCATGCCATGCAGGTGCTCTACCAACTGAGCTATAGCCCCTTGCGGTGTTCCACCGGCTTTTCCCCGGCGGCGACGCCAACATTACCGGTCCCTCCGTGCACCGCCAAATCGTTTCCGGGACGCGCGGACAGGCCCAGCGACAGGCCCAAGGGGCACGGTGGACAGCGCGGGATGCCCGCCCCTCTGCTGCACACCCCGGAGCCGGGCCTCTACGGCCGTCTGAGCGACGCTCACCGCCGCAGTGGGGCCCCCGGCCGGTCCCGTGGCCGCGGAACCGCGTGGAGGGCGCGCCAGCGGCGTCGAGTTGACGTTGTCGGCACTCTACGGAGAGGCCGCTTTCGCTCTGCCGGCCATGACCGGGGTCACCAAGTGGCGAACCCCCGGTCGGCGTCAGGCAGTGGCGAAGGAATAGAACCGTTTGAGCGTGCAGTGCTCGTCGAGGAGCCGGCCGTAGATCGGCTCGCCCTCCAGCTCGCGGTACGTCTCGATCGGGTCGCCTTTTATGATCAGCGCCCGGGCGCACTCCTCGCACCAGTACTGGTAGTCGTGGTTGACCGGCTCCATGTCGCGCACGATGGGCGTACCACTGCCGCACCAATCGCACTTGCGCCTGTGTGCACCCATCGATCAGCTCCAGCTGTGGCCGCAGGCCGTGCACACGTAGGAAATTCCGCCGCTGTCGCCAAAAAGCGGGGCAACATGGGCCGAACCGCGGGAAGGGCAGTCGAGGCGGGTGATCCGATCCCGTATCACCTCGGATCCGGCAAGGTCGCCGACCTCCCCGAGGATGCTCGCAGGCATCGCCACTCCCTCCCGTCGGGCCGCCCCTTCCGGCCGTTTGATTCTGCCACGGCCGGGCCAATACGGTCAGCGACGCCTTCGTACCAGTCCGGACACGGCACCCGTCGCGGCGGTCGCGGCCAGCGCGAACATGCAGACGAGAAGCGCGTCCGAAGAGGTATACGCCCCCGGGGCCCCAAGTGACTCAAGCCGATTCAAGAAGAGTGTGCCGAACACCGCGACACCGATCAGCTGACCGAGCTGGGTGGCCGTGGCGAGCAGGCCGCTGGCGTCCGCCGCGTCCTCGGGGCGCACGGTGGCGAGGGCCCGCGTGAGAGTGGGACCGAAGCCGAGCGCGAGCCCTGTGCCGACGCCGGCGAACGCGACGTACAGCCAGAAGCCGGCCCCGTGGCCGTCCCGCAGTGTCAGGCCCACGCCCGCGACGGAGACCGCGGCGAGGGCGAACCCGGCCGGGATCAGGGCGCGTTGCCAGGATGCGGGCCACCCGCGCCAGGTCAGCCCGACCAGCCCGAAGACCACCGCGGTCGGCGCGAAGGTGAGTCCCGCGCGCAGTGCGCTGAAGCCGAGGCCGCCCTGGACGTGCAGGGTGAGTGCGAACAGGAAGCCTCCGTTGACCGCCATCACGGCCATGATCCGGAAGACCGCGAGCCCCATGCCGGGGTGGCGCAGCACCCTGGGCGCGATCAGCGGGGTGCCGCCGCGCCGGGCGAGCCGGGACTCGTACGCGCAGAACAGGGCGAAGTCGACCGCGGCGGCGGCGAGCGACAGCCAGGCCCACAGGGGCCAGTCCTCCTCCTGCCCGAGCACCAGCGGAACCGTGAGCAACGACACGGCCGCGCCCAGCAGCACCAGGCCCGGCAGATCGAGCCGGTGCGCGCGCTCCGGGGCGCGTGCGTCGTCGCGCGGCAGGATCCGCGCGCCGAGCGCCAGCAGTACGAGGCCCACGGGCACGTTCACCAGGAACACCGGGCGCCAGCCCGTGCCGAACAGGTCCGCGCTGACCAGGATCCCGCCGATCACCTGCCCGGCCGCGGCGCCGGTCGCGAGGACCGCCGCGTACAGGCCGAGGGCCCTGCCCCTGGCCTCGCCGGTGAAGTTCCGCTGGATGAGGCTGAGGACCTGCGGGATCATCACGGCCGAGCCGGCTCCCTGGATCAGCCGGAAGGCGATCAACTCGCCGGTGCCCTGGGCGAGTCCGCAGGCGAGCGAGGCCGCCGTGAACAGCGCGAGGCCGGCCAGGTAGACGCGGCGGTGGCCGAGCAGGTCGCCCAGGCGGGCGCCGGTGATCAGCAGGACGGAGTACGTGATGGCGTATCCGGCGACCACCAGCTGCAGTTCGGCGCCCGAGGCGTGGAGTTCGGCGCCGATGGTGGGGACCGCGACATTGACGATGAAGACGTCCAGGAGCGCCATGAACTGGGCGGCGAGGACGATCGCGAGCAGTCGGCCGGGGCGATTGTCAGTGCCGGGAGTTTTACTTGGGGCAGGCATTGGTCCGGGGCCGGATCCGGGTGCGGAGTCCGGGCCGGCGGGGGTTGTCGTCGTCATGGCATCGAGCGTGGGGGCGGGCGGGTACGGGTGCGGAGAGCCCGCCGATGCTGGTACTGACAGCACCTGGCAGGGGTTGGGTCCGGGGTCGACGATGGGGGACGTGACGACGATGACCACGACACAGCGGCGTCGGCCGGAGCTGGCCGCCTTCCTGCGGAGCAGGCGGGCGCGGGTGACACCGGCCGACGTGGGGATGCCGCCGGGTCTGCGGCGGCGCACGCCCGGGCTGCGGCGCGAGGAGGTGGCGCAGCTGTCGGGTGTCGGTGTCACCTGGTACACCTGGCTGGAGCAGGGCCGGCCGATCAACGCCTCACCGCAGGTGCTGGACGCCGTGGCGCGCACGCTGCGGCTCGACCAGCCGGAGCGCGAGCATCTGTACGACCTGGCGGAGGTGCCGTACACCCACGGCGCCGAGTCGACCGCGCTGGCCCTGGGTCCGGAGGTCCAGGAGATCGTCGACGCCCTCGACCCGAGCCCGGCGGTGGTCTACAACGCGCGGTACGACATCCTCGCGACCAACCCGGCCTACCGGGAGGTGTTCTTCGTGCCGGAGACACGCGCGGCCGGCGGTGGCGTCCGCAACGCGCTGTGGACGCTGTTCACGGCCTCGGAGGAGGACTGTCCGCTGGTCTTCCGGGAGAGCGAGCTGCCGGTGATGGTGGCGACGCTGCGGGCCGCGTACGGCAGACATGTCGGCGAGCCCGTGTGGGAGGACTTCATACGCAGGCTGTCCGAGGCCAGCGGGCACTTCGCCCGGCTGTGGCGGAACGGGGACGTGGCGCCGCCGGGACCGCGCGTGAAGACGTTCCGGCACGTGGCGGTGGGCGAGTTGCGGATGACCTCGGTGTCGTTGTCGGTCGACGGGATGCCGGAGTGCCGGATCGTGGTCTACCGGCCGGCGGACGAGGAGACGAGTGCGCGGGCCGCGCGGCTGAGGGAATTCCGACGGCAGCGGAGGGCACGAAAAATCCCGCCCCCTGATGGGAACGGGATCATCGATCTGCGGTTCTGATCTGTGGAGCTAAGGAGAATTGAACTCCTGACCTCCTGCATGCCATGCAGGCGCTCTACCAACTGAGCTATAGCCCCTTGCGGTGTCCGATCCCGGCTTCCCGGCGGCGGAACAAGAAGAACTTTAGCCTGCGACCAGCCGGAAAGTGAAATCCGGTCCCGCAGGGCATCGGAGAGCGGACGGAAGGCCCGCCGACGTGCCCCGGGAGTGCCCCGGGACGGCTCGCGACTGACACCACGAGCGCCTCGAAGGAGCGGCCCGGCCGGAACCCCGAAAGGCTGCCGGCCGTGCGCCTAGTCGTCGTCTCCCAGTACCGGCTCCGGCAGTGTCCCCGCGTTGTGCTCCAGCAGCCGCCAGCCGCGGGCGCCCTCGCCGAGGACGGACCAGCAGCAGTTGGAGAGGCCGCCGAGGCTCTCCCAGTGCTGGGACTCCAGGCCGAGGAGGCGGCCGATGGTGGTGCGGATCGTGCCGCCGTGGCTGACGACCACGAGCGTGCCGTCGTCGGGGAGCTTGTCGGCGTGCCGCAGGACCACGGGGGCCGCGCGGTCGGCGACCTCGGCCTCCAGCTCGCCGCCGCCCCTGCGCACCGGCTCGCCGCGCTTCCACGCCGTGTACTGGTCGCCGTACCGCGCGATGATCTCCTCGTGCGTCAGGCCCTGCCAGACGCCCGCGTAGGTCTCGCGCAGGCCCTCGTCGTGGGTGATGTCGAGGCCGGTGAGCACGGACAGCTCGGCGGCCGTGTCGGCGGCCCGCTTCAGGTCCGAGGCGACGATCGCGTCGGGCTTCAGGGACGCGAGCAGCCGGGCGGCGCGGCGGGCCTGGCCCACGCCGGTCTCGGTCAGCTCGACGTCCGTCGTGCCCTGGAAGCGGCGCTCCACGTTCCACAGCGTCTGGCCGTGGCGCCACAGGATGACGCGGCGCCCCCGGCCCGCCTTCCTCCCGGCCTCGGACAGCGGCCTGCCGTCCGGCACCGGATGCCCCGCCCCGGCCGTCACCGCAGCTCTCCGCGCAGTTCGGCGGCGTCCTCCGCGTCCTGGAGCTGGGCGTGCTGGGCGCCCTTGCCGCGCGTGGCCTTCGCGTCCGCGGGCAGGTCGAGCTCGGGGCAGTCCTTCCAGAGCCGCTCCAGCGCGTAGAACACCCGCTCCTCGCTGTGCTGGACGTGCACCACGATGTCGACGTAGTCGAGCAGGATCCAGCGGGCGTCGCGGTCGCCCTCGCGGCGCACCGGCTTCGTGCCGAGCTCCTTGTTCAGCCGCTCCTCGATCTCGTCGACGATCGACTTGACCTGGCGGTCGTTGGGCGCGGAGGCCAGCAGGAAGGCGTCCGTGATCGACAGCACGTCGCTGACGTCGTACGCGATGATGTCGTGCGCGAGCTTGTCTGCGGCCGCCTGCGCGGCGGTGGTGATGAGCTCGACAGAGCGGTCAGTGGCGGTCACTACAAGGCTTTCCGTAGACGGTCAGGAGTCCCCGAGGGGTTGGGGCCTGTGCGGCGGATCATGCCGGAGACGCGGGGTCTGACACACGCATCCGCGCGTGCCGGACGCCTTCGCACTCCTCCGGCCTGCTCCGCCGGGCAGGCCCTACCCCAAGGGTCTCACGGACCGCCGACAGCACCCCACGTGATTAACCGATCATGCCGGGCGCCCCAGGGCCCCGGGCCCGCACCCGGACACGCCCAGCGCCTGCAGGGGGTGCCTGGACGGGGTGCCTGGCCCGGTGTCCGTACGGGATGTCGGCGCCGGGGGCCCGACCCGCAGCGCGGTCCGGGCCCCCGAAGGCACCGCCCGTCACCCGGACCGTCACCCGATCGCTCACCCGCCCGACGAACCCGCCGAGCCACCCACCTTGTAGTCCTGGCCCAGTACGACCGAGACATCCGCGTTCGACGTGGTCCTGCCCTTCTTCACCGAACTCGTCGGCAGGCCCAGCGTCTTGGCGACCTCCACCGCGTCCTCCTTCTTGGCGGCGTCGGCGTATGTGATCTGGGACACGGCCTGGGCGACATCGGTCTCGCCGCCGTCGACGAAGGTGTAGCCGCCGTTCAGCAGGACCACCCGGGCCTGTTCGGTGGCGTCCTTGTCGCCCGTCGAGTTGCGGATGCCGACCTGGACGGCCGCGCCCTTCTCGGGGCTCTTCGCGGCGCCGCCGAGCACGTCCTTGACCACGCTGTCGCTGGCCTGCGCGCTGAGCCTGCCGTCCGTCTGGACCGGCAGCAGCGCCGTCTTGTAGTCGCCGCCCTTGGCGCGGTCGGCGAGCTTGGCCAGGAACGCGCCCAGGTCCTTGTCGCTCAGCGAGGGGTCGAGGATCTGCGCGAGGGTCTGCACGGTGGTCGTCGCGGCCTGCGGGTCCGAGGACAGCTTGCGCAGCACCCCCTGCATGACCTGGCCGAACCGCTCCAGCTGAGCGTTCTGCGACTCCCCCGAAGCGCGGTACGTGGCGTACGCGACGGCCATCTTGCCGCTCAGCGTCTGCTCGTCGCCCTTCTTGACGAGGGGCGCCTCGCCCTTCTTCTTCGCGTCCGGGTCCGGCACATCCGCGTTGGTGTCGACATCGATGTTGCCGACGAGTTCGACGAGGTTGTTGAGGTACGGGGTGTCGAGACGCCAGGTGCCCTCGACATCGGTCCCGAGCACGGTGTCGATCTCGTCGCGCGTCCCGGAGGACCCGTCGTCGTCGACCGACTTGGCGAGCGTGGTCGTGGTGCCGTTGTCGTCCGTCAGGGCAAGGGAGTTGGGCAGCAGGACGGTGGTGCCCTGCTTGGTGGTGGTGTTGTTGACGAGCAGCGCCGTCGCCGTGCCGCCGCCCTTGGTGTTGTGCAGGTGGACGATGATCACGTCGCGGTTCTGGGCGCCGCCGGCGGTGGTCGTGCCGGACGCCGACTCGGAGGACGTTCCCGGCAGGCTGCCGTCGTACCAGAGGTAGCCGACTCCGCCGACCGCGACCAGCGCGAGCGCCACGACCAGGGCGACGACACGGCCGCGCGCCCGGCGCTTGGCCTCCTCGCGCCGCTCCGTGCGGTTCTCGGTGAACTTCAGCCAGTCGATGACGTCTTCGGAGTTCTCCGGCTGCTCCTCCACGAAGGCGAACTGCTCGGTCCGGTAGTCGCGTTCACCCTGCGGCCCGTCACCCTGCCGCCCGTCCTCAGCAGGCTCCGGAGACTCCGGGGACTCCGCGGGTCGCGCCTGCTGCGGGATGTACGCGGTCTGCTCCGCGACGTGGGCCTGTTGCTGACCGGTGTCATAGGGCGCCACAGGTTGCTGCTGACCCGTGTCATACGACACCACGGGCGCCGCCTGCTGCCCCTGCTGGCCCATCGCGTACGGGTCGTACCCGTACCCCTGCCCGTATCCCTGACCTTGGTGACCTTGGTGCGCCTGCTGTCCTTGGTACCCCTGGTGTTCCGGCTGCCCCTGCTGTCCCTGGTGGCCCTGCCCGTACCCCTGCGCCTGCCCCCCGTAGGGGTCGTAAGAGCCGTACTCCTGCTGGGCCTGAGGGGCCCCCGGAGTGTGCGGAGTCTGGGAAGGTGACGGCACCTGCCGGTACACAGGCTGCCCGAACTCGTCGTAGCCGACGAGCTCGTACTGGTCGCCCCCGTACCCAGCGTCGTATCGGTCGTTCACCGGTGCCCCTCTCGGCTCACTCGCCGCGGTACAGCTCTCGCTTGTCGATGTAGCGCACCACACCGTCCGGCACCAGATACCAGACCGGGTCGCCCTTCGCGACCCTCGCACGGCAGTCTGTGGACGAGATGGCGAGCGCGGGGACCTCGACGAGCGAGACACCGCCCTCCGGCAGACCGGTGTCGGTCAGTATGTGGCCGGGCCTGGTGACCCCGATGAAGTGCGCGAGGGAGAACAGTTCTTCGGCGTCGCGCCAGGTGAGGATCTGGCCGAGCGCGTCGGCGCCGGTGATGAAGAAGAGGTCCGCGTCGGGGTTGAGCACCCGGAGGTCGCGCAGGGTGTCCGTGGTGTAGGTCGGGCCGCCGCGGTCGATGTCGATGCGGCTCACGGAGAACTGCGGGTTCTCGGCGGTCGCGATGACCGTCATCAGATAGCGGTCCTCGGCCGGGGAGACCTTGCGGTCTGTCTTCTGCCACGGCTGTCCGGTCGGCACGAACACCACCTCGTCGAGGTGGAACTGCGCGGCGACCTCACTGGCCGCCACGAGGTGCCCGTGGTGGATCGGGTCAAACGTTCCGCCCATGACGCCGAGGCGGCGCTTTCCCGGGTTCGACGGGCCGTTACCCGGGCCGCGCCGTGCGCTCCGCGCCGTGCCGCCCGCCGGACCGGTAGGCATGTCCTGCTCTCCCATGCGTGCAGACCCTACCGGCCCCGACGACGGGTCCGGTCGCGCGGGCGTCAGCGGTCCCGGTTGAAGCGGGTGGTGATCCACAGCAGCAGCATCAGGATGAAGAAGGCCCCGCCGCCGGTCAGGTAGGGGCTGAGGCTCTCGTGGTTGCCGCCGTGCTCCTCGCCCTCGGCGGCAAGTGTGACCAACTGGGCAGCGGTGCTGTGGAAGCTCATCTTCGGCAGGACCTATCCGGTGTGGGCGGGATAAAGACTTCCGCACATCGTAAGCGGGGGCTGTCGCCGGTATCACTCCGACTCCGCCGTCAGGACTGCCCGGCATCAGGCACCCCGAACCATCGGCCTCGGCGGACTGCGTCTCCCGGTGTCCGCCGAGCGATCCTCCCGGCCGTCTCAACCGTCCGGAACCCTCCGTGGGTCTAAGGGGTCGGGAACCTTCCGCCCGGCCTCACTCGTCCCGTTTGTAGCCGCGCAGAAGGAACCAGGCAGTCAGCACACAGCCGACGACCATCACGATCAGCACGACACGGAGGAGATTCCCCGCCCCTTGCTGCTGGGCGGCGCTCGCGGCCTCGGTGAGCCAGGGTTCGGGGAGATGCTCCATGACGTACGACTCCTTCGCTGTACTGCCCGTCCACGGTATATCCGCCTAGGCTGGACCCCGCCTTGGGGGCACAGAAGGCAATCAAACGCATGGGGGACCACATGCCAGAAGAAAGCCACGAGAACGTACCGAGCAGGCAGCGCCGGCGCTTCGAGGGGATCTCCTCCCGGGCGTACGAACACCCGGCGGACCGCTCGGCCCTGGTCGCCCTGCGCAAGCTCAGCGGCTTCGACACCGTTTTCAAGGCGCTCAGCGGCCTGCTCCCGGAGCGCAGTCTGAGGCTGCTGTTCCTGTCGGACTCCGTGCGCGTCTCGGACGCCCAGTTCACGCACCTGAACGTCATGCTGCGCGACGCCTGTTACATCCTGGACCTGGAGAAGGTCCCGCCGATGTACGTCAACCAGGACCCGCAGCCGAACGCGATGTGCATCGGCCTGGACGAGCCCATCATCGTCGTCACCACCGGCCTCGTGGAGCTGCTCGACGAGGAGGAGATGCGGGCAGTCATCGGCCACGAGGTGGGACACGCGCTTTCCGGCCACTCCGTCTACCGCACGATACTGCTCTTCCTGACCAGCCTCGCCCTGCGAGTGGCTTGGATCCCGCTGGGCAACCTCGCGATCATGGCGATCGTGACCGCCCTGCGCGAGTGGTTCCGCAAGTCCGAGCTGTCCGCGGACCGTGCCGGTCTCCTGGTCGGCCAGGACCTGAAGGCCTCGATGCGCGGCCTGATGAAGATCGCGGGCGGCAACCACCTGCACGAGATGAACGTGGACGCGTTCCTCGCCCAGGCCGAGGAGTACGAGGCCGGGGGCGACCTCCGCGACTCGGTGCTCAAGATCCTGAACGTCATGCCCCGCTCCCACCCCTTCACCACGGTCCGGGCGGCCGAGCTGAAGAAGTGGGCCGAGTCCCGCGACTACCAGCGGATCATGGACGGCCACTACCCGCGCCGGGACGAGGACGGGGACACCTCGGTCACGGACTCCTTCCGCCAGTCGGCCGCGAGCTATGCGACCGACGTCAAGAACTCGAAGGACCCGCTGATGAAGCTGGTCAGCGACATCGCGGGCGGCGCGGGCGACCTCGGCGGCCGGGTCCGGCGCGGCTTCGGCGGCTTCGCGACCGGCAGCGGGGGCGCGAGCAGCAGCTCCCCGCAGGACCAGCCGCCCACCGACGGCCCGGACGACGAAAGCCCCAACGGAACCAACGGCAGGGCCTGACCCCGCGGGAAGCGCCTTGAGCCCGGGCTCGGGCCGCCCCTTGAAGGCGGGGTCGGCCCGAGCCGAGGCGTGCCGCAACCCCGCCCCTCGGAAGCCCCCGAAGCCACACCCGATCCGGAACCGGAACCCCGGTCCGGAGCCAGAAGGCAGGTCCGGAGCCACAGCTCAGGGGCCGAAGCACGGCTCGGAGCACGGCAGCCCGGGGAGCCAGTCAGGTCCGGAGCCACCGCCAGACTGAAGCCGGAAGTCGGGGCCGGAGCCAGAAGCCAGGTCCGGAGCCACAGCTCAGGGCCCAAACCGCGGCTCGGAGCACGGCGGCCCGGCGAGCCAGTCGGGTCCGAGGCCACCGCCAGGCTGGAGCCGGAAGTCGGGGCCGAAGCCATACAGCTCGGCCCCGAACCACGGCTCAGGGCACGGCGGCCCAGACGGCCAGTCCGGGCACGGCGGCCCAGCAACCAAGCGCGACGCGGCGGCCCAAGCACCCAGTCGCGACGCGGCCGCTCAGGCGGCCAGTCCGGACAAGCTGAGGCCCAAGCAACCAGCAGGTCCAAAAGGCCCCGGGGCCGAACTACAGCTTTGGCTGGGCGCTCGCTGCCAGGGAGCCGCACAGCGACGTCGCGCTGCCCGTCGCGTACGGGTCGGTGCCGGCCGGGCCGCCCGCCTTGGCCGTCTCGCCCGCGAGCAGCGGGCGCAGATGGTTCGTCGCGTCCTCGGCGCAGGCCAGCGGCCCGGCCTGGACGTACGAGACGACCAGCTCGGTCTGGTGCATGCGCAGGTCGTCGCGGTCGAACCGGAAGTGCAGCTCGCGCCGCACGGTGAACAGCGAGGCCTTGGCCTTCTCGTCCGAGCCGGTCGGCCGCAGGGCGTAGACGAAGGTGTGGTCGGCGCTGACCTCAAGGGTGTCGGAGTCGGTCTCGGCGGCCGCCAGCGTGCCCTGCACCCGGATCTTGCTGTCGGCCAGCTCAGCCTGGTTGGGGTCGAAGCGGACCAGCCAGCCGGTGGGCGCGTGCCGCCCGTCCGCGGTCGGCCGCTCGAAGCTCTGGTCGAACTGGTCGAGCTGCTGAGGGTCGAGCCGTATCCGCACGGACCGGGTGGCGCCGCCGGTGAGGACGTCCGGGTCGAGCGAGGACTCGACGAGGTAGTCCTTCGCCGTGGTCAGGGCGGTGACCACCTGGCTGTCGGAGAAGTGGGCGGTGCGCCGGGAGGCGGGCAGCGTGATGCCCTCGGCGCCGATGCGGAACTGGTCGGCCGGGCTGTGCGCGTACAGCGAATCGATGTCGGTGGAGCCGGGCACCGCGTTCTGCGGCGCGAGCGGTATCACGGTCATCCGCAGCGGCTCGGGGTGCTTGGCGGCGGGCGTCTGGTACGGATGGCGTACGCCCATGTAGATCGCGGTGCCGAAGGCCACAGCGATCAGCAGGACGAGGATCAGCGCCTGCCGGGACAGGCCCCTGCGCATCGGCGGAAGGCGGCGGACGGCCGGGGCGTGGTCGCCGATCCGCTCCTGTGCGGAGAACTCCTGGAGGCGGGCAGCCCGGACGAACGACTCGTCGAAGACGACGGATCGGTATTCTTCCTCGCCACCACCAGGAGCACCCTCGGGGGTCCCCTCAGGTGGGTCTCCAGGTCCGCCCATACATTCAGAGTAGGTCTCAAGGACCTCAGGTAAACGCCCTGGTACACGACAAGTTCTGACAGGACCTCACGGAAGCCCTACGGCGTGCGCGGCACCGCCGAGACGGCTGGCTGGGAATAGTCGGCCGAGGCCGAGGGACCCACTCCGCTTCCCTGTTCGAGGCCTGTGGAGGCGGGCGGCGGGACCTGGTCCCGGCTGCCCGAGGACGATCCCCGGTAGACGGCCGTGAAAGCGAGCGCGACCATGCCGATGCCCATCACGAGGGCGAGCATCCAGGCGACGGGACGGTGCCAGCGGGTCTGCTTCCCGTACGTCCCCGGGCTGCCGTAGCCGCCGTGCAGGACGTCCCGGTCGTCGAGGTCGTCCAGATCCGGGTCGTGGCCGAAATCGCCACGTCCGTCGGGTCCGAATCCGTCGTCGTAGAGCTCGTCGTCGCCGCGTACCCCCCGGGGGTGTGTCCGGCGGGCTTCGGCCTCGGAGGCCTCGGCTCTCGCCTGCGCGGCGGCCAGGAGGCGTTCGACGGCGGTCGGTTCGTGAACCGTGGCCGCACGTACAAAGGCCTCGTCGAAGACCACGGAGGCGAACTCTTCGTCCGCACCCCCGCGGTCGCGGTCGTCGTCGGGCTCCCAGCCGTCAGGGAACGGCGTGCCCCCCACGTCCTCCGGCACGGATCCAGAGTAGACCGGGGTGGTCAATTTGGGCAGACGGTATGGAAATTCATCCGCCTGACGAGACGCTTTCCGGGCGAGGCCCCCAAACACTCCGTGCGGGGTTTTCTCGGCGAAGTCCCCGAGAGCCCCTTCGCGACTCCTCCGGGCGCCGTCCACGGCCTGCTCAGCGGCGGATGTGCCCGTCGCCCGTGACGATGTACTTGGTGCTCGTCAGCTCCGGCAGCCCCATCGGCCCCCGCGCGTGCAGCTTCTGCGTGGAGATCCCGATCTCGGCGCCGAAGCCGAACTGGCCGCCGTCGGTGAAGCGCGTGGACGCGTTCACGGCGACCGTCGTGGAGTCGACCAGCTGGGTGAACCGGCGGGCGGCCTGCTGCGAGGTGGTGACGATCGCCTCGGTGTGGCCGGAGGTCCACAGCCGGATGTGCTCGACGGCGCGCTCCAGCGAGTCGACGACGGCCGCCGCGATGTCGTACGACAGGTACTCGGTCTCCCAGTCCTCGGTCGTCGCCTCTACGACGGTGGCCTTGGAGTCCTTGGCGTAGGCGAGAACGCGCTCGTCCCCGTGCACGGTGACCCCGGCCTCGGCGAGGGCGTCGAGGGCGCGCGGCAGGAACTCGGGCGCGATGTCCTGGTGGACGAGGAGCGTCTCGGCGGCATTGCAGACGCTGGGCCGCTGGGCCTTGGAGTTGATCAGGATGTCGATCGCCATGTCGAGGTCGGCCTGCGCGTCGACGTAGACGTGGCAGTTGCCGGTGCCGGTCTCGATGACCGGGACGATGGACTCCTGGACGACCGTCTGGATCAGGGAGGCGCCGCCGCGCGGGATGAGCACGTCGACGAGACCGCGGGCGCGCATCAGCTCCCGTACGGACTCGCGGCCCTCGCCCGGCACGAGCTGTACGGCGTCGGCGGGCAGGCCCGAGCCGCCCACCGCGTCGCGCAGGACCCGTACGAGGGCGGTGTTGGACTCGTAGGCGGAGGACGAGCCGCGCAGCAGGACCGCGTTGCCGGACTTCAGGCAGAGGGCGGCCGCGTCGACCGTCACGTTCGGGCGGGCCTCGTAGATGATCCCGACCACGCCGAGCGGGACGCGGACCTGGCGCAGGTCGATGCCGTTGGGCAGGGTCGAGCCGCGGACGACCTCGCCGACCGGGTCGGGCAGCGCCACCACGTCACGCACGTCGGAGGCGATCGCGCGGATCCGCTCGGGAGTGAGCGTCAGCCGGTCGATGACCGACTCGCTGGTGCCGGCCTCGCGGGCGCGCTCGATGTCCTTGGCGTTGGCCTCGACGATCTCGCTCGTACGGACCTCCAGCGCGTCCGCGATCGCGAGCAACGCGT
Organism: Streptomyces sp. NPDC058697; assembly: GCF_042715345.1. Lineage (NCBI taxonomy): Bacteria > Bacillati > Actinomycetota > Actinomycetes > Kitasatosporales > Streptomycetaceae > Streptomyces > Streptomyces sp. NPDC058697. The sequence goes on from NZ_JBHXSU010000006.1 coordinate 48,948, forward strand.
CGTCCTTCTCGGCCCGCGGGAGCGGGGCGAGGTCGGCGGCGGCGCCCTTGGCACGGTAGGCGGCCTGGGTGACCGGGGACATCGAGTCGTACGGCGAGAGCGTGGTCATATCCCGCAGGGTAGTGCGCCCGCGAGAGGTGTTCAGCCGTTGTCCCACACCGCGAGACAGGTCCTGAAATGCCCCTAGAAAGGGTGTACGCCCACAGGTGTCGCCGGCAGCGGTCCGTATCCCTCGGCGATGCGCTGATGGTAGGTCTCGCGGTCGATGACCTCCAGGCCGACGATCTCCCAGGGCGGCAGTTTCGCGGTCTGGCGGTGCTCGCCCCACAGGCGCAGCGCGACCGCGGCGGCGTCGTGCAGGTCGCGGGCCTCTTCCCAGTAGCGGATCTCCGCGTGGTCGTTGGCATAGCGGCTGGTCAGCAGAAAGGGGTGGTCGTGGGCGAGCTGTTCAAGACCGCGCCTGACCTCCTTCAGCGGGGCCTCGGCGCCCGAGACGCTGAGCGTGACGTGCCAGAGCCTCGGCAGGTCCTGCGGCTCCTCCACCTCGTAGGTGTCGCCGGCCGCGACGCTGGTCAGAGCCCGCTCCTCGCCGGCCACCCGGGAGCCGACACCACCGCGGGACGCCGCCGCCCCAGGGCGCACTCGTCTCACGACGGCCTCCTTTACGCAATGGGTCCGCTCGGACTGAGGGGGTCTCCCTGAAACAAAGTTGAGCAGGTGGGAAGCCTCCGTGTGACGGTTTTACGGAACGTCCACCGGCGGGGGCCTTCCTTTCGGCCGTTTACGGGTGGAGCAGCACCAGATCGTCCCTGTGTACGACTTCGCGTTCGTACGCCGGACCCAGCTCGCGGGCCAGCTCGTGCGTGGAGCGGCCGATCAGCTGCGGGATCTCCTTGGCGTCGAAGTTCACCAGTCCCCGGGCGACGGCCCGGCCCGCGCTGTCGCGCAGTTCGACGGGATCGCCCGCGGTGAAGTCGCCCTCGACGCCCGCGATACCGGCCGGCAGCAGGGACGTACGCCGCTCGACGACCGCGCGCACGGCCCCGTCGTCGAGGGTGAGGGCGCCCTGCGGGGTTGACGCGTGCTGGAGCCAGAGGAGCCGGTCGGCGGAGCGGCGGCCCGTGGAGTGGAAGTACGTGCCGGTGTCCCGGCCCGCGAGGGCGTCCGCGGCGTGCACCGCGCTCGTCAGCACCACGGGGATCCCGGCCGCGGCCGCGATACGGGCCGCCTCGACCTTGGTGACCATGCCGCCGGTGCCGACGCCCGCCTTGCCCGCGCTGCCGATGTCCACGTGCGCGAGGTCCGCCGGGGTGCGCACTTCCGCTATCCGTGACGTGCCGGGCTTGCCGGGGTCGCCGTCGTACACGCCGTCCACGTCGGAGAGGAGGACCAGCAGGTCGGCGCGTACGAGGTGGGCGACGAGGGCGGCGAGCCGGTCGTTGTCGCCGAAGCGGATCTCGTCCGTGGCGACGGTGTCGTTCTCGTTGACGACCGGCAGGGCGCCCATCGCGAGGAGCTTGTCGAGGGTGCGCGAGGCGTTGCGGTGGTGGGCGCGGCGGCTCATGTCGTCCGAGGTGAGCAGCACCTGGCCGACCCGGACGCCGTAGCGGGCGCAGGAGGCGGTGTAGCGGGCGACCAGCAGGCCCTGGCCGACGCTGGCGGCGGCCTGCTGGCGGGCCAGGTCCCTGGGACGGCGGCGCAGGCCCAGCGGGGCGAGGCCCGCGGCGATGGCACCGGACGAGACGAGGACGATCTCCTTCTCACCGCCGCTGCGGCCCTTGGCGAGGACGTCCACGAGGGCGTCCACCCGGTCGGCGTCGAGCCCCCCGGACGCGGTGGTCAGGGAGGAGGAGCCCACCTTGACGACGATCCTGCGGGCCTCCGCCACTCCCGGCCTCGCCGCCTGCACTGCCGCCTGCCTTGCCGCTGACACGCTGTACCCCAATGTTCCGACCAGCCCGGTCCGTGCAATCTACGTGACCGAGGGTGGCCGGCGCCGCCGCGTTTCGAGTGGCGGACGGCATGGGGGCCGCGGACGCCCGAGCGAGGAAGACGAGAGAACCACCTCACAGGTTCCAGTCTTTTTAGCCCGAAATACGGTGAATGACCTCACGCAAGATTGCTAGCGGGCCCGCCGAAGTCATACGGTCAGGGATCGGCCTCCCGCTGGCACGAGGATCCGCGAGAAATCGCGGGGATTCGCGAGGCATGACGAGGCCGGCCCCCATGTTTCCCCCCATCCGTCGCATCCCTCGCAGGAGCCCATTCCGTGCCCTCCGCCGGACTCGCCCCCCGCCGCATCGTGCAGCTCTCGGCGCTGCTCTCGATGTTCGCGCTCTTCACGGCGCAGATCGTCTCCGCTCTGCTGCCGAACGTCCCGGTGTTCATCGCCGCGAGCGCCGCCGGGCTCGCCCTCGACGTGTTCCTGCAGTACCGGGACCCCGGTCTGCTCTCGCTCCTGGGCAAGGTCCGCTTCGACGTCACGGTCCGGCAGTTGCTGCGCGACATGCTGATCCTGGTGGGGCTCCTGCGGATCGAGGGCATCAACCCGACGCGCGAGCAGGCTCCGCTGCTGATCGCGATGTGCGTGTTCTACGCCCTGCACTTCGCCTGCCAGGCCGCCGCGGTCGTGGTCCGTCGCACCCGTACGCTGCCGATCGTCACCCGCAACATCGACGCGTCCGCGCTGCGCCTGAGCGCCGCGCCGCCGCGCGTCCTGGCCCGCCGCCCGGGTCACCGCCTGCTGACCTTCTCGATCCCGACCACGGCAGGCCTGATGGTCACCGCGGCCACCACGGACGCGTACTGGGGTGCCATCGGCGTCGGCATCGCGCTCGTCCTGATCGGCGGCGGCACGGCCTACCTCGGCACCTGGCTGCTGCCCAAGAAGCGCGCCAAGAGCGAGCAGAAGGTCATGGAGTGGCTGGACAAGTGGCTGGCCGACTACCGGCCGACCGTGGCCATGTACTTCTCGGGCGGTACGACCTCCGCGTACCAGGCGAACATGTGGCTCTCCACGCTCTCCTCGGTCGACGCGAAGCCGCTGATCGTGCTGCGTGAGCGCTTCATGGTGCAGAAGATCGACGCCACGGACGTCCCGGTCATCTGCTTCCCCAAGGTCTCGACGATGTTCTCGCTGGAGAACTCGACGCTGAAGATGATGCTGCACCCGGCCAACGCCGCGAAGACCTCGCAGGTCCTGCGCATCCCCACGATCAAGCACGCCTTCATCAACCACGGCGAGTCCGACAAGCTGTCCTCCTGCAACCCGTACGCGAAGGCGTACGACGAGGTGTGGGTGGCCGGTCCCGCGGCGCGCGAGCGGTACGCGCTGGCCGAGGTCGGCGTCGAGGACAAGGACATCGTGGAGGTCGGCCGCCCGCAGCTGGCGCCGATCCGCCCCTACTCCGGGGCGCCGACGGGTACGTACACGACCGTGCTGTACGCCCCCACGTGGGAGGGCTGGGACGGCAACCCCGGCAACACCTCGGTGGTGCTGGCCGGCGAGAACATCGTCAAGCGGCTGCTCGCCGACGAGGGCGTACGGCTCCTCTACAAGCCGCACCCGATGACCGGTTCCGTGGACCCGCGCGCGGGCGCCGCGAACCAGCGCATCATGGCGATGATCCGCGAGGCCAACACCAAGCGGTCGGGCGCCCGTCCGGACGCCGGTGCCGCCGCCGAACTGACGCGCCGTACGGCCGAGTTGGACAAGCTCACCTCCACCGACTTCCGTGAGAGCGCGGACGAGATGGAGCGGATGCTGCTCCAGGGCGCGCCGCGCGGCGACCGCGAGGCGGCCATCGTCGAGGCCACGCTGGCCTGGGAGAAGGCCTACTGGGCGTCCTTCCCGGAGTGGGAGCACGAGATCATCACGGACGCGCGGCCTGCCATCTTCGCCTGCTTCAACCAGGCGGACCTGCTGATCAGCGATGTCTCGTCGGTCGTCTCCGACTGGCTGTCCAGCGAGAAGCCGTACGCGGTCGCCAACACCTCGGGGATGTCCGAGGCGGCGTTCCGCGCGGGCTTCCCGACCGTGTCCGCGGGCGCCATCCTGACGCCCAAGGCGGGAGGTGTGCCGGCGCTCCTGGAGTCGGTCCGCCACCCGGAGAAGGACCAGTTCACGGCCGCTCGTGCCGAGCTCAAGGAGCACCTGCTCGGTCCGTCCGACCCGCCGTCGCTGGCCCGCTTCGACGCCGCGATCGACGACCTCTGCACCCTCGCCGACGAGCGGCGCGTGCGGATGGAGTCCCGCCTCGCCGCGGAGATCCCCTCCCCGCGCTCCGCGAAGGAGGACGCGGCCGAGGAGGCCGCGCAGGACCCGAACGAGGCGGACGACTCCGTCAACGCGTAGCCGCTACGTGGCCGCTGCCGCGGGGAGCACGTAGGAAGAGGGCCCGGAGTGTCTCCGGGCCCTCTTCCTGTTTTGGTGCGTCCGTTTCGTTTTCGGCTGCGGGTGCGGTGGGGGCTGGTCGCGCAGTTCCCCGCGCCCCTGAAGGTGGCTGGGGCCGGCGGTCACGTGCCGCTTCCCGCCGACGGTGACCTGTCGCTTTTAGGGGCGCGGGGAACTGCGCGACCAGCCCCCACCGGCCCGCAGTGTGAATGCAGACCGCGGGGGCCTGGGGGCGGAGCCCCCGGTTTCGGACGGCTGCGGCCTAGAACGGGTCGAAGTCGTCGAACGCCTGGTCCGCCTCGTCCCGTTCCGCCTGCTTCTCGCGTCGCCGCGTAACGGCGGGCCGAGGCGCCTCGAACCGATGGTCCTCGCCACGGCGACCGAGCATCTCCGCGCCGGCCATGACCGTCGGCTCCCAGTCGAAGACGACCGCGTTGTCCTCGGGTCCGATGGCGACCCCGTCACCGTGCCGGGCACCCGCCTTCATCAGCGAGTCCTCGACACCGAGGCGGTTGAGCCGGTCGGCGAGGTAGCCGACGGCCTCGTCGTTGCTGAAGTCGGTCTGGCGGACCCAGCGCTCGGGCTTCTCGCCCCGTACGCGGAAGAGTCCGTCCTCCTCCTGGACGACGGTGAAGCCAGCGTCGTCGACCGCCTTCGGGCGGATGACGATACGGGTGGCCTCCTCCTCGGGCTTCGCCGCACGGGCCTCACCGACCAGGCCGGCGAGGGCGAAGGAGAGCTCCTTGAGGCCCGTGTGGGCCACCGCCGAGACCTCGAAGACCTGGTAGCCGCGTGCCTCCAGGTCCGGCCGGACCATCTCGGCCAGGTCCTTGCCGTCCGTTACGTCGATCTTGTTGAGGACGACGAGACGCGGCCGGTTGCCGAGGCCGCCGTACTGCTTCAGCTCCTCCTCGATCATGTCGAGGTCGGAGACCGGGTCGCGGTCGGACTCCAGGGTCGCCGTGTCGAGGACGTGGACGAGCACCTCGCAACGCTCCACATGGCGCAGGAACTCCAGGCCGAGGCCCTTGCCCTGACTCGCCCCGGGGATCAGTCCGGGTACGTCGGCGATCGTATAGACGGTCGAACCCGCCGTCACGACACCGAGGTTGGGGACGAGGGTCGTGAACGGGTAGTCCGCGATCTTCGGCTTGGCGGCCGACAGGACCGAGATCAGCGAGGACTTGCCCGCGCTCGGGTAGCCGACGAGCGCGACGTCCGCGACCGTCTTCAGCTCCAGGACGATGTCCTGGAGGTCACCGGGCACGCCGAGCAGCGCGAAGCCGGGGGCCTTGCGGCGGGCCGAGGCCAGCGCCGCGTTGCCGAGGCCGCCCCGGCCGCCCTGTGCGGCGACGTAGGTCGTGCCCTGGCCCACCAGGTCCGCGAGTACGTTCCCCGCCTTGTCCTGGATCACCGTGCCGTCCGGCACCGGCAGGACCAGGTCCTGGCCGTCCTTGCCGGAGCGGTTGTCGCCCTCGCCGGGCTTGCCGCTGGTGGCCTTGCGGTGCGGGGAGTGGTGGTAGTCGAGGAGCGTGGTGACGGACTGGTCGACGACCAGGATCACGTCACCGCCACGGCCGCCGTTGCCGCCGTCCGGGCCGCCCAGCGGCTTGAACTTCTCACGGTGGACGGAGGCACAGCCGTGACCTCCGCTACCCGCGGCGACATGCAGCTCGACGCGGTCCACGAAGGTGGTCATGGGATGTGCCTCCAGTTACGTACGGAAATCTCTCATCGATGATCACCCGGCAGTCTTCGCCGCTCAGTGATCACTACTCAGTTAAAACACGCGAAAGGCGGACCCGCTTCCCGTACGGGAAGTGAGGTCCGCCTCGCGAAAGATCCGGTCAGGCGACCGGAACGATGTTCACGACCTTGCGGCCACGGTGAGTACCGAACTCCACCGCACCGGCGGCGAGGGCGAACAGCGTGTCGTCCTTGCCGCGGCCGACGCTGGCGCCGGGGTGGAAGTGGGTGCCGCGCTGGCGGACCAGGATCTCACCGGCGTTGACGACCTGACCGCCGAAGCGCTTCACGCCGAGCCGCTGAGCATTGGAGTCGCGACCGTTCCGGGTGGACGATGCGCCCTTCTTGTGTGCCATCTCTCCTCAGTCCCTTACTTCGCAGCCGCGGGGATCTCAGTGACCTTGATCGCCGTGTACTGCTGGCGGTGGCCCTGACGACGGCGGTAGCCGGTCTTGTTCTTGTAGCGAAGGATGTCGATCTTCACACCCTTGTGGTGATCCACGATCTCGGCCTGGACCTTGATGCCGGCAAGGACCCAGGGGTCGCTCGTCACGGCGTCGCCGTCGACAACGAGCAGGGTCGAGAGCTCGACCGTGTCGCCAACCTTGGCAGTGGAAATCTTGTCAACCTCAACGATGTCGCCGACAGCAACCTTGTGCTGGCGACCACCGCTGCGCACGATGGCGTACACGCGGATCTCTCTCTCGCTCGAAATCGGAATCCCCGCAGTCCAGCCGCCGAGGAAAGCAGACGGCCTCTCCCGGGGCGCGAGCCACCGGGAGGAAGAGGTTTACGGGAATGCGGTGCGTCAGTGAACACACCGAGGGTCAAGGTTACGGGGCCCCGACCTGGGGGTCAAACCGGGTCGGGGGCCGCTGCTGACCAGCACCTACGCGGGACCTGCGCGGGACCTACACGGTCGGCTTCTCACCGTCGTCGGGCAGCGGCTTCACGCCCTTGCACAGGTCCGTGGTGTCCGCGGTGCCCGGGTAGGCCGCCTTGGCCACCCGGTCGAAGTGGACCTTGTACATGTCGTGCACGGCGTCGTCGTCGACCTTCACGATCGACTCGTCGTTCTCGCGCAGCGCCGGGCCCGTGTAGTTGCCGGAGCCGGTGAAGCTGACCTTGTTCTTCACGCCGTCGTACATGCCGTCGATGAGGATGTACTTGGAGTGGATGATGTACGGCGTCGACAGCTTCTGGCCGGGGTTCAGCGGGTCCCGGTCGTCGTTGTAGCAGCGCACGGTCGGGCCGCCGGTGGTGTGCAGCTTCTCCCACGTGCCCTTGGTGCCGCCGCTGCTCTTGGCGCTGTCCGACTCCGCGTAGACGATGCTCACGGAACAGCCCGCCTTCTTCAGCGAGACCAGCTTCTCCGCGATGGCCAGCCGCGTGATCTTGAAGATCGCCACCCGGACCCTGGTCGACTGCGTGACCCCCGCGGTGTCCTTGTACTTGCAGGTCACGTTGTTGAGGATCGAGTACACCGTGTCGGTGGCCCGGGTGTTGCCGGCCCGCGGGAAGAAGTACGCCTTGTAGAGGCCGTTGCTCACCGTGCGGTAGTTCCAGGACTCCCAGTCCTGCGCGACCATCGTGTCGAAGTAGTCCGCGTAGGCGTCGTACATCGTCGGGTTGTTCGGCAGCAGCAGCGCGTCGTTGAAGAACTTGGTGTGCGCCGACGGCGTGGAGTTCGAGGTGGTCTCGACGACCACGTTCGTCGCGCCCTTGACCGCCGAGAACAGCCAGAACTTGTTGTGCATGATCGACTGCCCGAACTTCGGGTCGCCGAGGCACGACTTGTTCTCCGGGCAGGTCGCGACGTACGAACCCTGCGTACGGTCCGTGCCGAGCCCCGAGGCCAGCGTGCCGTACGCGGTGTTGGTGGGGCGGTCGCTGATGCTGGACTCGTCGAGCAGTACCTGGACGTCGACGCCACGGTTCTTCGCCGCCACGAGTGCGTTGACGACCGAGGCCTCCCAGACGTGGTAGACCGCGACCTTGATCGTGGAGCCGGGCAGCGCGGCGTTCGTCAGCTCGATGAGCCTCGTACGGATCGCGGTCTGCTCGTCGGCCGTGCCGAGCGGGTCGTTGAAGATCGGCCCCTCGATCCACGCCGGGTTGTCCACGGCCTGCGCGGTACCCGCCGACATGACGGCCTGTCCGCCCGCCGCGGACAGCACGGTCGCCAGCGCGACGGCCTGGCGCCCGCCCCTGACCGGCTTTACGGCACGGTGTCGCCCAGTGCCCTTCAGGCGCACGCGCGCCATCCCAATCCCCTCCCCTGACACGTGTGAGCGTCTCCCCAACGCGCACCCGTGTGTTCACGCCTATGACTGCATGAGTTTTACAGGTAGATGATCGCCTTCCAAGAGGCGGGGGGTAATTGTGATGACCGTGATGCTCCTGAAAACATGTCAGGGGCCCCCAAACCGGGCGGAAGTCAGGGCAGTTCGGTTCCCCTGACGGAGCGTTGTCCGAACAGCCGAACGCCCCCTGGCCTGCGGTCGGACCGCAGGCCAGGGGGCGTCTTCGGTTACGCGGGTGCTCAGCCCTCGTCGGTGGAGGCCGTGACGGTCGACGGCGACTGCTGCTCCGCCGCCGCGGTCTTCTTCGACGTCGACTTCGTGGCCGTCTTGGCGGTCTTCGCCGTCTTCTTGGCCACGGTCTTCTTGGCGGCCGTCTTCTTGGCCGTCGTCGTCTTCTTCGCGGCGGCCTTCTTCGCGGGCGCCTTCTTGGCCGCCTTGCGGGCCGTCTTCTTGGCCGGGGCCTCTCCGTCGCCGGACGCCTCCGCGGGGGCCTCGGCAGGTGCCTCGGCGGCCTCCGTCCGGGCTTCCGCGGGAGCCTCCGCCGGGGCCGAGGGGACGACCACGACGGCCGTCTCCGCGGGCGCGGTGGGAGCGGTGGCCTTGCGGACCGCACGGCGGCGCGCCCGCGGCGGGGCGGCGCTGTCCGTGGCGGGCTGCGGCTCGGGCTCGGCGACCGGCTCCGCCTTGGACTCGACGGGTGCGGCGACCGGCTCGGTGACGGTCACCACGGTCTCCTCCGCGGCCTTGGGCGAACCGGCCGGCGCGGTGGCCTTGCGGGTCGCCCTGCGGCGCGTACGCCCCTTGGGCGCGGCGTCGTCGACAGCGGGGGCCGCGGCCGCCGGGGCCTCGACCACCGGGTCCTCGGCGGCGACGGGCTCGGCCTGCGCGGCGGCGGCCTGCTCCGGCTGCACGGGACGCTCGGCCTCGTCCTGCGACGTCACGGACTGGGCCGTCGGAGCCTCCGAGCGGCGCTCGGAGCGACGGCTCTCGGACCTCGGCGCACCCGCCGGGGCCGACGCACGCCGGCCGGCACGGCGCCGCGAACGGCCACGCGTGGCAGCGGCCTCCGCCTCGGCGGCGCTGCTGTAGAGATCCTCGTCCGGTACGAACTCGGGCTCGGGCAGCGCGACCGGCTCGGCGGCCTCCGCGGCGACCTCGGCAGCCGTCTCGTCGGGCTCGGCGGTCTCCGCCTCGTGCGTGTGCTCGTGGTCGTGCTCGTGGGTCTGGTCGGCGCCGCCACGGCCGCGCTTCTTGCGCTTGCCGCCGCCTCCGGCGGAGGTCGGCTGCTCCATGTGCACGATCACGCCACGGCCGTTGCAGTGGACGCAGGTCTCGGAGAACGACTCCAACAGGCCCTGGCCGACCCGCTTACGGGTCATCTGGACGAGGCCCAGCGAGGTCACCTCGGCGACCTGGTGCTTCGTACGGTCGCGTCCCAGGCACTCCAGGAGGCGGCGCAGCACCAGATCGCGGTTGGACTCCAGGACCATGTCGATGAAGTCGATGACGACGATGCCGCCGAGGTCGCGCAGCCGCAGCTGGCGCACGATCTCCTCGGCCGCCTCCAGGTTGTTCCTGGTGACCGTCTCTTCGAGGTTGCCGCCCTGACCGGTGAACTTGCCGGTGTTGACGTCGATGACGATCATCGCTTCGGTCTTGTCGATGACCAGCGAACCGCCGCTCGGCAGCCAGACCTTGCGGTCCAGCGCCTTGGCGAGCTGCTCGTCGATCCGGTACGTCGCGAAGACGTCGACCTCGGAGGTCCACCTCGACAGGCGGTCGGCCAGGTCGGGGGCGACATGGGCGACGTACCCGTGGATGGTGTCCCATGCCTCGTCGCCGCTCACGATGACCTTGGTGAAGTCCTCGTTGAAGATGTCGCGGACGACGCGGACGGTCATGTCCGGCTCGCCGTAGAGCAGCGTCGGCGCGTTGCCGCCCTTCGCCTTCTTCTGGATGTCCTCCCACTGCGCCTGGAGCCGCTCGACGTCACGGCGCAGCTCGTCCTCGCTCGCGCCCTCGGCGGCGGTGCGCACGATGACGCCCGCGTCCTCGGGGACGATCTTCTTGAGGATGGTCTTCAGACGCGCGCGCTCGGTGTCGGGCAGCTTGCGGCTGATGCCGGTCATCGAGCCCTCGGGCACGTAGACCAGGTAGCGGCCGGGGAGGGACACCTGGCTGGTGAGGCGGGCGCCCTTGTGGCCGATCGGGTCCTTGGTGACCTGCACCAGGACCGACTGGCCGGACTTGAGCGCGCTCTCGATGCGGCGGGGGCCGTTGGCCATGCCCAGCGCCTCGAAGTTGACCTCACCGGCGTACAGCACGGCGTTGCGGCCCTTGCCGATGTCGATGAAGGCGGCCTCCATCGACGGCAGCACGTTCTGGACCTTGCCCAGGTAGACGTTGCCGACGTACGAGGTCGACTGCTCCTTGTTGACGTAGTGCTCGACGAGCACGTTGTCCTCAAGGACGCCGATCTGGGTGCGCTCGCCGCTCTGGCGGACGACCATCACACGCTCGACGGCCTCACGGCGGGCCAGGAACTCGGCCTCGGTGATGATCGGAACACGGCGGCGGCCCTGCTCGCGCCCCTCGCGGCGGCGCTGCTTCTTCGCCTCCAGACGGGTCGAGCCCTTGATGGACTGCACCTCGTCCGAGGCGTCCGACCGCTCTTCCTTCTTGCTGCGCGGCTCACGGACCTTGACGACCGTGCGCTCGGGGTCGTTGTCGCCCGACTCGGCCTCGCCGGAGGAGTCACCGGCGCGACGACGACGACGGCGACGGCGACGGCTGCTGCTGGAGCCGCCCGACTCCTCGCGCTCGTCCTCGGCGTCCTCCTCCATCTGCTCGGCGGTGTCCTCGGCGTCCTGGGCAGCCTGCTCGGACCTCTCGGACTGCTCGGCGGCGTAGTCGTCTCCGTCTCCCGACTCGCCGTCCGCCTCTGCGGACTCGCCCCGGCGGCGGCGACGGCCGCCACGACGGCGCCGACGGCGCGAGCCGGTCTCCTCGCCGTCGTCACCCTCGGCGGAGTCGTCGGCGGTGTCCTCCGCGGACTCCTCGTCGACGGGCTCCTCCTCGGGCTCGGGGGCCTCCGCCACGGGGGCGGCGGGCTCCTCGGCCTTCCTGCGGCGGCGCCTGCGCGATCCGCCGGTCTCCTCCTCGGCGACGGGGGCGGCCTCCTGGACCGGCTCCACGACGTCCTCGGGCTCCTCGGAGGCCTCGGCAGCGGCGGCGGCCGCGGCGCGCTCCGGCGTCTGGAACATCGGCTCGGTGAAGACGGGCGCCTGGAACACGGCGACCGCGGGCCGCGCGGGGCGCCGCGAGGAGTCCTTCTCGGTCTCCGCGTTCTTGTCCGGCGCGGGCGCCGCGAAGCCTCCGGCGGCCTTGCGCGTGGCACGGCGGCGAGCGCGGCGCGGGGCGCCGTCCTCGACGTCGGTGGCGGTGTCGGCCTCGGGGGCCCGGTCGTTCTTGGCAGCGGCCACGGGGGCCTCCCTGCGCTCGTCGCGGACATCGGCCTCGACGGGCTCGGTCGCGGTGGGGGTCTCGGCGCGCTCCGCCTCGGGCGGGGTGGCGCGGCGGGCGGGCTCGGCGGCGGCCTCGGCGGGCGCCGTCTCGGGCACCTCGGCCTCGGCCTGCGGCGCGCCGGCGGGCGCGGTGGCCCGACGGGTGGCCCGGCGGCGCGTACGGCCCTTGGGGGCGTCCTCGGCCTCGGCGGCCGGCGCCTCTTCGGCCTCGGCGGCTGCCGGGGCTGTGGTCGGGGCGGGGGGCGCGGCCACGGCGGCCTCGTCGGCCTCAGTGGTCACAACGGCCTCGGCGGCCTCGGTCTCCGTGGGCGCACCGGCGGGTGCGGTGGCACGGCGCGTGGCCCGGCGGCGCGTACGGGGCGCCGGAGCGGCCTCCTCGGCCACGGGCTCGGCGGCGGGCGTCTCGGGCTCCGCCTGTACGGCAGGAGCGGCGGCGACGGCCTCATCGGTCACGGCAGTCACAGCGGTCGCGGCGGTTTCGTCGGCCCCGGCGGACTGAGCCGTCTCGGGGCTCTGAGCCGTCTCTGCAGCCTGCGGCGCACCGGCGGGAGCGGACGCACGACGAGTGGCCCGACGGCGCGTACGGGGCGCCGGGGCGGCCCCGGCTGCCGGCTCGTCGGTGACAGACGTCTCAGTCGTCTCAGTGACCGCCTTCTCGGGGGTCACCGCTTCAGCGGCCACAGCCGCCTCTTCGGTCTCCTCCGGCTCCTCCGTCGCGAGATCGGTGGAGCTCACGGCCGGTATGGCCGGCGCGGTGGTCTCGGCCACGCTCTCGCCCTCGGGGTTCCCGGAGGGCGGTCCCGCGGGGCGGGACGCGGCGCGACGACGCCTGCGCGGCGGCAGGGTGTCGCTGGGGGTGCTGTTCTCGGAGCCGTTGGAGGGCTCAGCGGGTTCGGTCGGTTCGAGCATGCGGGTGGATCTCCCGTCAGGCTCCCGGGCGCCGCGGATCCGGTGACGTCCGCGGCTCGCGCGATGCGCGGTGCCGCCGTCCGGGGCGCGGGCGCCGCACGGGAGCTCTCTGTGTCCTGTCTCGCCGGTTCCGTACGCCATGTGTGCGTACGGCCTGGCGAAAGTCTTCTGGTCGGTGCGCTGCCCGACCCAGGTGGCTCCCGGATACGAGGGCGGCGCTTCGACGTTCGTCCTTACGCGGGACCTTCCTTACGCCGGCGCCTTCGCGGCGGCAGCGGTCGCGGCCATGGGTGAGGCGGCAGCCACTGCCTCGCGGTCGGGCGCGAGCGGGTCGGTCACCGTGCCGGTCTCTTCATCGAAAAGCCCCTGCGCCAGCCTGGTCACCGCTGCGGGGACCGGCGGCGCCAGGTCGGCCACAGCTCGGAGACCGGACAGGACGTCGTCAGGTCGAACGGCAGGCGTCACGTGCCGAACAACCAGCCGCAGTATCGCACAGGGCTGGTCCGTCGGCCTATCAGCCTGTGGACTGTGCGTCTCAGGCTGTGGTGTTTGCGCCTCGGGTTGAGCCGTGTGCGCCTCTGATTGTGCTGTGCGCGCCTCCAGGCTCGCGACGGCGCCGCGGGCGTCGAAGGTGCGCATGCCGTTCTTCGTCTTGCGCTGGACCTCGACGGCCTCGGCCGACGTGAAGGCGTCGACCGCGCGCGCCGCGTCCTCGGGGGTCACGCCGTCGAGGCGCAGCTCCCATACGGACGCGGTGAGCCGGTCGGCGAGACCCGACGTACGGGCCTCCACGGCGTCGATGATGTCGAGCCCGACAGGCATCGACTCGTCGAGGAGCAGGCGCAGCTTCTCGGGGTCGCGCGCGTCGGTGAGCGCGATCTCCAGGTACTCGGCCTCACTGCCCGTGCCGGTGGGTGCGGCATTGGCGTACGACACCTTCGGGTGTGGGGTGAACCCCGCCGAGTACGCCATGGGCACCTCGGCGCGGCGCAGCGCACGCTCGAAGGCACGCTGGAAGTCGCGGTGGCTGGTGAACCGGAGGCGGCCGCGCTTGGTGTAGCGCAGTCGAATGCGCTGCACCGCGGGTGCGGGCGGCGGGCCTTCGGGCTGTCGCTTGCCCAGTGTCGTTCAGTCCTTCGTGAGAGCGGTCGTACTGCTACCTAGAGTACGTGCCTCGGCGCCCACAGGTTCCCCTCGGGAGCGGTCCGGCCCGGACTACAGGCCGCTGCCGGGCTTGGCCAGGCGCACGGGCTCGGGCTCGCTCCGGGGCTTGGACAGGGCGGCCGGCTCGGGTTCGCGCGGTGCTCCGAACAGCATGCGCCGGATGTCGGCCCGGGTCTGGCGTGCCGTCTCACGGGCGCTCGCCAGGGCCTGCCGGGTGGTACGGCCCACGCTCCGGGCGGCCTCCGCCGCAGGCCGCCAGACGGCGTCCCGTACGAGGTGCCCGACGGGGGTGAGCACGCTCTTGTACGCCCATCGCACCGGCTCCACGAAGATCCACCGGAAGAGTCGCCCGAGGAAGCGTCCGACGGCGAGGGAGATATATCCCGCGACGCGCCACGCGTGTCCCAGGGCTTCGCCGATCTCCCGGGCGACGACGGCGATGGCCCGCCCGACGGGTGCGAGCACCCAGCGCCACAGGGCGACCGCGGGCACGACGAAGATCCACCGCAGGAGCGTCCCGACGACCATGGCGATCCAGGTCACCCCCGCCCAGATCCCACGCCCGATCCATGTCATGCCGGCCCACAGCCCTGCGCCGATCCATGTGACACCGGCCCACAGGCCACTCGCGACCCATACGACACCGGCCCAGAGGCCCAGGGAAGCCCATGTCACGCCCGCCCACACACCGCGGCCGACCCATGTGATGGCGGCCCACAGCCCCAGCGCGGCCCAGGCGAAACCCCGCCCGGTCGGCGCGAGCAGCGCCCGGTACAGCCAGCCGGCGGGAGCGACGACCGACACCCGCCACAGCCAGGCGCACCCGGCCCCGATCCCCCGCAGCGCCCACACCACTCCGTGTCCGACGGGCGTCAGCACGCGCGCGTAGAGCCAGACGGCGGGGACGACGAGCAGCACGTTCCCGAGCCAGGCCAGGGCGCGGCCCAGCGGCAGGGCCACGTACCGCCAGAGCCCCACCCACGGCCAGACGAACACCAGCTTGCCCAGCCACGCCAGGGCGTACCCGAGGCCGGTCAGCAGCCACGCGACGACGGTCGCGATCCCCTCCACCAGCCAGACGACGGCGCGGCCCACGGGCGCGAACACCCACATGAACGCCCGCCCCAGGGGCCGGAACAGCGTGTCCTTGAGGAAACGCCCGCCGACGACCAACGCGTCCCACACCATCCGAACCGGCACGACCAGCACCAGCACGACGATCCGCACCGGAATACGGATCGCGACGGCGAGGCAGCCCTCGGGAGCAGCGTCCTCCCGCCGCGCGGGCACACCGTGCACCCCGTGCACCCCGTGCGCACCGGATGCCTCGGGCGCCACGGGCAACGCGGGCTGCGCGGGCGTCCCACTCGGCACAGGCGACTCACGCGGCGCGGGCGACGGCGCCTTCTCCAGGTCCATATCAACGAGGACGCACCAATGACCCGTAAGGATGCAGAACCGCAGCTTTCCGCCCCGCTCGTCCTCGAACTCTCCCCACCGGCCCGAAGACTGGCCCGAAGACCGGCCCGAAGCCTGTGGACCGGTCCGGTGAGGGCGCCGACCGGCGAGGGGCTGGTCCACGTCGATCCCGTACTCCCGGGTGAGTTCCTGCCGCGCCCGCTCCTCCACCTGACGCTGCTGCTGCCGCTGCACCTCGGCCCAGATCCCGACCAACCCATTGGAGCGACGACTCATGCCCTACGGGCCCTCCCCCACCACTCCGAGGCCCTGCCAATGGGGCCGATCCGGATCACCGAAGTCCTGGCCGTACTCTGCTTTCCTCGCGATGTGATCCAGGGGTGGGCTGTGAAGAACGCAATGGTTCGAAGATGTGCGGTGGGCGGAGTGTCCTTGGCGCTGTTACTCGGGTCCACCGGTTGCGGCACCAAGGTCGACAAGAACCCCTCTGGGGCCCAAGCACCGGACAGCACGACTCAGGGGAAGAAGCCCACGACACGAGTGCTGACCCAGGACCAGTTGGAACGGGCCGTCGTGAACCAGCACGACCTCCCAGGACTCTCGATCGACAGAATCGGCGTGGGTACGGAAGGTGTCGGCGACGGTGTCGTCAAACCCTTCTCCACCAACGGAACACAGCCCGCGAAGTGCGCACCGGTCGGCGCCGTTCTTGAGGGGGGCAGCGGTTACACACCTGTCGGCAGCGTGATGCGTATCGCCAAGAGCAGGGAGGGTGCGGCCACGCTCTACCTGGTGTCGTATCGCGAAGGGCAGGCCGTTCGGGTCATCGAAGACCTCCGCACGGCCCTGCGAACCTGCACAGCGTTCACGGCAGGACCGATGAAGGCGGCCTACACGGACGTGAGAACCACCGACGATCCGTCCCAGGGTGACGACGGACTGTCCTTCCGGCTCACCCAACTCATGGAGGGCCCTGGCGAGGGCGACCCCCTCAAGGTCCCGGAGACCCTCATCGCCATCCGCTCCGGCTCGGCGATCGCGGTCTTCACCGCCGTTCCCGACGGCACACAAACCGTCCCGAAGCTCCCCACGGACCTCGTGAACGCCCAGTCGAAGGCACTCGGCGCCGCGACCCGCACAACCTCGTAGAGCACCCTGCAGGACCAGAACCCGCAGAAGCCCATTCCTCACTGCCGGACCCTTCAATAACTGGCAGTGCGGTTGAAGCTGGTGATGTTGAGCTTGACGCCCTTCGCACCCTTGAGCGTCGTGGGGTACTCGCCCCGGGTGGTCTGGCCGGGTTGCACGTTGATCTCCAGTTGAGAACCGTTCGCAAGCCGGGTGCCGCCGGCGTCAACCGCTTCCCAGTCCCATGAGTAGTCGGACTTCTCGCTGCTGCCGTTCTTGATCGTCCAGACAACCCAGATATTGGTGACACCGGCTTCTGAGCGATCGTCCAGCTGAAAGCTCGTGAGGTCAGCTCGTTCGCCCCGGGGTTCCTGCGTCTCCTCGCGCGGCGTCGTGTCGGTGGTAGTCCTACTGGGCGCAGGTGTGGTGCTCTCATCGCCATCCCCCAGCGCGATCACCACCACCACGACGATGACGATCACGGCGGCCAAGGCGCCACCGCACCCCCAGAGACAGGCACGCCCCCGCGGCTTCCTCTGAGGCGGCCCAGCGGGAGACGTCCACTGCCCAGATGAGGGAGGCCCCTTCCCCGGACTTCCCCACCGAGGACCGTCGACAGGCGGCTCACTCCCCGGCATGTCTGCCTCCTCCGTAGCGGATACCGCCACGCTAGGAAGCCGGAGGGCACCCCGCGAACCGAGAGCGGCCACCCAGGCGACGCAGGCCGCACCACCGGAGGACGGCAGCCTCTACCTCGCTACCGTCCCCGCCCCAGAGCCTCTACAACGCGCCCCAACACCTCACCCACCTCAGTGAGCGTGCCCACTCGTCGCCGGGTCCTTCTTGACCGTCAGTGGGAGCAGCTTCTTGCCGGTGGGGCCGATCTGGATGGAAGTGTCCATCTGCGGGCACACCCCGCAGTCGAAGCAGGGCGTCCACCGGCAGTCCTCGACCTCTGTTTCGTCGAGGGAGTCCTGCCAGTCCTCCCAGAGCCAGTCCTTGTCGAGGCCGGAGTCCAGGTGGTCCCAGGGGAGGACCTCTTCGTAGGTGCGCTCGCGCGTGGTGTACCAGGCGACGTCGACGCCGAAGGCGGGGAGCGTCTTCTCGGCGCACCGCATCCAGCGGTCGTACGAGAAGTGCTCGCGCCAGCCGTCGAAGCGGCCGCCGTCCTCGTAAACCGCGCGGATCACCGAACCCACCCGCCTGTCGCCCCTCGACAGCAGGCCTTCCACGATGCCCGGCTTGCCGTCGTGGTAGCGGAAGCCGATCGAGCGGCCGTACTTCTTGTCGCCGCGGATCTTGTCGCGGAGCTTTCCGAGACGTACGTCCGTCTCCTCCGCCGACAGCTGCGGGGCCCACTGGAAGGGGGTGTGGGGCTTGGGGACGAAGCCGCCGATCGACACCGTGCAGCGGATGTCGTTCTGCCCGGAGACCTTGCGGCCCTCGGCGATCACGTTCATCGCCATGTCCGCGATCTGGAGGACGTCCTCGTCCGTCTCCGTCGGCAGGCCGCACATGAAGTAGAGCTTCACCTGGCGCCAGCCGTTGCCGTACGCCGTGGAGACCGTACGGATCAGGTCCTCTTCCGAGACCATCTTGTTGATGACCTTGCGCATGCGCTCCGAGCCGCCCTCGGGGGCGAAGGTGAGGCCCGAGCGCCGGCCGTTCCTCGTCAGCTCGTTCGCCAGGTCCACGTTGAACGCGTCCACGCGGGTCGACGGGAGGGACAGGCCGACCTTGTCCTCCTCGTACCGGTCCGCCAGGCCCTTCGCGATGTCGCCGATCTCCGAGTGGTCGGCCGAGGAGAGGGAGAGGAGGCCTACTTCCTCGAAGCCCGTCGCCTTCAGGCCCTTCTCCACCATGTCGCCGATGCCCGTGATGGAGCGCTCGCGCACCGGGCGGGTGATCATGCCCGCCTGGCAGAAGCGGCAGCCGCGCGTGCAGCCGCGGAAGATCTCCACCGACATGCGCTCGTGGACCGTCTCGGCCAGGGGGACGAGGGGCTGCTTCGGATACGGCCACTCGTCCAGGTCCATGACCGTGTGCTTCGACACCCGCCACGGGACACCCGACTTGTTGGGGACCACACGGGCGATACGGCCGTCGGCGAGGTACTCGACGTCGTAGAACGCCGGGATGTACACCGATCCCGTCTTCGCGAGGCGGAACAGGACCTCCTCGCGACCGCCCGGCTGCCCCTCCGCCTTCCACGCGCGGATGATGTCGGTCATGTCGAGCACGGCCTGCTCGCCGTCGCCGATGATCACCGCGTCGACGAAGTCGGCGACCGGCTCGGGGTTGAAGGCCGCGTGGCCGCCGGCCAGCACGATCGGGTCGTCGAGCGTCCGGTCCTTGGACTCCAGCGGGATGCCCGCCAGGTCCAGGGCGGTCAGCATGTTCGTGTAGCCCAGCTCCGTGGAGAAGGACAGGCCGAACACGTCGAAGGCCTTCACCGGGCGGTGGCTGTCCACCGTGAACTGCGGGACCCGGTGCTCGCGCATCAGCTCCTCCAGGTCCGGCCACACGCTGTACGTGCGCTCGGCGAGGACGCCCTCACGCTCGTTCAGGACCTCGTAAAGGATCATGACACCCTGGTTCGGAAGTCCGACCTCGTACGCGTCCGGGTACATGAGCGCCCAGCGGACGTCAGTGGTCTCCCAGGGCTTGACCGTGGAGTTGAGCTCTCCGCCGACGTACTGGATCGGCTTCTGCACATGCGGGAGCAGAGCTTCGAGCTGCGGGAACACCGATGCAGCGACTTCGGCAGACATCTCGCAAACCTTTGGTGGGGGTGAGATCCGACAGGGGTGACCATCCAGCCTAACGTGCCGGGAGCCACCCCCCGTCCGCCGTCCGAAGCGGAGATCCTCAGAACACCGTCCCGCTCCGGATCGTCTCCCACGCGCCCGGCAGCTCGGCCTCGACACCCTCCGCCGCCCGCTCCTCACGCCCGTACAGCACCCCGTACGTGAAGGCGTTCTCCCCCGCCGCGTGCGCCTGGGTCGCGACGTCGCGCAGGGCCTCACGTGCCATGACGCTGTCCTGGTGCTCGCCGAGCAGGTTCTGCAGGGACTTCATGTCGCTCGTCAGGCTCTTCGCGGGTTTGCCGAGTGCGGGGGTGGCCGCCTCCGCCGAGTACCGGGTGCGCTTGGCCTTCTTGCGGGCCTCGTGGATCGCGAGGTCGCGGTCCGGGCCCGGCGGAGCGTCGATGGCTTCCGCGATCAGTCCGGACAGCTTGTCGAAGTCCTTGCGCACGGCCTTGGAGATCACCTTCTCCGGTTCTCCCGAGGCGGCCTTGAGCAGCGGCGGGGTGGCGAGGAGCGTGTCGAGGGCGGTGAGCAGGTCCAGGTACCGCCTGCCGTCGAGGACCGCGATGAGACGGCGCCGGGAGCCGGAGCGGCGGGCGTGCGACCAGGTGCGGATCCGGGTGCGGACGGGCCCGGTGAGCTGGGCGCGCGGGAGGGCGTCGAGGGCCGCCGTCAGCCGCTCGGTCAGGACCTCCTGGTCGCGGTCGACGCCCAGCTCCCCGGCCAGCCACTTCAGCTCGTCGCCGATCGGGTCGGTGACGGCCCGGTCCAGGATCTTCCCGTACGAGCGGAAGGCGCTGCGCATCCGGCGGGTGGCCACGCGCATGCTGTGCACGGAGTCGTACACGTCGCGCCGGACGGCGGGGTCGAGCTCGATGATCGCGTCGCGCTGGGCCCGTACGTACGCGAGGACGTGGTCGCCCGAGGTGACGGGAGCCGCTTCCACGACGGCCTGCTTACGGGGTGCCTGGCCCGTCTCCCCGAGGGCTCTGGCCAGCTTGGACGCGGACTTGGAGCGGGAGACGCCGGCCTTGCGGAGTTTCTTCTCGACCTTGTCGAGGAAGGCGGGGTCGCCGTCGTCGGCCAGCTCGACCTCGATCTCGGTCCATTCGGCGGTCCCGTCGCCGCCGCTGAGCCGCTCGGCGTGTACGCGGTCGACGCTGATCTCGGCGAGCAGGCCCCCGGAGTCGTCGACGAGGTGGCGGATGTCACGGGCCGACCGCAGCCGGACGACGGGGACGAGTTCGGCGTCGCGCACCCGGGAGCGGACGAGCCCGCCGAGTGTCCGGGGCACGGTGTCGGAGAGCGGGGCGTGGATCTCGTCCCGTACGCCCTCGGAGACCGGCAGTTTCAGGTGCCAGCCCGCGTCGTCGCCCCCGGTGCGGCGGCGCAGGGTGAGCGACGCGGCGGCGAGCCGTTGATCGGGCGTGTCGTAGTAGGTCGCGTCGAGTTCGGCGACGCCCTTGTCGATGACGGCCGAGACGCCGGAGACCTTTGTCAGGTCCGGCAGATCCGCCAGTCCGGCGCTCTCATCGGCTTCGTATTTACGCTCGATCTCCCGCTTTGTGTCCGCCATGAACCGAATCTAGTCGCGAATCCGGCTCATGGGCAGCCCTCACATGTTCACTAGGCCGACATCGGCCGTTGGACGCGGATCGATTGCAGGAGTCCCACGGCCACCCAGACGGCGAACATCGACGAGCCTCCGTAGGACACGAAAGGCAGTGGCAGACCCGCCACCGGCATGATGCCGAGGGTCATGCCGACGTTCTCGAACGACTGGAACGCGAACCAGGCGATGATCCCGGCGGCGACGATCGTGCCGTACAGCTCGGTCGTCTCGCGGGCGATGCGGCAGGCCCGCCACAGCACGATGCCCAGCAGGACCAGGATCAGTCCGGCGCCGACGAAGCCGAGCTCCTCGCCCGCGACCGTGAAGACGAAGTCCGTCTGCTGCTCGGGCACGAACTGGCCGGTGGTCTGCGAACCCTTGCCGAGGCCAGTGCCGAAGAGACCGCCGGAGCCGATCGCGATACGCGCCTGGTTGGTGTTGTAGCCGACGCCCGCCGGGTCGAGCTCGGGGTTGGCGAAGGCCGCGAAGCGGTTGATCTGGTACTCGTCGAGGATCTTGAGCTGCCAGACCGCGATCGCGCCGAGGGCGCCGGTGCCGAGCAGCCCGAAGACCCAGCGGTTGGAGGCGCCGGAGGCGAGCAGCACGCCGAGTACGACGATCACCATGACCATGACCGAGCCGAGGTCGGGCATGAGCAGGACGACCAGTATCGGTACGGCGGCCAGGCCCAGGGACTGCAGGACCGTGCGGTGGTCGGGGTAGGGCTTGTCTCCGGCGTCGACCCGGGCCGCGAGCAGCATCGCCATGCCCAGGATGATCGTGATCTTCACGAACTCGGAGGGCTGGAGCGAGAAGCCGCCGCCGATGACGATCCACGCGTGCGCGCCGTTGATGGTCGCGCCGAGCGGGGTCAGCACAAGGAGGATCAGGAGGACGGAGATCCCGTACAGGATCGGTACGGCCGTGCGCAGGGTGCGGTGGCCGAGCCAGACCGTGCCGATCATCAGGGCGAAGCCGATGCCCGTGTTGAGCAGATGCCGGAACAGGAAGTAGTACGGGTCGCCCTGGTTGAGCTCGGTGCGGTTGCGGGTCGCCGAGTAGACGAGGGCCGCGCCGATCAGGGAGAGCGCGATGGCCGAGAACAGTATCGGCCAGTCGAGCCTGCGGGCCAGCGAGTCGCGGGCGAACAGCCGCGACAGGCTGGAGCGTTCGGGCCCGTAGCCGGAGACGGAGAACCCGTTCGAGCCGGTCATGTGAGCGTCCTCCGCCGCTTCCTCGGGCGGGCCGAGCGCCTTCGGGCGTCGCGGTTGTCGCCGGTGTTCGGGTTCGGCACGGTGGCGGCCGGGTCGTCGCCCGACACCGGCTGCAGCCCGCCCTCCTCGGAGGCCTGCTCCTCGTCGGCCGGGTACTTCCCGGCCTTCGGGGAGTCGATCGAACCGTCCTTCTCGATCTTCGGCAGGCTCTTCTGCGGGGTGGGGAGCAGGGCCTTCTTGTTGTCGATCGTGCCATCCTCGGAGATGCCGTACAGCGCGTTGTAGATCTTGCGCACTGCGGGGGCCGAGGCACCGGAGCCCGTACCACCCTGGGAGATGGTCATGACGACCGTGTAGTCCTTGGTGTACGTGGTGAACCACGAGGTCGTCTGCTTGCCGTAGACCTCGGCCGTACCCGTCTTGGCGTGCAGCGGGATCTTGTCCTGCGGCCAGCCGCCGAACCGCCAGGCGGCCGAACCGCGGGTCGCGACTCCCGCGAGGGCATCGTCTATGGCGTCGCGCGTCTTCTGCGTCATCGGCAGCTTGCCGTGCGACTTCGGCTTGATCTCCTGGACGGTCTTGCCGTCGGGGCTGATGATCGCCTTGCCGACGGTCGGGTCGTAGAGGGTGCCGCCGTTGGAGATCGCCCCGTAGATCGTCGCCATCTGGATCGGGGTGACGAGCGTGTCGCCCTGGCCGATGGAGTAGTTGACGGAGTCACCGGCACGCATCCGGTTGCCTTCGAGGCAGTTCTCGTACGCGATCTGCTGGGCGTACGAGCCGCCCTTCTTGCCGTACTTGCACCAGGCGTCCTTGTTGGCCTTCCAGTAGTCCAGCTTCCACTGGCGGTCGGGGACGCGGCCGGCGACCTCGTTCGGCAGGTCGATGCCGGTCACCTTGCCGAGGCCGAACTGGTGGGCCGTCTTGTAGAACCAGTCCTTGGCGTTCTTCTTCGGCTTGATGCCGCCGTCCCGCTTCCACTCCTCGTGGGAGAGCCGGTAGAAGACGGTGTCGCAGGAGACCTCAAGGGCGCGGCCGAGGCTGATCGGGCCGTACCCCTTCGACTCGAAGTTCTTGAAGACCTGGCCGCCGATGGAGTACGAGCTGGAGCACTCGTAGGGGCCGTCGAAGGAGTAGCCCGCGTTGACCGCGGCGGCCGTCGGGATGACCTTGAAGACGGAGCCGGGGGCGGACTGGCCCTGGATCGCGCGGTTCAGGAGCGGGTAGTTGGAGCCCTTGCCGGTGAGCTTGGCGTAGTCCTTGCCGGAGATGCCGCCGACCCAGGCGTTCGGGTCGTACGACGGGTTGGACGCCATCGCGACGACACGGCCGGTCTTGGCCTCCATGACGACGACCGCTCCGGAGTCGGCCTTGTAGTTCTCGCCGGTGTTGTCGTCGAACTCGTCGCGGGCGTCCTTCATCGCCTCGTTCAGCTCGTACTCGGCGACGCGCTGGACGCGGGAGTCGATGCTGGTGACGACGTTGGCGCCGGGCTGGGCCTCGTCGCTCTTGGCCTGGCCGATGACGCGGCCGAGGTTGTCGACCTCGTAGCGGGTGACGCCTGCCTTGCCGCGCAGTTCCTTGTCGTACTCGCGCTCAAGGCCCGAGCGGCCGACCTGGTCGGAGCGCAGATACGGGGAGTCGGTGTCCTTGGCCTTGGTGATCTCCTCGTCGGTGACGGGGGAGAGATAGCCGAGGACCTGCGCGGTGTTGGCCTCGCCGGGGGCGGCGTAGCGGCGGACGGCCTGCGGCTCGGCGGTGATGCCGGGGAAGTCCTCGGCACGCTCGCGGATCTGCAGGGCCTGCTTGGCCGTGGCCTCGTCGGTGATGGGGATCGGCTGGTAGGGCGAGCCGTTCCAGCACGGCTGCGGCGTCTTCGAGTCGCACAGCCGGACCTTGTCCATGACGTCCTTGGCCTTCATGCCGAGGACGCGCGCGAGCTTGGTGAGGACGGCGTCGCCGTCGTCCTTCATCTTCAGCAGGTCGGTGCGGGACGCGGAGACCACGAGCCGGGTCTCGTTGTCGGCGATCGGCACCCCGCGGGCGTCCAGGATCGAGCCGCGCACGGCGGGGCTGACGACCTGCTGGACGTGGTTGCCGGAGGCTTCCTTGGCGTACTCGTCGCCGTTGCGGATCTGGAGGTACCAGAGGCGCCCGCCGAGGGTGCCCAGGAGCGAGAGCACGAGGATCTGGATGACGACGAGCCGGATCTGGACCCTTGGGGTCCGGCCGGTCTCCGGGATGTTGGTCACTGCTCCCCCTCCCTCAGCTCTTGCGGTGTGCCGACCTCGTGAGAGCCCACACGGTGTGCAGTTGTTGTCGTGAGCGCCGCTCTCACAGCCGCTTGACCCCCTTGATGCGTCCCGCCCGGGCGACGCGCGCCCTGGCCGCCTTGACTCTCAGGCCGCCGCGCTGGCTGCCGATGCTCAGACCCGTGCCGGAGGACAGCCAGCCCGCGGTGACGTCGGGTTTCTTGGCGGAACCGCCGCCGCCCCCGGCTTCGGCGAGCGGGTCGTTCTCGGCGCGCCGGGCCAGGGCCATGATCCCGGGTACGACGAACGGGGCGAGCAGCAGGTCGTACAGGGCGGCGGTGAACAGCAGGCTGCTCAGGCCGACATGGCGGGCCGCGGTGTCGCCGACGAGGGCGCCCACTCCCGCGTACAGGAGCGTGGATCCGACCGCGGCGGCGACGACCACGGCCATCGGGCCGGTCGCGGACTTGAGCTGGCCGTTCTCGGGTTTGGCGAGTCCGGCGAGGTAGCCGATGACGCACAGCACGAGGGCGTAGCGCCCGGCGGCGTGGTCGGCGGGCGGGGCCAGGTCGGCGAGCAGGCCCGCGCCGAAGCCGATGAGGGCGCCGCCGACGTGGCCGTAGACCAGGGCGAGGCCGAGGACGGTGAGCAGCAGCAGGTCGGGCACGGCGCCCGGCAGGTGGAGCCGGGCCAGGACGCTCACCTGGATCACCAGGGCGACGACCACGAGGGTGGTGGAGAGCAGCATTCGGTTGAAGCGCATGGGATTCAGCTCCTACTTCCTACTGCTCTTGCTGCAGACCGTCGGCGGGCGCGTTCGCCGAGGGCGTGACCGTCACGGTCACGGTCGGCGTGGGCGTTGGCTCCGGTTTGGGCGGCAGCACGTCGTCACGCGGGTCCTTGCGCGGGGCCTGGACGACGACGCCGACGATGTCGAGCTTGGTGAAGGACACGTACGGCGTGACGTAGAGCGTGCGGGTCAGGTCGCCGCCGGAGGGGTCCACGCGGGACACGATGCCGACGGGGACACCGGGCACGAACGGCCTGTCGGCCTGGGAACCGAACGTGACCAGCCGGTCGCCCTCCTTGATCTTGGCCTTGCCGTTGAGCAGTTCCACGCGCAGCGGGCGGTCCCCCTGGCCGGAGGCGAAGCCCAGCTCGTCGGTGGCCTCCATACGCGTGCCGACCGTGAAGTCGGGGTCGTTGGCGAGCAGCACGGTGGCGGTGTTGGGGCCCACGGTGGTGACGCGGCCGACCAGCCCGTCTCCATTCAGCACGGTCATGTCGCGCTTGATGCCGTCGTTCGCGCCGACGTCGATGGTCACGGTCCAGGAGAAGCCCTGGGCCGCTCCTATGGCGATGACCTCGGCGCCCTTGATGCCGTACTGCCCGGCGCCGGCCGTCTTGAGGACCTTGTCGAGCTGTTTGAGGCGGCTGCGGTTACGGTCGTCGCTGCCCAGCTTCGCCTTCAACGCGGCGTTGTCGCGCTCCAGTTGGGCGATGCGGTCGTGGCGGCCACCGGAGCCCTTCACGGCCTCGATCGCGTTGCCGACGGGGTCGACCGCGGAGGACACCCCGTTCTCGATCGGGCCGAAGACCGTGGCGGCGGCCTGCCGGGCACCGTCGACCGGCGAGTCCTTGCCACCGCGGATGTCCACCGTGATCAAAGCGAACGCGATGGCGATCAGCAGCACCAGGAGCAGCCGGCTCTCTCGTGTGTCCCTCACGTGCGGCGGCCGTGCCTTCCTCGTCGAATACGTGTATGGCTCACCCGGAAGATCCCCGGAGTACCCGGAGCGCGGATCCGCGGGCGGCGTTATGGGGGAGCTTATGCCTGAATATCAACGATCCGCCGTACGAGAGGAGATCATCCCGTACGGCGGAATCGAAGAGTTACTTCATCTGCGCGGCTGGGCGTCCAGAACCTGCTGGAGCGCCTCGAACTCCTCGACGCACTTGCCGGAGCCGAGCGCCACGCTGTCGAGCGGATCCTCCGCGATGTGGATCGGCATGCCGGTCTCGCGACGCAGCCGCTCGTCGAGACCGCGCAGCAGGGCGCCACCACCGGTGAGCACGATCCCGCGGTCCATGACGTCGCCGGACAGCTCCGGCGGGCACTTGTCGAGGGTGGTCTTGACCGCGTCGACGATGGCGTTGACGGGCTCCTCGATCGCCTTGCGGACCTCGGCGGCCGAGATGACCACGGTCTTCGGGAGGCCGGAGACCAGGTCCCGGCCGCGGATTTCGGTGTGTTCGTCATTGTCGAGGTCGTACGCGGAACCGATCGTGATCTTGATCTGCTCGGCCGTCCGCTCACCGAGAAGGAGCGAGTACTCCTTCTTGATGTGCTGGATGATCGCGTTGTCCAGCTCGTCGCCGGCGACACGGATGGACTGTGCCGTGACGATTCCGCCGAGCGAGATGACCGCGACCTCCGTGGTGCCGCCGCCGATGTCCACCACCATGTTGCCCGTGGCCTCGTGGACCGGCAGGCCGGAGCCGATGGCCGCGGCCATGGGCTCCTCGATGATGTGCACCTGGCGGGCGCCGGCCTGGGACGACGCCTCGATGACGGCACGGCGCTCGACGCCCGTGATGCCCGAGGGCACACAGACGACGACGCGAGGACGGGCGAGATAGCGCCGCTTGTGGATCTTCAGGATGAAGTAGCGGAGCATGCGCTCGGTGATCTCGAAGTCGGCGATGACACCGTCCTTCAGCGGGCGCACGGCAACGATGTTGCCCGGCGTCCGCCCGATCATCTTCTTCGCTTCCGCGCCGACCGCGAGGATGCCACCGGTGTTGGTGTTGATCGCGACGACGGACGGCTCGTTGAGTACGATCCCGCGACCCCTGACGTACACCAGCGTGTTGGCGGTCCCGAGGTCGACAGCCATGTCACGGCCGATGAACGACATTGAGTTCCCCATCAGGATTCGTCTGGCCTTCCCAAGTGGAGCTTTTGATGGCTTTTTAGGTCGGCGAGGGTGAGCGCTGTGACGTGAAGGCTTCCATCGTAGTCTCGCCTGCACGAACACCGCGCGAGGGTCTTCGCCATTGTGACCAGATGACGTGCCGCCCCGCTTCTGGAGACGGTCCATCGGGGGAACGCGTTCCCTCGATCGCCACGCATATGCCAGCCGGCAGCTGCCATTGTGCGCCGCCTCCAGGTCAGAAGCCCAGGTGCCTGACATGACATCAGAAGATTCCTGGCGGGGCGGGTTCTCGGCGGGGCAAATGGGTGGGTGGGGGTTGAACAGTGGGTTACTGAGCGGGGCGGCTGGGGGCGTGATGGCGGGGCTGGGCTTGGTGGGACTGGGCTTGGTGGACCTTGGCTCGCCGGGGCTGGGCTTGCTGGGGCCAGTCCCTTGGCTCAGGCTCGCTGGAGCCAGGCGACTGGAGCCACCGGCCTGGACCTGCCGGGCCTGCCAGGTGCAGACCCGGTCTCCCGGGCACCCACGCCTGGCGGAGCGGGCCCAGGGCTGAGATTGGAGCCCACGGGCCTGGGCCTGAGCTCGGGCTCGGGCTCGCTGGGCCTGTCAGGCGTGGAGCCGGCCATTCCGGCGCCCACTGCCCAGGATTCCGGGCCCGGGGTCTGGGGGCGCTGGGCCTGGCGGGCGCAGAACCGGTCCCCCGGACGCCCACTGCCCCACATCCCAGGCCCGGACTCACAGGGCCCAGCAGCCTGAGCCCTCTGAGCCTGCCGGGGGCAGAACCGGCTCCCCCGGCGCCCATGCCTGGGCGGAGGAGGCTCAGGGCTGCTGGCAGTGAGTCCCGTGGGGCCCGGGCTGGGTCCTGAGACCTGGTCCTGGCCCTGGTCCTCAGGCCTGAGCCTGGGGCTTGGGGCCTGCGGCCCTGCGGCCTGGGAGGGCCTCCCAGGCGATGCCGGGCGTGCCCAGGCTCCCCCGCCCCGTGCGACCACGACCGGTCCGCCACACCCCTCGGCCCGCTGGTGGTGCGGGCCTCGGGGTGCGTCGGTCCGGCGGTCCCCCCGGGGCAGCCGTCCCTCGGGCAGCCGTCCCTCGGGGCAGCCGTCAGGCGAGGCCCGGGAAGAAGAGCTTCAGTTCGCGTTCGGCGGACTCCTCGGAGTCGGAGGCGTGGATCAGGTTCTCCCGGACGATCACACCGAAGTCACCACGGATGGAGCCGGGGGCGGCGGCGATCGGGTCGGTCGGGCCCGCGAGTGCCCGTACGCCCTCGATGACGCGCTCGCCCTCGACGACCAGCGCCACGATCGGGCCGGAGGCCATGAAGGCGACCAGGGGCTCGTAGAAGGGCTTGCCCTTGTGCTCGCCGTAGTGCTGCTCCAGCGTGTCCTGGTCCAGCGTGCGCAGCTCCAGCGCGGTGATCACCCAGCCGGCCTTGCGCTCGATGCGGCTGATGATCTCGCCGGTCAGGCCGCGACGGACCGCGTCGGGCTTGAGAAGGACGAGGGTGCGCTGGCTCACGGTGGTGGCTCCTTCGGGTCACAGATGTGCGGATGACCGAGGCTACAGGGCGTGTCCGGGTGCGTGTTACGCAGCGTCAGCTGCTACGGGGTGGGCCGGTCCGATACCGGGCGACCCGGCTGTTTTCGCCCCCACCGCCGCCCCCTACCCATTCCCGTTCCTTGCTCAGGGGCTCCGCCCCCGAACCCCCGCTCCTCAAACGCCGGAGGGGCTGAATAGCACGCCTACGCCGTGTTACCCCCAGCCTCAGCCTGCGCAGCGAACCGCGCCTTCGCTTCCTCCACCTTCCGGCCGAAATGGACCGAGGCCCACCACAGGGCGGCGAAAATGGCGCCGAGGAAGAACATGGTCGGCACGACGAACCCGCTCGCGATCAGCACGACCTGCAGCGCCCAGCCCAGCTGGACACCCCCCGGCCGCGTGATCATCCCGCAGAGCAGCAGGCACAGCACCATCGCGACCCCGCTCACCGTCCAGACCGTGGCCATGGACAGATCGGGATCCTTCATCGCGACAAGCCCCGCGAAACCGATGACGAAGAACTCACCGATCAGCGTCGAAGCACAGAGCGTACGCACGGATCAGCCCCTCCCCAGCAGCAACCGGGCCTCGCCCACCGTGATCACGGAACCGGTCACCAGCACACCGGCCCCCGCGTACTCCGCCTCCTCCTCGGCCAACGTGATCGCGGCCTCCAAGGCGTCGTCCAGCCGGGACTCGACCTGCACCCGGTCGTCCCCGAACACCTCGACGGCGATCGCGGCGAGCGAGTCCACGTCCATCGCCCGCTGACTGGAGTTCTGCGTGACGACGACCTCGGTGAAGATCGGCTCGAAGGCCTCAAGCAGCCCCCGTACGTTCTTGTCCCCGCTCGACCCCACCACACCGATCAGCCGGCTGAAGTCGAACACCTCACGGATACCCTCGGCGGTCGCCCGGGCCCCCGCCGGATTGTGCGCGGCGTCCAGCACGACCGTCGGCGACCGCCGCACGATCTCCAGCCGCCCGGGCGAGGAGACCGCCGCGAAGGCCTTGCGGACCGTGTCGATGTCGAGCGGCTCGGGCCGCTGGGACCCGACCCCGAAGAACGCCTCCACCGCGGCGAGCGCCACCGCCGCGTTGTGCGCCTGGTACGCCCCGTGCAGCGGGATGTACACCTCGTCGTACTCCCCGCCCAGCCCCCGGAGGGTCAGCAGCTGCCCGCCGACGGCGACCTGGCGGCTCACGACGCCGAACTCGAGCCCCTCGCGGGCGACTGTGGCATCGACCTCGACGGCCTTCTTGAGCATCACCTGGGCGGCGTCGACGGGCTGCTGGGCCAGGATCACCGTCGCGTCCTGCTTGACGATCCCGGCCTTCTCCTTGGCGATCTCCCCGGGGGTCGTACCGAGGCGATCGGTGTGGTCCAGATCGATCGGGGTCACGACGGCGACATCCCCGTCGATCACGTTCGTGGCGTCCCAGCTGCCGCCCATCCCCACCTCCACGACGGCCACGTCGACGGGCGCGTCCGCGAAGGCCGCGTACGCCATGCCCGTGAGGACCTCGAAGAAGGAGAGGCGGAACTCCTGCTGGGAGTCGACCATCTCGACGTACGGCTGGATGTCCCGGTACGTCTCCACGAACCGGTCGGCGGAGATCGCGGCGCCGTCCAGGCTGATCCGCTCGGTGATCGACTGGACGTGCGGCGAGGTGTACCGTCCCGTGCGCAAATCGAAGGCGCCGAGGAGGGCCTCGATCATGCGGGCGGTCGACGTCTTGCCGTTCGTCCCCGTGATGTGGATGGAGGGGTACGCGCGCTGCGGCTCCCCCAGCACGTCCATGAGCGCGGCGATCCGGCTCACCGACGGTTCCAGCTTGGTCTCGCCCCAGCGCGTCGCGAGCTCGGCCTCGACCTCACGGAGCGCCTTGTCGGTCTCCTGGTCGGACGGGCGCGTGGGGATGTCGGACTCCGGCGGCCCGCCCTGCGTGCGCAGGGTACGGCTGCCGGCCTCGATCACGGCGAGATCGGGATCACGCCCGGTCTCCGCCTCGACGATCTCGTCGAACGGGTCGACCGGGTCTGACTCACTGCTGTCGTGCGGGAGCTCACTCACACCCCCAGTCTACGGAGCCCCCCGCCCCCGGGAGGGCGCAGCCCTCTTCAGGGGCGCGGGGAACTGCGCGACAAGCCCCCACCGGCCGGCACCCCCGAACGCACCGTCGAAGGCACACGGGCATGGGCACACCGAGGGCCCCGGAACCACCAGGTCCCAGGGCCCTCGGCCACGTACACACGCTCACCCTCGCCGGAGGCGCTACGCCTCCGGCAGCCCCGCCAGCTGAGCCTGGATTCGAGCGATGTCCTCGTCCGCCTTGGCAAGCCGCCCCCGGATCTTGTCCACGACCTGATCCGGCGCCTTGGCAAGAAACGCCTCGTTGCCGAGTTTCGCGTTCGCCTGCGCCTTCTCCTTCTCGGCGGCGGCCAAGTCCTTGGCAAGCCGCTTCCGCTCGGCCGCCACGTCGATCGTGCCGGAGAGGTCGAGCGCGACCTGCGCCCCCGCGACCGGCAGCGTCGCCGTCGCCGCGAAGGCGTCGCCCTCCGGCTGGAGCCGCAGCAGCTGCCGGATGGCCGCCTCGTGCGGGGCGAAGGCGGTCCCGTCGAGGGTCAGCCGGGCCGGAACCCGCTGGCCGGGCTGCAGCCCCTGGTCGGCACGGAAGCGGCGGACCTCCGTGATGACCTGCTGCAGCATCTCGATCTCGCGCTCGGCACCGGCATCACGGAAGCCGCCCGGGGCGTCGGCCCCAGGGACCAGCACAGCCTTGGGCCAGTCCGCGATCACGACGGACTCGCCACCGGTGAGCGTGGTCCAGAGCGTCTCCGTGACGAACGGGACGACCGGGTGCAGCAGACGCAGGGTGACGTCCAGGACCTCGCCGAGGACCCGCTTGCTGACGTCGGCGGCGGCACCGCCCGCCATGAACGTCGTCTTCGACAGCTCGACGTACCAGTCGAAGACCTCGTCCCAGGCGAAGTGGTACAGCGCGTCGGAGAGCTTCGCGAACTGGAAGTCCTCGTAGAACGCGTCGACTTGGGCGACCGTCGCGTTGAGCCGGGAGAGGATCCACCGGTCCGTCGCCGACATCTCGGACGCGTCCGGGAGCGGGCCCTCGACCGTCGCGCCGTTCATCAGCGCGAACCGCGTGGCGTTCCAGATCTTGTTGGCGAAGTTACGGGACGCCTGGACCCAGTCCTCGCCGATCGGCACGTCCGTACCGGGGTTGGCGCCGCGGGCCAGGGTGAAGCGGACGGCGTCGGAGCCGTACTTGTCCATCCAGTCGAGCGGGTCGACGACGTTGCCGAAGGACTTCGACATCTTCTTGCCGCGCTCGTCACGGACCAGACCGGTGAGGGCGATGGTCTTGAAGGGGACCTCGCCGTCCATCGCGTACAGACCGAACATCATCATCCGGGCGACCCAGAAGAAGATGATGTCGTGGCCGGTGAGCAGGACGTCGGTCGGGTAGAACTTCTTGAGATCCGGGGTCTGTTCGGGCCAGCCGAGCGTGGAGAACGGCCACAGGCCGGACGAGAACCAGGTGTCGAGGACGTCGGTGTCCTGCCGCCAGCCCTCGGCCTCGGTGCCCGGCGGCTGCTCGTCGGGGCCGACGCAGACCGTCTCGCCGTCCGGGCCGTACCAGATCGGGATGCGGTGGCCCCACCACAGCTGACGCGAGATGTTCCAGTCGTTGAGGTTGTCGACCCAGTCGAAGTACCGCTTCGACATGTCCTCGGGGTGGATCTTCACCCGGCCGTCGCGGACCGCGTCACCTGCGGCCTGCGCGAGCGGGCCGACCTTGACCCACCACTGCAGGGACTGCCGCGGCTCGATGGTGGTCCGGCAGCGCGAGCAGTGCCCGACGCTGTGGACGTACGGACGCTTCTCGGCGACGATCCGGCCCTGCGAGCGCAGCGCGCCGACGATGGCGGAACGCGCCTCGTAGCGGTCGAGTCCCTCGAAGGGGCCGTGGACGGTGATGATCGCCCGCTCGTCCATGACCGTGATCGACTCCAGGCCGTGGCGCCGGCCGATCGCGAAGTCGTTCGGGTCGTGGGCGGGGGTGACCTTGACGGCACCCGTGCCGAACTCGGGGTCGACGTGGGTGTCCGCGACGACGGGGATGGAACGGTCGGTCAGCGGCAGTTTGATGCGCTTGCCGATGAGGTGCTGGTATCGCTCGTCGTCGGGGTGAACGGCGACGGCGGTGTCACCGAGCATCGTCTCGGCACGCGTCGTGGCGACGACGAGGGTCTCGTCACCCTCGCCGTACTTGATGGAGACGAGCTCGCCGTCGTCCTCCTGGTACTCGACCTCGATGTCCGAAATGGCCGTCAGACAGCGGGGACACCAGTTGATGATGCGCTCGGCGCGGTAGATCAGCTCGTCGTCGTACAGCTTCTTGAAGATGGTCTGGACGGCCTTGGACAGCCCCTCGTCCATGGTGAACCGCTCACGGTCCCAGTCCACACCGTCCCCGAGCCGGCGCATCTGCCCGAGGATCTTGCCGCCGTACTCCTCCTTCCACTGCCAGACGCGCTCGACGAACTCCTCGCGCCCGAGGTCGTGCCGCGACTTGCCCTCCTCGGCAAGCTGCTGCTCGACCTTGTTCTGCGTGGCGATACCGGCGTGGTCCATGCCGGGCAGCCACAGCGCCTCGTACCCCTGCATGCGCTTGCGCCTGGTCAGCGCGTCCATGAGCGTGTGCTGGAAGGCATGGCCCAGGTGGAGGCTGCCGGTGACGTTCGGCGGCGGAATGACGATGGTGTACGGCGGCTTCTCACTCTTCGCGTCGGCGGCGAAGTAACCCCGCTCCACCCAGCGCTCGTACAGCTTCCCCTCTACCTCGGCCGGCGCGTACTGGGTCGGCAGTTCGGGGGCGTTGGCTGGCGTCTGCTGCTGAGCGTTCTCGGTCACGGGGTCAGTTTAGGGGTGTGAACCTCCCCGGCGGAAACGCCGGGATTTCTGCCTTCTGTGGCTCTTTGGGCGGCGAGCAGATGCCCGACCGGTACCTGGTGAGGTAGCGGCACCGCCCTCATGAATCACACTGCTCTCCTATTGGAGAGCAGCAGCAACATCAGCACCGATGTCACAGTCAGTACCGATGGCCCGGTTCCGGGCACTACTACGTGCTTCACGCCTTCGCCCCGCACCAGCGAGCACTTGTGCCTGCTGGTGGAAACCATGGCGTTCCCGCTGGTCGGACGACCAGCCAGGTTGGGCTCGTAGATACTTCACCCGCATCTCGGTGCCGGGTGAAACCGGGACGAAGGTCCCGTCATTGATGGCAAGGGTGTGGATGTTCACCCCGCCCAGTGCGTCCCGGTGCAGCATCAGGGCACAGTCCTTGTTCGCGCAGGCGTATGTCCGGCCGCGCACCTTGCGGCGGCTCAGACAGTATGGGCATGTCTGTGACGAGTTCGCCTCGCTGATGTGTTGGATCGGCAGCCCGGTTTTGTACGCGAGCTGACGCTCCTGGACCCCTCGCTCCCACTGTGAAAGCTGCTGCCGGGTCGAGCGCGAGGCACGACGTCGCTTCTCCGTGTTCCTTTCGATTCCACGGACATCGCCTACGACAAGCCGTGCCACCACCTGGATGCCTTCAGAAGCCACCTGCTCGTGGGCCGCCACCTGATCGCGGATGAACCGATTGGCTTTTGCGGTGACCTGATGGTTGAAGTCACGCAAACGACGGTCGGTCTTCGCCGTGAGTTTCTTCCTCGCCTCTGCCAACTTTCGGTGGCGGCGCGAGCCGACGCGGCATCGGGACATCTTGGACTGCAACCGAGCCATGCCCTTGTTGCGCGCTTGCTTGACCGCGCGAGAACTGCGCCCGTTGAGAACGAGAGCCGCGTAACCACCGTTGGGAGTGACGGTGGCCAGTGTCATCGGGTTGATGATGCCCTCGTCCACCGCGATGGTCACAGTTCTCGGGGTCCCGCCGGATTGCTCTCCGGCTGCGGGTCCCACGGCACTTGGCAGGCTGTCATCGACGGAGCGATAGGAGATGCGAAGCGCCCACTCACGGGCCGCGCTGTCCCAGCACAGCTTCATCTCGCCCCAGCGATCCGGAGTGACCAACAGACCGAACCTGTCGGTGAACTCGGGCACCGGCAGCACAATCCGTTCCCGCGTTTTCCCCAGCGAAAGGAGCAGACGGGCGTGATCCTTGACCTTCCAGCCGAAGCGAGCGGTAAACACAAGGGGCCTGTATCTCTTCTCGCGCCACGGGAACTTCACCCCTCGGATTCCCTGCGCCTTGTTCGTGCGCGCCAGAGCGATGGCATCAGCCAGGTCGTAGGCAACGGCCTGTGCCGTATGAGCGTGCAGTGGACGCACTTCGCCAGGCAGTGATGTCACGTAACGCCTAATGTCTTCACGACCTGGTGATCGTCCCGCCGTCCACTCCGCACGGACCCAGGACACGGTCCGGTTCCACAACAACGCCGAAGCGTGGCAAGCCTCGTGCGCCCGCTCATGAGCCGCCCGATTCAGCCAGACCGGAACGACCGCGGTGAGAACCCGCAGCCGAGCGCCATCTCCCTTCCCGTCCACTCCCCGCCCCTTCCTCGTACGCAAGCTCCATGCCCACATGAACGTGCGACCGCGTCCTGCCTAACGCCTCGTCCGCAGATCAGTCACGGGTGAGGGGCGCAACTGTCACAGGCATGTAGTGAACCCAGAAGAGTTGGTAACGGCGGGCCCCCGATGCCCCGCATGGGCGCTCCGTACGCCAGGATGTTCGGAACACATAAATTTCTGGAGGGGAACCCAGTAATGAGCTACAACCAGCCGGGCCCGTACGGCGGGCAGCCTCAGCAGCCCGGACCGTACGGTCAGCCGGGTCCTTACGGCCAGCAGCCGCAGGCCCCCCAGCCCGGCTACGGATATCCGCAGCAGCAGCCTCCGCAGCAGCCCGGCTACGGGTATCCCCAGCAGGCCCCTCCCGGGGTTCCGCCCCAGCAGCCCGGCTACGGCCAGCAGCCCCCCGGCGCCCCCTACGGCGCGCCGATGCCCCCCGCTCCCGGCGGCGGCAAGAAGAAGACGGGCCTCATCATCGGCGCGGTCGCGGTCGTGGCGGCGATCGCGGTCGGCGCGTACTTCGTCGTCGGAAGCGGCAGCGGCGGCTCCTCGGACGTCGCGGACGACGGCCCCCACAAGCTGACGACTCCGGCGACGGTGCTCACGGAGTACAAGAAGAGCGAAGAGGCCGGTGGCGGCGGCTTCGACGCGAGCGACGTCAAGAAGGCCGAGAAGCACGGCGTCAAGAATGCCAAGGACGTCGACGCGGGCTACGTGGCCGGGGACGAGAGCAACCCGCTGTCCCAGAACATGATCCAATTCATGGGCGTGTACGGCGAGATCGACGACCCGGAGAAGGTCGTCGACGCCATGTTCGCCGACCTGAAGGACGAGGCCACCAAGGACTCCGATGACGGCGAGCTCGTCGGCAGCCCGAAGAGCTACACGCCCAGTGGGCTGGACGGCGCGGTCCTGAAGTGCCAGGAAACCAAGCTCAAGAACGACGAGGCGTCCGGCGACGCGGCCGCCGGCCCTTCGTCGATCAGCATGCCGGTGTGCGTCTGGGGTGACCACAGCACGCTGGGCGTCATCATCAACATCGACATGGCCAACGCCATGGCGGGCAAGGGCGCCGACCTCTCGGCGGCCGCCCAGCTGACGGCCAAGCTCCGCAAGGAAGTCCGCGTCAAGATCTGAGCTGCACAGCAAGAACAAAGGGGCCCGACTCAATCGATCGGGCCCCTTCGAGTCATTCACCCGTGGCTGCGATCAGATCTTGCCGCACGCCGTAAACGCATGTTCCGTTCTGACACCGGCACTCTCGAGTGCCGCGATGCACTTAGGAACACGAAGCAGTCCGGTTGCCCCACACGCGGATATGACTCTCTCCCCAACGACATAGCCAACGTCATACACGTATTGCCGGCAGTCCCTGGCGTTGGCCTGCGCAGGCGCCGCTGTCACGAGCGGCAGGACGGTTGCCGCCACGGTCAAACTGGCTGCCACCAGAGCGCGTTTCATTTTCACTAGTTGCCCTCCGTTTTTAATGCCTCACAGGGTGGTCACCCCTGCACACAAGTGGATCATTCGATGTGTGCATGCCACAAGTCGGCATCGCACACTTGGCCTGATCCAGGTGGAGATCGCGTGAAGACGTACGAAGGGGCGCGCCCGACCTTGGTCGGGGGCGCCCCCACGGACACACCGGTTAAAACCCCCTCAGAATGTACCCCCGCCCCCCCCCCCCCCCGGGCCCGGGGCTG
>NZ_JBHXSU010000006.1:86199-550023 GCF_042715345.1 Streptomyces sp. NPDC058697
CATCTTTCATTATACCTTCCACCCCCCGCCCCGGCCCCCCCCCCCCGCGCCCGCCCCGCGCCCCTTCGTACGCACGTGTACCTACGCCGTCTTCTGCTCCCCCGGCCCCCGCCCCCGCGCGTCCCGGGGGATCAGCGTCGGGTTCACGTTCGAGCGGACGGCTTCTGCCGTGATGACCACTCGGGCGACGTCCTTGCGGGACGGGACCTCGTACATCACGGACTGGAGGACTTCCTCCATGATGGCGCGCAGGCCTCGGGCGCCGGTCTGGCGGAGGATGGCCTGGTCGGCGATGGCCTCCATGGCCTCGCGCTCGAAGTCCAGCTCCACGCCGTCGAGTTCGAAGAGGCGCTGGTACTGCTTCACCAGCGCGTTGCGCGGCTCGACGAGGATCTGGAGGAGCGCCTCGCGGTCGAGGTTGTGCACCGAAGTGATGACGGGCAGACGGCCGATGAACTCCGGGATCATGCCGAACTTGACGAGGTCCTCGGGCATGACGGCCTCGAACTGGTCCTTGGACTCCATCTCGCGCTTCGAGCGGATCGTCGCGCCGAAGCCGATGCCCTTCGCGCCGGCCCGGGACTCGATCAGCTTCTCCAGGCCCGCGAAGGCGCCGCCCACGATGAACAGGACGTTCGTCGTGTCGATCTGGATGAACTCCTGGTGCGGGTGCTTGCGTCCGCCCTGGGGCGGGACCGAGGCCGTCGTGCCTTCGAGGATCTTGAGGAGGGCCTGCTGCACGCCCTCGCCGGACACGTCCCGCGTGATCGACGGGTTTTCGCTCTTACGAGCCACCTTGTCGATCTCGTCGATGTAGATGATGCCCGTCTCGGCCTTCTTGACGTCGTAGTCCGCGGCCTGGATGAGCTTCAGCAGGATGTTCTCGACGTCCTCGCCGACATAGCCGGCCTCCGTCAGCGCCGTCGCGTCGGCGATGGCGAACGGGACGTTCAGCATGCGGGCCAGGGTCTGGGCGAGGAGCGTCTTGCCCGAGCCCGTCGGGCCGAGGAGCAGGATGTTGGACTTCGCCAACTCGATGGCGTCCTCGCGGTTCTGACCCGTGCTGTTCTCACCGGCCTGGACCCGCTTGTAGTGGTTGTAGACCGCGACCGAGAGGGCCTTCTTGGCGGACTCCTGGCCTACGACGTACCCCTCGAGGAACTCGTAGATCTCGCGAGGTTTGGGGAGTTCCTCCCAGCGGACCTCGCTCGTTTCCGCGAGCTCTTCCTCGATGATCTCGTTGCAGAGGTCGATGCACTCGTCGCAGATGTACACACCAGGGCCTGCGATGAGCTTCTTGACCTGCTTCTGGCTCTTGCCACAGAACGAGCACTTGAGCAGATCGCCGCCGTCACCGATGCGTGCCACGGTGTGCTTCCCCTTCGCCTGGGAGACGCCTAGGTCCAGCGGCTCCTGGTGCTGCCTTATGTCCGACGGTACCTTGCCGAGCCCCCCGTTCGGGCCCCCCTTGGCGCGGTTCACTTTGTCGTGAACCGCGTCAAGGAGCGGCAGACGATACAGCGCTGCGTCACGCGACCGAGGCGTTGTTCATTTTCCGGGTCGAGATGATCTGGTCGATCAGGCCGTACGCGAGGGCGTCCTCGGCCGTGAGGATCTTGTCGCGCTCGATGTCCTCGCGGATCTTCTCGATCGGCGTCGTCGAGTGCTTGGCCAGCATGTCTTCCAGCTGGGCACGCATGCGCAGGATCTCGTTGGCCGCGATTTCGAGGTCCGAGACCTGGCCTCGGCCGGTCTCGCTGTACGGCTGGTGGATCAGCACACGGGCGTTGGGAAGTGCCATGCGCTTGCCCGGCGTACCGGCGGCGAGCAGGATCGCGGCGGCCGAGGCCGCCTGGCCCATGCAGACCGTCTGGACGTCCGGCTTCACGAACTGCATCGTGTCGTAAATCGCAGTGAGTGCCGTGAAGGAGCCGCCGGGGCTGTTGATGTAGACCGAGATGTCCCGGTCGGGGTCCATCGACTCCAGGCACAGCAGCTGCGCCATGACGTCGTTGGCGGAGGCGTCGTCGATCTGCACGCCGAGGAAGATCACGCGCTCCTCGAAGAGCTTCGCGTACGGGTCGTACTCACGGACGCCCTGCGAGGTGCGCTCGACGAAGCGCGGGATGACGTAGCGGGACTCCGCGCGAGGGCCGGTGTATTCGGCCTCTGTGCGGGCGTAGAGGCCGCTGCCGGGGAAGTCGTTCACTGTGTCTCCTGGAAAGCCTGATAAGGGCTGAGGCGGTCGGCTGGGGGCTCGGAGGGGCTTGGTGCCGGTCTACGCCGGCACCGGGGTCGGCTGTGTGCCGACCTACGCCGCTCCGGTGCCGCCGCCGCCAGGCATTCCGGCAGCGGTGGGCATGATGTCGTCGATGAGGCCGTACGCCTTGGCCTCGATCGGGTCGAACCAGCGGTCCCGGTCCGAGTCGCGGGTGATCTGCTCCACGGTCTGGCCGGTGTGGAAGGAGGTCAGCTCCGCCATCCGCTTCTTGGTGTGCAGCAGCCGCTCGGCGTGGATCTTGATGTCCGACGCGGAACCGGCGAGGCCTGCCGAGGGCTGGTGGATCAGGATCTCCGCGTTCGGCAGCGCGAAGCGCTTGCCCGGAGTACCCGCGCTCAGCAGGAACTGGCCCATGGAGGCCGCCATGCCCATCGCGATCGTCACCACGTCGTTCTTGATGTACTGCATGGTGTCGTAGATCGCCATGCCGGCGGTGATCGAGCCGCCGGGGCTGTTGATGTAGAGGTAGATGTCCTTCTCCGGGTCGGAGGCAAGGAGCAGCAGCTGCGCCGTGATCTTGTTGGCGATGTCATCGTCGACCGCCTGGCCGAGGAAGATGATCCGCTCGCCGAGCAGCCGGTTGTAGACCTGGTCGCCGAGGCCACCACCGATGGGGTCGCCGGCGGCTGTGGGCATCAGATTCGTCACGTATCCACCTGCTCGTCTTACGACGGCGCCGGGCCGTCTCACGTCTTCTGCTGGGGGCGTGGGACCCCGTGTGCGCGCCGTGTCGGACGGCTCCGGGGACTCCCCTGCCCTCGTACTCATGGACCCTAACGCGCGGGTCCCTCCGGGGAATCCCGGAGAGGTGACTGTTCGCTGTGAGCGCATGCGCTCCGCTGGGTGAGCAGGGGTTCTTGGCAGGCCCCGCCCCGGCTTTTGGGGGCGCGGGGAACTGCGCGCTCAGCCCCCGCGGGGCCGCAGCCGCGTCTGCCACGGATGGTGCGTCGGCGGGTGCGGGTTGTCTTGGGTTGCTCGCGCAGTTCCCCGCGCCCCTAAAGGCGAAAAGCCCAGCGGGCTCCGGGACACGCAGTCCCGGAGCCCGCCGTACAGCTGCTGAAGCGCCGCAGGCTTACGCCTCGGTCTTCTCCTCGGAGGACTCGGAGGCGTCGGCCTTGGGGGCCTCGGGGGCCTCCTCCGCCGCTTCCTCGGTCGAGCCCTCGGCAGAGACCTCGTCCTCGTCGTCCAGGTCGACGAGCTCGCCGTTCGTGTCCTTCACCGTGGCGGCCTCGACCACGACGGCCAGGGCCTTGCCGCGGGCGACCTCGCCGACCAGCATCGGGACCTGGCCGCCCTCGACGACCGCCTGGGCGAACTGGTCCGGGGACATGCCGGAGGAGGCGGCCCGCCGCATGAGGTGCTCGGTGAGCTCCTCCTGGTTGACGTTCAGCTTCTCCTTGTTGACGAGCTCGTCCAGGACGAACTGCGTCTTGATGCCCTTGACCGCGGCTTCCTTGGTCTCGGTGTCGAACTCCTCGGCCGTCTTGCCCTGGATCTCGAGGTACTTCTCGAGGTCGATGCCCATCTGGCCGAGCTGGTGGTGCTCCAGGTTGTGCTTGCGGGTGTTGATCTCGTCCTCGAGCAGCTTCTCGGGGACGGGCACCTCGACGAGCTCGAGCAGCTTCTCCAGGACACGCTCCTGGGCCTGCGTGGCCTGGTCGTACTGCTTCATGTTCTCGAGGCGCTTGCGGCTGTCGCCGCGCAGCTCCTCAAGGGTGTCGAACTCGGACGCGAGCTGCGCGAAGTCGTCGTCCAGCTCGGGCAGTTCGCGCTTGGCGACCTGGGTGACCTTGACGGTGACCTCGGCCTCCTTGCCGGCTGCCGAGCCGCCCTTGAGCTCGGAGGCGAAGGTGGCCTCGCCACCGGCCTCCACGCCCTTCACGGCGTCGTCGATGCCGTCCAGCAGCTCGCCGGAGCCGATGGTGTAGGAGACGCCGCTCGCGACGCCGTCCTCCAGGACCTCGCCGTCGACCTTGGCCTCCAGGTCGAGGGTGACGACGTCACCGTCCTCGGCGGCACGCTCGACGGGGGCGGTCGACGCGAAGCGCTCACGCAGCTCCTCGACGGCCTTGTCGACGTCCTCTTCGCTGACCTCGACGGCGTCGACCTCGACCTCGATGCCGGAGTAGTCCGGGATCTCGATGGCCGGGCGGACGTCGACCTCGGCGGTGAAGTTCAGCGTCTCGCCGTCCTTCAGCTCCGTGATGTCGACCTCGGGCTGGCCGAGGACGTTCAGCTCGGCCTCGTTGACCGCGTCGGTGTAGAACTTCGGAAGCGCGTCGTTGACCGCTTCCTCAAGAACCGCACCGCGGCCGAACCGCTGGTCGATGACGCGCGCCGGAATCTTGCCCTTCCGGAACCCCTTCACCGTGACCTGCTGGTTGATCTTCTTGTACGCCGCGTCGAGGCTGTCCTTGAGCTCCTCGAAGGGCACCTCGATGCTGAGCCGAACCCGGGTCGGGTTCAGGGTCTCCACGGCGCTCTTCACGGTTCGGTCTCCTTGGGGGCTGACATCTTTGGGTTCTGCTGATTGTCCTCTGCCGGACGCGGCGGAGCCTCAGCGGATTCGCGGCCCTTGAGGGACGTAACAACGCAGACACACGGGCGCGATGTTTGCATACTAGCCGCAGGCGGTACACGCCCCAAAAGGTGATCTTGCCGGTGGTCCGGCACGGTGGTCGGGGTGGCGGGATTTGAACCCACGGCCTTCCGCTCCCAAAGCGGACGCGCTACCAAGCTGCGCCACACCCCGTCTGGTGCGAGACGTAGGGTACATGCCCGCAGGCGGCGCGGCTCCCGCATTTCACGGGGCACTCGGGGCCTCCGGAACGGGGTGTGCGGCGAGGGGGTGCGACCCGCTACGATGCTTCCGTGCCGCGCGTCACTGACCTGCGGCGCGTCCTGTGCGGGCGTAGCTCAATGGTAGAGCCCTAGTCTTCCAAACTAGCTACGCGGGTTCGATTCCCGTCGCCCGCTCTGCACGGCTCAGGGCCAGGTCGGAGATTCACTCTCCGACCTGGCCCTGAGGCGTTTCCGGAGCGGGATCGGGCCCGGATCCGGTCCGTTCAGTCCCGATCAGTTCCGTTCGGTTCCATTCAGTTGCGGAGGAAGGCGATCAGCTCGCCGAGGAGGCGGGCCGGGGCGTCCAGGGGGACCAGGTGGCCGGCGTCCGGGATCGGGCGGAGGCGGGCGCCCGGGATCAGGGAGGCGAGTTCCTCGCCCTTGGCGGGTGGGATCCAGGTGTCCTCGGTGGCCCAGCAGACGGTGACGGGCAGGTTCAGCGTGGGATAGAGGGGTTGGATCTCGTCCGTGTAGCGCTGGTCGGCCTGGGCGATCTGGCGGTAGAACGCAGCCTGCCCCGCCGCGTCCGTCCAGGGGGCGACCAGTTCGTCCAGTACCTCTGGCAGCAGTCCCCGATGGCTCGCGGAGCCCACGTACTCGCGGACCAGGGCCTCGTGCAGCGGTGCGGGCAGTTGCCCGAAGACCGCCGCGTGCTCGGCGACCAGGCGGAAGAAGGGTGAGCCCCAGGGGGCGAGCGCGACGGGGTCGACCAGGGCGAGGCGCCGGTACTCGGCCTTGTGCAGCAGATGCGCGCGCAGTGCGACGCAGCCGCCGAAGTCGTGCGCGATCACCGACGGGTTCAACAGCCCCCAGACCCCCAGGAACTCGGCGAACACCTCGCCCTGCGCCTTGAGGGAGACGTCCTGGCCGTCGCTCTTCTGCGACTTGCCGTAGCCGGGCATGTCCCAGACGTGGACCCGGTGGCCGTCGGCGGCGAGCGCCGGGGCGATCTCGTGCCACACGTAGGACGAGAACGGGGTGCCGTGCAGCAGCACCACGGGCGGGCCGTCCTGTGGCCCGAGCCGGTCCCATCGCAGGGTTCCGATCGGGCTCTCCCAGCTCTCACGCAGTTGCCAGGTGATCTCGGGGCTCACTGCCTCAGGCTCCTTCGGTCGGGAGAACGGCTGAGAAGAAGGACAACTGAGAAGACGACGGGTCAACGAATGAGAAGTCGTACGCCGACCGGAGGGCTCGGGCATCCACCGCGTGGACGGAGCGGCTCCGCCGGACTGTCGGGCCGTGGCATGCCGCCGGAACCCGTCCGCTCCCCCGATGCCCTTGTCCGCCGGGCGTCCCCGAGTCGCCCGGAAGCTCAGAACTGGATCGAGTTGATGGTCTCCGCTACCGAGTTGAGGAACCGTTGGATGTCGTCCGCCATGCCTGTGGAGGCGAGGAAGAAACCGAAGAGCACGGCGACCACCGCCGGCCCGCCCTTGATCGATCCCCCTCGTATCAACACCACCAGGACGATCCCCAACAGAAGCACCACTGACAGCGAAATGGCCACAACTGATCACACCCTACGGTCGGTCCGCTCTCCCGGCCCGGAGGTGCAACCCCGCGCACCCCCGCCAGAACCATCGTGCCACCAACGAGCCCGGCGTATGCGGCGGGTGAGCCATCGTTCGGTCACAGACGCGAACGGGCGAGCGTCGTACGGCAATTCGAGCGATCCTTCTCACGGGAAATTCAGGAAGATCGTTTCCATGTCCACACACTCGTCCGCACAACCTGTTCGCAGCCAATTCGAATTGTTGTCACAGGCACAGCAACGAGGCTGCAGACGGGTCACCAAAGACGAATCAGCCGGACATTTCACCAGAGTCGCCCGCGAGTGTTATGCACCATTTAGTCGTGACGAATCAGGACGTAACACCCGCTTGCGGTATGACGATCGACACAGGCATCCGCATGACGACTTCGCCAAATACCGGGTACACGTACAGCGATAAGCAGGATTCGCCCCAGAGGTTTTACGAAATCACACAGACAACGCTAGGGTGCCTCAGATGTTCTACGCTGCCACGTCCCCCGCACGCGCAGCGAGGTCCAGGATCGTCTCCCCCAGCTCCTGGTGGGAGGGTCTGTGACGAACTCGCTCCGTCCGCACGGCCATCAGAGGGCTCCGCTCCCGTCGGCCCAGACGCAGGCGCCGGGTGTACCGAGCCCGCGACCACCACGGACCCCGGGATCCCCGCAACCGGGTGCCGCCACCACCGGGCCGGGCACCAAGCCCGCCAAGCAGCGCGACGCGTT
The DNA here is from genome assembly GCF_042715345.1 of Streptomyces sp. NPDC058697. Classification (NCBI taxonomy): domain Bacteria; kingdom Bacillati; phylum Actinomycetota; class Actinomycetes; order Kitasatosporales; family Streptomycetaceae; genus Streptomyces; species Streptomyces sp. NPDC058697. The sequence goes on from NZ_JBHXSU010000006.1 coordinate 93,578, forward strand.
CTTCGACAACGCCAAGTACCTGGCGATCGTGTTCGTCGCGATGGGTCACGCCTGGGAACCGCTGACCGACCACAGCCGCGCCGCCGAGGCGCTCTACATGGTCGTCTACACCTTCCACATGCCGGCCTTCATCCTCATCTCCGGCTACTTCTCCCGCAGTTTCGACATGCGCACCGACCGGCTCCAGCGGCTGGTCACGGGCATCGCCGTGCCGTACATCCTCTTCGAGGTCGCGTACTCCCTCTTCAAGAAGTGGGCGGACGACGACCCGAGCCACCCGATCAGCCTGCTCGACCCCTGGTACCTCACGTGGTTCCTGGTCGCGCTGTTCGTGTGGCGGATGACGGTCCCGCTGTGGAAGGTCGTGCGCTGGCCCGTGCCGCTCGCGCTCGCCATCGCGATGCTCGCCTCCGTCTCCCCTGACATCGGCGACGACCTGGACCTCCAACGCGTCCTGCAGTTCCTGCCGTTCTTCGTCGTGGGCCTGTTCATGAAGCCCGAGCACTTCCAGCTCATGCGGCGCCGCGAGGTGCGGATCCTGTCCGTTCCGGTCCTCCTGGGCGCGCTCGCCTTCGCCTACTGGGCGGGGCCGCGCATGAACTCGGCGTGGTTCTACCACCGTGACAGCGCCCAGGAGTTGGGCGCCCCCTGGTGGGCCGGTGTCGTGATGACGCTCGCCATGTTCGGCTGCTCGATGGTGCTCACCTCGTGCTTCTTCGCCTGGGTGCCGCGCCGCAAGATGTGGTTCACCGTGCTCGGCGCGGGCACGCTGTACGGCTATCTGCTGCACGGCTTCCTCGCCAAGGGCTCCCGCTTCTGGGGCTGGTACGACGACTACGCGTGGCTGAACCAGCCGCTCGGCGAGATCTTCCTCACGGTTGCCGCTGCCGCGGTCATCACGGTGTTGTGTACTCCGCCTGTGCAGCGGGCGTTTCGCTTCGCGATGGAACCGAAGATGGCTTGGGCGTTCAAGAGGGACGCCGCGGAGTTGGCCCGGGAGCGGGCCAAGTCTTAGGGCGCGCCCCGCGAGCGCTCCGCGTGGGGGATGCCGTCGTTTGAACCTGCGGGTCCGGCCGTGGCTGGTCGCGCAGTTCCCCGCGCCCCTTACGGGGCCTTCGCCAGGCCCAGAAGTTTGCGCATCTTGGTGTACTTCTGGGTCAGGCGGGCCCGGGTGAACTCGTCCAGGGCCGCCAGGCGGGTCGGGTTCGCGTTGTGGGCGAGGTCGGACTCCTTTACCAGGAGGGCTCCCGGGGTCGCCAGGATGCGGTCGGCGTAGGCCTCCGGGGACTCGCCCTGCCGCTTGGTGAGGGCCAGCACGATGTCCTTCGTGCGCGGGGACAGGGCGGCCTCGCGGAGCCAGTCCTCGGAGAGCGCCTCGTCCTCGACGGAGTCGTGCAGCCAGGCGGCGGCGATCTGCTCCTCGTCGCCGCCGCGGTCCAGCACCCCGTCGGCCACGGCCCGCAGGTGTTCGGTGTACGGGCGGCCCGCCTTGTCCGTCTGGGCGGCGTGCGCGTTACGGGCCAGTGCCTCGACCTCGGTGAGGGTCAGAAGCGGTCTCTCGGTCACTCGGCGCTCGTTCTCGGTCATGCGTCGAGTGTGCCCCGTATCGCGGCCCGGTCCGGTACGGTCGCCGCCGTCAGGCCGAGGATCACAATGACCGCCGCGAACGAGCCGTACACCGGCGGGGGTATGTAGGGCGCCTGGTCCGTCAGGCCCTTCATCATCGGGACGAGCGTGGCGAGCAGGACTTGCCGCCGAGCCCGACCGTGCCGCCGCGTGGGAGCGCGAGGTCTGTGCCGCGCAGGGCGTGCAGGGCGGAGGCTCCGCGCCCGTACTGCCGCCGCACGCCCCGCAGTTCGACGGCCCCGCCCCTGTCCCCGTACCGCTCCTTGCGCAGCTCCAGGGCCGGGTCACCTCCCCTCACCCGGCGGTCCCGACCAGCGCTCCAGATCGTTTGGTAAACTAATTACTGACGATTCCTTGACGATCCCTTGACCAACTCTCTGACCAAGGAGGAACGGGCCCATCGGACACGCAGAGCTTCTGATCGCCATGGGCGGTGCCTTTCTGGCCGCCGCCGTTCTCGCCCGCGCGGGTGCCCGTATCGGGCTCCCCACGATTCCCCTCTTCATCCTGGCCGGAATACTCCTCGGCCCCCACACGCCCGGCATCGTGCTCGTCTCGGACCCGCACGACATGGAGATGCTCTCCGCACTCGGCCTGGTCCTGCTGCTCTTCTACCTCGGCCTCGAGTTCCACATGGACGACCTCAAGTCGGGCGGGCGCCGGATGGCTCTCGCCGGAGGTACGTATCTGGCGCTGAACGTCGGCGCGGGCCTGGGCTTCGGATTCGCCCTCGGGTGGGGCACCTCCGAGGCGCTGGTGCTCGCCGGGGTGCTGGGCATCTCGTCGTCCGCGATCGTGACGAAGGTGCTCGTGGACACGGGGCGGCTCGGCAACCCCGAGACCAAGCCGATCCTCGGCATCATCGTCGTCGAGGACATCTTCCTCGCCCTCTACCTGGCGGCCCTCCAGCCGATCCTGTCCGGCGCGAACTCCCTCGGCGCGGCCGTCCTCGACGGCGGCAAGGCCTTCGCCTTCCTGCTGCTGCTCGCCCTCGCGGCGCGGTTCGGTACGCGGGTGGTGGGGCGGCTCTTCGACACCAAGGACGACGAGTTGCTGGTCATCTCCTTCCTCGGGGCGGCCGTGTTCATGGCGGGGGTCTCCGAGTGGTTCGGGGTGGCCGACGCGATCGGGGCGTTCATGGTCGGGCTGATGCTCGGCAGCACGTCCTCCGGGGAGCGGATACGGAAGCTGGTGCATCCGTTGCGGGACGCCTTCGGTGCGATGTTCTTCTTCGCGTTCGGGCTGTCCATCGATCCCGGTGATCTGCCCAGCGTGCTCTGGCCCGTGCTGGCCGCGGTGGCGCTGACGCTCGTCATGAACGTGCTCGCCGGGCTTGGGGCGGCTCGTGTGTACGGGTTCGGGGCCGGGCCCGCTGCCAATATCTCCACGACTCTGCTTGCTCGGGGGGAGTTTGCGTTGATCCTTGCGACGATGGCTGCGGTGGCGGGGCTCGATGATCGGCTGTCGCCGTTCATCGCGGGGTATGTGTTGCTGCTGGCTGTTCTTGGGCCGTTGGCTGCGGGGCGGTCGGGGTGGCTGGCTCGGGTGTTGCCCGGGGGGCGGGCCGACGTTGAGGTTGAGCGGGATGTGGCCCGGGTCGGCTGAGGCCGACCGGGTTCGTCTTTGGGGCTTCCCTTTCCCCAACCCCACCCCTTCCCGAAACTTGGGGCTCCGCCCCGGGGGTGGGTGGGGGATTGGGCGGATTGAAAAGTGCGGGCCCACTGTGGCTTGTCGCGCAGTTCCCCGCGCCCCTAAATGCCCGTGGCCGAGGCCGGTTCGTCATGCGCCGGTCCGTCGTGGTTGCTCGCGCCGTTCCCCGCGCCCCTTGCGGGGACCGGATGGTCCCCCTCCCGGAGGGGACGTGGCGGGATGTGTGGCCGCAGCTTACGAGGACAGCAGGTTGCGGTCACCGTGCTGCAGCTGTGGTTCACGGCGGCCGCTGCGGACGCACATCCCGGCGCGGCCCCGCACCCAGGCGACGAGCCGCAACCCCCAACCACCCCAGGGGCGCGGGGAACTGCGCGACAAGCCACAACGAACCCGCAGACAAACGCGAACCCCAGCGAATCACACCGTCGCCGGCCCCGTCGTCGCCCCCTCGCGGCAGATCAGCAGCAGCGCCCGGTCGTCGTTCACGTCCTTCGCCACCGCCTCGATGAGGTGCCAAGCGGCGCCGTGGAAGCCCCCGGCCACGTACCGGTCGGCCTCGCCGGTGAGGCGGTCGATGCCCTCGACGATGTCCCGGTCGGACGTCTCGACCAGCCCGTCCGTGAAGAGCATCAGGACGTCCCCGGGCCGCAGCGAACCCTTCACGGGGTCGAACTGGGCCCCGTCGTACACCCCGAGCAACGGCCCCTCCGCAGCCTTCTCCTCCCAGCGCCCACTCCCCGCGCTGAGCTGAAGCCCCGGCGGATGTCCGGCCGAGAACAGCTCGTAGTCGCCCGAGTCCAGGTCCAGGACCAGGTGGATGGACGTGGCGAAACCCTCGTCCCAGTCCTGCCGGAGCAGGTACCCGTTCGCCGCGGGCAGGAACGCATGAGGCGGCAAGGACCCCAGCAGCCCCCCGAACGCCCCCGACAACAGCAGCGCACGCGACCCCGCGTCCATCCCCTTGCCGGAGACGTCCGTCAGGACAACCTCAAGCGTGCGGCCCCCGTTCGTACGGGCCGCGACGACGAAGTCGCCGGAGAACGACTGCCCACCGGCCGGCCGCAGGGCCATCTCCCGATGCCAACCCATCGGCAGCTTCGGCAACTTGCTCTGTACCCGGATCCGCTCACGCAGGTCGAACAGCATGGTCCCGCCCCGCCGCCACGGCACACCCACCCGGCTGCGGAACTGGGCGATGAGGAGTCCGAAGAACCCGCACGCCGCCACGACCAGCACGATTCCGGGCGTCACCCGGGAAGGCCCCTCCGTGTACGGCCCGAGTTTCACGGACTCCACGATCAGCGCGGTGGCGGCCGCGGCGTACAGCCCGAGCAGGCTCGACGGCCGCAGCAGCAGCCCGCCCGCGACGATCGGCAGGACCAGCAGCGCCGGCGAGCACCAGACCGAGTTCATGAGTGTGAGGCAGGCGATCACGGGAATGGTCAGCAGCAGACCGGCGAGCGCGACCCAGTCGGAGCCGTCGCCGCGGAAGTAGTCGACAGCGGATCTGCGCAGGCCGGTGCGGACCCGGTGAACCTGCTTCTTCAACCGGGCCGTGAACGTATCGGCTTCTGCGCGCCGCTCTCGTCCTGCTGCCATTAGTTCGGGACCCTATCCATCGGACCAGGTGCTTGGCACGGGAGGTCCCACTTGTCCCCCGTCCGGGGACGGAAGTCACAGGGAATTCCGGCCCTCGCAGAGCGTACGGCCGGATGCGGACCCGACATCGCCGGGCGGGGAGAAATACAGTCGCTCATCCCGGATTGCCCTGGTAGGCATGAGGACATGACGACAGAACTGCGCGTGCTGCGCCCGGACGACTGGGACAAGTGGTACGGGAACCTGGAGCTCGCGTTCGGCGGGGTCACGGAATCCCCCGAGGAGAGGTCGCTGTGGAGCGACCTCACGGAGCACGACCGTTTCGTCGGCGCCTGGGACGGCGACGACTGCGTGGGCACGGCCGGGGCGTTCACGTTCCGGGTCACCGTCCCGGGCGGCGCCGCCGTGCAGGCGGCCGGCGTCACGATGGTGAGCGTCGCCTCGACGCACCGCAGGCGCGGTGTGCTGCGGTCGATGATGCGGCGCCAGCTGGACGACGTACGGTCCTGGGGCGAGTCGCTGGCCGTGCTCACGGCGTCCGAACCCGTCATCTACGGCCGGTTCGGCTACGGCGTGGCGACACACCAACTGCGCGCCGAGATCGACACGTCCCGGGTGCGGCTGTCGGTGCCGGAGGGCACGGACGACGTACGGCTGCGGCTCGTGGCGCCGGACGCACCGGGCGTACGCGACGCCTGCGAGGCCGTGTACGCGCGTCATGTGGCCGTCCGGCCCGGGATGCTGGAGCGCAGGCCCGGCTGGGAGCGGCTGCCGCTGCTCGACCCGGAGAGTGACCGCAAGGGGACGTCGCCGCTGCAGTGCGTGCTCGCGGAGCGGGACGGCGAAGTGGTCGGCTACACCCGGTACTTCAACAAGCCGGAGTGGGACTCGGCCGGCCCGGCCGGCACCATCGAGCTGCGCGACCTGGAGGCGCTCGACCCGGCCGCGTACGCCGCGCTGTGGCAGCACCTCTTCGGCATCGACCTGACGTCGACGGTGAAGACGCACAGCCGTCCCGTCGACGACGCCTGGCAGCACCTGGTCTCCGACGTCCGGCGGTGCGGCCTGTCGCTCCGGGACTCGTTGTACGTGCGGCTCGTCGATGTCGGCGCGGCGCTGGAGGCACGGACGTACCAGGCGCCGGTGGACGTCGTGTTCGAGGTCGAGGACGCCTTCTGCCCCTGGAACGAGGGGCGTTGGCGGCTCACGGGTGACGCGAAGGGAGCGTCCTGCGCGCGGACGGCCGACGCGCCCGATCTCACCCTGTCCGTACGGGAGTTGGGGTCGGCCTATCTCGGTGGCGTGTCCCTCGCCTCGCTCGCCGCGGCGGGTCGGGTGCGGGAGCTGCGCCAGGGCGCCCTCGCGGAGGCCTCGCTCGGCTTCTCCTCCGTCGTGGCGCCCTGGCTGCCGCACGGCTTCTGAGCTGCATCCGGCCCGCCTGCCGTCAGGCCGGATGACTTTCAGGTCTTCTGGCAGGCCGGGCACCAGAAGAGGTTGCGGGCGGCGAGATCGGCGGTGCGGATCTCGCCGCCACAGATGAGGCAGGGCAGGTTGGCCCTGCGGTACACGTAGACCTCGCCGCCGTGGTCGTCCTTGCGCGGCGGGCGGCCCATCGCCTCCGGTTCGTGCTCCGGGCGGACGGTGTCGATGCGGTTGTTGCGGACGCCCTCGCGCATCAGCGCGACCAGGTCCGCCCAGACCGCGTCCCACTCGGCCGCCGTGACGTCCTTGCCCGGCCGGTACGGGTCGATGCCGTGCCGGAAGAGGACCTCGGCGCGGTAGACGTTGCCCACGCCCGCGATGATCTTCTGGTCCATGAGAAGGGCGGCGATCGTCGTACGGCTGCGGGCGACGCGGGTGTACGCGCGGGCCGGTTCCGCGTCCTCGCGCAGCGGGTCCGGGCCCAGGCGGGCGTGTATCGCCTGCTTCTCCGTGTCCGTGATCAGCGTGCAGGTGGTGGGGCCGCGGAGGTCCACGTACGTGGTGTCGTTCGCGAGTCTCAGGCGGACCGTGTCCGTGGGCGGGGGTGCGGGGGTGGTGCCGAAGTTCACTTTGCCGAAGAGGCCGAGGTGGATGTGGATCCAGTCCTCGGACTCGAAGCGGAGGAAGAGGTGTTTGCCGTGGGCTTCCGCCGTGGTGAATTCCGTGCCGTCCAGGAGGGCTGCGGCGTCCGTGAACTTGCCCTGGGGGCTGGTGACGCGTGCCCTGCGCCCACCGAAGCCGCCGATGTAGTCCTCGGCCAGCCGATGAATGGTGTGCCCTTCGGGCACGGCGCCTCCTGGTTGGGTTGCGGTACGCCCAGACCGTACGTACGTGCGTGCGGGTTCGTTGTGGCTTGTCGCGCAGTTCCCCGCGCCCCTAAAAGACCCAGGGGCGCGGGGAACTGCGCAGTCCTCAGCCTTTTCTAGCCCTGCGGGTGGTGGGGCGGGATCTCCGGGAGGTCGCCCGTCGTCTCGTACGTCGAGAGCATGTCGATGCGGCGGATGTGGCGCTCGTCGCCGGAGAACGGGGTGTTGAGGAAGATCTCGACGAACTTGGTCGCCTCCTCCTCGGTGTGCATGCGGGCGCCGACAGCCACCACGTTGGCGTCGTTGTGCTCACGCCCGAGCGCCGCCGTCTGCTCGCTCCACGCGAGAGCGGCCCGCACCCCCTCGACCTTGTTCGCCGCGATCTGCTCCCCGTTCCCCGAGCCGCCGATCACGATGCCCAGCGAGCCGGGGTCGGCCGCCGTGCGCTCCGCGGCGCGGAGGCAGAACGGCGGGTAGTCGTCCTGGGCGTCATAGATGAGGGGCCCGCAGTCGACGGGCTCGTGCCCGGCCGCCCTGAGCCACTCGACGAGGTGGTTCTTGAGTTCGAAACCGGCATGGTCGGAGCCGAGATACACGCGCATGGTCCGAGTGTGACACGCCTGTTTCCGATCGGCCCCGTCGGGGCAGGCGCACGAAATGCGCTGAGCCGCATGACGGAAAAGTGTGAGCAACACTACAGAACCTCAAGGAAACCTCAAGTAACGATCTGGATTCAAAGGTTCACGAATCCATTCGCCTGGGATTCACTGGACCGGCTTGTGCACCTCGTGTGCATCACCCGTACACCGCTCGTACGGACTCCCCGTAGGAAATCCGCAGTATCCGCAGGATCCGCGGTGGCTCGCAGTCCCCCACATCAGTCCCCTCCCCCACAGTCCCCGGCGCAAAGGAACACCGTCCTATGACCTCGCAGCCGACTCTGACGAAGGCCGGAAACGGCCCCGACGGACCCGGAGAACCCGGAGGGCCCGACGCCGGTCTCCAGGCCGGGCTCAAGAACCGTCACCTCTCGATGATCGCCATCGGCGGAGTCATCGGCGCCGGCCTGTTCGTCGGCTCCAGCTCCGGTATCGCCACCGCGGGCCCCGGCATCCTTCTGTCGTACGCCCTCGTCGGCACGATGGTCGTCCTCGTGATGCGGATGCTCGGCGAGATGTCCGCCGCGAACCCGACCTCGGGTTCGTTCTCCGCGCACGCGGACCGGGCGCTCGGCCGGTGGGCCGGGTTCTCGATCGGCTGGCTGTACTGGTTCTTCTGGGTCGTCGTGCTCGCCATCGAGGCGACCGCGGGTGCCGTGATCCTGGAAAGCTGGATCCCCGCCGTACCGCAGTGGGGCTGGGCGCTCATCGTCATGGTCGTCCTGACCGCGACGAACCTGGTCTCCGTCGGCTCGTACGGCGAGTTCGAGTTCTGGTTCGCCGGGATCAAGGTCGTCGCGATCGGCGCGTTCATCGTCATCGGCGGGCTCGCGGTCTTCGGCGTACTGCCGGGTGTCGACAGCGACACGGCAGGGCTCGGGAACCTCACCGACCACGGCGGATTCCTGCCCAACGGGCCCGGCGCGATCCTCACCGGCATCCTGCTCGTCGTCTTCTCCTTCATGGGCAGCGAGATCGCCACCCTCGCGGCGGGCGAGTCGGAGAACCCGCAGCGCGCGGTGACAAAGTCCACCAACAGCATCATCTGGCGGATCGGCGTCTTCTACCTCGGCTCGATCTTCGTCGTGGTCACGCTGCTGCCCTGGGACTCGGACGCCATCCAGAAGGACGGCTCGTACGTCGCCGCCCTGAACTCGCTCGGCATCCCGAACGCCGGCGAGATCATGAAGTTCATCGTGCTGACGTCCGTACTGTCCTGTCTCAACTCCGGCCTCTACACGGCCTCCCGCATGGCCTTCTCGCTGGGTCAGCGCGGTGACGCACCCAAGGCCTTCGCCCGTACGACCAGCCGTGGTGTGCCGATGCCGGCGATCATCGCCTCGGTCGTCTTCGGCTTCGTCGCGGTGTTCTTCAACTACGAGTTCCCCGACTCGGTCTTCCTCTTCCTGGTCAACTCCTCCGGCGCGGTCGCGCTGTTCGTCTGGCTCGTCATCTGCCTCTCGCAGCTGCGGATGCGGAAGATCATCGAGCGCGAGACGCCGGAGAAGCTGGTCGTGCGGATGTGGCTGTACCCGTATCTGACGTACGCGACGATCGCGCTGATCGTCTTCGTCCTCGGCTACATGCTCACCGACACCGAGCACGACGGCCGCAAGACGGTACTGCTGTCGCTTCTCGTCGCGGCCGTCGTCGTCGGCATCGCGCTGGTACTGGAGAAGGTGCGGCGCGGGAAGGCCCGGGCCGAGCTCCAGAAGGAGCAGGACTCCACCACGGTCTGACGGCTCGGACCTGCCTTCTGTACGACGCCTCCGTGGGACTTTCCACGGAGGCGTCGTCGTGTCTGTGTGCGTGCCGGTGCGCCGTCGGGTCTCCGGCTCGTGGCGCACAGGGATCACAGGGGTCACAGGGGTCACAGGGGGGTGAAGCTGTCCTTGACCGTCTCGTAGACCGGGAGTGCCTGGTCCTCGATGTCCGGGCGGTACCAGGTGGTGATCTCGTAGTACTTGCCGTCCGCGTTGAAGCCGAGCAGCCGGGCGTGCCAGGGCAGTCCCTTGGCCGTGACCGTGTACTCCCAGACGACCGCGGGCGCGTCGCGGAACGTGGTCTCCTCCAGCCGGATCCGCTGGTAGTCGAGGCCCTTGCTGGTGTCCTTCTCCGTCTCCGTCCACTGGTCCATCAGGTCGCCCCGGGCCGGGGCCGCGTTGGCGAGGACCTCCTGTTTGCGGTCCGGGGAGGTGTAGTGGACCTCGGCGCCGCTCTGCACCACCCGTTCCCAGCCCTCGGGCGGGACCCACGCGTACATGCCGGCCTCCGTACGGGAGCCCTCCGGGAGGGTGGGCGGCCGTGCGGTGCCCGCGACGGTGGGGGGCGCGGTGGACGGGGTGCCGCCGGTGCCCGCGGAGGAGGACGCGGAAGAAGAGGGGGGCGAGGCCTCGTCCTTGTCGTCCGGGGATCCACCGAGCGCCGGGATCACCAGTGCGGCGACGACACCGGCGACGACCACACCCGCGGCGGCCACGGCTCCCTTGCGGTTCCGGCTCCAGGTCCGGCTCCGGCGCGGGTCGGCCGGCACGGGGGGACCGAGCGGTTCGCCCGGTGGCATGGGGGCGGACCTGGGCCTTGTAGGCAGTGAGTTGTTCCCGTTGGCCGCCGGTTCCGGCCCCGCCGGCCGGATGCCGGACGCGTGGAGGGCGTATCCGGATCCGGGAGCCACTCCGGCGGAGGGAATCTCGGGAGTGCCCCCGGGCGGCGCTTCGGAGGACGCGTTCTCGGGGTCGGGGGGTGTGGGGCCGGGGGGCGCTGCGGGCTTTGTGGGCTCTGTGGGGAGCGGTTCGGGGGCGGCCGGTTCCTGCGGAGTCGAGGTCGGGGTCCGGGTCGGGGTCTGGGGTGAGTTCGGGCCGGCGACAGGGGCGGGGCCGGCCGCCTCTTCGGACTCGGGTGCGCTCCACAGCGTCGGTGTACGCCGTACCGGTACCGCGTCCTCCACCGGCTCGGTCAGCCTGGGAGTGCCCTCGCCCGTCGGCGGAGTGACAGGCGGCGGCTCCAGGACCGGGATCCGGAACAGCGGAGGGGTCGGGTGCTCGGTCGGCGGAGGAAGCTCGGTCAGCGGTGGAGGCCCGGTCGGTGGTACCGGGGCCGCCGCGTGGGGCTCCGGTGGCGCTTGACCGGCGGCACCGGGTGCGGATTCGGCCGTACGGGCAGCCGCCGGTACGGAACCGGATCGTGCCCCGGAGCCGGAGCTGAGGCCGGAGCCGGAGCCGGACTCCCACTCGGACCTGGGCTCGGACCCGGGGCCTGGAGCGGGCCCCGACGCCGGACCGGATTCAGAACCCGTTCCCGTTCCCGCTCCTTCTCCTCCGCCTTCGCCCCCTCCTCCTTCGCCCTCTCCCTCTCGACCTCCTCCTTCTCCCTCTCCTTCGCCGGGCTCCGTCGCCGCTCCCGGAGCCGTCCTCTCGCCCTCCCCCGGACCGACCGCCGTGCCCAGCCCCGCCGTCGCACCCGGTGGCGCGGACGCCCCCGTGCTCCCGTCGGCCACCGGCCCGAGGATCGCCTCCAGTTCCTCCAGGCCCGGCCGTACCGACGGGTCCTTCAGGAGCAGGGCCGACAGCACCTCCGTCAGTTCCCCGGCCGCGGACGGGATCTCCGGCTCCTCGTAGAGCACGGCGTGCAGGGTGGCGAGGGTGGTGGCGCGGGAGAAGGGGGAGCGGCCGCCGAGGGCCGCGCAGAGGGTGGCGCCGAGGGACCAGAGGTCGGACGGCGGGCCCTGGGGCCGGCCGGAGACCCGCTCGGGTGCCATGTAGTCGGGCGAGCCGACCAGCATCCCCGCCATCGTCAGCGCCTCGGCGTCCTGGATCGCGGCGATGCCGAAGTCGGTGAGGACGACCCGGCCCGCGCGCCGCTCGACCAGTACGTTGGCCGGCTTGATGTCCCGGTGCAGCACGCCCCCCGCGTGCACCTGGCCGAGTGCGGCGACCAGTCCGAGCCCGATCCGTGCCGTACCGCGCGCGCTCAGCGGCCCGTCCTCCGCCAGGACCCTGTCCAGGGAGCGGCCGTCGACCAGTTCCATCACGATCCAGAGCCGTTCGCCCTGGTCCACCACGTCGTACACGCGCACGACGTTGGGGTGGTCGATCCGGGCCGTGGCCCTGGCCTCGCGCAGGGTCCGTTCGCGACGGGTCCTGGCGTCCTCCTGGTCCATGCCGTCGATGCGCATTTCCTTGACGGCGACCTGTCGGTCGAGGATTTCGTCGACGGCCCGCCACACCCGTCCCATTCCCCCCTGACCAATGCTCTCGGCCAGCCGGTAACGGCCCGTCACCAGCAATCCCGGAATACCGCCCCTCGTTATTTCCGGCACCCCCATTCCCCCCTTCAACACCCGCCACAGAAGAACCGCAAAGAAGCACAATGGTCACAACTTCGTGCCGCACCAGCATAGTGGGGAGAAATCTTGTGGTACCACTTCAAAGACTGCGAATTCAGGCGCAGTCAGGGGGATACAAGGGGGACGAACATGAGTTCTCGTCGCATGACGATCACCACTGGATCGCTGCTCACTGCATCTTTCTCGGCAGTGATGATCTTTTCCTTCTCCGCCGGCGCGGACGACGAAGGGCCGATGAGCGGCAAGGGCGGAAAGGCGATTGACAAGGCGCCCGCAGGTGTCGAACTGACGACCCTGTTGCCCGAGAAGATCGAGGTCGACAACAGCTCACAGGAAACGGCGATTACCGCCACGGTAAAGAACGGGGGGACGAAGGACAGCGGCGAAATCCGACTGCTTGTGGTCGGTTTTGATGGCCTCTCGGTCAAGGGTGTCGAGGGCTGTGCGGAAATCGCCGAGAAAGACCTCCCCGAAGGTTCGAACAGTGGTTTCGCATGTGCCATCGACAATCTCGCGGCCGGCAAGTCGAAGTCGTACGCCGTGGACGCGACCTTCGATCTGAAGAAGGAGGGCAAGATCTGCCTGCCCGTCCAGGACGCCGACGGCGCGAAGACGTTCTGGCAGCAGGGCCCGGTCCCGTTCGGCGCGAACAACCCGTCGCCGAACGCACCGGCCACACCCCTTCTGCTCGGCACCGACAACAGCCCGGTCACCCCGGGCAGCGACAAGGCCGGCGGTGACAAGTCCGGTGGCAAGGAACTGCCCAAGACCGGTCCGGCCGACCGGATCCTGCCGCTCGGCGCGGTCGGCGCGGCGCTGATCTCCGCGGGCGCGGCGGGCCTGTGGTGGACACAGCGGCGGCCGCAGCGGAGCGGGTCGTAGGCCCCACTCCCCACGGCACGACAGGTACGCGTACGGCGCCTCCGCGGTCCCACCGCGGAGGCGCCGGCGTGTGCGGGAGCGGTTGCACCGGGCGCTCGGCGCGGTGGAGCCGTGGACGATCGAGCGGGGCGTTGAACTTCGCGTACGGGGCGGGCGGGCGTACGGCGGAGGGGCTGTACGACTCCGGAACGCAACTGAGGCTCGCCGGGCTGTAGTCGGTGTACGACCCGGCGAACCTCTTTCGCAGGAACTACGACGTGTCCGTCAGCTCTCGCGCTTGACGAACTTCCAGGCGGTGGGCAGTACGCCCATCGCGAGGGCGGCCTTGAGCGCGTCGCCGAGGAGGAACGGGGTGAGGCCGGCCGCGATGGCCTGGGTCATCGTCATGTCGGCGGCGAACGCCAGGTACGGGACGCCGATCGCGTAGATGATCGCCTCGCCCAGGAGCATCGTGCCCGCCATGCGTACGACCGAGCGGTCGGCGCCGCGGCGGGCGAGGGCGCCCACGACGGTGGCCGCGAGCAGCATGCCGAGGATGTAGCCGAAGGACACGGTGGCGCCGGCGGTGCCCTCGGCGAACCACGGGACGCCTGCGAGGCCGAGCAGCGCGTAGATCGCGAGGGAGGCGAGGCCTCGGCCGGTGCCGAGTGCGGTGCCGACGAGGAGGGCCGCGAAGGTCTGGCCCGTCACCGGGACCGGGGAGCCCGGGACCGGGACCGCTATCTGGGCCGCCAGGCCCGTGAGCGCGGCGCCGCCTGCCACGAGTGCGGCGTCCCTTACGCGGGAGGCGGGGAGCAGGTCGGCTATTACCTGGCCCGGGCGGGTGGGGGCGACGGCGGTGGTCATGGGGGCTCCGGCGGGTGTGGGCAGTTCGGGACACGGTGACGCTATCCCAGGGGGTTGGGGCCGACATCGGCCGCGGTCGACAAAGGGGGGATCCGGTGTGTGGTGGATCTCTTACAAAGAGTGTGGTGTACACCCGTGGGGGCGTGATGCTGGTCACTGAGGTGGGGTGGGGTTCCCTACGGGGTCTGAACCTGACGCCATCTGTAGGGTCCCGCCAAAGGAGTCTTCGCCCCCGCCGCCCCTACCCATTCCCGTCACTTACTCAGGGGCTCCGCCCCCGAACCCCCGTATCGCGCTGAACGCGCTCGTCCTCAAACGCCGGACGGGCTGAAAGTGCCGGCCCCGCCGCGAAAATCCAGCCCCTCCGGCGTTTGAGGAGCGGGGGTTCGGGGGCTGGCCCCCGAGTAGTGACGGGAATGGGTAGGGGCGGCGGGGGCGAAGAAAAAGCCCCCTGGTCGGACAGGCCACCCACCGCCTACCCTTCACCCCATGGTCGCCCAAGCCAGGAACTTCGCGTCGCGTCGCTATGTCGACCTGCGACGCCAGGGCACGGCCACCTGTCGCCACCGCTGAGGCGGGCGCGGAGGGGATCCATCCGGCTCGCCGAGACGAGACAAGCCAGCAGACGTCGGCGCAGTGTCGGACCAGTCCCGAGGAAGTCCTCCATGCCTCTCTCCATGCCCAGCTCCTCCCTCGCTCCCACTCCCACTCCCGATCTTGCTCCTCGCCCCTCCCCCGCCCGCCGAGCCGTCGACAGCGACCGCCGCCGTACCAGTGCCAGCGCCATCCTGCGGTCGGTGCTGGCGCACGGCCCCGTCGCCCGCAGCACCATCGCCCGGCTGACCGGACTCTCCCCGGCTTCGGTCACCGACCACTGCAACCGCCTCACCGCACTCGGCCTGATCCAGGAGGCCGCCACGCTCCGGCGGTCGAACGGGGTCGGCCGCCCGCACGTACCGGTCGACCTGGACGACTCCCGGTTCGTGGTCGGCGGCGTGCACGTGGCGGTGCCGTACACGACCGTCGCCCTCCTCGACCTGCGCGGACGTGTCGTCGCCGAACGCCGCCTGAACCACGAGGACAGCGACCAACCGGCCTCGGCCCCCTCCCACGTCCTCGCCAACGCCGCCACCGGGCTGCGCGCCCTGCTCGCGGCCGCCCCCGACCGCGTCCCCCTCGGCGTCGGTCTGGCCACCGGCGGCTGGGTGGACCGGGACTCCGGGACCATCGTCGAGCACCCACTCCTCGGCTGGCGGGACGTCCGCGCGCGTGAGGTGATCCACGCGCTCACCGGCCTGCCCGTGCACGTGGACGGGCACGCACGGGCCCTGGTCAACGGGGAGCGGCTCTTCGGGCGGACCGCCGGCGCCGGCCGCAGTGTGCTGCACCTCTTCGTCGGGAACGTCGTGGACGCCGCCTTCGCCACCCATGACGAGGTCCACCACGGGCCCCGCTCCCAGGCCGGGGCCATCGCCCATCTGCCGCTCGCGGGCGGTACGGAACTCTGCGACTGCGGCCGGACCGGCTGCCTGCAGGCCGAGTTGAGCGAACGGACCCTGTGCGGGAGGGCGCGCGAGGCCGGGGTCATCCGGACCTCCGACCCCATGCACATCCTCGCCGCCGCGGCAGCCGGCGACCCCGTCGCCGTACGCCTGCTGCTGCACCGCGCCCGCATGGTCGGCCGTGCGGCGGGGCTCCTGCTCGACGTGCTCAACCCGGACACGGTCGTCGTCACGGAGATGGGTGCCGTCCACCGGGAGGACTGCCTGGCCGCCCTGCGCGAGGAAGTCGGTCCCGACCGGGCGGCGGCCGTCGTGCCGACCAGCTTCCCGGACTCCGTACTCGCCGTGGCCGGGGGTTCGGTGGCCCTGGACGTGCTCTACCGGGACCCGCTGAGCGCGCCGTCGAGTGCGCCGCCGAACACGCCGTCCATCAGGTCCTCGGCCGCCTCACCGGGGACGATTTAATTCAGAAAATCCGAATGTTGACAGGCCCTCACCAGGCCAGGAGCATCGTGTTCATGAGCTGTCGCACCTTCTGTTGCTGACGCGTTGACGCACTGACGACGATCGATCCGCGTTACCCGCCGATCCGTCCGCGGTCCTCGCCGATCCGTCAGCGTCCTTTGGCCACCATCGCCACACCGCACCGCACCGCATCACACCAACGCCACGCCCTCCGCGTGCGCCGTCACGTGTGCCTGCCCCCGCGCACCTTCCCCGTTCCCGGCTTCGCCCTGCCCGGAATCGCAAGGAATGCCGCTTATCTGCCTGCCCCGATGAATTCAGGGAGTCCTCCCATGCCACCTCCGTCCGCCTCCGGTGTCGACCGACGTCTCTTCCTCTCGTCCCTGCTCGGGGCCGCCGCCGCGGCCGGGCTCAGCGGCTGCGCGGGCAGCAGCGCCGCCGACACCGGGGTCAAGGGGTCCACGTCCGCCCCGCTGGCGGACAAGGTCCCGTCCGGTACGAGCCTGAAGATCGCCTCCTACCAGGGCGTCCAGCAGCTGCAGTTCAAGCTCGCGGGCCTGTCCGACCTGCCCTTCGAGGTGGCCGACTGGCCGAACCTGGGCGCCGGGCCCGATGTCATCAACGCCTTCCGCGCCAAGTCCCTGGACGTCGGCAACAACGCCGGCATCCCGCCCATCCAGGCGCACTACCAGGGCTTCGACGCGAAGATCGTCGCCATCAATGTCACCCGTAAGCCCAACTACCTCTTCGCCACGAAGCCCGGCAGCGACATCCAGGACGTCCAGGGCTTCAAGGGCAAGAAGCTTGCCTTCTCACAGGGACAGGCGCAGGGGGTCGTCCTGCTGCGGGCGTTGAAGCAGGCCGGGCTGGCCTACGACGACGTCGATCTGGTGCCGCTGACCAGCAACCAGTTCCTCACCGCGCTCCAGGCGGGCCAGGTGGACATCGCCCCGCTCGCCAACGCCCAGTCACCCGCGTACCTCAAGCAGTACGGGTCCAAGGGCGCCCATGTCATCACCACGGACGTCGTGGACCTGCTGAACCTGCTGTGGGCGCCCACCTCCGTGCTCGCCGACCCCGCGAAGGCCGCCGCCGTCGCCGCGTACATCCCGCGCTGGGCGAAGGGCGCGGTGTGGGCGTACGAGCACCCCGACGCCTGGAACGAGGAGTTCTACGTGAAGACGCAGAACCTCACGCTCGCGCAGGCGCGGTCGATCACCGAGCTCGCCAACAAGCCGCTGTTCCCGCCGAGTTGGGACGAGGCCGTGAAGTGGGAGCAGGAGACCGCCGACCTGCTGGCCGAGGGCGGCTTCGTGAAGGGGTTCAAGGTCGACTCGCTCTTCGACCGGCGCTTCGAGGGCATCGCGGCGAAGTCCGTACCGGCGGAGTACCGGAGGTGAGCGCCGTGACCACGACCACCACCGCGAGCACGACCACAGCCGTGCCCCTCGCGGCCACCGTGGAGAACTCACAGGTCCGCAGGCGTCGTCGGCTCTCCCCCGGCAAGCGGCTGCCCGCCACCCGCTTCCTCGGTCCGGCCCTGCTGCTCGCCCTGTGGGCCGCCGCCTCCGCCGCCGGGCAGCTCGACCCGGGTGCCATTCCTGCGCCCTGGACAGTGCTGGAGACCGGCGTCCAGCTGTGGACCGACGGGACGCTGCCCACCGACATCCTGACCTCGCTGCAACGCGCCGGCTCCGGCTTCGCGATCGGCCTGACCGCGGGCATCGCGCTCGCGCTGGCCTCCGGGCTCAGCCGGACCGGCGAGGCGCTGATCGACGGATCGGTGCAGCTCAACCGGGCGATACCGACGCTCGGTCTGATCCCGCTGTTCATCCTCTGGCTGGGCATCGGCGAGACCTTCAAGATCGCCATCATCGCGATCGTCGTCTACATCCCGATCTACCTGAACACGCACGCCGCGCTCTCCGGCATCGACAGCCGGTTCGTCGAACTCGCCGAGGTCCAGGGCCTGTCGAGGTACGCCTTCATCCGGCGGATCGTCATCCCGGGTGCGCTGCCCGGCTTCTTCGTCGGGCTGCGGCTCGGGGTGACCGGCTCCTGGCTGGGCCTGGTCGTGCTGGAGCAGATCAACGCCACCAGCGGACTCGGCTACATGATGTTCCAGGCCCAGAACTACGGCCAGACGGACGTCATCCTCGTCGGCCTGGTCGTCTACGGGATCTTCGGCCTGATCTCCGACAGCGCGGTCCGTCTGATCGAACGGAGGGTGCTGTCATGGCGCCGCACGCTGAGCAGCTGACCCGTCCCGCCGTCCAACTCCGGGGTCTGACAAGGTCGTTCGACGGGCGTACGGTCCTCGACGGCATCGACCTCGATCTCCCGGCCGGCCAGTTCACCGCCCTGCTCGGGCACAGCGGCTCCGGCAAGAGCACCCTGCTGCGCGCGGTCGCCGGGCTCGACCACGAGGTGGCGGGGAGCGGTCAACTCACGGCCCCGTCAAGGGTGTCCGTGGTCTTCCAGGACTCCCGGCTGCTGCCCTGGCAGCGCGTCCTCGACAACGTCCTGCTCGGTCTCGACGGCAGGGAGGCCGGGCAGAGAGGCCGCGCCGCCCTCGCCGAGGTGGGCCTCGCGGGCCGCGAACGGGCCTGGCCCAACGAGCTGTCCGGCGGTGAGGCCCAGCGTGCTGCGCTGGCCCGCTCCCTGGTCCGGGAGCCCGAACTCCTGCTGGCGGACGAGCCGTTCGGCGCCCTGGACGCGCTCACCCGGATCCGTATGCACACCCTGCTGCGCGAACTGTGGGAACGCCACCGGCCCTCCGTCCTGCTCGTCACCCACGACGTGGACGAGGCGATCGTGCTGGCCGACCGGGTGCTCGTGCTCGACGAGGGCCGCATCGGCCTCGACCTGACCATCGACCGCCCGCACCCCCGCTCGTACCGCGACCCGCTGCTCGGCGAGTACCGCGAACGGCTCCTCACCGCCCTCGGCGTCACGGAACACCACGACAACCACGGGTCCGACGGGACCGACGACCGCCCCCAGCACCACGAGCACGCGGAGGACCCCCAGTGACCGAGCGCAGACTGCACCTCAACGCCTTCCTCATGAACACCGGCCACCACGAGGCGTCGTGGCGGCTCCCGGAGAGCGACCCGTACGCCCACGTGGAGCTGGCCCACTACGTCCACCTGGCGCGGATCGCCGAACGCGGGACCTTCGACTCGCTCTTCCTCGCCGACGGACCGCAGTTGTGGGGCAACCTCGCCCAGCGGCCGGCCGGCGCCCTGGAACCGCTCACCCTGCTCACCGCGCTGGCGACGGCCACCGAGCACATCGGTCTGATCGCCACCGCCTCCACCTCCTACAACTCGCCCTACAACCTGGCCCGCAAGTTCGCCTCGCTCGACATCATCAGCGGGGGCCGGGCGGGCTGGAACATCGTCACCACGGCGGGCGCGGAGGCCGCCCGCAACTTCGGTCTCGACGCGGAGCCCGCGCACGCCGAGCGGTACGCCCGTGCCGCCGAGTTCCTCGACGTGGCCCTGAAGCTCTGGGACAGCTGGGAGGACGACGCGATCGTCGCCGACAAGGCGGCCGGCGTCTGGGGCGACGACACGAGGATCCATCCCGCCCGGCACAAGGGCCGCTACTTCAGCGTCGAGGGCGCCCTCAACGTGCCGCGCACCCCGCAGGGTTACCCGCTGCTGGTGCAGGCGGGCTCCTCCGAGGACGGCAAGGGGTTCGCGGCCCGGTATGCGGAGGCGGTGTTCACCGCCCAGCAGACCATCGAGGACGCGCAGTCCTTCTACGCCGACCTCAAGTCCCGTACGGCGGGGGCCGGTCGGGATCCCGACCACATCAAGGTGCTGCCCGGCATCGTCCCCGTCATCGGTTCGACGGAGACCGAGGCGCTGGCGGCCGAGCAGGTCCTGGAAGACCACATCGTGTACGCGCACGGCGTGGGCCGCCTGGAAGCCCTGCTCCAACTGCTGCCGGGAACACTGGAGTTGGACGCCGAGCTGCCCTCCGGCCTGCCTCCGGAGAGCGACATCGAGGGCGCCAAGAGCCGCTACACGCTCGTGGTGGAGCTGGCCCGGCGCGAACACCTCACCGTGCGGCAGCTGATCGGGCGCCTGGGCGGCGGACGCGGGCACCTCACCTTCGCCGGGACGCCCGAGCAGGTCGCCGACGCCATCGAGAGGTGGTTCATGCAGGGCGCCGCCGACGGCTTCAACATCATGCCCGCGGTCCTGCCGTCCGGCCTCGACGCCTTCGTCGACCACGTCGTCCCGCTCCTGCGCGCCCGCGGTCTGCTCCGCGAGGAGTACGGCCCCCGGCAGACCCTGCGCGAGAGATACGGCCTCCCGCGCCCCGCCAACCAGTACGTCACCGCCCCCGCGCTCGCCCGGGTCTGAGCCCGATCCCGACTCCGAGCCCGCTCCGAAAGCGAAAGGAACCCCATGTCAGACATCGAGATCCGCAAGGTCACCGCGAGGATCGGCGCCCGGATATCCGGCGTCGACATCTCCGAGCCGCTCGACCAGGAGACCGTCACCGCACTGCGTGAGGCCCTCAACGTCCACAAGGCCCTGGTCTTCGACGACGTGAACCTGGACGACGAGGGCCAGCAGGCCTTCGCCCGGCACTTCGGCGACCTCACCACCGCCCACCCGACCGTGCCCGCCGTCGAGGGCGCCCCGAACGTGCTGCCCGTCGACAGCGAGCGTGGCCGTGCCGCCAACAACTGGCACACCGACGTCACGTTCGTCCTCAACCCGCCGCAGGCCAGCACCCTGCGCAGCATCACGATCCCGCCGTACGGGGGCGAGACGCTGATCGCCAGCTCTGCCGCCGCCTACCGCAACCTGCCCGAACCCCTGCGGCAGCTCGCCGACACCCTGTGGGCCGAGCACACCAACGACTACGACTATGCGGTGCCCGAGGAGGAGGTGGACGAGGAACAGGCCGCCCAGCGCGCCCGGTTCACGTCCATCAAGTACCGCACCGCCCACCCCGTCGTCCGCGTCCACCCGCTGACCGGTGAGCGCGGGCTGTTCATCGGCGGCTTCGCGCAGCGGATCGTCGGCCTGTCGGTGAGCGAGTCCCGCAAGGTCCTCGACCTGCTCCAGGCCTACGTAACCCGACCCGAGAACGTCCTGCGCCACCGCTGGTCGCCGAACCAGCTCGTCCTCTTCGACAACCGCATCACCCAGCACTACGCCATCGACAACTACGACGGCCTGCCCCGCCGCCTGAACCGGGTGACGGTCGCCGGTGACGTGCCGGTCGGCATCGAGGGCAAGGAGAGCTACTCGATCGCGGGGGACGCCTCGCACTACACGTCGGTCGCCACGTACGCGACGGTCGCGTAATCGGAATCTCGCACTCCGTGTCGAGGCCGTCCACATAGTGGGCGGCCTCTCCGCGCGGGCGGAGGGGCTGCCCAGACTGTGGGCGTTTTTGCCCTCGCACGCAAGGGACCACCCGCACCCATGTCCCGTACCACCCACGACCCCGCGCCCGGCACCCCTGGTACTCCCGGTACTCCCGGTACTCCCGGCGCGGACGTCTCGCTCTCGCACGGCCTCAAGCAGCGCCATCTGTCGATGATCGCCCTCGGCGGGGTGATCGGCGCGGGCCTGTTCGTCGGCTCCGGCGCCGGCATCGCCGCCGCCGGACCGTCGATCGTCGTCGCGTACGCCGTCTCCGGTCTGCTCGTCATGCTGGTGATGCGG
Source organism: Streptomyces sp. NPDC058697 (assembly GCF_042715345.1). Lineage (NCBI taxonomy): Bacteria > Bacillati > Actinomycetota > Actinomycetes > Kitasatosporales > Streptomycetaceae > Streptomyces > Streptomyces sp. NPDC058697. The sequence goes on from NZ_JBHXSU010000006.1 coordinate 115,136, forward strand.
ATGCTCGGCGAGATGTCGGCCGCGTATCCGTCGTCGGGTTCCTTCTCGGCACACGCCGAGCGGGCGATCGGGCCGTGGGCCGGGTTCACCGCCGGCTGGTCTTTCTGGGTGCTGCTCTGCACGGCCGTCGGTCTGGAGGGCATCGGCGCCGCGAAGATCGTGACGGGCTGGCTGCCGGGCACGCCGGAGTGGGCCTGGGTGGCCCTCTTCATGGTCGTCTTCTGCGTGGCGAACCTGGCCGCCGTGAAGAACTTCGGCGAGTTCGAGTTCTGGTTCGCCGCGCTGAAGGTGGGCGCGATCACGCTGTTCCTGGTGCTCGGGGTCCTGGCGATCGCCGGGGTCCTGCCGGGCACGGACTCCCCCGGCCTCACCAACCTCACCGGCGAGGGAGGCTTCCTGCCGAACGGCAGCGAGGGGCTCGTCATCGGTCTGCTCGCCTCCGTCTTCGCGTACGGCGGCCTGGAGACCGTCACCATCGCGGCGGCCGAGTCGCAGGACCCGGTGAAGGGTGTCGCGAGCGCCGTACGCACCGCGATGTGGCGCATCGCGCTCTTCTACATCGGCTCGATGGCGGTCATCGTCACGCTCGTCCCGTGGGACTCGAAGGCGGTCGTCGAGAAGGGCCCGTACGTCGCCGCCCTCGACCATCTGGGCATCCCGGGCGCGGGCCAGCTGATGAACGTGGTCGTCCTGGTCGCCCTGCTCTCGGCGATGAACGCCAACATCTACGGCTCCTCGCGCATCGCGTACTCGCTGGTGCGACGGGGCCAGGGACCGAAGGCCCTCGGCCGCGTGTCGGGAGGCGTCCCGCGGACCGCGGTCCTCGCCTCCTCCGTCTTCGGCTTCGTCTGCGTCCTGCTGAGCTACTGGCGTCCCGACGACGTCTTCCCCTGGCTCCTGAACATGATCGGCGCGGTGATCCTGGTCGTCTGGATCTTCATCGCGGTCTCCCAGCTCCGCCTGCGCCGCGTCCTGGAACGCGAGGCCCCGGAGAAACTGGCCGTACGGATGTGGGCCTTCCCGGCACTGACCTGGGTGGCCCTCGCGGCCATGCCGGCGATCCTCGTCCTGATGGCCCGCGAACCGGACACCCGGGTCCAGCTGTACTCGACGGGCGCGATGACGCTGGCGCTGGCGACGGCGGGCTACACGTGGCAGAAGGCACGGGCGGACCGCGCCCTGTAGGGGCGCGGGGAACTGCGCGACCAGCCACAACGCACCCGCACCTGCAAGACCGCGCAACAACAAGAGGGGCCCTCACGAGAGGCCCCTCTTGCTGCTAGCGTGCACTTGCAAGTACTTTGCAACAAGAGGTCGGAGAGGACCTGGCATGGCCGTCTACACACTTCCCGAACTGCCGTACGACTACTCCGCGCTCGCCCCCGTGATCAGCCCCGAGATCATCGAGCTGCACCACGACAAGCACCACGCGGCGTACGTGAAGGGCGCGAACGACACCCTGGACCAGCTCGCCGAGGCGCGGGACAAGGAGTCGTGGGGGTCGGTCAACGGGCTGGAGAAGAACCTCGCCTTCCACCTCTCCGGGCACATCCTGCACAGCATCTACTGGCACAACATGACGGGCGAGGGCGGCGGTGAGCCCCTCGCCTCGGACGGTGTGGGCGAGCTCGCCGACGCGATCACCGAGTCGTTCGGCTCCTTCGGCGCGTTCAGGACCCAGCTGACGAAGGCCTCCGCGACGACCCAGGGTTCGGGCTGGGGCGTACTCGCGTACGAGCCCCTCAGCGGCCGCCTGATCGTCGAGCAGATCTACGACCACCAGGGCAACGTCGGCCAGGGCTCGACCCCGATCCTGGTCTTCGACGCCTGGGAGCACGCCTTCTACCTCCAGTACAAGAACCAGAAGGTCGACTTCATCGACGCCATGTGGCAGGTCGTCAACTGGCAGGACGTGGCCCGTCGGTACGAGGCCGCCAAGTCCCGCGCGGACGTGTTGCTGCTCGCCCCCTGAACCAGCCCCACCCGCCCCCCGAGGGCGGCCCGAAGCGTCCTGCCTCGTGATCGTCTTCTCAACCTTCGCGCGGCAGGCGGAAAGACGGAAGACCCCCGCGAGGACGTGACTCGCGGGGGTCTTCCGGTACGGGAGGCTCCGGGTGATGGTTGCGGGATGCGCAAGCGAAGCTGTTTCACCTGCAAGAGTCTTGAGGAGGAGCACCGCTTCCTGGAGATCCCGGAAGCGGCCTGGCTCAAGAAGCACACGGGCGAGAAGAACGTGGACGGGTTCATGGTGTGCCTGGCGCCCCTGGACGACGAGGGCAAGCAGTGCCGCAACCTGCGGACCTACTTCACCGAGAAGCCGTTCAGGGAGCCCCTGCGCCTGCCCGAACCGAGCTGAGCCGACCGAGCCCGCCGCTGCCGGCTCCCCCGGTACCGGTCGGGTCAGAGGTTGCTGAAGTCCGGGCCCTTGGTCCGGGTGCGCTTGATCTCATAGAAGCCCGGTATCGAGGCGACCATCAGCGTGCCGTCCCACAGCTTGCCGGCGTCGTCGCCCTTGGGGGCCGGGGTGACGACGGGGCCGAAGAAGGCGATCTGCTCGCCGTCGGAGCCGGGGACCGCGATCACGGGGGTGCCGACCTCCTGGCCGACCTTGTCTATGCCCTCCTTGTGGGAGGCGCGCAGCTGGGGCTCGTACGGGGTCTCGTCCCAGTGCTCCAGGAGGGACTCGGGCAGGCCGACGTCCTTCAGCGCGGCGGCGACGACCTCCTTGCCGGGACCCTCGTCCTGGTTGTGGAAACGGGTGCCGAGCGCGGTGTAGAGATCAGCGAGCACCTCGGGGCCGTGCTCCTCCTGGGCCGCTATGACGACGCGGACCGGGCCCCACGCCTTCGTGCCGAGGAACTCGCGGTAGTGCTCGGGCAGGTCGTCGAGCTTGTCCTCGTTCAGTACGGCGAGGCTCATCAGGTGCCAGCGGACCTCGATGTCCCGGACCTTCTCCACCTCCAGGACCCACCGCGAGGTCATCCACGCCCAGGGGCAGAGCGGGTCGAACCAGAAGTCGACGGGGGTCTTGCCGGCGGTCTGCTCGGACATGCTTCTCCTCGGTACGGATCCCGGTGCGGGTATCAGGGGGTCATCGGTGCGTCCTTCAGCCCCAACACAACCGGTCACCTGTGCCATTCCCGGGTGTCCGGGGTCAGGGGCACATGGCAGGATCGGTGCTGTTCACGCGTACCCAGACGCGTACCCGACGCGTATCCATGACGCCACGAGGGAGTGCCGCCCGTGCCCGGTGAGAATCTGTCCCGCGACGAGGCCCGCGAGCGGGCCGCACTGCTGTCCGTCGAGGGGTACGAGGTGTCCCTGGACCTGCGCTCCGCGGTGGGCGGCACGGACGCCGGGCCGCGCACCTTCCGGTCGGTGACGACGATCCGCTTCCGCAGCGCCGAGCCCGGTGCCACGACCTTCGCGGACCTGATCGCCCCGAGCGTCACGGCCCTCTCGCTGAACGGCAGGGACCTCGACCCGGGCGCGGTCTTCGACGGGTCGCGCATCCTCCTGGAGGACCTGGCCGAGGACAACGAGCTCGTGGTCGACGCCCAGTGCGCCTACAGCCGCACCGGCGAGGGCATGCACCGCTTCGTCGACCCGGAGGACGGCGAGGTCTACCTCTACACGCAGTACGAGCCGGCCGACTCCCGCCGTGTCTTCGCGAACTTCGAGCAGCCGGACCTCAAGGCGCCCTTCCGGTTCGAGGTGCGGGCCCCCGAGGGCTGGGTCGTGTGGAGCAACGGCGTCGGTGAACCGGCCGACGGGGTCTGGAAGTTCGCCGAGACCAAGCCCATCTCGACGTACATCACGGCGTTCGTCGCGGGCCCGTACCACTACGTGACGGACTCCTACGAGCGCGTCCTCGACGACGGTACGCGGCTGGAGATCCCGCTCGGCGCGATGTGCCGCAAGGGCCTGGCCCGGCACTTCGACTCCGACGACGTCTTCCTCGTCACCAAGCAGGGGCTGGACTTCTTCCACGACCACTTCGACTACCCGTACCCCTTCGGGAAGTACGACCAGGCGTTCGTGCCGGAGTACAACCTCGGCGCAATGGAGAACCCGGGACTCGTCACCTTCCGCGAGGAGTTCATCTTCCGCGGCAGGGTGACCCAGGCGTCGTACGAGCGCCGGGCGAACGTGATCCTGCACGAGATGGCCCACATGTGGTTCGGCGACCTGGTGACCATGGTGTGGTGGGACGACCTGTGGCTGAAGGAGTCCTTCGCGGACTTCATGGGCACGTTCTCGATGGTCGAGGCGACCCGCTTCACGAACGGGTGGATCACCTTCGCCAACAACCGCAAGTCCTGGGCGTACCGCGCCGACCAGCTGCCCTCCACGCACCCGATCACGGCCGACATCCGTGACCTGGAGGACGCCAAGCTCAACTTCGACGGGATCACGTACGCCAAGGGCGCCTCCGTTCTGAAGCAGTTGGTGGCGTACGTCGGGCGGGACGCGTTCCTGGAGGGCGCCCGCCGCTACTTCAAGCGGCACGCGTACGGGAACACGCGGCTCGGTGATCTGCTGTCGGTCCTGGAGGAGACCAGCGGGCGCGACATGGCCACCTGGTCGCGGTCCTGGCTGCAGACCGCCGGGGTCAACTCCCTTACTCCGCAGGTGATTCTGAGCGCGGAGGGGCGCGTCACCGAGCTGGCGATCCTCCAGGAGGCCGCCGAGTCGCATCCCGAACTGCGGCCGCACCGGGTGGCGGTGGGACTGTACCGACGCTCGCCCGACGGCACGGTGGAGCGGTACGCGCGCGCCGAGGTCGACGTCGAAGGTCCGCGTACGGTCGTCGGGGAACTGGTGGGCACGGAGGCTCCCGACCTGGTGCTCGTGAACGACGACGACCTGACGTACTGCAAGATCCGGTTCGACGAGGGCTCGTTGGCGGCCCTGCGGGACGGTCTGGGCGACATCACCGACCCGTTGGCCCGCGCGCTGTGCTGGTCGGCGCTGTGGAACCTGACGCGCGACGCGCTCATGCCCGCCCGGGACTTCATCGACCTGGTCCTGCGCTTCGCGGGCCGCGAGAGCGACATCGGTGTGCTGCAGATGCTGCACGCGTGGGCGAACTCCGCGCTCACCCACTACGCGGCGCCCGGGTGGCGCGGCGAGGGCGGACGGCTGCTCGCCGAGGGCGCGCTGCGGGAGCTGCGGCTGACCGAGCCCGGCAGCCAGCACCAGCTGACGTGGGCGCGGTTCTTCGCCGCCGTCGCGTCCGGCGAGGCCGATCTCCAGCTGCTCCAGGGGCTGTTGGAGGGCACGGCGAAGATCGACGGTCTTGAGGTGGACCAGGAGCTGCGCTGGGCGTTCCTGGAGCCGCTCGCCGCGCACGGGGTCGCGGACGAGGGTGTCGTCGCGGCCGAGCTGGCGCGGGACGACACGGCTTCGGGCAAGCGGCATCAGGTGCGGTGTCTGGCCGCGCGGCCGTCCGCGGCGGTCAAGGCGCAGGCGTGGGCGGCCGTCGTCGAGTCGGACTCGCTGTCCAACGCGCTGGTCGAGGCGACGATTGCGGGCTTCGCCCAGTCGTCGCACCGGGAGCTGACCGCTCCGTACGCGTCGAAGTACTTCGAGGTGATCGAGCGGGTGTGGGACGAGCGGTCGATCCAGATCGGGATGGATGTGGTGAGGGGGCTGTTCCCCTCGCTGCAGGATTCCCGGGAGACGTTGTCGGCGGCTGATGCGTGGCTTGCCGCGCGGGGGGAGGCTGCGCCGGCGCTTCGGAGGCTGGTTCTGGAGGCTCGGGATGATCTGGGGCGGGCGTTGCGGGGGCAGGCGTGTGACAGTGCGGGTGCCGTCGGCGAATGAGGGGGCCGGGGGTTCGTTGTCGGGTGCGGGTGGGTGGGGGCTGGTCGCGCAGTTCCCCGCGCCCCTAAAGGGGCTGGTGGCTCACGCTGTTGACTTTCGTTCCGTCCATAACAGTTACGGAATGCGGGTAATCGGTGCCGTGACCCCCGTACGGACCAGGGGGTTTCGGCAGTCGAACGCTTGCACTTTAGGGCGAGCTTGTCCGGTTTTGTCGACGGGCGTGTAACAGCGGTTAGGAGGGGGATCGGGGGCGGGAAATCCTCGGGTCATGAACCACAACACCCCGCTCTCCCCCCGGCCCCTCCGCCATCTGTCCGATGTTCAGCTCCGTGTCCTGACCACCGCCCAGTTGCGTTCGCAGGGGGTGAGCCCCGCCGACATCAACGCGCAGTGCAGGCCGGGCGGCACCTGGCAGCAGCTTCTGCCGGGTGTGTACCTGCTCCGCCCGGGCCCGGCGACCAGCGAGGAGCGGCTGCACGCGGTGCTTCTGTACGCGGCCCGCTCCCCCGCCGCCGAACCGGCGGTCCCCGCCCAGCCCGGCGCCGGTGAGCCGCACGCCCCGCAGCGGTACACCGACGCGATGATCACCGGCCTGGCGGCGCTGGCCCTGCACCGCTTCTCCTCGGCGCCCCCGCTGCTCTCGCTGGACCGCATCGACGTTCTCGTCCCGCGTCTGCGCCGGCTGCGTTCGACGGGCTGCGTCCGTATCGTCCGTACGCCGGGCATGCCGGAGCCCGAGCAGATCACCGGGATCCCGGTGGCCCCGGTCCCGCGCGCCCTGGCCGACGCGGTCGCCGACCTCGCGGACGCGGGTGTCGTACGCCGGCTGCTCACCGAGGCCGTACGCGGCGGGCACTGCGAACCGGCCGCCGTGGTCAAGGAGTTGACGCAGGCGCGGCTGCTGAGCCGCCCGCATGTCGTGGACGCCGTCGACTCGCTGCTCGCCGAGGGGCGGGCCATCGCGGAGGACCGCCTCTACCGCATGGTCCAGGAGCACGGTCTGCCGGACCCGGTCTGGAACGTGGACCTCCGCCTGCCCGGCGGCCCGCACCTCGGCGGCCTCGACGCGTACTGGCCCGACCATGCAGTCGCCCTCGAACTCGACACGCGCGCCCCTCGTCAGGACGAGGACGCCATGTGGTCCGAGTACGCCCGCAAGCGCGAGCACCTGGAGCGGCTCGGCATCACGGTCGTCCACATCACCCCGAAGAAGCTGCGGGATTCGGTGGAACAGCAGGCAACGGTCGTACGTACGGCCCTGATGGCTTCAGCGGACCGCGACCCGGCCGCGTATGTAGTGGTGCTGCCCCGGTAGTGACGGACCGGGGGCATCCCGGAGGGGAGTGAACGGGCGGGGCGCCCGGGAGACCGGGGGGCCCGCCCCTTCACGCACGTTCCGGGGCCGCGGCCTCCAGCTCGGCGATGTTGCCCGACATGATCGTCCGTACGTGCCCGGTGATGTGCTCCGCGGGCCAGTCCCACCAGGCCACCGCGAGGAGCCGGTCGATCTCGTCGTCGCTGAAGCGGGTGCGGATGAGCCGGGCCGGGTTGCCGCCGACGATGCCGTAGTCGGGCACGTCCGTGGTGACCACGGCGCCCGTGCCGATGATCGCGCCGTGTCCGATCCGTACCCCCGGCATCACGGTCGTGCTGTGGCCGAACCAGACATCGTTGCCGACAACCGTGTCACCCCTGTTCGGCAGGCCGGTGAGCAGGTCGAAGTGCTCGGCCCAGGAACCGCCCATGGTGGGGAACGGGAAGGTCGAGGGGCCGTCCATGCGGTGGTTGGCGCCGTTCATGATGAACCGCACCCCCGTGCCCAGGGCGCAGAACTTCCCGATGACCAGCTTCTCCGGCCCGTAGTGATAGAGGACGTTGCGTGTCTCGAACGCGGTCGGGTCGTCCGGGTCGTCGTAGTAGGAGTACTCCCCGACCTCGATCAGCGGGGACTTCACCAACGGCCTGAGCAGCACCACCCGCGGCTGCTCGGGCATCGGACGGAGCACCGTGGGGTCGGCGGGCACTGGCATGTCGAGCGGCTCCTCGGTCGTCGGGGGCGCGGGCGGGCGGTGGCGCCCGGGCCTTCATGATCCCGCTGCGGGGGCTGCCGGGACATCGAATTACCGGGCGGGCTCAGTCACCGGCCACCGCCAGGACGAGTTGGCTCACCGCCGAGTAACCTCCGCACTTCGCCTCGACGCGGTACAGGCCCGGCCATGGAAGCCGTACGTCCGCGCGCAGGAGGCCGTCGCGGCGGGACAGGCGCGGGCGGTCGATCTCCAGGTTCTCGGAGACGTCGAAGACCTGGAGTTCGACGGCGATCGGGTTGTCCACCAGGTCGACCTCGACCGGGCACGGTTCGCGTGCCGTGGCCACGTCCGGTACGTACAGGCCCAGTTCCGTCGCGCCGAGGGGCGGGCCCAGCGGGCGTTCGGTCAGGACCGAGCCCGTGAACGCGACGGCCTCCTCGCTGCGGGCGAGGGCACCGTGGCTCTGGGGGAGGTAGAAGGGGTGCGGCCCCGCCGGTGTCGCCGCCTCCCGGCACACCGTTCCGTCGCCGCGGCGGTCGAGCCGGGTGTCGCCGTCCGGGACGTACTCGTGCAGTTCCGCCGTGCCGTCCGCGAGGGTCAGGCTCTGCGGGGTGCGCTGGCCGACGCCGACCACCGCCCGCAGTTGAGGGAGGGTGCCGGCGTCCGACCCGTTCAGCTTCTCCCTGCGGTCGAGCGACTGCTTGGCCAACTCCCCGTCCCCGCCCAGGGATTCGGCGTCGGCCGGGGTGAAACGGCGGAAGGTGCCGCCGGGTTCCTCCACACAGCGGTAGCCGGGCAGCAGCTCGTACAGGCCGGGCAGGGTGCGGGCCAGGGCACGCAGCCGGCGGCGGGGCAGCGGCAGCGGGGTGCCGCTGCCCGAACCGAGCAGGCCCGCGGCCTGGACCGAGCCGTGGAAGGGGGTGCCCAGGGTGATCAGGGTGCGGACGTCACGGGCGCCGCCCAGCGCGGTCATGAAGAAGCGGGCGACCAGACCGCCCATGGAGTGGGCCACGAGGGTGAGCCGGGCGTCCCGGCTGCCGTGCGGATGGGCACGCCAGGCCCGCAGATGGTCGTCCGCCGTCTCCGCCAGCCGGGCGGCCGCGTGCTCGGTCGACAGGCGCCAGTCGTACGCGAACCCCCTTACCGCGTCGCGGTGGGCCGCCATGTGCCGGGTGCCCGCCAGGAGCTTGGTGTACGGCTCGAAGCCCCGCAGTACGGGCGCGAAGGCGGGGAAGCGGAGCAGCCGGGTCGCGTGGACGCGGCCGGTGACGCCCGCACGTTCCTCGTCCGTCACATGGAGGGCCGAGAGCGAGCCGCCGGACACCCAGGCGCTGCCGTACCAGCGGAGGTCCGAGCCGCCCCACAGGACGCGGCCGGTCGCGGTCTCCACCAGCTCGCTGCCCATGATGCCGGGCAGGACGAGGACCGCGTCGCGATGGCCCGGCCCGGTCGGCAAGGATGACGCCGGTTGCGCAGGGCGCGCAGGCGGCACCCATTGCGCGGATGACTTCGCTGCCACGCTTCCCCCGAGCTCTCAATCCACGTGCGCAGCAGGATAGTTGGCCGCCTGCCGGATCGCACCGGATCGTCCGGGCCGGTCTGGACCAGGAGTGGACGGGATCGGACCGGGAGTGGACGGGATCGGGCCGGGAGTGGACGGGATCGGGCCGGGAGCGTGTGGCCTGCGCACGCTCACCCGGCCCGCCGTCCTCCGGGCGGCTACTTGGCGCAGAACTCCGCCTCGATCACCGCGTCGCTGTCCCCCGACCAGTCGCCGTTGAAGTTGAAGGCGAGGGAGTGCCGGCCGTCCGCCGTGGTGACGGCCTCCGAGTTCGAGCCGTGGATGCCGCCGCCGTGGCCCCAGACGACGACACCGCAGCTCAGCTTGCGTTCCATGAGGCCGAGGCCGTAGCCGGCGTTCGGGAACCCGTCGGGCTTGACGGTGGTCTTCATCTCGGTGAGCTGCTTCTTCGGCAGCAGCCTGCCCCTCAGCAGCGCCGAGTAGAAGCGGTTGAGGTCGCCGGAGTCGGAGATCATCTCTCCCGCCGCGGAGGCGAGGGAGGGGTTGAGCTCCGTGACGTCGTAGGTCGGGCCGGTGGCGGATTCGGCGAGCTTGCCGTATGCCCGGCTGCTGGGCCGGGGCAGGTGCGGGTTCGTGCCGGGGACCGTGGTGGCACGCAGGCCGAGCGGCCCGATGATGCGCTGCCTGACCTCGTCCCCGTACGCGTGGCCCGTGGCCCTCTCGATCACCATCCCGGCCAGTACGTAGTTGGTGTTGGAGTAGTTCCACGAGGTGCCCGGTTCGAAGTCCGGCTTGTGGGCCGTCGCGATCCCGACGAGTTCCTCGGGCGACAGCGTGTCGTAGCGGTGCTCGAAGAAGCCGTCCTTCAGGAAGTAGGTCCGGCCGAAGTCCTCGTCCGCGGTGTAGTCGAAGATGCCGCTGGTGTGGTTGAGGAGCTGCCGGAGCGTGATCCGGCCGCCGTCGTGGCCGTTGCCGTGGACCACGCCCGGCAGCCACTTCTCCACCTTGTCGTCGAGCGAGAGCCGTCCCTCCGCCTCCAGTTGGAGCAGCACCGTCGACACGAACGTCTTGGTGATGCTGCCGACGCGGTAGCGGTCGTGGGCGGAGCGCGGCTGCTTCGTCCTGAGGTTGCCGACGCCCGAAGTGGCCTTCCAGGTGCCGTACTTGTCCTTGGCCTGCCCGGCCACACCGGGGACGCCGTCCTGCACGGCGGCGTCCATCGCCCGCTGGGTCGCGGCGTGGTCTCTGGGCGGGGCCGGGGAGGAGGCCAGGGCGGTCGGAGCCGTGAGCGAGGCCGCGACGAGCGCGGCCGCGCCCGTCAGCCCGAGGCGCAGGGTGCGGGATGACATGTCATGTCCCTTCCGTCATGGGTGAACCGACGGGAGGGACACGATGACGGATGCGGCGGGTTGCCTTCGTCCGGGTCGGTTGGGCGAGTTCCGGCCCTTCTCGCCGGGCTCAGGCCCGCTGGCCCTGCCCCTGCCCCTGCCCCTGCCCCGCCCCGCGGCCCTTGAGGAGGCTCAGGCCCGCCCCGAGGGAGACCACGCCCATACCGACGGCGGTCATCACGCCCTGTGAGCCGTCCACGACGAAGGGCGCGGCCGCGGCGACGACGAGGTTGAACAGGAACAGGAACCACAGGACCGGCTTCGAGGAGAGCAGCGCCTTCATGGGGAGTTTCCTTCCGGTGGGGAGCTGGGCGCTCCCACGATCGACTGGGATCAGCTGGGATCAACTGAGATCAACGATCCCGGGATCCGCCCGCCGCCACGAGGGAGTGCCCTCCCGAACCGGAGGTGTAGCGGGCTACACCACGCCGGCGGTGCGTCGCCAGGAGGCGGCCGCAGGTCAAGGGAAGGTGTCCGCTGATCAAAGGAAGGCGGGCGCGCGTCCGCACGTGTGCCGGTTCGCCTACTCTGATCGCCATGCGGAAGACAGTCCGGGAGGCCGCGCGGGCCACACGCCAGCTCGCGCCCGCCGCCGTGCTGTCCTTCGGCTCGTACCTCTTCGTCACGGTCCTGCTGATCGGGGCCATCGGCGCGGTCAGCGTGGTCGCCATCGGGCTGCTGCCCGAGACGGTGCTGCTGGTGCGCCGGATCGCCGGGGCCAAGCGGCGCATGGTGACCGCGTGGACGGGCCAGGAGATCCCCGAGGCCTACCAGCCCGTCGGGGGCACGGTGCGCGAGCGGGTGCGTACGGTCGTCCGTGATCCGGGTACGTTCACCGATCTGCGCTGGATGGTCGCCTACTACGCGTACGGCTGCCTGCCGTATCTGGCGATCCCGCTGTGGCCGCTGGGCCTGCTCGTCGACGGTGTGTGGTGCGGGCTGCTGCGCCGCGAGGCCCTCGTGCTGCCGCTGATCGGGCGGCTCGCGGACCTCGACGCCAAGTGGTCGACCGCCCTGCTCAAGCCCTCCCCCAAGGCACAGCTCGCCGTGCGGGTCGAGGAGCTGACCGAGACCCGGGCCGGCGCGATCGCCGCGCACGGCGCCGAGCTGCGGCGCATCGAGCGGGACCTGCACGACGGCACACAGGCCCGGCTGGTCTCCCTGTCGATGCGGATCGGGCTGGCCAAGCGGGCGTACGACCGTGATCCCGAGGCCGCGCGCAGGCTCCTCGACGACGCCCAGGACCAGGCCGAGGAGGCCCTGACCGAACTGCGGCACGTCGTACGGGGCATCCACCCGCCGATCCTCACCGACCGCGGTCTGGCCGGCGCGGTCCGGGCGCTGGCCGCGAGCAGCGGCCTGGACGTGGCCGTGACCGTGGACGGCCTGGAGGACGCCGACAGCGAGCGGGACGGGGCGCGGGCCCCGGCGGCGGTCGAGGCCGCCGCGTACTTCGTCGTCGCCGAGTCGCTGACGAACGCCGCGAAGCACAGCGGTGCGGAGCGGGCCGAGGTCGGCCTCGTCCGTACCGGCAGGGGGTTGCGGGTGACCGTGCGCGACGAGGGCCGGGGCGGTGCCGACGAGGCCGGCGGGTCCGGGCTGCTCGGGATGCAGCGGCGCGTCGCCGCGCTCGACGGGACCCTTCGGCTGACCAGCCCCGTCGGGGGCCCGACCGTGATCGAAGTGGAGCTGCCGTGCGTGTGGTGATCGCCGAGGACAACGCCCTGTTGCGGGAGGGACTCGTCCTGCTGCTCACCTCCTCCGGGCACGAGGTGGTGGCCGTCGCGGGCAGCGGGCCCGAGGTGCTGCCCGCGCTGCTCGAACACCGCCCCGATGTCGCCGTGCTCGACGTCCGGATGCCGCCCGGCTTCCGCGACGAGGGGCTGCGCGCGGCGCTCGCGGCCCGCAAGGAGATCCCCGGGCTGCCGGTGCTCGTGCTCTCGCAGTACGTCGAGGAGTCGTACGCCGCGGAGTTGCTCGGGGGTGGGGCGAGCGGGGTCGGCTATCTGCTCAAGGACCGGGTGGGGCGGGTCGACGAGTTCCTGGACGCGCTGGAGCGGGTCGCGTCCGGGGGGACCGCGTTGGACCCCGAGGTGGTGTCGGAGCTGCTGGTGCGGCGGCGGGACTCGCCGCTCGATTCGCTCACTCCTCGTGAGCGGGAGGTTCTTCAGCTGATGGCTGAAGGGCATGACAACACGACTATTGCCAAGGTGCTTGTGGTGACCGAGCGGTCTGTCAGTAAGCACATTGGGAATGTGTTTTTGAAGTTGGGGTTGCCGCCGAGTGACAGTGGGCATCGGCGGGTGCTTGCGGTGTTGGCTTACCTGAACAACTCGTGAGTGGCGCGGGGGGAGTTGTGTCGTCTTGAAGCTGCGGGTGCGTCGTGGCTTGTCGCGCAGTTCCCCGCGCCCCTAAAGAAAAGGGGCGCCCCCCAAAAAAAAGTGAAGGTGCTCAGCCCTTCCTCAGTACCAGCTCTGTGTTGCGGTCTCCTGCCTCGCCGCTCAGGTCCGTGCGGGAGCCCGGGGCGTTGAAGGAGAGCTCTCGGTAGAGGGCGGCGAGGCCCGTCTGGGTGAGGTCGGCGAAGTCCGTGGCGTGCGGGGCGCCGGACTCGATGAGGGTGGTGAACAGGGAGACCGTGCCGTCGTGGTTGTCGACGATCTCGATCACCCGGGCGAGCTGCGGGAAGTCGATGTGGGAGGCGGTGGAGACCTCCCAGAAGGAGCGGCCGTCCGGGGCGGAGTGCGGGGTGATCTTGTTCTTGTGGCTGTGGCCGTTCACCCAGGCCAGCACCGAGCGGTACTTGCCGAGGAGGGCGAGCACCTCGTCGCCGCCGTGCCGCTTCTCGCCCGGGTGGGCCGGGTCCTCACGGAGGTTGCGCATCGACTTGCTGGTGTGGTGGCTGAAGACGATGGCGTGCTCCTTGTTCTTCTCGGCCGCCTTCAGCGTGCGCTCCAGCCACCGCAGCTGGGCGGTGCCGAGCGAGCCCTCGTAGTGGCCGCCCGGGTCGGTGCTGTCGAGGCTGACACCGATCAGGCCGTCGGCGATGCGGAAGGTGTAGTACTGCGTCTTCGCGGCGAGGTTCGCCTGCGAGTAGCCGTGCCCGATGGGGCCCGCTCCGGTGTGCGCGGGGTCAAGGTGCGCCTGGAGGTACTCGGCGGGGGTGAAGGGGGCGCGGCCCTCGTCCGGGGTGACCGAACGCATCTTCCGCGCCTGGGACTTGAGCATCGCCTTGAAGGCCGCGCCCTTGGGGTCGCCGCCCTTCCTGACGTTGTTCCAGATGGTGACGCCCTGCGACTCGTCGAGGGTCATCAGCTTCTTGCCGCCGACCGCGAAGTCGGCGAAGAAGGAGTCGCCGGGCGCGTAGCAGCCGCCGGGCAGGGAGTCGTGGTTGCCGACCGTGGAGTACCAGGGCAGGTTGAGGCCGGGGCTGCGCAGTTCGCGGATCGCGGCGGCGAGGAAACCGTCGATGCGCGGGAAGCCGAGCTGCTTGTCGGCGTCGCGCAGGGCCGCGTCGGGCTGCCAGTACAGCTTGAGGTCGCTGTTCTGGACGCCCTCGTAGCGGTTCGGGTCACCGGAGTTGGGGGTGATCCGGCCGCCGCTCATCACCTTCAGGTACCAGTCCAGCTCCGTCTTGGCGTTGTTGTCGGTGTTGTCGCCGGTCGTCATCACGAAGTGCAGCGGGGAGCCGGTGACGGGGGCGCCGCGCAGCGCGTTGACCCGCTCGACGAGCGAGACCGCGCCGGGCACGGACAGGGCCTCCTGGGGCCGCCAGGCGCTGGCGGTCTGGGAGCGCAGGTACTCGTACCGCAGCGGGTGCTGTACGTCGACCAGGTGCAGGTCGGTGAACTGCACGAACGCGGCGAGCGCGGTGCGCCGTTCGCCCCGGCCGGCCTTGGGTGCGGCCAGATCGCCGCGGACGACACGCGACCAGGCGGGCCCGTCGCCGAGCCGCCGGTATCCGGAGCCGCCGCGCGGAACCGCGACCGTCGAGAGGGTGGTGCCACGGGTGTACGGGGCCAGCGGCGCGGCCGGCGCGGGGCGGGAGACCGCGAGGGGCTTCCCCTCGGTCGAGGCGGTGTGCGCGGCGGCCTCGCCGGAACCGGGCCGCAGAGCCAGGCCGATGCCCGCGGAGAGGGACACCGCCCCGGTTGCGGCCAGGAAGGCGCGGCGGTCACGAACAGTGGCGGTGGCGACAGAGCGTATGCGCGACATGGCGCGATCTCCCCGGGTCCGAACGCGTCAGCAGTGGTCGCGGGCGGTTCGCTGACGCGAACAGCCCGCTCATACTGGATCGTTGGCACCGGGGGTGACCTGCGCGTTAACTCGACAGCAACGGGCAGCGCCGATCACCGTACGTGGATCTTGGTTACCCTCCGCGTCCACCGAGCCCTGTCCGAACCGAGGGGAGGCGGTCACTCCAAGTTCACCTGGCTGGGTAGGTGCGCACTCGGCACACCCGCGGGGGGGCGTCATGAAGCTGCGGGTCCGCTTGGGCTGGGCGCGCAGTTCCCCGCGCCCCTAAGGCGCGCCCCTTACGAGGCGCGCCCTACCGCCGGGCGGTCCCGCCACAGCTTGAGGCCCACGTCGACTAGCCCCACCCGGTCCAGGGCGGACACCTCGTCCAGAGGATGCCAGGCCGCCAGGTCGGTGGAGCCGTCGGTCTCGTGGCGCAGTTCGCCGCCGGTGATGCCGGCCTCGTAGACGATCCGCAGGCCCTGGAAGTCGGCGGCGGGGCCGAGGCGGCGCGCATAGGTGCGCCGGATGGAGTCGACGCCCAGCAGCGCGAGGGGCTCGACCGTGTAACCGGTCTCCTCCTGGGCCTCCCGGATCACGGTGTCGTACGGGTCCTCGCCGTGGTCCATGCCGCCGCCGGGCAGCGTCCAGGGCCTGGTGCCGTTCTTCTCCACCAGGCGCGCGAGGAGTATCCGATCGTCGCGCACGCATACGGCGTAGGCCGCCACCCTCAACTCCTTGTGCATGCGCAGACGTTAATACGGCTGGGACGGGTTCGCCGGTGAGTATTCGGGCGGCGACCAGCACAGCGGGCTCGCCGCGGGCGTGTCCACGACGGCCTCGACGGTGAAGCGGACGGTGCGGGTGCCGTCGGGGGCGAACTCCGTGCGAGCCGTGCCGGAGAGCTGGAGGGCGGCGCCCGTCTCCCAGTCGAGGAAGAGGAGTCCGGCGCGCGGGTCGACGACGAGGTTGCCGAGGGTGAGGAACATGGCGTTGCCGGGGTAGTCGCGCCAGCTCAGCTCGGTCGGTGAAGTGACGTGCACGAAACCGGGGTTGCCGCCGCGATGGCCGGCGTCCGCGCCACCACCGTGGACGGTGGCGAGGAAGAAGGTGTCGGCGGAGTGGACGAACTCCCGCTGGGCCGCGCCGAGTTCGCCGCCGCGCAGCGGCTCGCCGGGGGTGCGCTCGACCGTCTCGTACGACTCGCGTTTCTGGAGGTACTTGGGGCAGTTGGAGAAGACCTGGTCGGCCTCGACCGCCAGGCCGCGGGGCGTGGGCCGGGAGCGGCCGTTGAGCCGCATGCGGCGGCGGGTGCGGGGGTCGAGCGCGATGGTGCCGACCGGCGTCCCGGCGACGGCGAGCGCCGAGGTGAGCGGGTCGCCCGCGCGCGGGCCGTGCGCGACGGAGATCTGCCGCGGTCCGGTGGCCCGTACAAATCCGGGCCCGCCGGTGACCGGGGAGGCCCACACCCGGCCGGTGTCCGGGTCGGCGGCGCCCAGCACGAGCATCGGCTGGAGCTCCAGGAAAGCGGCGGCCACCGGTCGCAGCCCCTGCCCGATCGACCGTCCTACATGGTCGGCGAGGTCACGCACGCCGACCCGGTCCTGCACGGCACGCGAGCCGGAGTGGTAGGTCACGGTGTCCTCCTCCATCGGTTCGGACTCCATCGGTTCGGGCTCCACCGGTTCGGGCTAGAAGAATCCGCAGGTCGGAGCCTCGCCCGACGGGGCCGGCGCCCCCTCGACGCCGTGGGCCGTGGAGATCTCCAGGCGGGTGCCGTCCGGGTCGTGGAAGAAGATGCCCCCGGACGCGGCGCCCTCGCGATGGGCGACGACGCCCTCGTGGGCGAACTCCACGCCATGGGCGCGCAGCGCCGTCTCGTACGCCCTGACCTGCTCGACCGTGTCGACCTCCAGGGCCAGATGGTGCAGCCCCGCGCCGGTCGCCGTATAGCCGTGGCGGGCCTGCTGCCACAGCGTGAGCACGGGGCGGCCGTCCTCGCCGAGGAACGCGTACCGCCGGTCCTCCTCCTTGCCCTCGACGATCACCGTGAAGCCGAGGACGTCCCGGTAGAAGGCGAGCGAGCGGTCGAGATCCGTGACATTCAGGCCGGTGTGGCCGATGCGCGGTGCGGTCGTCGTCGGCATGGCGCTCCCCTTGCGTCGAGCCCTGGACGGGCTAACCGTTGTCTGTGACTTTAAGAGTTAGAGTCGGGGGACGTCAACCGGTCCCATACCCTTGACCGGTTAGCAGGGGCCGGTCCGTGCGCGCCGGCCGGGGAAGCAGGGAGCCGCAAGATGTCCGTCACCGCCCGGGATCCACGTCCGCTCATCGGGGAGCCGCTCTCGCTCGACCTGCTCAACACGCGGTGGATGCACGAGGGCGCGGTCCAGGACCTGCTGACGGACACCGAGGGTCTCGCGGTGTGGCTGGCCGCCAACGCGCTGGACTTCACGGCCGACGAGGCGACCCTGCGCCATGCGCTGACGGCACGGGACGCCCTGCGGGCCGCGGTGGACGGATCCCTGGCGGAGGGCGCGGGCCGCGTCGACGCCGTGCTCGCGCACGGGCGGATCCGGGCGACCCTGACCGCACAGGGGCCGGGCGAGGCGGCCGAGTTCCGCGACCCGTCCTGGGGGCCGGCCTGGCTCGCGGCCCGCGACTACCTGGAACTGCTGGACACCGCCCCCGACCGCATCCGGCACTGCGCCCACGAGGCGTGCGTCCTGCACTTCTTCGACACCTCACGGAACGGCACCCGCCGCTGGTGCTCGATGGCCGCCTGTGGCAACCGCGCGAAGGCGTCCCGCCACTACGCGCGCACGCGAGAGGGCTGAGCCCTCCGGGAATGTCCGGCCATACGCCGCTATGCCCGCGGTGGCGTATGGCGGAAGTACGCCATGCACACTTCACGCCACGGTCAACCCTCCCCAAACATCCATCACTTGGGTAAAGCTGAGCGGTCATCCGGGTTCACATACCGGACTGGGGCGATCGTTCCGATCGTCAACGGACTTTCCTTTACCTACAAGGATGCTGATGACCCCCAACCCTCAGCGAGCTCCGATCACCGGCGCGAGACGTGCGGCGCGCATAGCCGTGGCCGCCGGGCTCGTGGCCGCACTCTCCGCGGCGGGGCCGATACCCATGGCCTTCTCCGCGGACGACCCGGGCACTCCCGTCGACACGTCGGTCAAGTCCGCGAGCGGCAAGCTCGGTTCGGACGACGCCGACCTCCTCGCCGAGGCCGAGGCCGGCGGCGACAAGAACGTCACGATGATGGTCGCCACCGCGCCGGGGCAGACCGAGCAGGTAGCGGGCCAGCTGGACGCGGTGAAGGGCGGCTCCGTGGGCCGTACCTACGACAAGCTCGGCTACGTCCGCGCCACCGTCCCGACCGCCAGGGCCGACGCGGCCATCAAGGCGGCCGCCAAGCTCTCCTCCGTGCACGGCATCGACCTGCGCCAGGAGATCGCGCTGGACGACCCGACGCCGTCCGCCGACACCGCCAAGGGCGCCGAGAAGGCCCCGACGGCCGGCGCCTACCCGGCACCCGGCAAGAACACCCCCGCCGAGAACCCGTACAACCCGTCCTTCGAGACGGGTGCCGTCGACTTCGTGAAGAAGAACCCGAAGGCGGACGGCCGGGGCATCACCATCGGTGTCCTCGACTCCGGTGTGGACCTGGCGCACCCCGCGCTGCAGAAGACCACCACCGGCGAGCGCAAGATCGTCGACTGGGTGACGTCCACCGACCCGATCATCGACGGCGACGCGTCCTGGCGCGCGATGCTGACCTCGGTGTCCGGGCCGACGTTCACCTTCAGCGGCAAGACCTGGACCGCGCCCGCGGGCAGCTACCAGGTGAATCTCTTCCGCGAGTCCGCGACCGCCGGCGGCGACGCGGCCGGTGACGTGAACCGCGACGGCGACACCACCGACACCTGGGGCGTGCTGTACGACGCGGCGGCCGGCACGGTCCGTGTCGACTCCAACGGCAACAGCGACTTCACCGACGACGCGCCGATGAAGCCGTACAAGGACGGGTACCAGATCGGCTACTTCGGTACCGACAACCCGGCCACCGACGTGGTCGAGCGCCAGCCGTTCGTCGTGGAGATCCGCAAGGACGTCCCGATGGACCCGCTGGGCGGCGACTGGGTCGGCCAGAAGCGCGACTTCGTCAACATCGGCCTGATATCGAGCGAGCACGGCACGCACGTCGCCGGTATCACCGCCGCGAACGGGCTGTTCGGCGGCAAGATGAACGGTGCCGCGCCCGGTGCGAAGGTCGTCTCCTCCCGCGCCTGCCTCTTCGGCCCCAGCTGCACCAACGTCGCGCTCACCGAGGGCATGATCGACCTCGTCGCCAACCGTGGCGTCGACATCGTCAACATGTCCATCGGCGGCCTTCCGGCGCTGAACGACGGCAACAACGCGCGCGCCGAGCTCTACACCCGCCTGATCGACACCTACGGCGTCGAGCTGGTCATCTCGGCCGGCAACTCGGGCCCCGGCGCCAACACGATCGGCGACCCCGGCCTGGCCGACAAGGTCATCTCGGTCGGCGCATCCATCTCCAAGGAGACCTGGGCGTCCAACTACGGCTCGGCCGTCGAGAAGAAGTACGCGATGCTGCCCTTCTCCTCGCGCGGCCCGCGTGAGGACGGCGGCTTCACGCCGACGCTGACCGCGCCCGGCGCCTCCATCAACACCACGCAGACCTGGCTGCCCGGCGGCCCGGTCGCCGAGGCGGGCTACTCCCTGCCGGCCGGCTACTCGATGCTCCAGGGCACCTCGATGGCGTCCCCGCAGGCCGCGGGCGCGTCCGCGCTGCTGCTGAGCGCCGCGAAGCAGAAGAACATCGACCTGACGCCCGCCAAGCTGCGCACCGCGCTCACCTCGACCGCGGACCACATCAGCGGCACGCAGGCGTACGCGGAGGGCGCGGGCCTCGTCAACATCCCCGACGCCTGGGACTCGATCCGTGACGGCGCCACCGCCCACGAGTACACGGTGAAGGCCCCGGTCGACACCGCGATCGACTTCGCGCTCAAGACCCCGGGCTTCGGCACGGGCCTCTACGACCGCGAGGGCGGCCTCAAGGTCGGCCAGAAGAAGACGTACGACGTCACCATCACCCGTACGACGGGCGCCGACCGTGCCGTCCGGCACGAGCTGCACCTGGAGAACAACCGGGACGACACGTTCAAGATCGTCGGCAGCGACGAGGTGTCCCTGCCGCTGAACCAGCCGGTGACCGTGAAGGTCTCGGCCAAGCCGGAGAACTCCGGTCTCAGCAGCGCGATCCTGGAGGTCGACGACCCGAGGACCGAGGGCATCGACAAGCAGGTCCTCACCACGGTCGTGGCCTCCGCCCCGCTGAAGTACACCTACTCGGCGTCCGGCACGGTCCAGCGCAACTCCAGCAAGTCGTACTTCGTGACCGTCCCCGAGGGTGCCAAGGCCCTTGAGGTCGCGATCGGCGGGCTGAAGGACAAGAGCCAGACCCGGTTCATCGCCATCCACCCGTACGGCGTTCCGGTCGACAACACCTCGACGCCGTTCTGCTACAACAACTACCTCGACGGCAACGGCTGCAAGCCCGACGTGCGTTCGTACGCCGACCCGCAGCCCGGCGTCTGGGAGATCGAGGTCGAGTCGCGCCGTACGTCGCCGGTGCTCGACAACCCGTACAAGCTGAACGTCGAGGTGCTCGGCGCCGACTTCGACCCGGCGGTCGTGACCGTCCCCGAGGCCAAGGTCGGCACGCCGGCCCCGGTCTCCTGGAAGGTGACGAACAAGCTCGTCCCGGTCGACGGTTCGCTGAAGGGCGGCCCGCTCGGCTCCTCCAAGAACGCGCGGCCAACCATCGCCGACGGCGCCACGGACACCACCACGGTGGACGTGCCCGCGGGCGCCGGTTCGCTCGACGTCACCATCGGCAACGTCTCGGACGCCGCGGCGGACCTCGACCTGACCGTCTACGACGCGCAGGGCAACCAGGTGGGCCAGTCCGCGGACGGCGACTCCGAGGAGTCCGTCTCCGTCCCGTCGCCGGCCGCCGGCACGTACACCATCGAGGTCGTCGGCTACGCGATCCCGGCGGGCTCCACGGCGTACGACTACCTCGACGTGTACTTCGCGCCTTCGCTCGGCGAGGTCCAGGTCGACTCGACGCCCGTGAAGCTCGGCACCGGGGCCACCGCCTCGGTCGAGGCGAAGGTCGTCGCGAACGCGGCGCCGCCGGAGGGCCGGACGTTCTTCGGGCGCGCGCAGCTCGTGAACGCCCGGGGCACGGTCGCCGGTACCGGCAGCGTGCTGATCGAGAAGGTCACGCCGTAGCGTTCGCAGCGCTCTGAGGGCCTTGCTCTCTGAACGGCTTGTTCTCCGTACGAGAAGGGCGGGCGTCCGGTCACACCGGGCGCCCGCCCTTCTCGTCGTCCGCCGGCCCTACCCCCCGGGGCCCGCGCACTCCATCCCCCGCGCCTTCGGCAGCGCCTCCAGGATGTCCTTGCGGGCGTCGGCGACGCCCGAGCCGGTCTCCCAGTCCTGCCGGTCCTGCGCGAACACCGGCACCCGGATCAGGGTGTACGTGCCGACCTTCAGGTCCGCCCTGGCACTGTCGAGCAGCGTGACGGTGATCGTCGGATGGTCCGCCACGGACTGCTCGGGCCGGTAGTAACGCTTCGCCTTCAGCACGACGCGTACGTTCCCGTCGTCGGTCGGCGTGATGCTCTGTACGGTCCCCTCGACGAGGACCTTGGAGCACGCGAGGTGCATCTCGGGCGAGTACAGCGACGAGTCACCCCCGCTGTCCTCCTGCTTCGCGGCCGACGAGTCGGCCGAACCGGTGTCGTCGCTGCCCCCCTGCACACCGAGCCACACCATCCCGCCGAGCATCGCCGTGCCCGCGCCCACCACGAGGGTGCCGAGGGCCACGCCCGCGTACCGCCGGTACCAGGGCGACCGGGACGGCCCGGCCGTTTTCGGCGGCCTGAACGGCTTCGGTTCCCTCAGCGGCTTCGGGTTCGTGAGCGGCTTCGGTTCCCTGAGCGGCTTGGCTTTCGTGAGCGGTACGGGCGCCGGGGAGGGGTCGGCCTCGGGCCGCCCGGCTTCCGCCACCGGTGTCCGCGTACTCGCTGCCTCCGTATGCGCCGGTGTCTCCGCGGCCAGCGTGTCGCCCATCATCCGCAGCTGTTCTCTGAGCAGGGCGATGTCCGCGAGCGCGGACCGGTGCTCGGCCAGGAACTGGGCATCGTCCCGGGCGCCCTCGGGGAGGGGTTCGTCCGTGAGCGCGGCCAGCAGCGCGTCCATTCCCTCGTACTCGGCCACGTCACACCACCTCGTCCTCGTGCAGGCGGGCGCGCAGCGCGCGGACCGCCGTGTGCAGCCTGCTCTTGACCGTGCCCTCCGGGATGCCGAGCTCCTCGGCGATGCCACGGACGGGCAGGTCGGCGTAGAAGCGCAGCACGAGGATCTGCCGTTGGGCGTCCGGCAGTTCGTCCAGTCCCTGGGCGACGGCGAGCGACATCACCTTCGTGTCCTCGCCCGACTCCCCCGCGGCATGGTCCGGCGTCCTCAGCGAGGCCAGGCGCTCGCCGATCCGCTCCTGGCGGCGCCTGGCGCGATGCCAGTCCATCGCCAGGTTCGAGGCGACGACCGCCGCCCACGCCGACACGTCACGGGGTGCCTCGGCCCCGCTCGCCGCCCGTTCCAGGAGCCGCAGCCGGACCTGCTGTACCCCGTCCGGCAGGTCCGCCTGCGGCACCCCGCCGAGCGCGAGCACAGCACGCACCCGACGCTCCTGGGCCGCGTCCAGGGGGTCGTCGAGCGTCCCCCCGGCGCTCTCCCCGCCCCCCTGGACGCGGCGGGCTTTTCTGCGCAGCACAGCCACCCTCCCCTCGCCGCGTTTTCTCTATGACGCCGGTGGGGCGGGAAACGTTCGGCCGGATTCGGGGAATCTTCAGAACCGGGAATCCTCAGAACCGGGATCTTCAGAACCGGGATCTTCAGAACCGGGAGTGGAATGTCACATCGGTACGGAAACCGGGCCGGGTACTGGGCTCGGGCCCCGGCCGGGTCCGTCCCAGTACTCGGTCTTCGAGGTCAAAGGATTGGACAGGCGGGCCGGGGTGAGACGCATGATGGAAACACTGGCCAGTAATGCACAGGCAAAAGGAGTCGCCGTGAAGGTAGGAATCGTCGGAGCCACCGGTCAGGTCGGCACGGTCATGCTCAAGATCCTCGCTGAGCGGGACTTCCCGATGGAGACGCTGCGGCTGTTCGCCTCGGCGCGGTCGGCCGGTTCGACGATCGACTACAAGGGCTCGGCCGTGACCGTGGAGGACGCCTCCACCGCCGACTACAGCGGCCTGGACATCGTCCTGTTCTCCGCGGGCGGTGCCACCTCCAGGGCCCTCGCCGAGAAGGTCGCCTCCCAGGGCGCCGTCGTGATCGACAACTCGTCGGCGTGGCGCAGGGACCCGGAGGTCCCCCTCGTGGTCTCCGAGGTGAACCCGCACGCGATCACCGACCGCCCCAAGGGCATCATCGCCAACCCGAACTGCACGACGATGGCCGCGATGCCGGTGCTCAAGCCGCTCCACGAGGAGGCGGGCCTCGAAGCGCTGGTCGTCGCGACGTACCAGGCCGTGTCCGGGTCGGGGCTCGCGGGCGTGGCGGAGCTGCACGGTCAGGTGCAGAAGGTCGGGGCGGACGCGGACAAGCTGACCCACGACGGTTCGGCGGTCGACTTCCCGGAGCCCGGTGTCTACAAGCGCCCCATCGCCTTCAACGTCCTTCCGCTCGCCGGCTCGATCGTCGACGACGGTCTGAACGAGACGGACGAGGAGCAGAAGCTCCGCAACGAGTCCCGCAAGATCCTGGAGATCCCGGCGCTCAAGGTCTCCGGCACGTGTGTCCGCGTCCCGGTGTTCTCGGGCCACTCGCTCCAGGTCAACGCCCGCTTCGCGCGTCCGCTGTCGCCTGAGCGCGCGACGGAGCTCCTCGCGGGCGCCCCGGGTGTCGCCCTCTCCGACATCCCGACCCCCCTCCAGGCCGCCGGGCAGGACCCCTCCTTCGTCGGCCGCATCCGCACGGACGAGACCGTCGACCACGGCCTGGCCCTCTTCGTCTCCAACGACAACCTCCGCAAGGGGGCCGCGTTGAACGCGGTCCAGATCGCAGAGCTCGTGGCAGCGGACCTCAAGTCCTGAACGACCTCGTCCTCAAGCGCCGGACGGGCTGAAGGGCTTCGTCTGCGGATTCGTCGTGGCTGATCGCGCAGTTCCCCGCGCCCCTTTAAGGGGCGCGGGGAACTGCGCAGTCTTTTGGGGGTTCGGGGGCGGAGCCCCTGAGTCAGGGACGGGAATGGGTAGGGGCGGCGGGGGCGAGTAAAAGCCCTACGGCCGCCGGACCTCGTAGAGGAAGCAGCCGTACTCCACCGCACGGACGTGCACCAGGGCCACCCCGGGATCGGTGAAGGCCTCCGAGAAGGCCGCGTCCAGCGATTCGGTGGGCGTCGACGGAAGGTCGAGGAGACGCCCACCGAGGATGCGCCCCTCGGCGGAGTACCGGCGCACGACACGCAGCGCCCCGGGGCTGGCGAACGGGTACCGCCCACCCCCACCCTCCTCCGGCCCCGCACACTCCTCGGCGTGGACGAACACGGGCCCCTGCTCGTCGTACGCCCCCGGCTCGACGCCCGCACCCGCAGCCCACCGCCGCAACGGAGCGTAAGAGACAAGAGCAATCCGCTCCCCACTCCCGCTCCGCCGCAGACAGCACCGCAGCGGACTCCCGCCCTCCCCCTCCACGAACGGAACACAGGCCCTCCCGGCGTCGTCGACGTCACGGAGTTCCTTCAGCACACCCGGTGTGATCGGCCGCGCGGTATATGTCGTCATGCGTTCCAGACTCCCGCCCCCACACGCCTTCCACCGGCGGGAAACGGACATCGCGTTCCCCGCATCAGCCGTGGAAGGATGGCGCAACCCACACATAACGAGGAGATGACCGCGTGCCTGGCACAAACCTGACCCGCGAAGAGGCGCAGCAGCGGGCGAAGCTGCTCACCGTTGACTCGTACGAGATCGATCTCGACCTCTCCGGCGCGCAGGGCGAGGGAGGCACCTACCGGTCCGTGACCACCGTGCGCTTCGACTCGGCCGAGACCGGCGCCGAGTCGTTCATCGACCTGGTGGCCCCGGCCGTCCACGAAGTCACCCTCAACGGCGACTCCCTCGACCCGGCCGAGGTCTTCAAGGACTCGCGGATCGCGCTGTCCGGGATCCTGGCGGGCCGCAACATCCTGCGGGTCGTCGCCGACTGCGCGTACACCAACACCGGTGAGGGCCTGCACCGGTTCGTCGACCCGGTCGACCAGCAGGCCTATCTCTACACGCAGTTCGAGGTGCCGGACGCCCGCCGGGTCTTCGCGAGCTTCGAGCAGCCGGACCTGAAGGCCACCTTCCAGTTCACCGTGAAGGCGCCCACCGGCTGGACCGTCATCTCCAACTCGCCGACGCCGGAGCCCAAGGACGACATCTGGGTCTTCGAGCCGACGCCCCGTATCTCCACGTACATCACGGCGCTCATCCTGGGCCCGTACCACTCGGTGCACAGTGTGTACGAGAAGGACGGGCAGTCGGTTCCGCTCGGGATCTACTGCCGGCCCTCGCTCGCCGAGTTCCTCGACTCTGACGCGATCTTCGAGGTGACGCGGCAGGGCTTCGAGTGGTTCCAGGAGAAGTTCGACTACGCGTACCCGTTCAAGAAGTACGACCAGCTGTTCGTGCCGGAGTTCAACGCGGGCGCGATGGAGAACGCGGGCGCCGTCACGATCCGCGACCAGTACGTGTTCCGCTCGAAGGTCACGGACGCCGCGTACGAGGTGCGGGCCGCCACGATCCTGCACGAGCTGGCGCACATGTGGTTCGGCGACCTGGTCACCATGGAGTGGTGGAACGACCTGTGGCTGAACGAGTCGTTCGCCACCTACGCCGAGGCCGCGTGCCAGGCGTACGCCCCCCAGTCGCGCTGGCCGCACTCCTGGACCACGTTCGCCAACTCCATGAAGACCTGGGCGTACCGGCAGGACCAACTGCCGTCCACGCACCCGATCATGGCCGAGATCAACGACCTCGACGACGTACTGGTCAACTTCGACGGCATCACGTACGCCAAGGGCGCGAGCGTACTCAAGCAGCTCGTCGCCTATGTCGGTGAGGACGAGTTCTTCCAGGGCGTGCAGGCCTACTTCAAGCGGCACGCGTTCGGCAACACGCGCCTGTCCGACCTCCTCGGCGCCCTGGAGGAGACCTCGGGGCGGGACCTGAAGACCTGGTCGAAGGCGTGGCTGGAGACGGCCGGCATCAACATCCTGCGCCCGGAGATCGAGACGGACGCGAACGGCGTCATCACCGCCTTCGCCATCCGCCAGGAGGCCCCCGCCCTGCCCGCCGGCGCCAAGGGCGAGTCGACGCTGCGTCCGCACCGGATCGCCGTCGGCCTCTACGACCTCGACGACGACAGCGGCAAGCTGCTGCGGGACGACGAGAACGGCCGTATCGAGCTGGACGTCGACGGCGAACTGACCGCCGTGCCCGAGCTGGTGGGCAGGCGCCGCCCGGCGGTGATCCTCCTCAACGACGACGACCTCTCGTACGCGAAGGTCCGTCTCGACGAGCAGTCCCTGGCCTTCGTCACCGAGCACCTCGGTGACTTCGAGTCGTCCCTTCCGCGCGCCCTGTGCTGGGCCTCGGCCTGGGACATGACGCGCGACGCCGAGCTGGCGACCCGCGACTACCTGTCCCTCGTGCTGTCCGGCATCGGCAAGGAGTCGGACATCGGCGTCGTGCAGTCGCTGCACCGGCAGGTGAAGCTGGCGGTCGAGCTGTACGCCGACCCGACCGCGCGCGAGGCACTGCTGACCCGCTGGACGGACGCCACGCTGGCCCACCTGAAGTCCGCCCCCGCCGGCGGCGACCACCAGCTGGCCTGGGCGCGCGCCTTCGCGGCGACGGCCCGTACGCCGGAGCAGCTGGACCTCTTGGAGGGTCTGCTCGACGGCCGCGAGACCATCGAGGGGCTGGCCGTCGACACCGAGCTGCGCTGGGCGTTCGTACAGCAGCTCGCTGCGGTGGGCCGGTTCGACGAGGCGGAGATCGCGGGCGAGTACGAGCGTGACAGGACGGCCGCCGGTGAGCGCCACGCGACGTCCGCCCGTGCCGCCCGTCCGACGGAGGAGGCGAAGTCGGAGGCCTGGGCGTCGGTCGTCGAGTCCGACAAGCTGCCGAACGCCGTGCAGGAGGCCGTGATCGGCGGCTTCGTCCAGACCGGCCAGCGCGAGCTGCTCGCCCCGTACACGGACAAGTACTTCGCGGCGGTCAAGGACGTCTGGGACTCGCGCTCGCACGAGATGGCCCAGCAGATCGTGGTCGGGCTCTACCCGTCCGTCCAGGTCTCGGAGGAGACGCTCCGCAAGACGGACGAGTGGCTGGCCTCCGCCGAGCCCGGCCCGGCACTGCGCAGGCTGATCTCGGAGTCCCGCGCGGGCATCGAGCGCGCGCTCAGGGCCCAGGCGGCGGACGCGGCGGCGACCACGCGGTAGGCGGTACGTGGATACGTGATTGGGGGCGCCCGGCGTGTGCTGTGCCGGGCGCCCTTTTCATGCGCTCTCCAGCTGCCGGGTTCATGCGCTCACCAGTTGCCGGGTCAGGTGCAGCATCGTGCGGATGTGCAGGGCGGTCTGCCGGTGCACCGGCACCCAGCGGGCGACGAAGGTGGTCTCCAGCTCCTGGCTCCAGTCGCGTACGAGGGTGTCGAGGGCCTCGGGCGGTTCGTCGAGGGCGCTGCGCATCATCGCGGCCGCGCGCAGGGGTATGCGGCGGGCGGCTATGCCGAGGGAGACGGAGTTGCCGACGGTGGTGGCGAGTTCGGCGTCGCCCAGGCCCTGGGCGTCGTGGGTGTTCCAGGTGTCCACCACGCCGGGGCCGATGTCCATGAGTTCGCGCGCGGCGGTGTGGAACGGCAGCCGGCGCTCGTCAGCGGGCGGCTTGTCGGCGAGCGCGCCGAGCACCTTCTCCAGCTGTTTGGCGCGGCTGAGCAGGATCTCGGCGGCCCGGGAGATCTCCCGCTCCGGGCGGGTGACGGGGCTCGGATCGCTCACGCCGGCCACGCTCCAGAAGGGGGCCTCGACAACGGCCGAGACCGTCCCGTGCCGCATCGCGTACATCCAGGTCGCCTGGGAGGTGTAGCCGGAGGGGTCGCGTTCGTCGGCGGGGCTGCCGTCCGGCAGGACGAGCACACCGGGGCTGTCCACGAACCAGCCCATGCCGTCGAACGGCCGGTACTCCAGCGGGATACCGAGCTCCGCCGCCACGGACCGGAAGGCGCGCGGCGCTCCGGGCACGGGCCGGGTCAGCTGCAGGAACGATCCTCCTACTTCGACTCCGTGCAGGGAGAACTGGATCAGGGGCCGCAGCTCGTCGAGGAGCCGGGTCAGCGCGCGCGATTCGGGCATCGCGGTGTGCGGGTCCGTGTCCACGGGCGGGAACTCGGGCTGACTGATGAACGCGGGCCGGTAGAAGCCGCGGTAGTAGCGGTCCAGGGTCGGCGCGGAGGCCGGGTGTCCGGCGAACCGGCGCTCGCCGAGGGCCGTGCCGTCCGGGTCCAGACAGAGCAGGAAGTGCCAGGTGCAGCCGAGTTCGTCCAGGACACGCGGGTCGCGTACGAAGTCCTCGGCGAGGGTGAGGGAGGAGGCACCGCCGACCGGTTCGTTGGCGTGGGCACCGGCCACGGTGAGTATCTGGTGCTCGCCGTGGCCTGCGGAGAGCAGCCACAGGGGCCGGCCGGCGCGGGACGTTCCGACGGTGCGCAGACGCAATGTCCTGGGCCGCTCCGCGACCATCGCCCGCGCGCGCCACGCCAGCTCGTCGACGGTGGGATACGGGTTTCCCCGGCTCCGGGCGCCCTCTGCCCTCACGCCAACTCCTCACCTCGGTACGGCCGTTGAGCGTCCCGAACAGGCGGTTCCAGAGGTCCGGGGAGCGCGCCCCGTCAAGGCTCGATGTGCCGGGTCAGGGTGTCAAGGGGCCCTTGTGACGGCCGCGACGGAGATCCACTTATGCGAATATGCCGGGTGCGTTTTCGCCCCCGCCGCCCCTGCCCGTTCCCATCACTTGCTCAGGGGCTCCGCCCCCGAACCCCCGCCCCCCAAACGCCGGAGAGGCTGAAACGCCTGCCCCTTGTTCGAACTCCCGTGTGTCGTACGGAGTTTCGGTCAAACGGTCGTTCGTTGCGGCCTAAGCTGGGCCGCGCCCATGCAGCAAAGCAGGTGAGCCGGGAGGCAGTTGTGGCAGCGCTGGAGTCGGACGACCCGGGATCCGTCGGGGCGTACCAGCTGATCAGCCGACTCGGTTCGGGTGGGATGGGGCGGGTCTACCTGGGGCGTTCGCCCGGTGGGCGGCTCGTCGCGGTGAAGGTGGTGCACTCCGAGCTGTTGCGGCGGCCCGAGTTCCGCTCGCGGTTCCGGCGCGAGGTGGCGGCCGCCCGGTCCGTGAGCGGAGCCTTCACCGCGCCGGTGATCGACGCCGATCCGGATGCGCCGCTGCCCTGGCTGGTGACCAGTTACATCGCCGGGCCCTCGCTGGAGCAGGCCGTGGCGGAGCAGGGGCCCTTCACGTCGCAGGCGGTGTTCGCGCTGGCCGCCGGGCTGGCCGAGGCCCTCGTGTCGATCCATGCCGTGCATCTGATCCACCGCGATCTCAAGCCCTCCAATGTGCTGCTCGCCGAGGACGGACCGAGAGTCATCGACTTCGGGATCGTGCGGAGCGTCGAGGGCGACTCGCTCACCGGGACCGGACTCGTGGCCGGCTCGCCGGGATTCATGTCTCCCGAGCAGGTGGCCGGGGCCGGGATCACTCCGGCGAGCGATGTGTTCTGCCTCGGCGCGGTGCTGGCCTTCGCCGCGACCGGCGTCAACCCGTTCGGCGGCGGGCCCACTCCCGCCCTGCTCTACCGGGTCGTGCACGGCGAGCCCGACGTCGGTTCCATCGCGGACCCCGGCCTGCGTTCGCTCATCAGCGCCTGCCTGGCCAAGGACCCGGCCGGCCGGCCCACCCCCCGGCAGATACTCGCCCATGTCGGGCCCTCGGCCGCCGCGCAGACACCTGTGCCGGCCGGCCCCGCGCACACGGCAGGGACGGCCGGGACACGCGGCGGGTTACGGGAGTACTCACCCACGCAGGTTGCGGAGGCGGCCCCGCTCGCACACCCCGCCACCCCCCTCGGCACCGCCCCGCCCCGGCCCGCGCGCCGCGGCTTCCTCCTCGCCGGCGCAGGGGCCGCCGTCGCCGTGCTCGGCGGCGGTACGGGCCTGTGGCTCACCCGCTCCGGGGACGACGAGAAGGAGGGCGCCGCGGCCGGCGCATCCCCGTCCGCCTCCGCCCCCGCCCCCGCCCCCGCCGACCGGCTCCCCCGACCCGCCGGCCACTGGCCCCTCGACGCGGCCCCGGGCGACGTCGCCCGCGACGCCCTCGGCGGCAACGACGGCACCGCGACCGGTGTGCGGTGGCAGGACGGGGCCGCGGTGTTCGACGGCACGAGCAGCCAGATCGTCACCACCGGGCCGGTGATCGACACGAGCGAGGGGCGCAGCTTCACCGTGTCGGCGTGGGTGCGGCTGAGCGTGATACCCGACAGCTTCGCCACCGCCGTCAGCGAGGACGGCGAGGACCACAGTTGCTTCTACCTCCAGTACTCCACCGATGAGCGGCAGTGGGTCTTCGCCGGGGCCACCCAGCGCGCGGTGGCCCGCACCGCCCCCGTGGCGGGTGTCTGGACCCACCTCGTCGGCGTGTGCGACGGCACCGGGCGCCGGCTCAGCGTCTACGTCGACGGCGTCCAGGAGGGGACCGTGGCCGACACCACCGAGGCGGGCGGCTCCCTGGTGATCGGACGGGCCAAGTACAACGGCGGCCCCGCCGACTTCCTGCCCGGCGCCGTCAAGAACGTACGTGTCTACGACCGGGCCCTGACCTCCGCCCAGATCAAGCAGCTGAAGCTCACATCCTGAGTGGCCGCCCTGCGGTGCGAGTGCACCGGGCGGGGCCCCGGGTGCCTCGGGGAGACGGGCAGAGTGACGGGGCGAGAAAACTTCACCCCGGACGGCGGGCCGTCAACGCGCCCGCCTCGGCCCGCAGGGCGTCGAGAACGCACGCCACCGCCGGCGCCCCCTCACCCCCACGCCGCACCGCGGCCACCACATGCCGCCGAGGCCGGTCGGCGTCGAGGGCCCGCATCGCCACGCCGTCCCCCCGCCCCGCCACTGTCCCGGCCACAGCCATCCGGGGCACCAGCGCGACTCCCATCCCGGCTCCCACCATGGCGAGGATGGCGGCCCACCCGGCCGCCGAATGCCCCTGCCGAGGGGCGAACCCGGCCGCCTCGCACGCCCCCCGCGTGATGTCGGACCACGGCCCGCTCCCGCCGAAGATCCACGCCTCCCCCGCCAGATCGGCGAGCCGTACCTCCGCCGCTCCCACCAGCGCGTGATGGGCGGGCAGCGCGACATCGAGCGGGTCGGCGAGCAACGGCACGCGGGTGAACCGCCCGTCCCCCGCGTCCGGCACGGCCCGCGCCGCGAGTGACAGTGCGAGATCGACCTCACCGGCCCCCAGCAACTCGTAGGCCTCCCCCGCCTCGGCCTCCCGCACCTGCACCCGGACCCCCGGGCGCGCCACACGCAGGGCCCGCACGACGGGTACGACGAGCGCGGGCACGGCCGTGGAGAAGGCCGCCACCCGTACCTCCCCGACCTCCCCGTGCGCGTACGCCGCCAACTCCGCGTCCGCCCGCTCAAGTTGCTCGAACACCGCCTCCGCGTGCCGCAGGACCAGATGGGCCGCGCCGGTGAGCCGTACCCGCCGCCCCTGCGCCTCCAGCAGCGGCACACCGAGCTGCTTGGCGAGGTTGGTCAGCTGCTGGGAGACGGCCGAGGGGGTCAGCAGGAGGGCCTCCGCAGCCGCCGTGACGGTGCCCCGCTCACGCAACGTACGCAGAATGATCAGCTTCTTGATGTCCCACCTGTCGTGCTCGGCCATGGACGGCAACCTATCCGGCACTGAGGACGACTCCGCCGAGGATCAGCAGCATGCAGAGCAGTTGCGCGGGACTCGTCGCCTCGCCCAGGACCGCGTACGACAGCGCCGCCACACACACCGGCTGGAGGTAGTAGACCGCCCCGGCCCTGGCCGCGCCGATCAGCGCGATCGCCCTGCTCCAGGCGAAGAAGGCGAGCGCGGAGGAGAAGACGCCGATGTAGAGGATGGGTCCGACGGTCGACGGCGTCGGGTCGAAAGGTCCCTGGACGGCCAGACTCACCGCGTACGCCGGGAGCAGCATCGCCGTCCCGAGCACGAACGCCGCGAAGAGGAAGGCGAGTCCGTCGAGCTCGCGCGGCCTGTGACGCAGCAGCGCGCTGTACGAGGCGAAGCACACGGCCGCCCCCGCCATCCAGAGGTCCCCGGCACCGAAGTCGAGCGAGGGCCTCCCGCCGCCCATGAGCAGCAGGACCCCGGCGCAGGCGATCAGCATGCCCGCTATCCGGCGTACCCCGAGTCGTACGCCGCCGACGCGTTCGTGCACCGCCATCAGGACCGGCGACGCGGCCATGATCATGCCCATGGTGCCCGCGGAGGTGGAGAGGGCCGCCTGGTTGACGAGGGTGTTGTACGCGGCGATGCCGAGGAGGGAGGCGAGGAGGAGGAAACCGAGGTGTCGGCGGAGTACGTGCCGTTGCCGCCAGGCCGCTCTCGCCGCGAACGGGGCGAGGGCCGCGAGCGCCACGATCCAGCGCCAGAAGGCCTGTTGGACGGGCGGGACGCTGTCGTGCAGCGCCCGGGAGGTGACGAAACTGCCGGACCAGACGACGGTGGCGACGGCGGCGAGTGCGATGCCGAGCCCCAGGCCGAGGCGGGGGCGGGGGCCGGGGCTGGGGCCGGGGTCGGCGCCCTTTCGGTTCGCTCCAGCCGCGTCCGGCGGGCTGTGGTGCGTACGGGTGGTCTGGTCCGGGACTCCCACGGTGTATCCACGCCTTTCTTCCCGTCACCGGGAACCCGGTCGATGTGGATCTACCGTCGCAGCGCCGGAACTGTCACGTCCATCGAATCTTTTCGAGCATTCCTTTCAGCTGAGCTGAACGTTTCGGCTTTACGCACCGGACGCACCGGACGCGCCCCGAGCTGGCCGAACACCGTCGCCCCGAAAGCCAGGGCCATGCCCGCCAGCTGCACGGGACCCAGCGCCTGGCCGAGCGCAGCCCAGCCGATTACGGCCGCCGTGAGCGGGGAGAGCGGGCCGAGGAAGGTGACCTGGGTGGCGGTGAGCCGGCCGATGCCGCGGAACCAGAGCCAGTACGCGACCGCCGTGTTGGCCAGCGCCAGATAAAGGTAGCCGCCGACCGCCCGGCCGTCGAGCGCGGGCGGCGCGCCCTCCACGAGCAGCGCGACCGGGGCCATCAGCAGCCCGCCCGCGGTCAGCTGCCAGCCGGTGAGGGCCAGCGGGCCCACCCCCTCGGGACGCCCCCACCTCTTCGTCAGCACGGTGCCCGCGGACATCGACGCGGTCGCGGCGAGGGCGGCGAGCACACCCACGGCGTCCAGCGCACCGGCCGCCTTCAGTACGACCAGGCTCACGCCGAAGGCCGCCGCGAGGCCCGTGAGGAGCGTACGGAGGGTCGGGCGTTCACCGAGCAGGGCCGCCGCGAGACCCACGACGAAGAGCGGGCCGACGGAACCGACGACCGCCGCCATACCGCCCGGCAGCCGGTAGGCGGAGAGGAAGAGCAGCGGGAAGAAGGCGCCGATGTTCAGCGCGCCCAGGGCCGCCGCCTTCCACCACCAGACCCCGCGGGGCAGCGTGCGGGCGAGGGCCAGCAGGACGAGCCCGGCGGGCAGGGCGCGCATCAGGCCGGTGAACAGGGGACGGTCGGCCGGCAGGAACTCCGTGGTGACGGCGTAGGTACTGCCCCAGGACACGGGGGCCAGGGCGGTGAGCGCGATGACGGTACTGCGGTTCATGACCGGCTCCATGAGGGAGGTGGCTCGCGTGATGACTCCGGAAGACGGTTCCGGGAGTTGGCTTGGCAGTAATTAGCTTAGCGCTAAGCTACTTATCGTCAAGCCACCTTCTTGCAGCCCGGTGACGCGGTGCGGATACTCGCCCCATGAGCACTTCCAGGGCCGCCAGGACCCCCGCCGACCCCGTCGACGCGATCATCGACCAGTGGGCCGTCGTCCGGCCCGACCTGGACACGGCCGCGATGGAGGTCTTCGGCCGCGTCTTCCGGCTCTCGCGCGCGATGGGCGACCGGATGGAGAAGACGTACGCGGGGCTCGGCATCTCGCGCGGCGAGTTCGACGTGCTCGCCACGCTGCGGCGGTCCGGCGACCCGTACGCCCTCTCGCCCCGGCAGCTCTCGGCGACGCTGATGCTGACCACGGGAGGCATGACCGGCCGCCTCGACAAGCTGGAACGGGCCGGTCTGCTCCGCAGGTCCCCCGACCCCCACGACCGTCGCGCCCTCCAAGTGACGCTCACGGACAAGGGGTTGGTGCTTGTCGACGAGGCGGTCGGGGCCGGTCTTGCCGTCCAGACGGAGGCGTTGTCGTCCCTCGACGAGGGGCAGGCCGATCAACTGGCTGATCTGTTGCGTCAGTTGCTTGCCGGGGCGGGCCGGACGAGTCGCTAGGCGACTCGCCGGGGAGGGGGGTCCTGTGCGTTGTCTGCTGCGGGTTCGATGTGGCTTGTCGCGCAGTTCCCCGCGCCCCTTACGGGGCCCGTTAGGCCTGTCCCATTGATGTTGTCAGTGCCGTTTCTAGTTCCTCTGTGGTTGGGTTCTCCGCTGCCCAGGCTGCGTAGCCGTCCGGGCGGATCAGGAGGGTTGTGCGGCGGTCGCTCGCCCAACTTGCCACGGTCAGGCGGTCCTTGCGGGTGCCTGAGTCGGGGGGCGTGGGTGCGTCGGGCGGGGTGATGAGTACGAACCTGCCGCCGCGCAGGGCCTCGTACAGGCGGCCGTCCCGAAGGGGCACGTCCGGGACGCGTTTGCCGGTGAGGGGGTGGGCGCCGCGTGGGGCCGGGTAGGCGTAGCCGATGCCGGTGATCTGGCCGAGCATGCGGGTGCGGGCCGGGCGGGCGTGGTTCACGAACGTGGTGAGCAGGGTGCGGGCCGCGAGCGTCCAGGGCCGCTTGGCCATCGCGAGCCGTACGAGTCCGCCGCTGCTGCGGAGGACGGACTTTCCGACGGGGTGGCGTTCGGACTGGTAGGTGTCCAACAGGTCTGCGTGGGCGTGGCCGTTGAGTGTCGCCGCCAGCTTCCAGCCGAGGTTGGCGGCGTCCTGGAGGCCGGTGTTCATGCCCTGGCCGCCGGCCGGGGTGTGCACGTGCGCGGCGTCCCCGGCCAGGAAGACCCGGCCGACCCGGTACGCGGGAGCCTGTCGCTCGTCGCTGTGGAAGCGGGACATCCAGCGGGCGTCGTGCATCCCGAAGTCGCGGCCGAGGGCGAGGCGGGTGATCTCCTTGACCTCTTCGAGGCCGAGGGGCGTGTCATCGGGGACGTCGCGTCGGCGGTCCCAGCCGATCACCCGGTAGTAGCCGTCCCCGAAGGGCGCCAGGAACGCGAACGCGTCCCCGACCGCGTTCACGGTCAGCAGCGTCTCCGGCTCCTCGGCGAGCCGGACATCGGCGAGTACGACGGAACGGATCGCCGAACGCCCCGGGAAGGGCAGCCCCACGGCCTCCCGCACGGCACTGCGCATCCCGTCCGTCCCGACGACGTACGCCGCCCGCAGCTCCCGCAGTTGCCCCAGTTCCGGCGCTCCCCCGGCGGCCGGCTCGGCCCCGGCTGCCGCGCGCACCCGGAGGGTCACCCCGTCCGCGTCCTGGACCAGCCCGGTCACCTCGGTCTCGTACGCGAACCGCACCCCGGCCTCCACCGCCCGCCGCTCCAACGCGCGCTCCACCTCGTACTGCGGCAGCACGAGCAGGTGGTTGAAGCGGGAGGGGAGGGTGGTGAGGTCGATGGTCAGGCGGGAGAAGAGCCGGAGCCGGTCGAGCGTCTGGCCCTTGCTCTCCAGCTCGTCGGCGAGACCTCGAGCGTCTAGCTGCTCCAGCGTGCGGGCGTGCAGGGCGAACGCGCGGGAGAGGTTGCTGGTCCTGTGCGGGCGCTTCTCGACGAGGGTGACGGGAATGCCGGCGGTGGCGAGGTCGCCGGCCAGCAGCAGACCGGTGGGGCCCGCGCCCACGACGATGACGTCGCGGGAGGGGGTGACGTCGGTACGGGGGGTGCCGTTCTCGTCGGTCGCGCCTGTCGTGCCGGTCGTACCTGTCATGGCGGCCTCCTGGTGCCAACGGTTGTTGGTCAAGGGCTGTTGGCGAACACCGGGCGGTCCGGGTGCCAACACTCGTAGGCCAACGCTTGTAGGCCAACGCCCGTTTGCCACCATAGGGCGACACCCCTGGCCCGTCAACAGTTGTTGGCCTACGCTTGTTGGCATGACCGACACCGGCTCCCCCGCCCAGCACGCGCAGCCCTCCCCACCGGCAGGGCCCACCCGCCGCTCCGACGCCACCCGCGCCACCATCCTCACCGCGGCGCGCGAACGCTTCGCCGCCGACGGGTACGAGCGCGCGACCATCCGCGCCATCGCCCGCGACGCGAAGATCGACCCGTCGATGGTGATGCGCTACTACGGCAACAAGGAGGGCCTGTTCGCGGCGGCCGTCGACATCGATCTGCGGCTGCCGGTGCCGGAGAAGGTGCCGAAGGAGGAGGTCGGCCGGATCTTCGTCGAGCACTTCGTGGCGCTCTGGGAGAACGACGAGGTACTCACGGCGTTGCTGCGGGTCGGGGTCACCAACGCCGCCGGGGCCGAGCGCATGCAGGGCATCTTCAAGGAGCAGTTGGTGCCGGTGGCCCTGCGCGTCTGCCCCGACCCCGAGCAGGTCCCGGCCCGCGCCGCGCTCGTGGCGTCACAGATGCTGGGCATGGCGCTGACCCGGTACGTCCTGCGCCTGCCGCCCGCCGTGGCTCTGTCCCGCGAGGAGATCGTGGCCTGGCTGGCACCGACGGTCCAGCGCTATCTGACGGCCCCGCACCCGGGCCCCTCCCGCTGAAGCCACCGCCACCGCCGCAGCCGCAGCCGATGGACGCGGTGCCCGTACCGGGCGGAAACACGTCGAGGGCACCGTCCTCGGGCACGTACGACAACTGCCGTACGTACACGAGGACGGTGCCCTCGAAACAGAAAGCCTCAGTGGCCGGAGCCGGCCGAGGTCAGGAGGCCTTCACGGCCGCCTTCGTCTTGGCCTTGCCCTTTGCCTTCGGGTGACGGTCGGTCGATCCGTCGAGGACCCAGACCAGACCGGCGATCAGCAGGAACAGTCCGATCGGCGCCACGACAAAAAGCCCCAGCGTCTCGATGACGCTCAGGCCCGGACCGGGATCGTCGCCGTCGTCGGGCGTCAGCGCGAGCGCGGGGGACGACATCAGCAGCATCATCAGCGTCGTACCGGCAGCCAGGGCGCCGGCGCGCAGGGCGTTCTTCTTGTCCACGGTGCAAACGTAGCGAACACCTAATCCGGCCGCGCGCCCGGGGGTGCCGTACGAGGCGAAGTGCGGCCCGAGTCCGGCCCTGATGCTGCCTGGTCCGGCCCGGAGTCTCCCGTGTCCGGCCCGTGTCCGCCCACCGCCCGGCCCGCGCGCACCACGTCGATGAGGGCGTGCAGCCGGGGTGAGGCGGCGAGTTCCTCCAGGGTGACGGGGCGGCCCTCGGCGTCGGCGACGGGCAGGCGCCAGTTCGGGTACTGGTCCCAGGTGCCGGGCAGGTTCTGCGGGCGGCGGTCGCCGACGGTGTCCGGGAGCCAGACGCCGATCATGCGGGCGGGGGTGCGCAGCAGGAACCGGTGCAGGGCCTGGATCTGCGCCTCCTCCGAGTCCTCCGACAGCCCGCCGGCCGCGCCCTGGAGCAGTCCGAGCCGGGCGAGCAGCGCCAGCCACTCCCCCACGTCGGCGGCCGCCTCGGCCCGTTCCTCCTCCACGGGGCGGGTCAACAGACCCAGCCGGTCGCGGAGTTCGACGTGGTCGCCGGTGAGCCGGGACGCGGTGGGCGGCAGGTCGTGGGTGGTGGCGGTGGCGAGGCAGTCGGCGCGCCAGCTTTCGGGAGGCAACGGCAGCCCCGTACCGTCCCAGTCGCGTTCGAACCACAGCACCGAGGTGCCGAGCACGCCGTGCTGGTGGAGCTTCTCCCGGACGCCCGGCTCGACGGTGCCGAGGTCCTCGCCGATCACCAGTGCCCCGGCGCGGTAGGCCTCCAGCGCGAGGATCGCGAGCATGGCCTCGGCGTCGTATCGGACATACGTTCCCTCGGTGGCCGGGCGGCCCTGTGGGATCCACCAGAGGCGGAAGAGGCCCATGACGTGGTCGATCCGGAGGGCGCCGGCGTACCTGAAGAGGGCGCGCAGGAGACGGCGGTACGGGGCGTAGCCGGACGCGGCGAGGCGGTCCGGGCGCCACGGCGGCAGCCCCCAGTCCTGGCCCTGCACGCTGAACGCGTCCGGGGGCGCGCCGACGGACATGCCCGCCGCGAAGTACTCCTGTTGCGCCCAGGCGTCGGCGCCGCCGGGGTGGACGCCCACCGCGAGGTCGTGCACGAGCCCGACCCCCATGCCCGCGTCGCGCGCGCTGCGCTGGGCGGTGGCGAGCTGGGCGTCCGTCAGCCAGGCGAGGCGGCTGTGGAAGTCGACGCGGTCCATCAACTCGCCCCGGGCGCGGGCGGTTTCGGCGGAGCGGGGGTCGCGCAGGGCGGCCGGCCACTTCTGCCAGTCGGAGCCGTACACCTCGGCGAGCGCGCACCAGGTGGCGTGATCCTCCAGCGCCTCGCCCTCCTCGGCGAGGAAGTCGCAGTAGGCGGCACGGCGTCCGGGCCCGAGCGGCACGTCCCGTACCAGCTCCAGGGCCTCGCGCTTCAGCTCCCACACGGCGTCGCGGTCGATCAACGCGCCTTTGTCCAGCACGGATTCGCGCAGCCGCCCCGCCCGCTCCAGGAGCGTACGGACGCGGTCGCGGTCACGTTCGTCGGCGTACGCGAACTCGGGGATGTCCTCGACGCGCAGGTACACGGGGTCGGGGTAGCGGCGGGAGGAGGGCCGATACGGGGAGGGGTCGGTGGGTGCGCCGGGCACGGCCGCGTGCATCGGGTTGACCTGCACGAACCCGGCGCCGAGCGCCCGCCCCGCCCAGGCCGTCAGCTCGGCGAGGTCCCCGAGGTCACCCATGCCCCAGGAGCGCCGCGACAGCAGCGAGTAGACCTGCACGAGCAGGCCGTACGTACGCCCCGGTGCCGCGGGCAGCCGCATCGGCGCGACGACGAGATGGGCGCGGGCGGTCCGCCCGTCAGGAGCGGTCGCCTCCAACTCATGGACACCCAGGGGCAGTTGCTCGGCGGAGGCGCGCGTCTCCCCCTGCTCGGTACGGATCCGCAGCCGGGTCCCGGCGGGCAGAGCGGCAAGGGCGGAGGCAAGCGAGGAGTCTCCGGGAAACCCGGGCGGGGTGATCGGCTCCTGGCCGCCCGGCGCGGACGCGGAACCAGCGGCACCGCGGGAACCACCGGCCGCGGATGCACCGGCCGCGGACGCATCGGCCACGGACGCATCGGCCACGGATGGCGGTCCGCCCGGCGCGAGCGCATCCGCGTCCGGCCCGGGCCGGTCGTCGCTTGCCCCGGGGAGGTTTTCGCTTGCCCCGGGAGGGTTCTCGCCCGCCCCAGGCCGGTGCTCATCCGGCGTCGGCCGGTCCTCGCCCCGCGCTCGCTCGCTGCCGTCCGCCCCCGGGGCGGAGTCGCGCGCCCCGGGGCCGTGGTCGTTCCCGGCGGCCGTCGCGGCCCCGCTCCAGCACACCAGTGTCGGTGGGAGCAGTTGCTCCCGGAGCTCCGTCTCGCGCGCCGTGAGCGCCGTGCGGATCGCGTCCGGTGTGCCGGCGGCGACGCCCAGTGCGGCGAGGACGGCGACGACCGCGGCGTCCGAGGCCGCGACCGTGCGCCCGGGGGACGGGCTGAAGGAGGTGGCGACACCGTGCAGCGCGGCGAGCCGGGAGAGCGGCATCAGACCCCCGATGGGTCCAGGCCCGCGGCGGCGCCCGTGGAGGTGGGCTCGCTCGTCAGGTGCGCGGCGTCGGCGAGAGGCGGTTCGCTGGTGAGGGGGGCGGCGTCGGGCAGCGGCGGCTCGCTGGTGAGCGGCGTCTCCGCGCAGGGCCCTTCGGCGGTGAACACGCAGATGTACGGGTCGGGGTCGGCGGGCTGGTCCGCCGGGCGTTTGGAGAGGGCCGAGAGCAGAAGCTGTGCCGATGCGGCCATGGGGGCCTCCTTGGTCGTCGCGGGTAGTCGTACGGCGGGTCAGGGCAGCCCTACCCAGTGGGCGGGCGCGCAGACGTGACAGCCCGGACAACGTGCCCTTGTTCACATCTTGTCCCGGATGCGCCGGGTTACCAAGAGCGCCTGGACGACCACCGCCCGCGATCAGGCCCGCCCTCTCCCGCGAGACCCCCTCCCCCGAGAGCTCCTTTGAGAGCCCCTCCCGGAGCGCGGCCGAGGTTTTTCCGCGGCACTGCGCGGGAGCCGTGTGGCTGACCGCCGCGACGGCCCGCCTCATCGGCGGGCTGCTCGCGACCCGCACCGGGAACCCGGCGGTGCTGCTCGCGGCGGAGCGGCTGCGCGACGACCCCTGGGCAACCGCCCGGACCCATGCGGCGGTGCTGCTCGTGACCGTCGTGGGGACCGGTTTCGTGGGGATCCGGCAGATGATGCTCGACGCGCTGTCGACCCGCGAGGCCGGCACGCCGGCCGTGGACATGTCCTTCTACACCACCGGGGCCAACCTGGCAGGAGCGGCCGTCCTGGTCGCCCTCGCGATCACGCTCTCCGCCCTGGCCGTGGGCACCGCCGAGTCGCTGGCAACCCGCCGCCGGGGCCTGGCCGCGCAGGTCGCCGCCGGGGTGCCGCGCGGGGTGCTCGGCCGGGCGCTGCTCCTTGAGACCGCGCTGCCGCTCGCGCCGGCGGTCCTGCTCGCGGGCGTGGGAGGCATCACCGTCGGCGGCTGGTACGCGGTGCTCTCGGCGGGCGGCGGACCGGGGGTCCCGCTGTCGCCGCTACTCGTCCCCCCGGCCGTCTACCTGTGCTGCCTCCTCGCCGCCGCCACTTCCCTGCCCCTGCTGCGCCGTTCGGTGCACCCTGCGGAGCTGCGCTTCGCGTAGCCGCGCCGGGCGCGCCGGGCCGCCCTGCGCACAACAGGACTCCGGCGCCCCGGGAGGCACGAGGGGACTTCCCGGAGCGCCGGAAAACAGCGAACCGGCCCGCACGAAAGAAGCGGACCGGCCCGCACAACGCAGGACGACCGGCCGCACAACGCAGGACGGACCGGCCCGCACGAAAGAAGCGAACCGGCCCGCGCAACGCCAGACGGACCGGCCCGCGCAAGGCAAGACGAAGGCCCGGATCGTCAGGCGGAAATGCCGTCGATCCGGGCCATCGCGTCCTCCGCGCCGTACGGCTGCAGGTATGGCAGCCAGCGCGGGTCCCTATGCCCGGTTCCGATGATGCGCCAAGCGAGCCCCGTCGGCGGGGCCGGTTTATGGCGCAGGCGCCAGCCGATCTCGACCAGGTGACGGTCGGCCTTGACGTGGTTGCAGCGGCGGCAGGACGCCACCACGTTGTCCCAGACGTGCTGACCCCCGCGGCTGCGCGGGATGACGTGGTCGACGCTGGTTGCGACGCCACCGCAATACATGCACCGGCCGCCGTCCCGGGCGAAGAGCGCCCGACGGGTCAGCGGAACGGGCCCCCGGTAAGGGACCCGTACGAACCTCTTCAGCCGGACCACGCTGGGTGCGGGGACAGTAACGGTTGCACTATGCATAAAGGCGCCGGATTCCTCGAGGCAGACAGCCTTGTTCTCGAGGACGAGGACGAGCGCGCGGCGGAGCGGTACGACACCGAGGGGCTCGTACGACGCGTTGAGGACCAGGACATGCGGCACGGATGGCCTCCTTGTACGCCGGCGGCGCGTGGCTCGCGCCGGGACGATCTGTAGTCAGTCTCCCCTCATGCCTGGTGGAAGCGCCACCATGTCCCGGTAACGGGCTGGGAGTGTTTTCGACCACACCCTCTTCATCCCCAGGTGAGCACAGTGTCTCCCTCGAACATTGCAACGATCCGCACATGGTGCCCCGTTAGTGTGGTGGTTCTGCCCGTCGGTGCCCCTATCCCGATGTCCCTGCCACGGGCGGACCGCTACGCCTGGAGGTA
This sequence comes from Streptomyces sp. NPDC058697, assembly GCF_042715345.1. Lineage (NCBI taxonomy): Bacteria > Bacillati > Actinomycetota > Actinomycetes > Kitasatosporales > Streptomycetaceae > Streptomyces > Streptomyces sp. NPDC058697. The sequence goes on from NZ_JBHXSU010000006.1 coordinate 157,494, forward strand.
CCTGCCGTGTTCTTGTCCGTCCTGTCGGCCGCCGATCCCACCGAGGAACCGACGTCGCCAACGCTCCAGGACGCCCAGGAAGGCGCGACGAACGCCGCGAGCTGGGTCGAGCAGAACTGGTCCACATGGCTCAGCATCGGCCTGCGCGTGCTGCTGATCCTGGTGATAGCGGCCGTGCTGAGAGTGGTCATACGTCGGACCATCACGAAGTTCATAGACCGCATGAACCGTACGGCCCAGGCGGTCGACGGCACGGCTCTCGGCGGCCTCCTGGTCAACGTCGAGCGCCGCCGTCAGCGCTCCCAGGCCATCGGTTCGGTGCTCCGCTCGGTCGCGTCCTTCGCGATCATGAGCACGGCCGCGCTGATGATCCTCGGCACGTTCGAGATCAACCTGGCCCCCCTGCTGGCCTCCGCGGGTGTGGCGGGCGTGGCCATCGGTTTCGGCGCCCGCAACCTGGTCACGGACTTCCTCTCCGGCGTCTTCATGATCCTGGAGGACCAGTACGGCGTGGGCGACACGGTCGACGCGGGCGTGGCCTCCGGCGAGGTCATCGAGGTGGGCCTGCGCGTCACCAAGCTCCGCGGCGACAACGGCGAGATCTGGTACGTCCGCAACGGCGAGGTCAAGCGCATCGGCAACCTCTCCCAGGGCTGGGCCACGGCCGGTGTCGACGTCACGGTCCACCCCTCGGAGGACCTGGACCGGGTGAAGACCCTCCTCAACCAGGTCGGCGAGGACATGAGCAAGGCCGAGCCCTGGAACGAGCGCCTCTGGGGCCCCATCGAGGTCCTGGGCCTCGACAGCGTCCTGCTCGACTCGATGGTCGTCCACGTCTCCGCGAAGACGATGCCGGGCAAGGCGCTCAGCGTGGAGCGCGAACTCCGCTGGCGCATCAAGCACGCCCTGGACGCGGCCGGCATCCGTATCGTCGGCGGCCTCCCGGTCCTGGCGGACGAGGGCACGGCCCCCGATCCGACGGCGGGGATGGCGGCCCCGTCGGCCTACTCCAACTCCGCGTCCCCCCAGTCGCAGACGGCGTCACCCATAGCGCCGGCGGCGGTGCCGACGAATGTGACGAAGTAGGGGCGAGAGCTTTCTCATACGCGCGCAGCCTCCGTGGGGCGGTGTCCGGGTCACTCCGGGTGCCGCCCCACACACGTGTTCCCGCACTGTCCGCCGGGTCGCGTGTCCCCCCGCCGTCCGCCGGGTAACGACTTCGTTGCCCGACAGTGGCCGGTATTGACGCGTCCCCCACCCCGGGCCTACCTTCCTCCCACCGATAGGAAAGTTTCCTAACAATGATTCCTCGGTGGACTTCCCGGTGGCACCACTGGGAAGCTGGGCAGCCGAAAGGCAGGTGTCGACACTCATGGCAGGAACCGCCGGTACGCCGGGCACCCCTCGCGTTCTGCGGACCATGAACGACCGTGCCGCACTCGATCTCCTGCTGGAGCACGGGCCGTTGTCCCGGACCCGGATCGGCAAGCTGACCGGCCTGTCGAAGCCGACCGCTTCGCAACTGCTGGCCCGCCTTGAGGCGGCGGGGCTCGTCCTCGTCACCGGCACCAGCGAGGGCCGGCCGGGGCCCAACGCACAGCTGTACGCGGTGAACCCGGCCGCCGCCTACGCCGCAGGTCTCGACGTGACACCCGAGCGGATCCTCGCCGCCGTCGCCGATGTGACGGGGCGGACGGTGGGAGAGTACGAACTGCCCACCCCCGGCCGCCGCGCCGGCCAGACCGTCGTGCGGCAGGTCACCGACGCCCTCGACGGCGCCGTGAAGGCGGCGGGGCTGGTCCGGGCCGACATCCAGCGGCTCGTCATCGGCACCCCCGGCGCGTTCGACCCCAACACGGGACGGCTGCGCTACGCCTCCCACCTCCCCGGGTGGCACTCCCCCGCCCTGCTCGACGAGCTCGCGGCCGCACTGCCGATGCCCGTCGAGTACGAGAACGACGTCAACCTCGTCGCCATAGCCGAGCAGCGGCTCGGTGCGGCCCGGGGCCACGAGGACTTCGTCCTGCTGTGGAACGAGGGCGGCCTCGGTGCCGCGCTCGTCCTCGGCGGACGCCTGCACCGCGGCTGGACCGGCGGCGCGGGCGAGGTCGGCTTCCTCCCCGTACCCGGCGCGCCGCTCGTCCGGCACGTCACCAAGGCCAACAGCGGCGGCTACCAGGAGCTGGCCGGCTCCCAGGCCATCCCGAAACTCGCCCGCGAACTCGGCATCCAGCCCCTGCCAACCGGGCCGTACGCCGAAGCCGCCGCCGCGCTCGTCGAGCAGGCGGCGGACATCAACGCGGGGGCCCACCGGCAGCTCCTGGAGACGTACGCGACGGGGCTGGCCACCGGTCTCGCCTCGCTCGTCTCCGTCCTCGACCCCGAACTCGTCGTCCTCAGCGGGGCCTCGCTCACCAGGGGCGGCGAACCGCTGCGCGCCCTGGTGCAGGCCGAGCTGGAGGAGCTGGCCGCACCCCGGCCGCGCCTCGTGGTCGGCGACGTCGACGAACACCCCGTGCTGCGCGGCGCGTTGGAGAGCGCGCTCGTGGCCACCCGCGACGAGGCCTTCGACACCTCGCGCTGAGCCCGACCCCGCACGCCTCCCCCGCACATCTCCGTACGCATCCCGTCCCACACCACCCCGTCCCGCCCCAGGGAGACTTCGCCATGCCCGGAATCATCAAAATGCCCGCAATTCCCAGGAAAAGCGTGCTCGCCGCCGCCTCGATAGCCCTTCTCACCACCGCCTGTACCGGCCAGTCGGACACCGGCGCCACGGACGACCCGAACGCGTCGACCACGATCACGTTCTGGCACGGCTGGAGCGCCCCCGCCGAGGTCAAGGCCATCCAGGCGAACATCGACCGCTTCGAGAAGGAACACCCCAACATCAAGGTGAAGGTCGTCGGCAACATCAACGACGACAAGCTCAACCAGGCGCTGCGCGCGGGTGGTTCCAAGGGCCCGGACGTGGTGTCGTCGTTCACCACGTCCAACATCGGCAAGTTCTGTTCGTCCGGCGCCTTCGCCGACCTCAAGCCGTTCATCGAGAAGTCGAAGCTCGACCTCGACAAGATCATCCCCAAGCCGATGCTGGAGTACACCCAGTTCGAGGGCACGCGCTGCGCGATGCCGCTCCTGGGAGACGCGTACGGCCTCTACTACAACAAGGACGCGTTCGAGAAGGCGGGCATCAAGGCGCCGCCGAAGACGTGGTCCGAGTTCACCGAGGTGGCCAAGAAGCTGACGAAGTCCAAGGGCGACTCGTACGAGCAGCTCGGCTTCATGCCGAACTACCACGGCTACGAGACGGTCGTGGACCACTACATGTCGCAGTGGGACCACGCCTACTTCGACAAGGACGGCAAGTCCAGCATCGCCGAGGACCCGGCCTTCGCCGAGATGTTCACGTACCAGAAGAAGCTCGTCGACAGCCTCGGCGGCTTCCAGAAGCTGGAGAAGTACCGCAACACGTTCGGCGACGAATGGGGCGCCAAGCACCCCTTCCAGACCGGCCAGGTGGCCATGCAGCTCGACGGCGAGTGGCGGCTCGGGATGGCGAAGGACGCGGGCGTGAAGTTCGACATCGGCACGGCTCCCATGCCCGTCGCCGACGACGAGGTCGACGAGTACGGCAAGGGCTTCCTCTCCGGCACGATCATGGGGATCGCGCCGCAGAGCAAGAAGCAGAACGCGGCCTGGGAGCTGGTGAAGTACATGACGACCGACACCGCGGCCGTCGTCGCCTTCGCCAACGCCATCCACAACGTGCCGTCCACGTTCGCCGCGCTGAAGTCGCCCGACCTGACGGTCGACCCGGGCTTCAAGACCTTCCTGGACATCGCGCAGAACCCGCACTCCAACACCCCGCCGGCCTCCGTCAACGGCTCGACATACCAGACGACACTGCAGGACTTCGGCTACCAGTACGAGTCCGGCAAGGCGAAGGATCTGAAGGCCGGTCTGAAGAAGACGGCCGACCAGATCGACCGTGACATCGAGCAGGCGAAGTAGCACCGATGTCCACGCTCACCTTGCGTGCGAAGCGCCGCCGGTCGGCGCTTCGTACGGCCGCGTTCATGTCGCCGTGGCTGATCGGTTTCAGCGTCTTCTTCGCGTATCCGCTGATCTCGACCGTGTACTTCTCGTTCATGAAGTACGACGGCTTCGGTGTCCCCGAGTTCAGGGGTCTGGAGAACTGGAACTACGTCTTCAGCGACTACCCCATGTTCTGGCCCGCGCTGCGCAACACCCTGTGGCTGGTGGTCGTCATGGTCACGCTCCGGGTCGCCTTCGGCCTGGGCATCGGCCTGTTGATCACGAAGATCAAGACGGGCACGGGTGTGTTCCGCACGCTCTTCTACCTGCCCTATCTGGCGCCGCCCGTCGCGGCGACGCTGGCCTTCGTCTTCCTGCTCAACCCGGGCACCGGGCCGGTCAACTCGGTCCTCGGCGACCTCGGACTGCCGACGCCCGGCTGGTTTACGGACGCCGCGTGGTCCAAGCCCGCCCTCACCATGCTGGCCCTCTGGGGCGTCGGCGACCTGATGGTCATCTTCATGGCCGCGCTGCTCGACGTACCGAAGGAGCAGTACGAGGCCGCCGAGCTGGACGGTGCGTCCGCCTGGCACCGGTTCCGGTTCGTGACGCTGCCGAACATCTCACCGATCGTCATGTTCGCGGTGGTCACCGGTGTGATCCAGACGATGCAGTACTACACGCAGCCACTCGTCGCGGGGAAGGTCGCCTCCGGGATCATCGGCGGCTCGGGCCAGCAGTTCGAACCGGGATACCCCGACAAGTCGACGCTCACCCTGCCGCAGCTCGTCTACAACCTCGGCTTCCAGCGCTTCGACTACGGCTCCGCGTGCGTGGTCGCGCTGGTGCTGTTCGCCCTGTCCATGGTGTTCACCGCGTTCCTGATGCGGCGCCGGGGCGGTCTCATCCAGGCAGGTGACTGACCCATGACCCAAGTACTCGACAAGCCCGTGGAGCTGGGGTCGCCGCCGGTGACACCCGCCGAACGGACGGCCCGCCGCAAGGCGCTCCTCGAATGGATCGCCGTGCATGCGCTCGGCGTCGCGGCCGCGCTGTTCTTCGTGCTGCCCTTCGTGTTCGTCGTCCTCACCTCCCTGATGAGCGACAACCAGACCCTCACCAGGGACCTGGTCCCGCACACCTGGGAGTGGGGCAACTACGCGAAGGTCTTCGACACGCCCGGCTTCCTCACCTGGTGGAAGAACACCCTTCTGTACGCGGGTGCCGGCACCGTCCTGACCGTCGTGTCCAGCATTCCGGTGGCGTACGCGCTCGCCAAGTTCCGCTTCCGTGGCCGGAACCTGTCGTTGATGCTGGTCATCTCGATGATGATGCTGCCGCCGCAGGTCATCATCATCCCGATGTACCTGTTCTGGGCGAAGCAGCTGGATCTGTCGGGCACCCTGTGGCCGCTGATCATCCCGATGGCGTTCGGGGACGCGTTCTCGATCTTCCTGCTGCGGCAGTTCCTGATGACGATCCCGAACGAGTACATCGACGCGGCGAAGGTCGACGGCTGCGGGGACTTCAAAACCCTGCTGAGGGTCGTCCTGCCGATGGCCAGACCCGGCATCGCCGCCGTCGCGCTCTTCCAGTTCTTCTACGCCTGGAACGACTACTTCGGACCGCAGATCTACGCGTCCGAGAACCCCGGCGCCTGGACCCTGAGCTACGGCCTGGAGTCCTTCAAGGGCGCGCACCACACCGACTGGAATCTGACGATGGCCGCGACCGTCCTGGTCATGGCCCCCGTGATCCTCGTGTTCTTCTTCGCGCAGAAGGCGTTCGTCGAAGGCGTCACGCTCACCGGAGTGAAGGGCTGACATGAAACTCGCAGTAGTGGGCGGGGGCTCCACCTACACCCCTGAACTCATCGACGGGTTCGCGAGGCTGAGGGACACCCTGCCCATAGAGGAACTGGTCCTGGTCGACCCCGCCCTCGACCGTCTCGAACTGGTCGGCTCTCTGGCGCGGCGCATCTTCGCCAAGCAGGGGCACCCGGGGCGCATCATCACGACCGACGATCTCGACGCGGGTGTCGAGGGCGCCGACGCGGTGCTGCTCCAGCTCCGCGTCGGCGGACAGGCCGCGCGGGGCGAGGACGAGACCTGGCCGCTGGAGTGCGGCTGCGTCGGCCAGGAGACGACCGGCGCCGGCGGCCTCGCCAAGGCGCTGCGTACGGTCCCGGTGGTGCTCGACATCGCCGAGCGCGTACGTCGTGCCAACCCGGACGCCTGGATCATCGACTTCACCAACCCCGTCGGCATCGTGACCCGCGCCCTGCTCCAGGCCGGTCACAAGGCGGTCGGACTGTGCAACGTGGCGATCGGATTCCAGCGGAGGTTCGCCGGAATGCTGGGCGTCACCCCCGCCGATGTGCACCTGGACCATGTGGGCCTCAACCACCTCACCTGGGAGACCGGTGTGCGCCTCGGCGGCCCCGAGGGCGAGAACGTGCTGCCCAAACTGCTCGCCGAGCACGGCGACTCCCTCGCCGACACCCTGCGCCTGCCGCGCGACATCCTCGACCGGCTGGGCGTCGTCCCGTCCTACTACCTGCGCTACTTCTACGCGCACGACGAGGTCGTACGAGAACTGGGTACGAAGCCGTCGCGGGCCGCCGAAGTGGCCGAGATGGAGCGGGAGTTGCTGAAGATGTACGGCGACCCGGAACTCGACGAGAAGCCTGCGCTGCTCGCCAAGAGGGGCGGGGCGTACTACTCCGAGGCGGCCGTGGACCTCGCCGCGTCGCTGCTCGGCGGGGGCGGGAGCAGGTACCAAGTGGTGAACACCTACAACAAGGGGACGCTGCCGTTCCTGCCCGACGACGCCGTGATCGAGGTACAGGCGGCGGTCGGGCACGCGGGGGCGGCCCCGCTGCCGGTGGCCCCGGTGGACCCGCTGTACGCGGGGCTGATGGCGAACGTCACCGCGTACGAGGACCTGGCCCTGGAGGCCGCGCTGCGCGGGGGACGCGAGCGGGTGTTCCGGGCGCTGCTCGCCCATCCCCTGGTGGGCCAGTACGCGTACGCCGAGGGCCTCACCGACCGGCTGATCGCGCACAACCGGGAGCACCTCGCGTGGGCGTGACCGCAACTGTCCTCGCCGTCGACGCGGGCAACAGCAAGACCGACGTGGCGGTCGTGGCAGCCGACGGGAGCGTGCTGGCCACGGCGCGCGCCGGCGGGTTCCGGCCACCCGTCGTCGGCATCCGGGAGGCGGTCGACACGGTCGCGGACGCCGTCGGCCGCGCCTTCGCCGCGGCGGGCGTGGACTCCGTGGACCATGTCTCCGCGTGTCTGGCCAACGCCGATCTGCCGGTGGAGGAGGAGCAGTTGGCGGCCGCGCTGCACGCGCGCGCGTGGGGCACGACCGTTCAGGTCCGCAACGACACCTTCGCGATCCTGCGGGCCGGTGTGGAGGAGCCGCGCGGGGTGGCCGTGGTGTGCGGCGCGGGCATCAACTGCGTGGGCATGCGGCCCGACGGCAGGGTCGCCCGGTTCCCCGCCCTGGGCCGTATCTCCGGTGACTGGGGCGGGGGCTGGGGTCTCTCCGAGGAGGCCCTGTGGCACGGGGCGCGGGCCGAGGACGGGCGGGGCGGTCCGACCGCGCTGGCCCGCACCCTGCCCGCCCACTTCGGCCTCGACTCCATGTACGCGCTGATCGAGGCCCTGCACCTGGAACACATCGAGCACGCGCGGCGCCACGAGCTGACGCCGGTCCTCTTCGCCACGGCGGCGGACGGCGACCCGGTCGCCCGCGCGCTCGTCGACCGGCTCGCGGACGAGGTCACGGCCATGTCAGTCGTCGCCCTGACCCGTCTCGACCTGCTCGACGAGGAGACCCCGGTCCTGCTCGGCGGGGGCGTCCTGGCCGCCCGCCACCCCCAACTCGACGACCGGATAAGGGAACTGCTGGCCGAGCGCGCCCCCAAGGCCGTACCCAGCGTCGTCACCGCCCGGCCGGTCCTCGGCTCCGCCCTCCTCGGACTCGACCACGAGGGGGCCCCGGCCCTGGCGCACGCCCGCGTGCGGGAGTTCTACGAGAAGGTCTGAGCGCGCCGGGAACCGAACAGTTCGGGTTGGCGTATTCATGGGCAGGGGTGGTACGGGATCTTCGCCGTGCTGCGATCCGGGCAAGGCCTTGCTGCAATCCGAACAAGATCGCATCAAGGCCTGTGCGGATGTCAGTCCCGGCGGCGATACTTGCGGCCGTGCACCTCTGCCCGCGCTTCCTGGCGCCCGGGCGGGGGTGACCGGCCTATGACCATGGGGGAGGTCGAGTGACATATCAGCAGAAGGGCGGTGCGGCGCCACCGGGGGCGCCCGCACCCACGATGCCCGCGGTGCCGCCACAGGCCCCGCCGCCCGGACCGCAGGTCCGCTCCGCCATGCCCGACACCGGGCCTCCCCGCCGTACGGCGTGGGCCGAGGGCGTCGACCAGCTGCGTGCCGCGGCGACCACCGAGCCCGGGCGGCTGCGCATCATCGGCGCGGTGCTCGCCCTCCTCGTCGTCGCGTTCGGGGCGGTCACCGCCTTGGAGATGACGGACCGTTCGGCCGCCGCGGACGACGTGCTGAACAGCAGCCAGCCGCTGAGCGCCGACGCGGCGGAGATCTACCGCTCCCTCGCCGACGCCAACACGGCCGCGTCCAGCGGCTTCCTCGCGGGCGGCCAGGAGACGCAGGCGTCCCGCGACCTCTACGAGAAGGACATCAACAGCGCGGCGGAGAAGCTGGTCACCGCGGCGGCCAACTCGGAACCCGGCTCCACCTCCGAGAAGACCATCACCAAGCTGAACAGGATGCTGCCCGAGTACAAGGGCCTGGTGGAGCGCGCCCGGGCCAACAACCGCCAGGGCTTCCCCCTCGGCGGCGCCTACCTCCGGTACGCGAACTCCAAGATGCAGGTGATGCTCGACGACGCCGAGCGTCTCTACACGGTGGAGAACCAGCGCCTGCGCTCCGACTACGACGACGCGACGCCCTACCCGTGGATCGCGATCGGCGCCGGCGTCCTCGCCATCGGCGGCCTCGCCTGGGCCCAGCACCGCAACTACCGCCGTACGAACCGTGTGCTGAACCACGGCCTGGTCGCCGCCACGGCCGCCTCCACGGTCGTCCTGCTGTGGCTGGTCGTCGGCCACAGCGTCGCCCGCGCCGGCCTGAACGACTCGTACGACAACGCGGTCCGCTCGCTGAACACGCTGAACGACGCCCGGATCGCCTCGCTCAAGGCCCGGGGCAACGAGAACCTCACGCTGGTCGCGCGCGGCGCGGAGACCAAGACGGTGGGCACGGGCGCGAACGCGAAGACGCTGGACGTCTTCGACGAAAACTACAAGAAACAGATGAAGGACCTCACCGCGAACCTGGCCGCCGCCGAGGGCCTCGCCGACAACAGCGCGGGCGAGAAGCCGGTCCAGGCCGCGACGGCGAACATGAAGGTCTGGAAGGAACGGCACCTTGAAGCCCGCGCGGAGGACAACCTGGGCAACTACCAGGGCGCGCTGGACCGGGTGATCGGCTCCGACGACAAGAAGCCGACGGGCGAGTGCTTCAGGAACGTCGACACGGCCCTGAAGGCGGCGATCGACCACGAGGAGACCGAGTTCAAGCAGGCCGCCGGAGACGGCCGGGGCGCGATGAACGGCCTGGTGGTGGGCGCCGCGGTGCTCGCGGTGCTGGCCGCGGCCGGCGCGGTGCTCGGCATCGGGCGCAGGCTGTCGGAGTACCGGTGAGAGGGGGCATGACGATGAACGCACGGCGTTTGCGGACCAGTCTGAGGGGCTGGGGCGGGGTGGGTGCGATGGCGGTCGTCTGCGCCCTGGCTGCCGTGTTCGCGCTGCTCCTGCCGGTCTCCCAGAGCCGCGAGGACGGCGGCACGGATGCCGACGGCCAAGGTGTGGCGCAGGGCTCCCAGGCAAGGGCCGAGGACTGCGAGAACCCCGAGGACCAGAGCCTGTCGCCGGACTCCGGCCCTCAGGACGGCAAGACGATCCAGCGGATCAAGGAGAACGGCTATCTGACGGTCGGCGTCGACCAGAACAGCTACCGCTTCGGCTACCGCGACCCGAACAGCACGTCGGCGTCCGCCAAGTTGGAGGGCTTCGACATCGACCTGGCGCAGGCGATCGCGGACGCGATCGTCGGCAAGAAGGAGAACAACGTCCGCTTCAAGGCCATCCCGACCATCGAGCGCATCCCGGCGATCCAGGGCGGGAAGGTCGACATGGTGGTGCGCACCATGACGATCAACTGCACGCGGCTGGAACAAGTCGCCTTCTCGTCCCCCTACTTCGAGACCGGCCAGCAGGTGCTCGCCCCGAAGAAGTCGGACATCAAGGGATACGACGACACGCTCGCGGACAAGCGGATCTGCTCGGCGTCGGGCTCGATCGCCCTCGACAAACTGAAAGCGGACCTGGGGAGCGTCATCCCCAAGTCCGCCGACATCGACACCGTCGTGCCGAACCAACTCGACTGCCTGGTGCGGCTGCAGCTCGGTGAGGTCGACGCCGTGGTCACCGACGGCGCGCTCGCCGCCAGCCAGGCCGCACAGGACCCGACCGTCGAGCTCAAGGGCGAGCCGTTCACGGACGAGTACTACGGCGTGGCAATGAAGAAGGACGCAACCGATCTGATACGCCGGGTCAACCAGATCCTGGTGGACTACCGCAAGGCCGACTGGCAGAAGTCGTACGACACCTGGCTCGCCGGGACGCTCGGCAAGGGCGACGGGCCGCCCGCGGTCCAGTACAAGTAGCGGGAATGCTCCAGCAGTTCCTCACGAACAGTTCTTCACGCAGTTCTTCACGAAGCGAGGGGTGATCGATGGGCGTCACGGGACCCTCCGGGCCGGTGATGGACCGGGACGAGGTGGACCGTGCGCTGGCGCGGCTCGGCGCGGAGCACGAGGCCATCGAGACCTCGCTCCTCGCCCTGCAGGACCACGCGGGCCGCAGACTCCTCGAAGGCGCCGAGCTCACTGGTACGACCAAGGAGCGCTGGGGGGCCGCCGAGGCGTCGATCTCCCTGCTGTGGGCGTACTTCGACGCGTACGCCGACGCGTTGCGCTCCGCGCGGGAGATCCGTTCGCGCAGACGCTGGTCCAACCGCGAGGACCTCGTGGAGCTGACGGAGCTGCTGCGCGGCGAGAGCGTCACGGTCGCCGGCAGCGCGTCCGCCACGGCCGCGGCGCCCACGATGGCGGGCACGGGCAGGCTCAGCGAGAGCTTCTCGCTCGCCGAACTCGTGGAGCGCATGAACGAGTTGTACGCGACCTCGCTGGACATGGTCGTGACGGCGGACGCCGTGTGGTCGGCGCTGCCCGCCCGGATCGATTTACTGGCCGCGGAGTTGCAGCGCACCCGCCGGCTCGCGCACTCCGTGGGCGTACGGCCCGGTGAGCACCCCTCGGGCGACGACCTGGAGCGGATCACCCGCACCCTGACCGCGCTGCGCGAGCGGGTGGTCTCCGATCCGCTGGACTTCTGGCTGCCCGCGCAGGGCAGTTCGGCGCCGGGCGGCGGCCGCCCCGACACCACGCGCTACGACCGCGAGGCGCGCGCCCTTGAGGAGGTGCGCCGCGAGATCGACGCCGTGCTCACCGTGCGGCAGGACGCGGAGGCACGGCTGGTGCGGCTGCGGGACGTGCTGAGCCGCGCGGACCGCACGCTCGCCGAGGCGCGAAGTGCCCGCGGCGAGGTCCTCGCGAAGATCGCCGCGTCCGAGGTGCCCGCGGTGAGCGGCCCGCCGACCGCGCTGCAGGAACAGCTGGCGACGGCCGCCGAGTACCGCAGGCACGCCCAGTGGCACCGCCTCTCGCCGCTCCTGGAGGCCCTGGAGGCGAAGGCCGACGACGAACTGCTGCGCGCCCGCGAGTCGTTGACCGCGGTCACCGCGCCGCTCGCGGTCCGCGCGGAGCTGCGCGGCCGTCTCGACGCGTACAAGGCGAAGGTCGCCCGGCACGGCTTCGCCGAGGACCCGCTGCTGGTGGAGCGGTACGACGCGGCGCGCCGCATGCTGTGGAGCGCGCCCTGCGACCTGCGTGTGGCGGAACAGGCGGTGCTGCGCTACCAGCACGCGGCCGCCGAAGTGCTGGTGCCCAGGGTCCCCGGGCACGGTGGACCACAGGACCGGAGGGGGGAATCGTGAGTCAGCAGAACGTCAACACCGAAGCAAGTGGGCAGAGTCCGCAGCAACCGTGTCAGCGGCCCGGCTGCTCGGGGTCGTACGAGGACATGGGCGGCGGCGAGCTGTACTGCGACACCTGCGGTCTGGCCCCGGTCGTCTCGTCGACCGGCATGGTGGGCTCCCCGCCGACCGGGATCACCGGGGGCGGCAGGAGCGGCTCGCGGAGCTCGGGCAGCGGCAGTTCGCGCTCCAGCTCCCGCGCCTCCTCACGCGCCTCGTCGCGGTCGTCCCAGTCGCGGCGCTCGGTGTCGGGCCGTCTCTCGCGCTCCGTGTCGGGCCGCACCACGGGCCGTTCGGTGTCGGTGCGCAGCTCCGGCTCGACCGCCGGGTCCTCGGGGCGCGGCCGGCTCGGCGTCGGTCTGGTGCAGGTGCCGGACGTGCCGCGGCCCGACCCGCGCGTGATGATCCAGGAGAACCCCGAGGTCCCCGAGCGCAAGCGGTTCTGCTCGCGCTCGGACTGCGGGGCTCCGGTGGGGCGTTCGCGCGGCGAGCGGTCCGGCCGTACGGAGGGTTTCTGCACCAAGTGCGGCCACCCGTACTCGTTCGTGCCGAAGCTGCAGACCGGCGACATCGTGCACGGCCAGTACGAGGTCGTGGGCTGCCTCGCGCACGGCGGGCTCGGCTGGGTCTATCTCGCCGTCGACCGTGCGGTGTCCGACCGCTGGGTGGTCCTCAAGGGCCTCCTCGACACGGGCGACCAGGACGCGATGGAGGCCGCGATCTCCGAGCGCCGCTTCCTCGCCGAGATCGAGCACTCCAACATCGTGCGGATCTACAACTTCGTGGAGCACCTCGACCAGCGGACGGGTTCGCTGGACGGGTACATCGTCATGGAGTACGTGGGCGGCAAGTCCCTCAAGGAGATCGCCAACGGCCGCCGCACGGCGACCGGCAAGCGCGATCCGCTGCCGGTGGAGCAGGCCTGCGCGTACGGCATCGAGGCCCTTGAGGCCCTCGGCCATCTGCACAGCCGCAACCTTCTGTACTGCGACTTCAAGGTCGACAACGCGATACAGACCGAGGACCAGCTCAAGCTGATCGACATGGGCGCGGTGCGCAGGATGGACGACGACGAGTCGGCCATCTACGGCACGGTCGGCTACCAGGCGCCCGAGGTCGCCGATGTCGGCCCGTCGGTCGCCTCGGACCTCTACACCGTCGCCCGCACGCTGGCGGTCCTGTCCTTCGACTTCCAGGGCTACACGAACGTCTTCGTGGACTCCCTGCCCGACCCCGACAACATCGAGGTCTTCCGCACGTACGAGTCCTTCTACCGGCTCCTCGTGCGCGCCACCGACCCGGACCCGGCCCGCCGGTTCGCCTCCGCGCAGGAGATGGCCGAGCAGCTCACGGGTGTGCTGCGCGAGGTCGTCTCCGTGCAGACGGGACGGGCCCGGCCCTCGCTGTCCACCCTGTTCGGACCCGAACTGAAGGTCACGGACACGGAGTTGTTCAGCTCGCTGGCCGGCCATGTGTCGCGGCTGGGCATGCGGATCGATCCCGTACGGGGAAAGAAGGGCGCGCCCGCGCTGACGGCCGGGGCGAACGGAACGAACAGCGCGAACGGTACGAACGGGGCGGGGGCGGCGCGCGGGGCGAGCGGGATCGCCGGGGCGAACGGCACGCCGTTCCGCCCGCCGGCCTCCGCGGCCGCTCAGGCCTCCCTCGTCAAGCCACTGAACACTGCTGCTGCGGCCCTGGCGCTGCCGGTGCCGCGGGTGGACCCGGGCGACCCGAACGCCGGGTTCCTGGCCGGGCTGATGACGTCCGCGCCGGCCGAGCTGATCACCGCGCTGCAGGCGGCGCCCACCGAATCCCTGGAGCTGCGGCTGCGCGAGCTGCGGGCGCGCCTGGAGATGGGCGAGCTCGACCAGGCGACCAGGACGCTCGAAGCCCTGGAGTCGGACCATCCCGACGACTGGCGGGTGGTCTGGTACCGAGGCGTGGCGGCGCTCGCGACCGGTGACCACGAGGTCGCGGCGGTGTCCTTCGACGCGATCTACGACGCGTTCCCCGGCGAGCCCGCGCCCAAGCTGGCCCTCGGCGTGTGCGCGGAGGTCCTCGGTCAGCTGGACAACGCCGCCGAGTACTACCGCCTGGTGTGGACCACCGACCCCAGCTATGTGAGCACCGCGTTCGGCCTGGCCCGCGTCCAGCTCGCGGCGGGCGACCGCCGTGGCTCCGTACGGACGCTGGAGTCGGTGCCGGAGGCCTCGATCCACTACACGGCGGCCCGGGTCGCCGCCGTCCGGGCCCGGCTGCGCCAGCGGCCGGCCGAGACGGCGCCGCCTCCACCGGGCCCGCCGGCCCTGGGCACGTCCGGCACGGCGGTGCCCGCCGCGGGCGTACCCGGTACGGGAGTTCCCGGTCCCGGGCTGCCCGGTGCGGGAGTTCCCGACGCCCCGTTCCTGGACGACCTGACCTCGGCCGCGGCCCAGGTCGAGGCCCTGGACGGGTACGGTCTGGACGCGGTGCGCCGCGAGCAGTTGTCCACAGAGGTCCTTGGTTGCGCCCTGGACTGGGTACTCTCCGGTAGCCAGGGTTCCGCCCCGCCGAGCACTGGGTCGCGGACCGTACTGCTCGGCAGCGACCTGGACGAGCGGGGCCTGCGCTTCGGTCTGGAGCGCTCGTACCGGACACTGGCCCGGCTCGCCCAACGTGGCGAGGAGAGGATCGATCTGGTGGAGCGCGCCAACCGCTACCGCCCCCGGACGTGGGTGTAATTGATGTCGCAGATGCCTCAACTGGCCGCCTGCCCCAGCTGCGAGGAGCCGCTGGAGTCGGGGGACCGTTTCTGCGGTGCGTGCGGGTACGACCTCACCGCCGTACCCGCGCCACCGGACGACAACCCCACGGTCGCCATGAACGGCGCGACGCCCCGGCCCCCCGCGGCCGCGGCGTCCGTGGACTGGCCGGTCGCCCCGGAGGTGGACACCTCGGACACACCGGCGCCCGTGGTCCTGCCGACGGACATCGACGGCCGCGAGTCGGCGGGCTCCGACAGCCCGGGCGTACGGTTCGACCGGCCCGCGCAGGCACCGTCGGCCGCGCAGCCACCGTTGCCGTCCGCCGCCGCACCTCCGCCACCGCCGTCCCCCGCGGCACCACCGCTGCCGTCCTCCGCGCAGCCGCCGCAGTCCGCCACCGGGCCCGGCGCCCGGCCCGCCGCACAGGCGGCGGCACCGACGCCTGCGCAGACGTCCGCGCAGACATCCGCGCAGGCGTCCGCGGAACCGGACGAGTACCCGCTCGCCGCGCCGCTGCCTCCCGAGGTGCCGCCCGCCGATCCGCGTACGGCCGACCTTCCGACGCCCCCCGCGGGCCTGAAGGTCTGTGTGGCCTGCCGCGCGGGCCAGGTCGACCGGGACGGCTACTGCGAGAACTGCGGGCACGCGCAGCCGCGCGAGCGCGACCACATGGAGCAGGAGCTGGGCTCGGTGGCCGCGGTCAGCGACCGGGGGCTGCGCCACCACCGCAACGAGGACGCGTTCACGGTGTCCTCGACCGCGCTGTCCGACGGTTCGCCCGCGGTCGTCGCGATCGTGTGCGACGGCGTCTCCTCGGCGACCCGTCCCGACGAGGCCTCCCTGGCCGCCTCCCGCGCGGCCAACGAGTCCCTCCTGGCGGCCCTGCCGCGCGGCACGCACCCGCAGCAGGCGATGCACGACGCGATCCTCGCGGCCTCGGAGGCCGTCAACTCCCTTGCGGACCGCAGCACTCCGGCCCACGAGCACCAGCCGCATGTGAACGCGCCCGCCTGCACCATCGTCGGCTCCGTCGTCACCCCCAGCCTGCTGATCGTCGGCTGGGTCGGCGACAGCCGCGCCTACTGGGTGCCCGTGGACAGGTCCTCACCCCCGGCCCGGCTCACCGAGGACGACTCCTGGGCCGCCCAGATGGTCGCCGCGGGCCTGATGAGCGAGGCCGAGGCGTACGCGGACGAGCGCGCCCACGCCATCACGGGCTGGCTCGGGGCGGACGCGTACGAACTGGAGCCGCACACCGCTTCCTTCAAGCCGGACCGGCCGGGTGTAGTGGTGGTGTGCACCGACGGACTGTGGAACTACGCGGAGGCGGCGGAGGAAATGGCCGAGGTCATCCCGCCCGACGCCGCGGACCGGCCGCTGCACAGCGCCCAGGTCCTGGTGGGTCACGCCCTGGACGGCGGGGGCCACGACAACGTAACAGTGGCCGTCGTGCCGTTCCCGGCCCCGCCGCAGGGGGCAGGATCGGCCTGAGGCCGAAGCGGTACGAAACGGCGTCGGCCTCGGAGGGGCCAGGACCGGAGGGGACCGGTCCGCCCACCGACATCACCCACACCTCGTGGGAGTCCTGAGGGGGAGCAGAGAAGGCATGGCCAATTTCTCGAAGTCGAACGTGCCGCAGTTCTCGGTGGACGTCTACCAGAACGAGTACCTGCCGGAGGGCGGCCGCGAGGTCAACGCGATCGTCACGGTGACCTCGACCGGCGGCGGCACCGTGGGCAGTGCCGTGGCGGCACCCCACCTCTACACGCCGGGTGAGGGCCCGGACGCGGCCGTGGCGATCATGGTCGACTGTTCGGGGTCCATGGACTACCCGCCGACGAAGATGCGGGGCGCCCGGGACGCGACGGCCGCCGCGATCGACGCGGTGCGCGACGGGGTGCACTTCGCGGTCATCGGCGGGACGCATGTGGCCAAGGAGGTCTACCCGGGCGGCGGCCGGCTCGCCGTCGCCGACGCGGGGACCCGCGACCAGGCCAAGCAGGCGCTGCGCAGGCTGAGCGCGGGCGGCGGCACGGCGATCGGCACCTGGCTGCGGCTGGCCGACCGGCTGCTGTCCTCGGCGGACGTCGCCATCCGGCACGGCATCGTGCTCACCGACGGCCGCAACGAACACGAGTCGCCCGAGGACCTCAAGGCGGCGCTGGAGGCCTGCGCGGGCCGGTTCACCGCGGACGCGCGGGGCGTCGGCACGGACTGGGAGGTCAAGGAGGTCACCGGGATCGCGTCCGCGCTGCTCGGCACCTCCGACATCGTCGCCGACCCGGCGGGCCTGTCCGCCGACTTCACGCAGATGATGGAGACGGCCATGGGCAAGGAGGTCGCGGACGTGGCGCTGCGGCTGTGGACCCCGGTCGGCACGTCGATCAGGTTCGTCAAGCAGGTCGCGCCCACGGTCGAGGAGCTGACCGACCGCCGCACGGAGGCGGGGCCGCGCGCCGGGGACTACCCCACCGGCTCCTGGGGGGACGAGTCCCGCGACTACCACGTGTGCGTCGAGGTCCCCGAGGCCGACCTCGGCCAGGAGATGCTGGCCGCCCGTGTCTCCCTGGTGATCCCGCAGGGCGACGGAACCGCCCAGGCCCTGGGCGCCCAGGGTCTCGTGCGGGCCGTGTGGACCGACGACATGGCGGCGTCCACGTCGATCAACCCGCAGGTCGCGCACTACACAGGTCAGGCGGAACTGGCGCAAGTCATCCAACAGGGCCTGGATGCCCGCAAAGCGGGAGATGTCGACGGAGCAACGGCCAAGCTGGGACGTGCCGTTCAGCTCGCCAGCGCCTCCGGAAACGCGGATACGGCGAAACTGCTTTCGAAGGTGGTGGACGTGGTCGACGCCGCGGCAGGTACTGTGCGATTGAAGGCGAAGGTCGCGGAGGCCGACGAGATGACTCTCGAGACACGGTCCACAAAGACTGTTCGTGTAAAGAAGTAGAGCGGTACGCACTCGGCAGCGAGCGCGGCAACAAGCACGCGGTAACCAGCAGTACGCAAGCGGTTTGCACGATTTGCGGCCCTCTCGGGCCGGAACAGGAGAGGGGGAAGCGCCGACATGCCGACCTGCCCGAACGGACACCAGTCGGGTTCCGACGACTGGTGCGAGGTCTGCGGTCACCGCATGGCCGGAGCCGTGCCCCCGCCACCTCCACCGCCGCCCCCGGCGGCCGGCTACGGCTATCCGCCGCCCGGTTCGCCCCCGCCGCCCGGCCAGGGCGGCCGCCCGCACCTCTCCGCGGTGCCCGACGCGCCCTCGGCCGAGCTGTGCCCGCAGTGCCGTACCCCGCGTGAGGGCGGGGCGCCGTTCTGCGAGGAGTGCCGGTGGAACTTCCTGACGAACACCGCGACCTCGTACACCCCGGCCGCGCCGCGCCCTCCGGGGCCCGGCGCCGGTCCCGGTCCTGGTCCCGGCGGCCAGAACCCGGCGCTGCGCTTCCAGCAGCAGCCGCCCGGCGGACAGCCCACCGGCGGCCCCGGCGGGTACGACTACCAGGGCTCCCGGCCCTCGCAGATGAACCGGCCCGCCGAGCCGATCCCGCCGTACGGCGAGAACCCCTCGGGCTTCCCCGGTGATCCGTCCCGCCCGGTTCCGCCGCCGCCCGGCCCTGGCGGCACGGGGCCCGGGATGCCTGGTGGCTACGGCGGTCCCGGTGGACCTGGCGGCCCTCCCGGCGGACCCAACGGTCCTGGCGGCCCCGGTGGCCCCGGTGGACAGGGTGGGCCTGGCGGTCCCGGTGGCCCGAACGGTCTCGGCGGACCCGGTGGTCCTGGCGGGCCGAACGGGCCCGGCGGTCCGGGTGGCCATGGCGGTCCCGGCGGTCCCGGTGCTCCGCAGGGGTACCAGCAGTCCGGCCCGCCCGCTCCGCCCGCGTACCCGCAGGAGACCAGGCACCCTCAGGGACCCGGCGGTCCTGGTGGTCCCGGCGGTCCCGGCGGGCAGTCCTTCGGCGGCGGCGAGGACGACTGGGTGCTCCCGCCCCCGTCGACCGGCACGCCCGGCGGTCCTGGTGGCCCCGGCGGTCCGCCCGGCCCCGGTGGCGGCCCGGGCGGTGGCTACGGCTACCCACAGCCCGGCGCGACACAGGCGCCCCCCGGCTACCAGCAGCAGCCGCTGTCGTGGAGCATCACGATCGGACCCGACCGTGAGTACTTCATGGCGATGATGCAGCGCTCGGGACCGGAGGCCGCGGGACTCAACCTGCCCGCGTACTCGCCCGAGCAGCAGCGTCCGCTCACCGGCAACCAGATCACCATCGGCCGCCGCCGTCACTCCACGGGCGAGTCCCCGGACATCGACCTGGCGGTGCCGCCGGAGGACCCGGGCGTCTCGCACCAGCACGCGGTGCTCGTCCAGCAGCCCGACGGCAGCTGGGCGGTCGTCGACCAGAACTCCACGAACGGCACCACGGTCAACGGCGCCGAGGAGCCCATCCAGCCCTTCGTCCCCGTACCGCTGCAGGACGGCGACCGGGTGCACGTGGGCGCGTGGACGACGATCACGATCCGAAGGGGCTAGGCGCAACCGCGCCCCTTAAGGGGCGCGGGGAACTGCGCGACCAGCCCCCACCGGCCGGCAGCCGACGAACCGCACAACCAACAACCCGCGGAGCTCACGGCAGCGGCCAGCCGTACGGCCCCGCGGGGTCGTCCAGCCACGCCCACGCACGGCCGCCCTCGACAGTGATCCCGTACCGCTGCCGGGGCGGCTGCCCCTCCCGCTCCCAGATCCCGTACGCCTCGTGCGGGTCGAGGCTGTTCGCCGTCAGGGTCAGCAGGAAGCGGAACAGCTCGTGGCTCCTGGTCCGGCGCGGCAGCCCTGCCAGGTCCAGGTCCGGAAGTTCGGGACCGGGCAGACCGGCGCCGCGCAAGGGCACGAAATAGGCGGGCGTGTGCAGGAAGCGGCCCTCGGCGTACCCGGAGTCGCGCACCCGCAGCGCGATGAGGCCGGTGGCGAACGGCGCGAGGATCCGGGCGCCCGGGGCGCACTGGGCCAGCCAGGCGCGCGGGATCGTGCTGAGCGTGCAGGTCGCGATGATCCGGTCGAAGGGGGCGCGCTCCGGGCAGCCGCGCGCCCCGTCGCCGGTGACGACGGTGGGGTGGTGGCCGGCGAGGGCCAGGTGCCGTCGGGCGGAGTCGGTGATCTCCGGGTCCAGATCGACCGTGGTGACCTGCCCGTCGCCCAGCCGGTGCGAGAGCAGGGCCGCGTTGTAGCCGGTGCCCGCGCCGATCTCCAGGACCGCGTCACCGTCCCGTACCACCAGCTCGGCCAGCATCTTCGCCATCAGGGACGGCTGGCTGCTGGACGACAGCAGCTCGCCGTCGCGCACCCGGGTGGCCAGCGGGGCGTCCGCGTACGCGCCGCGCACCCAGTTCTCGCGCCTGCGCGGGCTGGGATCCTCGCCCCACCGGCGCTCGTAGCCGCCACCGAGCGCGCCGACGAAGTAGTACGGCACGAAGAGGTGGCGCGGGACGCTCTCGAAGGCCTCGCGCCAGACGGGGTCGGCGGCCCAGGCCCCGCTCGCCTCGATCTCGCGCACCAGCGCCGCCCGCGCCGTGGCGGCGAGATCGTCGAGACCGGGGTCGATGGCGTGCGCGCCCATACCTCCACTGTGCTGCCGGACGGCCCGGGAGGCGAGCGCCGGGGCCGACCGATCCGGAATCCGCCCTTCAACGACCCGGAACCGGCCCGTCGATGATCCGGAACCGGCCCTTCGATTCGGGTGGTCCTAAGCCTTGAGTCCTCGGTCACCCGGTCTGAGACCATGGACGGGTGAAAGAGATTCCGCGCGGCACGCTTCAGGAGCAGACCTTCTACGAGCAGGTCGGCGGCGAGGAGACCTTCCGGCGACTGGTGCACCGGTTCTACGAGGGCGTCGCCGAGGACCCGCTGCTGCGGCCCATGTATCCCGAGGAGGACCTGGGCCCGGCCGAGGAGCGCTTCACGCTGTTCCTGATCCAGTACTGGGGCGGCCCGACCACGTACAGCGAGAACCGCGGTCACCCCCGGCTGCGGATGCGGCACGCCCCGTTCGCCGTCGACCGCGCGGCGCACGACGCCTGGCTGAAGCACATGCGGGTCGCCGTCGACGAGCTCGGCCTCTCCGAGGAGCACGAGCACACGCTGTGGAACTACCTGACGTACGCGGCGGCGTCGATGGTGAACACGGAGGGCTGAGCGCCGCACCCCGGTGACGCGCGCATTCCGGTCGCGGGTCGCCGGATTCCGGTCACGATCCGGTCAAAGTCGGTTCTCAAGCGCTTACCCCGGGCCCGTCACCTCTGACAGCATCGCCGAAGATCCGGAGTGACGGGGATTCCGGGATACGGCGGGGGGCCGGGTGACGGGGTTCGTATTTTCGCGCGTGCGGGCACACCGACTGCTGCTGGCCGCCGCGCTGCTGACCGTCGTGCTCACCACGGCGGTCCTCGCGACCCTCACCGCGTACTCCGGCGCGATCGGTGACGCCGCCCTGCGCCACTCGCTCCTCGACACCTCACGGGGTGCGGGGCGCGAGGAGAGCGCGGCCGCCACGACGCTGATCGTCAAGGCCGACGTGCCCCCGCGGGAACGCGCGGCCGCCGACAAGGCCGTACGGGAGGGCGCGCGGCGCACCTTCGACGGGCTGCCGGTGACGCTGCGGACGCTGACGCGGTCGGGGCCGTACGCCCTGCCGAGGTCGCTGCAGCCCGCCGCCGAGCGCTCGGGCGATCCGGACCTCACGCACTTCGCGGCGCTCGACCGGACCCAGGTACGGATGGTCGCGGGCCGCCTGCCCGGTGCCCCGGGAGACGGCCGCGAGATCGAGGTGGCCCTTCCCGAGGCGGCCGCGCGGGAACTCGCGCTGAAGGCGGGCGCACGGCTGACGCTCGTCGACCGGTTCGGCGGGCCCAAGGTGCGGATCCAGGTGACCGGGGTGTACCGGCCGGCCCGCGTCACCTCCCCCTACTGGCAGTTGGAGGACCTGCGCGGACGCGGGGTCAGCAGGCTGGACTTCACGACGTACGGGCCGCTGCTCGCCGATCCGACAGTGCTCGCGGCGACGGCGACGGACAGCGGACAGACGGGCGGGACGGACCGGGCGGACCGGACTGACCGGACGGGCGTGACGGTGAGCGCCGGGCAGACCGGCTGGCTCGCGTCCGCCGACTTCTCCACGGTGACGACCGGGCGGATCGACGCCCTGCGGGACGCGGCGCGCTCCGGGCCCCGTTCGCTGCTCAAGTCCCCCTCGCTGCACGGCACCACGGCCGTCACGACATCGTTGCCGGAGGAACTGGACCGGGTCGAACGGTCGTTGCTGGTCTCCCGTTCGACACTGCTGATCGTGGCGCTCCAGCTCTCGCTGCTCGCCGGGTACGCGCTGCTGCTCGTGGCCCGGCTGCTGAGTGTCGAACGGGCCGGTGAGACACGGCTGTTGCGGGCACGTGGCGCCACGCGCGGGCGGGTGGCACAGCTCGCCGCGCTGGAGGCGCTGCTGCTGGCGATCCCGGCCGCCGTGTGCGCGCCGCTGCTCGCCGGCCCGTTGACCCGGCTGCTGGCCGGGCAGGGGGCGCTGGCGCGGATCGGGCTGCGGCTGGACACCTCGGTGACGGCCGGCGGTGTGTGGGTGGTGGCGGCCGCGGTGGCCCTGGGGTGCGCGCTGGCGGTGACCGTGCCCGCCCTGACCGGGGGTTCGGGAGGCGGCGGCCGGGCCAGGGCGCTGCCCGCGCCGGTACGGGCCGGCGCCGATGTGGGGCTGCTGGTGATCGCGGCCGTCGCGTACTGGCAGTTGAGCCGCCAGAACTCCGGTGCCGTCACGGACGACCGTTCGGGCACCCTCGGCATCGACCCGCTCCTCGTCTCCGCGCCCGCCCTCGCCCTGCTCGCCGGAACCGTGCTCACCCTGCGGCTGCTGCCACCCGTCGCCCGCCTCGCGGAGCGGCGCGCGGCGAGCGGCCGGGGGCTGCCGACGGCGCTCGCGGGCTGGCAGTTCAGCCGCCGCCCGATGCGCGGCGCCGGGCCCGTCCTGCTGCTCGTCCTCGCCATCGCCATGGGCATGCTCGCGATCGGCCAGGGCGCGTCCTGGGACGGCTCGCAGGACGACCAGGCGGACTTCAGGGCCGGCACGTCCGTACGTGTGACGGGGGCCGGCGAGAGCGGACTGGGGCAGGCCGGGATCTACTCGGCGGTCGACGGCGTGAGCGGGACGGCTCCCGCGGTGCGTACGACGCTGCCGCTGTCCGGGAACCGGACGGCGACGGTGCTTGCGCTGGACACGGCGGACTCCGGGGGCGAGGACGGTCTGCTGATGCGCGGGGATCTGGCCCAGGAGCCGGTGGGGCGGCTGCTGGCCGGGCTCGGGCCGAAGGGGGCCGCGTCGCCCGGCGCGGTGCTGCCGAAGGGCAGTACGCGTCTGGGGCTGGTACTGCGGATCCGGGCGGAGGCCGCACCGGTGAAGGGGTCGGCCGCTGAGGGGTCGGGTTCGGACCCGGCGGCGTTCCGCTCCGAGATGTCGGCGGACGTGGCGGTGACGCTGGAGGACCGGTACGGCACTCCGTACCGCGTTCCCGTCGGTGAACTGCCCGCCGACGGGCGGGCCCACCAACTCACCCTGGATCTGGCGAAGGCGGCCGAGGCCCCCGCCGGCCGGGCCGCCGAACCTCTGGCGCTGACCGGGCTGCAGTTGGACATGCTCCAGCCGACGGGCCGTGCCGAGCGCCACCTGCTCTCCGTCGAGGAGTTGACGGCCACGACGGCCGACGGGGCGAAGCAGAGGCTTCCGCAGCCCGCGTCCTGGCTGGCGAAGTCCCGCAACAACAGCAGCACGGCGGATCCCGAGGCGGACTCCAGCCCGTCGGCGGCGACCGTGAAGTCCGAGAAGCCGCTGACGGTCGGCTACGGCACCGGGTACGTACCCAGCGACTACGCCTGGGAGGTCTCGTCGTTGACGATCCGGCTGCGGGTGGACCGGCCCGACGTGCCCGAGGTCGCGGCGGTCGCGACGGACGGCTATCTCAAGGCCGCGGGCGCGCGTACGGGGCAACGGGTGGATGTGACCTTCGACGGCTCGGCCGTACCGGTGCGGATCGTGGGGCACGTACGGTCGCTGCCGACCACGCAGGACTCCGGTGGCGGGGATCCCTCGGGCGGGGCGCTGCTGGTCGATCTCCGGTCCGTGAACCGGGTGTTGGAGCAGCGGTACGGGGAGAGTGTCGCGCCCAGCGAGTGGTGGCTGCGTACCGAGCCGGGGGCGGCGGCGCGGGTGGCCGCGGAGCTGCGCGAGCGGCCCGATGTCGAACCGTCGCAGGTGGTCGTGCGCGACGAGGTCGCCGAGGAGCTGCGGGACGACCCCTTCGGGGCGGGGCCAGAGGCGGCGTTCGCGGCGGCGTCCGTGGTCGCGGCGGCGCTGGCCGCGGTCGGCTTCGCCGTGAGCACGGCGGGGTCGTTGCAGGCGCGCAGCGGTGAGTTCGCGCTGTTGCGTGCGCTGGGGGCGCCACGGCGTCAGCTCGCGCGGCTGGTCGCCGCCGAGCAGGGCGTGCTGATGGCGCTGGCGTTGGTGGTGGGGGTGGCGCTGGGGGCGGTTCTGACGCGGGCGGTGATTCCGTTGATCGTGCTGACGTCGGGGGCGAGCCGACCGGTCCCTGAGGTGCTGGTGGAACTCCCGCTCGGTCAGGTCGTGTTCCTGCTGGCCGCCGTGGTGGTCGCGCCGCTGGCCGTCACCGCGGTACTGGCGCTGCGGCGGGAGGACACCGCTCCTTCACTGCGGTCGATGAAGTCGCTCAACGGTCAGGACGGTGAGTGAGATGGGGCGCGATTCCGGCTCCGACGAGCGTCCGGACATCGGGCGGCCCGACTCCGACGGACGTCCGGGCTTCCGGCGGCCCGGCTTCGACGGACGTCCGGGCTTCCGGCGGCGGGACCACTCCGTCGCCCCCTGGATCCGTACCCGGCTGCGCACGGCCCCCGGTGCCGCGGTCGCCCTCGCGCTCCTGGTGATGGCGACCGCCTGTCTGGCCGCGGCCTTCCCCCGTGCCGTCGAACGCTACGAGGACGCGGGCCTGCGCCGAGCCGTCGTGGACGCGACGGCGCCCAGGACCTCCCTGCAGGTGTCCGCCCCGCAGCCCGGCACCTACATCCCGCAGTCGGAACGCGAGACGGCCCTGCGCCCGGAGAGCATGCGCAAGGCGTACGAGCGGGTGCTGAACACGGTCGAGCGGCCGCTCGCCGTCGACTCCGCGCAGTCCATGTACGGCGTCCGCAACGTCAACAACCTCGAAGCGGCGGAGACCTGGCTGCCGATGCCGAGCGGGCTGCCCGCACAGATGTCGCTCGCCGCGCAGAGCGGACTCGCCGAGCACTCCAGGCCGAGCGCGGGCCGCCTCCCGCGCGCCGAGGACACGGTGACCGCCGGGACCCGGGAGGTGGAGGCCGCGGTCACCACGGAGACGGCCGAGCGCCTCAACATCGAGGTGGGTTCGGTGATCCACGTGCCCGGCGTGCAGCGCGACCCGCTCGCCGTGCGCATCACCGGCATCGTCGTCCCGCGCGAGCCCGAGGGCGCGTACTGGACCACTCAGCCCCTCCTGCGCACTCCCTCCCTGATCCGGCCGCCCACGCAGGGCGGCGAGCCGGAGACCTACTGGCTCGGCGCCCTGCTGCTGCCACCGGCCGCGGCCCCGGTGCTCCTCGGCACCCCGGGCGAACCCGCGCGCTACTGGCTGCTCACCCCGGACCCCGCCGCGCTCACCGCGCACGACCTGTCCCGGCTGGGCAGCGCGGTCGCCTCGCTGGAGTCTGGCCCGGGTCTGGTGAAGGTCCGCGCGTCCACGGACGCGGACACCGGTGTGAGCACCGACCTCGACGAGGTGCTCACCTCGTACGCCGACCTCCGTTCCGGCGTACGCCCCCTCGTCTCCGTCGCCGCCTTCGGCACCGGTGCGGTCGCGGTCGTCGTCCTTCTGATGGCGGGCCGCCTCACCGCCGACCGCCGTCGTACCGAACTCGCCCTCCTGCGTGCCCGTGGCGCCTCGCTGCGGGGGCTCACGAGGCGCCTGCTCACCGAGACGGCGGTGGTCGCGCTGCCCGCGGGCGCGCTCGGCCTCGCGGGCGCGCTGCTCCTCGTCCCGTACGGCCGCGCGTCGTACGCAGTCGGGGCGGCCCTCGCGGTCACCCTCCTCGCCTGCGCCGCGCTGCCCCTGCGCGCCCTGGCCGCCCACCGGGTCGTAGGAGTGCACGGCGCCCGCGAGGACCTCGCGTCCGTACGCCCCTCGCGGCGCCGCACCATCGCCGAACTCACCCTGCTCGTGCTGGCGTCGGCGGCGGTGCTCGCGCTGCGCAGCCGGGGGACGTCGGGCACCTCCGACGAGTCGCTCGACTCCGGCGCCTCCGGCGACCTGGGCAGCTCCGGCGACCAACTCGTCGCGATGGCCCCGGTGCTGATCGGTGTCATCGCCGCGCTCGTCCTGGTCCGGCTCTATCCGCTGCCGCTGCGCTGGCTGGCCCGTCCCGCCGGCCGGCTGCGCGGCGCGATCGGCCATCTGTCGCTGGCCCGCGCGGGCCGTACCTCCGTCTCCACGGTTCTCCCGCTGCTCGCCCTGCTGACGGCGCTCACCACCGCCGCGTTCGGGGGTTCGGTCCTCGCGGGCGTCGCGGACGCGCGGGACCGGGCGGCGGTGCTCAACCTCGGCGCGGACGCCCGCGTCGAGGCGGAGGCCGCCCTGCCCGCCACCCTGCAGGACCGGGTCCGCTCGACACCCGGCGTACAGGAGGTCACCCCCCTGAGCATCGCGTACGAGGCCAAGCCGGGCGCCGGCGTGGAGTCGGTACCCCTGGCCGGGGTGGACCCCGAGGGGTACGCACGGCTCGCGGAACGGACGGGTCTCGGGGCGTTCCCGGCGGGCGAGTTGAAGGCTTCACCGGACGGCGGCTCGGCAAAGTCCGGCGCTGACGGCTCGGCGAAGCCCGGTACGGACGGCTCGGCGAGGCCCGGCGGCGGCAGTGGCGGCGACAGCGGTTCGGCGAAGGCGCCGCTTCCCGCGCTCGCCTCCTCCGCCGTCGCCGACCGCTACGGCGCCCATCCCTTCTCGCTGCGGCTGTCGGACGGCAGCGACGTCACCGTCCGCATCACCCTCGTACGCGACCTGACCCCCGCCCTGCCGGGCACGGACTTCCTCATCGTGGACCGGGCGGGCCTCGGTACCGTCGCCGCACGCCCGACCACACTCCTGGTGACGGGCGACCAGGTGAGCGGGACCGCCCTCCGCAAGGCCGTCGCCGCCGATGCGGGTGAGGGTGCCGGTGCGGGCGCCGCCGCCCGTGCCGACGTACGTCTGCGTTCGGAGGAGCGCGCGCAGTACGTCGACTCCCCTCTCCAGTCCGGCGCGGAACGCGTATACGCGGCAGCGGTCGCGGCGGGCTCCGGATACGCCGTACTCGCGCTGCTGCTCGCCCTGGTGCGCGCCGCGCCCGAGCGTGCCGCCCTGCTGGCCCGGCTGCGCACGATGGGCCTCACCCGGAGCCAGGGGCGCCGGCTGCTCGTACTGGAGGCACTGCCCCAAGCCCTCCTCGCCGCGGCGGGCGGCGTCCTGACCGGCTGGGCGGCGGTCCGTCTCCTGGCCCCGGGCATCGACCTCACCTCCATCGCCCTCGCCACCCCCGGCGGCGCACCCCCGACCGGCACCGCCGCACTGCACACGGACCCGGCGTCCCTGTTCCTGCCCGCCCTGACCGTCCTCCTCCTGGCCACCGGAATCGCGGCGGGCCAGGCATGGTGGACGGGCCGACGGGGCTCGGTACGGGAGCTGAGGGCGGGGGACAGCCGATGACCTACGGCAACGGCGAACATGTCCCGATCAGGACGGCCGACGGTGGCGGAGACATACCCATCAGGACGGCCGGCAGGGTCGGACACGTGTCGCCCACGACGATCACCACGGGAGTCGCCCGATGACCACCACCGAGCCCACCGGCCCCAGCTTCGCCGACCTCGCCGAGCGTGCCGCCGCCCGGCGCGACCGGCCCGCCTACGGTCACGACGCCCTGATCACCTGCGACCGGCTGGTGCGGATCTTCTCCGCGGACGGCGTCGAGGTGCAGGCGCTCCAGGGTCTCGATCTCCTCGTCCGGGAGGGCGAGTTGATGGCGCTGGTGGGTGCGTCGGGCAGCGGCAAGTCGACCCTGATGAACATCCTGGCCGGCCTGGACACCCCCACCGCGGGCGCCGCCCGGGTCTCGGGCCACGACCTGCTGACCATGAACGCGAAGGACCGGCTCCGCTACCGCCGCGACACCGTCGGCTTCGTCTGGCAGCAGACCGCCCGCAACCTCCTGCCCTATCTGACGGCCGCCCAGAACGTCACCCTGCCGATACAGCTCACCGGCTCCCGCAGGAGCCGTCGCGCCCAGTCCGAACGCGCCCTGGAACTCCTGGAGTTGCTGGGCGTCGCCGACTGCCGGGCCCGCCGCCCGTTCCAGATGTCCGGCGGTCAGCAGCAGCGCGTGGCCATCGCCGTGGCCCTGGCCAACGCCCCCGCCGTGCTCCTCGCCGACGAGCCCACCGGTGAACTCGACTCGCACACCGCCGAGCAGATCTTCGCCGCCTTCCGCACCGCGAACGAACACCTCGGCACCACCGTCGTCATCGTCACGCACGACCAGGCGGTCGCCGGCGAGGTCCGCCGCACGGTCGCCATCCGCGACGGCCGCACCTCCACGGAGGTCCTGCGCCGCACCGAGGTCGACGCCACGACCGGCCACGAGACGGTGGTGGCCCGCGAGTACGCGATGCTCGACCGCGCGGGCCGGCTGCAACTCCCCGCCGAGTACACCGAGGCCCTCGGCATGCGCGACCGCGTCGCCCTGGAACTGGAACCGGATCACATCGGCGTCTGGCCGGACGACAGCGAGCACGCCTGACGGGGCACTCGGTCTGCGAATGGATGCCGCGGGTCCCGGAAACCAAGGGACGCTCAGCGAACGCTGACGTCCAGCGCCCCAAGTCCCGCCCTGCGTACGGCGATCGACCCGTACGGCGTACGCAGCCTGAGCCACGCCCCCGCCGAGAGCAGCCGCAGAACGGCCTGGTCGGGCACGGGTGAGGGTGAGTTCGTGGTCGCGGCCGGGCGCGCGGGCCGCAGGAATCCCAGCGACTGGGCGGCGTGCGCGGCTCGCACGGGGAGTTCGGTGTCGCCGACCGGCCGGGACCAGATCTCCCGCCCGATCCGGTCGAGCGCGCTCCGCGTACGCCCCTCGGGTGCCAACTCGTCGATGCGTGAACGGAATTCGGCGACCGCCCCGGCCACCATGGTCCGCACCGCGTCGGGCCCGGGCAGCCCCGGCTCGGACCGCCAGCCCCCGCGGGGCGGCAGCACTCCGGCCCACGGCGGGCCGGTGACGGCGGCGGGCACGGCCGCGGTGGCCGCCGACTCGTCCAGGGACTCCAGGAGTTCACCGGCCGAGACGGTCACGTCGAGCGAGAGGTCGAGACCGTTCTCGTACGGCTTGTCGAGGCGTGCCGTGCGGATCGCGAGCACCTCGAACGACGGTGGCCGGCCGAACACCGCGAGCGTCGTCCCCGACGCCTGCAGCCGCACCGCCGCCGCGCGGTCGTAGTGGATCAGCCTGGCCAGGAAGGCGGCGAGATCCGCCGCCTCCCCCTCGTCGGCGAGGTGCAGGGCCGTCATGCGGCGACGGCCCCCGCAGGGTCGTCCTCGTCGTCCGCGTACTCCGCGAGGAACTCCCGCTCCTCCGCGGTGAGACGGCGTGGCCGCTGCGCCTCGAAGTCGAACGGCACGATGACCGTCTGGGCCCGGACGTACACCTGGTCCGGGTCCTTGACCTCGTAGGCGATGGTGAACGACGCCGCCCTTATCCGCGTGACCCACAACTCGATGTCCACCGGCTGGTGCCGGTGGACCAACTGCTGCTTGTAGTCGATCTCATGGCGCGCCACCACGGACCCCTGCTGGAAATCCTTGTCCGGGCGGAACAGGAAGTCGATGCGCGCCTCCTCCAGATAGCGGAGGAAGACCACGTTGTTGATGTGGCCGTACGCGTCCATGTCCGCCCAGCGCAGCGGGCAGCGGTAGATGTGCCGCAAGAGATCAGCCCCGGGTCAGCTTCTTGTAGGTGGCGCGGTGCGGACGCGCGGCGTCCGGTCCGAGCCGCTCGACCTTGTTCTTCTCGTAGGACTCGAAGTTGCCCTCGAACCAGTACCACTTCGACTCGCCCTCGTACGCGAGGATGTGCGTCGCGACCCGGTCCAGGAACCAGCGGTCGTGGGAGATGACCACGGCCGCGCCCGGGAACTCGAGGAGCGCGTTCTCGAGCGACGACAGGGTTTCGACGTCGAGGTCGTTCGTGGGCTCGTCGAGGAGCAGCAGGTTGCCGCCCTCCTTGAGGGTGAGCGCCAGGTTCAGGCGGTTGCGCTCACCACCGGAGAGGACACCGGCGGGCTTCTGCTGGTCCGGGCCCTTGAAGCCGAAGGCGGACACATAGGCCCGCGACGGCATCTCGACCTGACCGACGTTGATGTAGTCGAGCTCGTCGGAGACGACGGCCCACAGCGACTTCTTGGGGTCGATGTTGGCGCGGCTCTGGTCGACGTAACTGATCTTGACGGTGTCGCCGACCTTGATCGCCCCGGAGTCCGGGGTCTCAAGGCCCTGGATCATCTTGAAGAGGGTGGTCTTGCCGGCGCCGTTGGGACCGATGACCCCGACGATGCCGTTACGCGGCAGCGTGAAGCTCAGGTCGTCGATGAGAACCTTGTCGCCGAAGGCCTTCGAGAGGTTGTTGACCTCGACGACGATGGAGCCCAGACGCGGGCCCGGCGGGATCTGGATCTCCTCGAAGTCCAGCTTCCGCATCTTGTCGGCCTCGGCGGCCATCTCCTCGTAACGGGCGAGGCGCGCCTTGGACTTGGTCTGACGGCCCTTGGCGTTGGACCGGACCCACTCCAGCTCTTCCTTGAGCCGCTTCTGCCGCTTCTCGTCCTTGCGGCCCTCGACCTTGAGTCGGGTGGACTTCTTGTCGAGGTACGTGGAGTAGTTGCCCTCGTAGGGAATCGCGCGGCCGCGGTCCAGCTCGAGGATCCACTCGGCGACGTTGTTCAGGAAGTACCGGTCGTGAGTGACGGCGACGACGGCGCCCGCGTACTTCGAGAGGTGCTGCTCCAGCCAGTTCACCGACTCGGCGTCGAGATGGTTGGTGGGCTCGTCGAGGAGGAGCAGGTCCGGAGCCTCGATCAGGAGCTTGCAGAGCGCGACGCGGCGCTTCTCACCACCGGAGAGGTTGGTGACCGGCCAGTCGCCGGGCGGGCAGCCCAGCGCGTCCATGGCCTGCTCCAACTGCGCGTCGAGATCCCAGGCGTTGGCGTGGTCCAGGTCCTCCTGGAGCTTGCCCATCTCGTCCATCAGCGCGTCCGAGTAGTCGGTCGCCATCAGCTCGGCGACCTCGTTGAAGCGCTTGAGCTTGCCCATGAGCTCGGCGGCACCGTCCTGGACGTTCTCCAGGACCGTCTTGGACTCGTCCAGCTCCGGCTCCTGCATGAGGATGCCGACGCTGAAACCGGGCGACAGGAACGCGTCGCCGTTGGACGGCTGCTCAAGGCCCGCCATGATCTTGAGAACGGTGGACTTACCGGCACCGTTCGGCCCGACCACGCCGATCTTCGCGCCTGGCAGGAAGTTCAGGGTGACGTCATCAAGAATCACCTTGTCGCCGTGCGCCTTGCGCGTCTTGCGCATGGTGTAAATGAACTCAGCCAAGAGAAACCGTCCGGACGCTTGAAATCGGCAGTGGGCAGATACACCCCATCTTGCCGTACCGCCACCCCTCGAAGGAAACGCGTTCCGGCCGGGGGCCAGTGACTGGACGCCACCCCGCCACTCCCGTAACCGGGCCGTCACCTACCGTTGCCACGCGGCGCCGCGAAACCGCCCTGGTCCCATGGGCGTAGGGCTTACGTCCGAGGCTTTCGGGTCGTGCGGCCGAGGTGCTGCGGCCGGGATGCGGGTGGGATGGGCGCATGAGTGATCTTGTTGTGCCGCCCGGGGCCGCTGTTCGCGATCGTCTGGCCCGGGAGAGGAACGTGTGGCTGTGCACCGTGCGTCCGGACGGGTCTCCCCATGTGACGCCCGTCTGGTTCGTCTTCCTGCGGGACCGCTGGTGGATCGGTGTGGACGGGACCTCGGTCAAGGTCCGCAATGTCGCGAGGTCCTCGCGGGTCTCGCTGGCGTTGGAGGACGGAGTGTCTCCCGTCGTCGCCGAGGGGGAGGCGGTGCTGCGCCGCGGGCTGTTCCCGGAGGAGATCACGGAGGCCTTCGCCGCGAAGTACGGATGGGACGTCTCCGCCCCGCGCACACCGGACGGAGAGCGCGTGCTGCTCGAGGTTTCCGTTCGGCGCTGGCTGCTGGCCGGTGTGGCCCAGTGATCGCCGCACGGCCCCGGCCGCCGGAGGGCGGGACGGGGCCGCGTGCGCACGGGGACGAGGCACGGACGGGACGGGGACGGGGCGCTCACCGCGTCAGCGAGCGGTTACCCACTGTCCAGTTGTCAAGGTGCCGTCTTCTTCGTTCCTTCAGTCCTGCTCGGGGGTCTTCTTCTTGCGGACGAAGAGCACCGCCGCGCCGCCGGCCAGGACCAGGCCGATCGCGACCCCCGCTATCACCGGGGTGGAGCTGGAGGCGCCGGTCTCGGCGAGGTCGACCGTGGTGGCGGTGGTGCCGCCCACCGTGGCCGGGCTGGGGTCGTTCAGCGTCTGGGTCGTCTCGCCGGCGGTACTGCTCTGCGTCCGGCAGTCGAGTACGCCCTTGAACCGCTTCTCGTAGCCGTTCGGCCCCTTGATCGTGAAGTCGTACGCCTGGTCCTCCTGCAGCGGGATCGTCACGGTCTGTGACGCGCCTGCCGCGATGGTGTGCTCGACGCCCATCAGCTCGAAGGTGAACGCCTCGTCGCCCTCGTTGGCCGCCGTGATGTCCACGCCGCCCTTGGCGCAGTTCTCCTCGGCCGACAGCGCGGGTATCGCGCCGGTCTTCGCCCAGTTCGCGGTGGCCGTCGCGGAGACCGTCGACTCGCTGGAGCCGGCCAGGATCTGGGTCTGGCTCCTGGTCTCGGAGGCGAAGGCCCGGCCGACCGGCACGGTGGTCGAGGCCTGCACCGTCAGCGCGGCCGAACCGTCCGCGGTGTCCTCGGGGACGTCGAAGTACAACTCTCCGCCGTCGGCCGCGGACGTGATCTCCTGGCCGTCCTTGTCGACGACCAGCACTCCGCTGGTCGCGTCGGCGGGCGGCGTCACCGTCACGCTGTCCGCGTTGGTGTGCACGGTGACCGGGCCGAGCAACTCACCGGCGTGACCGGAGACCGCAGGCGGGTCCAGGGTCAGCGAGGCCTCGGGCTCGGCGACGTTGCGCGCGTTGCGCTGCAGATAGTCGGCGAGCTTCTCCGCCTGCGGGTCGACGGCGTCCACGTCGGCACCGTCCGAGTACCGCCAGATCGCGACCTGCGTGCCGGCCGCCGCGTCCTGCTCGGTGAGACCGCTCGCGCCCGCCTTGGCGGCCAGCGCGGCGAGGTCGTTCACCTGCGGGTAGGAGTTCTGCAGGATCCAGCGGATCCGGCCCGCGTCCGGGTTGCCGTTCAGTGACGTGCCGCTCCAGGAGGTCTCCTGGTACTTGGCGTCCATCTGCGTCGGGTTGTGGAGGTCGACGCAGTAGGTCTGCAGGGTGCCGCCGTTGTCGACGGACATCTCGAACAGCCCCGCGGGCACCTGCTTGTCCTCGCCGTTCTCGTGGATGACGGCGGTTCCGGACGTCTTCAGCTCACCTATGGTGGCGGTCGCGCCGCCCCGGCTCAGGGGGAGTTCGTCGGCGGCGGCCGTGCCCGCGACCGTCAGAACGCTCACGGCAGCGAGTCCGGACACCAGCACCGCCGCGGCGAGCCGGGCGGCGCCCCGCCCGCGCACGGACGACGCAGAGAACGAAGAAAGCACAGAATTCCCTTCGAGCAGGACCCGTTGACGTGGGGGGTTACGGTCCCACCAGCAGAATCAGAAGCCCCGAGAGCTATGCCCGGCATCCTAAGGACGGGGCGCACCTCTCTCCCCGGTCATCACATCGGACAAGCGATCCGACTCGGAATCGTTATCGCCGAGATGAGGCGCGAGCTGGGCTTATCGACAAATCCATGGGGACCGTTCGGAACACATTCGCCGATAAGCCGCACTTCGGCCAGACGGTGAATCCAGTACCTGGAGTACCTGGCGTGTTCCTGATGTCACGTCACCAGAGCCGGTTCCGGTTCCCGCTGCTGCTCCTGCTGCTGTTGTTGGTGCTGGTGCTGGTGCTGGTGAGCGGTCCCGGCCGCCTGAGCCGTCGGCTCCGTCTCCCAGTTGGGCTCCGGCCTGGCCGGCGTCTCCGACGGTGTCTCGCCCTTGTGGGCCCGCCGGAACGCCGCAGTGCCGCGCGCCAGATCGTGGCCGATCGCCGTGGCCTCGATGTCCGCGCCCGTCCGCGACTGCCCGTCGCGCTGCTCGGTGCGGATCTTCAGCCTCCCGCGCACCACGAGCGGCTCGCCCACCGAGACGGACGCCTGCACATTCGTGGCGAGCGCCCGATTGGCCCACACCGTGAAGAAGTTGGTGTGCCCGTCCGTCCAGGCGTTCTTCTCCCGGTCCCAGTACCGCTGCGTCACCGCCAGCCGGAACCTCGCCGACGCGCCCGTCGCCGTCTCCCGGAAGACCGGCTGCGTCGCCACGTTCCCCACCACACACACCGTCGTCTCGTTCATCGCGGAATCCCTCCCTGTCCACGCCTACGGGCCCGTCCCGTACGGCTGCGTCCGGTGCGGCGAACGCGATGTGATCGCGTCGTGATCGCCGCGGTTCCAGACTGCCTCCGCCGGCCCGGGCCCGCTGAGCGCTGTGGGCCAACGCCCCGTTGTGGACAACTCCGCCACCCGAACGAGAACTTCACCCCGTCCGGGACACGTCCGACAGCCCTGTCCGACAGCCCTAGACGCCGACCCCCGTGACCCGCAGGTACTGCTCCCGCACCTCCCGGTACCGCAGCAGCTCCGCAGCCAGCGGATCGAGGACCCGGGCCCGGCCGCACCCGGACGCCGCCTCCCGCAGCCGCCGTTCGGCCTCCAGCCCGTACCGCCGGGCCGGCCCGCGCGCCGCCAGCCGGCAGGCCCACTCGACGCCCGGACCGCCCACGATGCCGATCACCATCAGCAGCACCGGCACCCCGAGATTCGACGACATGACACCGACGACCTGCCCCAGCAGCCAGAGCCCGCCGATGGCCTGAAGGATCGTCATGGCCGCCTGGGCCAGTACCGCGACCGGCCACCAGCCGGGCCGCGGCGGCCGTCCGACCGGCGCACCGGCTCGCAGGGTCAGCTCGTCGAGCGCCTCGCACAACCCCTGCGACCCTCGTACGGCCGCCTCGCGCACCGCCTGCGCCCAGGGCGTGGGCAGTCCGCCGGCAGCCTGCTCGGCGACCGTACGGACCGCCTGCTCGACGCGCTGCCGTGCCGTGGCCTCCTCGTCGGCGTGGGTCCGTACGGCCAGGCGCCCGGTCGGTGGTTCGCGCCGGTCCTGGTACCAGCGCCACAGCCGCAGCCAGGGGGTGCCGCACGCGCGGTTGGCGTTGCGGCGCCACGCGCGCTCGGCCGCCTCGCCGGCCGCCGTGGCGCCGACCGCGTCGGCCAGCCGGTCGGCGAACTCGTCGCGTGCCTCCTCGGTGAGCCCGGCCTGCCGCCGGTTCGCGTAGACGGGCCACAGACGGGCCGCTGCCGCGTCCACATCGGCGGAGATCCGGCGCACCGCGGCTCCCCGCTCGGCCACGAAGTGACCGAGTACCTCGCGCAGTTCCGGGACGCCGTCCCCGCTGAGCGCGGACAGCGAGAGAACGGTCGCGCCCGGCTCGCCGTACTCGCCGAGCGCGATCCCGTCCTCGTCGAGCAGCCGCCGCAGGTCGTCGAGGACCTGGTCGGCGGCCTCCCCGGGCAGCCGGTCGATCTGGTTGAGGACGACGAAGGTGACCTCCGCGTGTCCCGCCATGGGGCGCAGATAGCGCTCGTGCAGCACGGCGTCGGCGTACTTCTCCGGGTCGACGACCCAGATGACGGCGTCGACGAGCGCCAGGATGCGGTCCACCTGTTCGCGGTGCTGGACGGCCGCGGAGTCGTGGTCGGGCAGGTCCACCAGGACGAGCCCGCGCAACTGCGCCTCGGCCTCCGCGCTCTGCAGCGGTCGCCGTCGCAGCCGCCCGGGGATGCCCAGCCGGTCGATGAGACTCGCCGCGCCGTCGCTCCAGCTGCACGCGATGGGAGCGGCGGTGGTCGGCCTGCGTACCCCGGTCTCCGAAATGGCCACTCCGGCGAGCGCGTTGAAGAGCTGCGACTTGCCGCTTCCGGTGGCGCCCGCGATGGCTACGACGGTGTGCTGTCCGGAGAGCCTGCGCCGCGCCGTGGCCTCGTCCAGGACCTGTCCCGCCTCGGCGAGCGTCCTGCTGTCGAGCCGGGTACGGGAGAGCCCCACCAGTTCACGCAGCGCGTCGAGACGGGACCGTAGCGACCCGTCGTACGCGAGAGGGGTCACCACGGGCGGCCTGCTGTCCACGACTGCCTCCTTCACGGGCCTGACGTGTCCCTCCGCCGTGGCGGACACACGCCGCGCGATCAGCCCGTCGTCCCAGGAGACGCCGGATTCCGCGGCGTCGGCGGCGTCCACGCCCTCGATGCCGTCCGGGCGGCCCTTGTCGCCGGTGCCGTCGGTGCCGTCCGTGCCGTCCGTGCCGTCCCCGGAAGCGGGCTTCTCGGGGTAGTCGGCGATCTCCACGCGCACGAGCCCGAACATGCGACTCTCCGAACGGACGCCGCCTCCCTTGCCGGCGCCCCTCTTGCCTGCGTCCTTGCCGGGATCCCTCTTGCCGAAGTCCGTCTTGTCGAAGCCCTTCTTGCCGGGGTCCTTCTTGCGGGCGTCTTTGTGGTCGGTCACGAAATCGTCCTCCACGCGCGCGTGCCCAATGCCCTCACGCCCCTCGTCGTCTCCGGGGTGATCGGCGTGATCCGTGTGGTCCGTGACGGCGGTCACCACGATCACCTCTCCTTCTGCAGTACGGACAGCGCGGCGATGAGTTCGGCCTGGGGTTCGGGGTGTACGTCGAGTGCGTCGAGCGGCGCGAGCCGCCGCTCCCGTTCGGTGTGCAGGGTCTTGTCGAGGTAGTCGCTGAGCAGCCGCCCGCCCTTGTCGCGCAGCCGCAGGGCACCGTGTGCCCCGATCCGCTCGGCGAGTCCCTCGCCCGCGGACCGGGCGCGCCGGCCGCCCAGGAGCGCGGTGGCGACCAGCGCCGCCACCACCTCGGGATCCGGCGCGACGCTCTTGTCGAGGGCGCGCACCTCCTCCTCGGCGTACTCCTCGAGGATCCGCCGCCAGCGCCGTACGGCCATCCCGATGCGGTGCTCGGCGCTCTCCAGCGTCGGGTCACGGTCCGTCAGCCCCGGCGCGGCCGCGCCGGGTTCGCGGCGCCAGGCCTCGTCGATGCGCTCGTCGGCGGCGGTGACGGCGCACAGCAGCAGCGCGGCCAGGCTCTCGGCGAGCGCGTCGAGCAGTTCGCCGGCGGTGCAGTCCAGCGGATAGCTGCGCCACCGCTTGAGCGCGTCACCGGCGAGTACGGCCCCGGCCTGCAAACGGCCCCGTACGCGCGCGTGCTCGCTGTCGTACGCCCCGTCGACGGCCGCGGTGAGCCGCAGGGCGGCGGCGTACTGCGCGGCCGCCGCACCGGCCAGCTCGGGCATCCGCGTCTTCAGCGAGTCGAGCACCCCGTACGCCGTGCGGGCCATCGCCTGCTGCCGGGCTCCCGGATCCTCCACCTGTTCCGTGAGCCAGGCGAGCAGGGGCGCCACCGCGGTGGCCGGAAGCAGCCCCCCACCCCATGCCGACTCGGGCAACTCGGGCACGGTGAAGCGGGGTACGTCGCCGAGTCCCGCCTTGGCGAGGAGCGCGCCGTACTGACGCGACACCTCCGACACGACCTGGTGGGGCACCCGGTCGAGGACCGTGACGAGCGTCGCGTCGTGTTCCTTCGCGGTACGCAGCAGATGCCACGGCACCGCATCCGCGTACCGGGCGGCCGTGGTGACCATCACCCAGATGTCGGCCGCGCAGATCAGTTCGGCGGCAAGCACCCTGTTGTCGGCCACTAGGGAGTCGATGTCGGGCGCGTCGAGGAGGGCGAGCCCGCGCGGGAGGGTGTCGGCGGTCTCGATGCGCAGCACCCGCCCGTCGTCCTCGCCCGGCAGCAGCGGATCGTCCAGGGCGTCCTGTTGGGGCACCCACACGCGCGTGAGGTCGGGCAGTACGCGCATACCGCTGAACCAGTGATGGTCCTCCGGGTGGCACACGAGCACCGGAGTGCGGGTCGTGGGCCGCAGTACCCCGGCTTCGCTGACCCGCCGTCCCACAAGGGAGTTGACCAGTGTGGACTTGCCCGCCCCGGTCGATCCTCCGATCACGGCGAGCAAGGGTGCTTCGGGTTCTCTCAACCGGGGCACGAGATAGTCGTCGAGTTGCGCGAGCAGTTCGTCGCGGTTGGCACGCGCGCGTGGAGCCCCAGCCAGGGGCAGCGGGAAGCGTGCGGCGGCGACACGGTCGCGCAGGGCGGAAAGTGCGTCGAGCAGCTGAGGCCGTACGTCCAAGGTCACCACATGCGAAGAATGCCCAATTTTGGAGGCTTTCTGAAGCATATGAGCATGTCTGCGCGCCGATCAGACATACGAGGCGGAAGGGACGCATGGGGCGCAGGCATAACGAGTGCACAACACCCGGGGCGTGAGACGCCAAAAGCGATGCACGATTCGCACCTGCCTGCGATTATCAGGACCGCTTCACCGAACCTCCACATCGAGCCACGGAGGCGAAGCACCAAGGACAGGGACCCGGGCGCTCTATCCTTGTCCCCGGCAAGGTCACGGACCCGCCCACACCCGGGCACCAGCACCACAGGCCACCACACCCGGCCCCCGTAGCTCAGTGGATAGAGCAGGCGCCTTCTAAGCGCTTGGCCGCAGGTTCGAGTCCTGCCGGGGGCGCCTCTCCCCGCCCTCCCCTTCGGGAGGGCTTTTTTGCTGGTCGGAGCATCTCTCCACGGTCAGCCGCAGCGGACACGCGCGGCATTCCCCGACTCCTCCCGGCCCGCTTTGAGTGCTTTGAGCACCTCAGGGACGCCCGAACCGGGCCTCATTCACCGTTCGGGATCCGAAAACTGTCCGAAAATGGCCCCTGTGTCACGCCACCGCTCGGCACTGCCCGGCCGGTCACAACGTGGTCGACAACCGGCACACCCACCCTTGACCAGCCCATGGTCCCCCCATGGACCACCGGTCGGAAACGAGCCACACCTCGGTCACCGGGTGTTGGCCCACGGCGGAAACGATGCGGCAGATCGTTCGATCCACGACGGATCGTTCGATCCCCGCCCAGAGGCCACAACCACGGACACGGCCTCCCCCGCCCGACGAAACGACGGCCCACCCATGAAGCGACGACCCATGAGACGCCTCGCCCCCGGCCTCGCCCCCTGCCTTGCCCCCGGCATCACTCCCGCGCTCGCCCTCGCCCTGTGCGCCCTCCTCTCCGGCGCGCTGCCCGCCCACGCCGCAAGCCACTCGACCGGCAACTCGGCCGACGGGCACACCGACAGCTACGGAACAAAGGCCTCGTACGAGCCCGGACAGAACCCGCGGACCTACCAAGCCGCGCCCCGGGGATTCGAGCCGGTGTTCACGGAGAACGTCTCGCGGCACGGGTCCCGTGCCGCGACCGACAGCGAGGACGGGGACCTCATCCTCAAGCTGTGGGACCGGGCGGCGAGCGAGGGTCAGCTGACCGGAGCGGGCAAGGAGTTCGGGCCCCAGGCGCGGGCGCTGCTCGACGCCATGGCCAAGGTCGGGTACGGGAACCTGAGCGGGCGCGGCAGGCAGGAGATCCAGGACACCGCCGTACGCATGGAGAAGCGGCTGCCAGGACTCTTCTCGCGCATCGCCAGGAACGGCGAACCGATCGACGTCGTCAGCTCCGGGCAGGGGCGCGCAGTGGACAGCGCCGGCGAGTTCGCAACCGCCCTCACGAAGGCCGACCCGGCACTGAAGCCGCTGATCGGGCCCGCCCGCGCGGACGAGGACCTGCTGTACTTCCACAAGGCCGCCGGGGGCGCCGCCTACCGCGACTACATCGACAACGACAAGCGGCTCGCGGACACCCTCAAGAGCATCACCGGCCGGCCGGCCACGCACCGCGCCGCCGTGAACGTACTGAAGAAGATCTTCAAGCCGGTGTTCGTCGCACGGATCTCCGCGGGTGAGTTCTCGGACATCGGCAGCGACGTCGACGCGGCCGAGGCGGTCTACAACCTCTACGGCATCGCCCCTGCGATGCGCGCCGAGAGCCCGGGCGGCGCGGGCTGGCACATGGAGCGGTACATCGCGCCGCGCGACGCCGCCTGGTTCGGCTACCTGAGCGACGCCGAGGACTTCTACGAGAAGGGCCCCGGCTTCGCCGACAGCGACATCACCTACAAGATGGCCGGTGTCCTGCTCGACGACTTCTTCAAGAAGGCCGAGGCCAGGCGGGACGGCACCAGCGACCTCGGCGCGGAACTGCGCTTCACCCACGCCGAGGAGATCATCCCGCTGGCCGCGCTGATGGGCCTGCCGGGCAGTACGAAGCCGGTGACCGCCAAGCGCCCGTACACCTACGCCGACAACCCCTGGCGCGGCGCGTCCGTGGCGCCGATGGCCGCGAACATCCAGTGGGACGTGTTCCGCAAGGGCCACACCTATCTCGTACGCATGCTCTACAACGAGAAGGAGACCGCCTTCAAGCAGGGCTGCCGCCCCGTCTCCAAGGGCAGCACGTTCTACAACCTCAACGAACTGGAGCGCTGCTTCGGACGTACGGACCCGACGTCCTGAGGGCCGGGCGAGTCGCACTAACCTGTCCGCCATGAACGCAGCGGGGGACATGGTCGACGGGCGGTTCGAGCTGCTCGGGCGGCTCGGCAGCGGCGGTATGGGGACGGTGTGGCGGGCCCGCGACAGCGTGCTGCACCGGGAGGTCGCCCTCAAGGCCGTACGGCACGACGCGGCGGCCTCCTCCTCGGTCCGTGAGCGGGTGCTGCGCGAGGCGCGGGCGCTCGCCCGGATCAGCCACCCGAACGTGGTGATGATCCACCACATCATCGACGACGACCCGCACCCCTGGCTCGTCATGGAACTGGTGGACGGCGTCTCGCTCCAGGAGCGGCTGGCCGACGGCCCGTTGACCCCCTCGGAGGCCGCCCGTATCGGCCGTCAGGTGCTCGCCGCCCTGCGCGCGGCGGTCGCGGCGGGCATCCAGCACCGGGACGTCAAGCCCGCCAACATCCTGCTGCGCGCCGACGGTTCCGCCGTGCTCACCGACTTCGGCATCGCGGCCCTCCAGGGGTCGACCGCGCTGACGGCCACCGGCGAACTCATCGGCTCCCCCGAGTACATCGCCCCCGAGCGGATCCGCGGCAACGACGACGACCCGGCGTCCGACCTCTGGTCCCTGGGCCTCGTCCTGTACGTCTGCGTGGAGGGCATCAGCCCGTTGCGCCGCGGCACCACCCTGGGCACCCTCGCCGCCGTCCTCGACGAGGCCGTGCCGCCACCGGTGCGCTCCGGCCCGCTCTCGCCCGTACTCCAGGCCCTGCTCGTACGGGATCCGGCGGCCCGCCCCGACGCGGCGCGGCTGGACGCGATGCTGGCGCAGGTCGAGTCGGGTACGACTCCGGACTGGGCGCTCCCGACGGCCACGGCCCCGCTGCCGCCCGGCCCCACGACGGCGCCGACGCACGTCCTGCCCGCACCGCCCGCGTCCGGCGACACGGTTCCCGGCGGTCCCGGGCCTGGCGGACCCGGACCCGGTGGCTCCGGACCCGGCAGCACGGTTTCCGGTGGTCCCGTGCCCGCCGGGCCGGTCGGCGAACACCCGACGCGCGTCCAGAACACGCAGAACGCGCCTCCGCGGGGGCGCGGGTGGCGCCCGGCTCTCATCGCCACCGTCGCCGTCGTGGTCG
Organism: Streptomyces sp. NPDC058697; assembly: GCF_042715345.1. Lineage (NCBI taxonomy): Bacteria > Bacillati > Actinomycetota > Actinomycetes > Kitasatosporales > Streptomycetaceae > Streptomyces > Streptomyces sp. NPDC058697. The sequence goes on from NZ_JBHXSU010000006.1 coordinate 199,567, forward strand.
CCGCCCTCGCGACGGCCGCGACCGCGCTCGTCCTGAACCTGCGCGAGTCGGACGGCGACGACGGCAAGGCCAAGGGCGCCGGCGTTTCGGCGTCCGGCACCGCGACCTCCCCGTCCGCGAAGCAGACGCCCACGCCCGCATCGACACCCACGCCGTCGAACACGGCCTCGCAGCCGACCGCGACCCCGTCCGACGAGGCGACCACCCCACCCGCCTCCGAAGGCCGCTGGATCGCCCAGCTGTTCTCCGAACCGGTCGGCTCCGGCACCGCCACGCGGGACCAACGGCTCGCGACCGTCCGCAAGACCGTCCCCGAGGCGGTCTACGTCCGCAGCGACGACTACGCCTCGCTCCGCCCGGGTTTCTGGGTCATCTACGCCCCGGGCCCGTTCACCGACGGCCGCGCCGCCCTGAGCTTCTGCGCGGAGCGCGGCAGGACCTCGTCGACCACCTGCGTCGGCCGCTACCTGAGCACGGCGTCGGCGGACTACAGCCTCCAGTGCAGCCCCCCGGCCGCCAGCCCGAAGGGCCGCTGCACACGCCAGTGAGCCGCGTCCCGACGCGCCAGTGAGCCGGCCCTGCCCCAGGGGCAACCCTGACGCGACCCTGAGACGCCCCCGATGCCATCCCCCATGTCATCCCCGAGATGTGTCAGAAGTCTTTGACAGGTCCGGGAGACAGCTGTCAGCCTTTTCTGACAGGTACGAAGGAAGGGGCGCGATGCCCGAGGTCCCGCCTCCGGAACCAACCGGCGACGAGCTGCTGAAGGTGTTCTCCGCTCTGGGCAATCCCCATCGCCTGCGGATCGTCGCGGCCCTCCTGGGGCGCCGGAACTACGTCAGCGCGCTGGCTCGCGAGATCGGCATGGGCCGCCCGCTGCTGCACATGCACCTGCAGCGGCTGGAGGCAGCCGGACTGATCGTCGGCACGCTCGAACTCTCGGAGGACGGCAAGGCGATGAAGTACTTCGAAGTCGCCCCGTTCTGCTACCGCCTGACGCCGCACGTCGTCGCGCGGGCGGCCACGACGATCACCGAGCCGATGCCGGACAAAACGAATGAGGCGGACAAGGCGGATCAGCCCGCGAAACCCGCGAGGACCACGAAGACCGTGAAGACCGCGAAAGAGGAAGCCAAGTGAAGGAGCAACTGGTGACGACCGCCGCGAGCGCCGACGACCTGGGGGTTCTGGTCGGCGCCGTCGGCGCGGCCGGGCTCTTCTCCCTGCTGATCGTGATCGTCTGGCAGGTCGCCGCCACCTGGCGCGCCCGGATGCTGGCCGCCCGCGAACAGCAGTACAAGGAGTTGGCCTCGAAGTACGCCCAACTCCTTGAGGACACCGTGGAGTTGCAGCGCCGCACGGTCGAGGAGCAGCGACAGACCCTCGACGAGCTGACGCAGACCCGGCTCTCCGTCAACTCGATGGAGAAGATGATGCGCGCGATCGATTAGCGGGGGGCAACGGCCCCTGCCACCGCACGGCTGAACCACCGCACGTACGGCAGTCATCGTCGGCATCGGCGCGTCCTCCTGGACACCGTCCTCAAGGAGGACATTCATATGCTTTATCACCCCATATGAAGGAGCTTGGTGGATGATGCCCCGTTGAGCACCGTTACCCCCTGTGAGCCCTCGCGTTGAACGGACAGTGCGGTCGCGACGGAGCAGCCGCGCTCACCGAAATCGAAGGAGTGAACGTGATGTCTCGCATCGCGAAGGCAGCCGGTGTGGCTCTCGGCACGGGTGCCGTTGTTATCAGTGGTGCCGGTCTGGCCATGGCGGACGCGGGCGCCGAGGGCAAGGCCGTCGGCTCGCCCGGCGTCCTGTCGGGCAACGTCATCCAGGTCCCGGTCAACGTGCCGGTCAACCTCTGCGGCAACACCGTGAACGTCATCGCCCTGCTGAACCCGACGTTCGGCAACGAGTGCGCGAACGTCGACGAGGGCAAGAAGGGTCACCCCGGCCCCAAGGGACACGGCCCCAAGGGCTACGGCCACTGAGCCACAGCACCCACGCGAAGGCCCCCGGCGGTACACACCACCGGGGGCTTTCCCCTGCTCACCTGCCATACGCCACCAGTCACCCGGCACCCGTGACCAGCGCATCAGCGCATCAGCGCATCAGACGTACCGGTAGATCCGGCTGTAGTCCTCCAGCTCGTCCGGTGTCACGCCCCACGGCGGCATCTCCTCGTGCCGCGCCACCACGCGCCCCCGCTGCCGGTCCCCGAGCTCCGGCGGCGACTCGGGCAGATACCGGGCCCCCTTGTGCCGCTTCTGCCAGCGGGTCCAGAGCAGGTCCACGAAGGAGTGGTGCAGCCAGAAGACGGGGTCGTTGACCGAGGCCCCGCCGAGCATGTGCCCGCCGACCCAGCGGTGCACGCGATTGTGGTTGCGCCAGGCGTCGTTGCCCTGCCCGGTCCCCCACCCTTCGAGCTTGTTCCGGAAGCCGCGGGCGGAGGTGGAGTCCCAGGGCGCCGTGTCGTACACGGGGTCCTTGAGGGCTCGCGCGAGCTCGTCCGCGGTCGGCAGGGCGAGCGGATCGTGGGGCCGGCCGAGGTCGCGCATGAGGTACTCGCCGTCGGTCATCGACTCCTTGACGACCCACTTCTTGTGCCGGTAGGCGAACGGCCCGGTCGTCACCTGCCGGTCGGAGCGCCGCCCGTTGCCCCCGAGCAGGTCCTCCCCCCACAGCGAGGCGGCGGGCGTCCGGTCCTTCGTCCAGTCCCAGTACGGCACGGACACCCCGGAGTCGACCCGCCGCAGCGCCCGCTCCAGCTCCAGCAGGAACCGCCGGTGCCAGGGCAGGAAGGAGGGCGCCATATGGGCCGCACGCAGCCCGCCGTCGCCGTCCGACACATAGTGCTCGATGTGCAAGCGGACGAACTCGTCGTACTCGCCGGTGCGTTTGATCTCCAGGAACGCGCCGACGAGCCGGCGCCGCTCGGCCCGTGTCAGCGCGCTCACGTTCTTACGCGTGTAGGCCATGCCCGTGCCCCTCCCCCGGCCGCGCCCCCGCGGCGGCCGCGCGCAGCCGCAGTGTGCCGCCCAGTTCGTCGACGGCCCCGCGGGCGGCGGCGAGCGGCGTCGGATACGACTGGTAGTGGTCGATCATGGTCAGATAGCCGCCGTCGGCCCGCCGCATGAGGTGCAGTGGCCGGCCGTCCACGGTGACCTGCCACTGCCCGTCGGGGCCCGGGCCCGCGGCACCGGCCCGCCGGACCCCGCTCGCCGAGCCATCGGTGTTCGCGGTAGCGGTATCCGCAGCGCCTGTGGCGTCCTTGACCCCGCGGATCCGCCGTCCGCGGTACATCTCGTCGAACCCGGACGCGAGACCGGACTCGAACTCTGACTCTGGCTCTGGCTCTGCTTCGAACTCGGCCTCGGCCTCGGACTCGGCCGGTTCGCCGGACGCGGGCGGCTCGGCGCCCGGCGGGCGCGACGGTCGCGAGGCCGCGACGAGCGGGGCCAGGGCGGCGGCGACGGCCGCGACGAGCAGCCCTCTCAGGACATCCCGCCGCGTACCGTTCACCGCTCCCACCCGCACTCCTCCATGAACTGTTCGGCCCGAGCAGCCTGTTGGCCGGGTCGGCCCGTGGTGTCTACAGCCCGGGCGCGAGGCCCAGGGTCGCCCCCGGCGCCGCCTGCAGCACCGGGGCGAGAAGCCCGACCTCGGGCAGCTTCGGGCCCGGAAGGCCGAGCTTGTCCGCCTGAGGCGCGGTCAACGGAGCGTCCAACGAGGCACCCGGCGTCAGGGCACGCAGGTCGGACGTGGGCGTGCTGGCGGCGACATGGTCGAAGGTGTCCCCGAGAACGCGCGGCACCGGCGTACGCAGGTCGAGGGACGGCAGGTCACTGGTGACCGGCAGCTGCGGGACGGCCCGGTCCGGCAGCAGCCGGCCCTCGACGTACCGCGGCCCGTCGGGGTTGCCCGGCGTGGGCAGCGGCAGCGTGCCGCCGATCCTGGGCATCTCCATGTTCAGCGAGTTCTCCACACCGTCCAGCGGCACGGCGACCGGGAGCCCGTCGGCCGCGACGGCGGGCGTCGCGACGGCGGCCGCCACACAGGTGACGACGGCGGCAAGAGTTCCTCGGGTGGTCGACTTCATCTCAGGCACGGGCCTTTCGGGATTCGGGGGGGGCTGCGTCCGAAACGCGTAACGACACGGCGAACGACATCAGATCAAAATTCCCCCGGTGGATGCAATTGTCAGCTCGTCCAGAAGTCCCACCAACGCGTCAACACGAGTATTCCGATGATCCCCAGCTGCAGAACCGGCAGCACCCACGTGAATTCGGCGAGGAATTCCTTCGCCCAGCCGGGTGCGGGCAGGAATTCATTTCGTACGTTGAACGACGTGACGTACCAGAACATGATGATCGTGGCGATCCAGGCGAGGCAGCACCACAGGCACAGCGCGTTGATGCTGTACAGCGACTCGTACTGGAGCCACGTCACGAAGCCGACGCCGAACAGCGTGCCCGCGTCGAGCGTCAGCCAGTACCAGCGCGGGAACACCGCTCCGGCCAGCAGGCTCGCGCCGACGCAGATCACGATGCCGTACGCGACCAGACCGAGCATCGGATTGGGGAACCCGAAGGCGGAGGCCTGGTCGCTCTTCATGATGTTGCCGCAGGAGACGACCGGGTTCAGGCTGCAGCCCGGGGTGAAGTCCGGGTCCTCCAGCAGCTTGAACTTGTCGATGGTGATGACCCAGGAGGCCAGCAGTCCGGCCGCGCCCGTGATCACCAGCAGCAGGGCGAACGCGCGGCCGGCGCCCGCTGTGCGCATCGTCAGCCGCGCAGGCTGCGGGCCGGGAGGAGGGCGTGCGCCGCGCTGTTCAGGGTCTTCTCGTCGCCGGCGAAGGCGGCCAGCGCCTCCGGTGCGACGGGCTTGCCCGGCTCGGCCTCGGGCCAGGGGCGGGTGGTGAACAGGAAGTAGGCGTAGCCGCGTTCGCCGACCGCGGCGAGCCACTCCGGCGGCACGGTGCACTGGGCGTTGAGGTGGGCCATGGTGACGACGGCCTGGCCGGCCTCGACGAGGAGACCGACGGGGAAGCTGGGCTGCCGGGTGCCGTCGACGATCTCGTCGCCGATGGGCAGGCCGCTGCGGTGCAGCAGTTGCTCGACGGCGGCCGTGGAGCCCTCGGGGCCGCCCTCGCCGTCACCGAGCGAGTAGGCCAGCAGGAACGGCATGTCGCCGTCGGGGTGTTCGCCGCTCCACGCCATGACGACGAGCGTGCCGAGGTCGGCGGCACGGAAAGGACGCGTTTCGCTTGATGTTGAGGTCACCGCGGAACCGTACCGACGCGCCGGAATACGTCCGCTCCGTTTCTCACTCGCCCGGGGGATTTCCGGCCGGGTCTCCACACGAACGGGGGACGGTGTCGAACGGCCGGAAAGAACAATCGGAACGGCACGGATAATCGGAGAACAAGACGAAGGGCCGGTTCCGCGTTGTGCGGAACCGGCCCTTCGTCACTTCCGGGAGTTGCGTCCGATACCGCGTCCGGAGTTTCATCCGGAGTCACTTCTGGAGGGGAAGTCCGCCCAGGAGCCCCGTGGGACCCTCCGCCGAGTTGAGGGCCTTCGTCGCGCCGTCGACGGTGTTCAGGACGGAGTCCTTGTTCCCGGTGTCGAGGGCGTTCGACTGCGACTGCAGGGGCATGACGTCCGCGGCGTCCACCGGCTCGGTGGTGAGCGCGCCGAGCGCCGAGTCGAGGCCGCCGTTGAGACTGGAGGGCGTGAGGTCCGCGGCAAGGGCGGGCGCTGCGGCAGCAGCGATGACCAGGGACCCGGCGACGACAGCGGCGGCCTTCAGGGACTTCATCGTGTTCCTTTCGTCGGCAACTCGCGTCGCCGGAGGGAAATTTCGCTGAACTGCGCCCTGCCCAACGATCCCCGTTCCGGGCGGAAACTCCGTTCGCCGAAAATTTCCGGAAGCCACCCAATTGAAGGGTGTGTCAAATCGTCAAATGGGATCCCTCATATGAAAACAGCCGTCGGGCCGGCCCGGGTGACGGGCCGGCCCGACGGGTCGTTCAGGACGGCAGCAGGCCGCCGACGGGCAGCGGCAGCGCGCCCGTGGGCAGGGGCAGCTTGGGCAGACCCGGCAGGTTCGCCGCGGGCAGGCCGCCGCCAAGGACCGTGGCGACGACGACGTTGACGAGGCCGGTCACGACGGCCAGCGCGGCCGCCGCGACACCGGCGACGTCACCGCTGGTGGCGGCCTTGACCAGGGAGTCGACCGCGGCCTGCAGAGCCTTGAGCGCGTCGGCCTTGAGGTCGAGCGGGACCTCGGCGGCCGCACGCTCGGCGTTCTTCGGCTGCGGCAGCGCGGGGGCCGCCGGAAGCTTCGGCACCTCCGGCAGCGCGGCCGGCGGGGCGACCGGCGTGACGGGGGTGACCGGCGTGGCCGGAGCGGCGGGCTTGGCGGGGGTCGTGGGGGTGGCCGGGGCGGACGGAGCGACCGGCTCGACCGGCGACGTCACGGCGTCGGGCGTCGCGGGCTTGGCCGGTGCCGTCGGAACGGCGGGCGTGGCCGGGGCGGGCGGTGCGGTCGGTACCGCCTGCTCCCGCTCGGCCTTGACGGGCGGGGTCAACGCGCCGGCGGCCGGGGCGGCCGCGGAGGCCTTGGCGATGGCGGCCTTCACCGCGTCGGCGAGCTTGGCCGCGTCGGCGGCGGGGAGCTGGCCGTTGTCGGCCTTGAGCACGGCGTCGAGCAGGTCAGTGACCGGCTTGAGCACTCCACCGACGTCGCCGAGGCTCTTGACCTGCGCCAGCAGAGCGTCCGCTCCGGGCACCGGCGCCTGGGCCGCTATGGAACGGGCGTCGCGGGTCGAGTCGTGGTCGGCGGCCACGGCGGCCGGTCCGGCGATCCCGAGCAGAAGCGTGGCGCAGAGTGCGGGAGCCGCGATACGCCGTGCGGGCAGAGCAGGCATGGAGGGGTCCTTTCGGTGGTGCGTACGGATCTTGTGCTCACCGTGGAATCGGTGAGCACCTCCTGCAACCGAACGACCGCACTCCGTAGCGGCCCGGGCCCGCCGTCACGTCCGTTGTCCCTGGTGAGGCGCCCTGCCCGGGCGTTCTCCCGGCGTTTGGCGCCCCTCCGTCCATTCGGGGCAACGCGGACCGGCCGCCCTCCCTTTGGGAGGACGGCCGGTCGAGGGCTGCGCGGCGACGTCAGTCGTTGGCGCACTCGTTGCCGAACGCCGGGTTCAGCAGCGCGATGACGTTCACGGTGTTGCCGCAGACGTTGACCGGCACGTGGACGGGGACCTGGATCAGGTTGCCCGACAGGACGCCCGGGGAGTGGGCGGCGAAGCCGTGCGCGTCACTGTCGGCGGCGGCGACGCCACCGGTGCCCGCCATGGCGGCGGCGGCAACGGAGGTAAGGACCAGGCCCTTCGCGATACGCGACATGGAGAGGTGCTCCTTGGGGTTTGACACAACAACCCGGGCGGGGTGCCCGGCTCTGGATCAACGCGCGGCACTGGCGCGGGTTGTGCCACCAAACGGGTGAAGTCCCGGACCGGGTAGCGGGCGGAGGAGGGCCCCGTGACAGAGCCTCCGCCCGCCGCGGCGTCAACCAGTGTATGCAGCATGATTACGACACACTTGACGGGTTTCACCGATAAATACGGATAGCGGCTACAGTTGCGTTCCTCCTCAGGCCGCTTGAAACAGACGGGGAGTCAGGGCGGCACTCATGTGATGTCCACAGCTGTCCGTCCGCAGGGTCAGAACCTCTTTCCGAATTCCCCCGAAAGGGCAACGCCGGTCATGCGCAATTCCCTGGGTCCTCTGCTGCGCCGTGGGATGGTGGGTGCCTTTTCCCTCGCCTCGCTGTGGGCACCGGGCGGACCGGCGGCGGCCGCGCCTGCCATGCCCACGACGTCAACCACGTCAACCACGTCGACGACGTCAACAGCGCCGGCGGCCGAGGCCGAGAGTCTCGCCTTCACCCAGCGGTACCGCGCGCTCCAGCACGGCGGGATCGTCCGGGCCGCCAACTCCTCCATCACCTGCCGGCGGCCCGTCGAGCGGTCGGCGGTGTCCTGTCCCGCCGCACGCGAGGGCCGGGCGGCCGCGAACGACGACAACGACGACTTCGAGATGTTCTACATCGACGTCGACAACGACCCGAACACCTACAACTCCAGCCGCGCCGAGGTCCGTCCGCCGGCCGGCGCCCGGGTCTCGTACGCGCGGCTGTACTGGGGCGGCAACCTCCGCGTCGGTGAGCAGAAGCCGCCCAAGGACAACGGGCGGGTGCTGATCGCCGAGCCGGGCGGCCAGTACAAGGAGGTGCTCGCGGACACCGTCGTCGGGCACCGGGTCGCGCACGGCGCGGACGCGTTCCAGGCGTCGGCGGACGTCACCTCTCTGGTGCGTTCCAGCGGCGCGGGCGCCTACACCGTGGCGCAGGTCAATGTGGCGATGGGCCACTCGGCGGCCGGGGCCTGGGGCGGCTGGACGCTGATGGTGGCGTACGAGAAGGAGTCGGAGCCGCTGCGGCACCTGGCGATGTGGGACGGCTTCGACCCGCTGGGCGCGGGCCGGGAGCAGACGGTCCGGCTGACCGGCATGAAGTTCCCCAAGGGGGCCGAAGGGCGTGCGGGGCTCGTCGCCTACAACGGTGACCGCGGGCGGACCGGCGGCTCGCTCACCCTTACGGCGGGCGGCCTGACGACCCGTCTGGCCAACGGCGTGAACCCCCGCGACGACGTACTGAACTCGACCATCAGCGAGCCCGGCCGGACGGCCCCGGGACGCACACCCGCGTATCCGAACACGCTCGGGTACGACTCCGACGTCTTCGAGCTCGGCAAGGGACTGCGGCACGGCGGTGACCGGCTGGACTTCCGCCTGGTGTCGCCGCGCGAAACGGCCTGGGCCGGGGCGCTGTTCGTCGCCGTCGACGCGAAGCGCTGACGCCGCCCTCCCTCCTCTCTCCATGAACTCTTCCCTCTCCACGAACTCTCCCGTGAGTTCCCCGTGACCTCCCCCTGAGCCCCTCCGAGCGCCACCCGTGAGCGAGGAACGCACGCATGCAACTGTCACCGCCCGGCCCTCGGCCGCGGGTCCTGCACGTCTCCCAGCCCGCCGACGGCGGGGTGGCCCGCGTGATCACGGATCTCGTACGGGCCCAAGTGGCCGCCGGGACCGAGGTCACCGTCGCCTGTCCGGCGGGCGGTTCGCTCGCCGCGGCGGCCGAGGCACTGGGCTGCGACGTACGGACCTGGCACGCGACCCGTTCGCCCGGGCCCTGGCTCGCGCAGGAGGTACGGAGTCTGCGCCAGGTCGTGCGGGAGGTGGACCCCGATCTGGTGCACGCGCACAGCGCCAAGGCGGGACTCGCGGCGCGGCTCGCCGTGCGCGGGCGGGTGCCGACCGTGTTCCAGCCGCACGCCTGGTCGTTCGAGGCGGCCGGCGGGGTCACCGGGCTGCTCGCCCTCAACTGGGAGCGGCTGGGCGCGCGTTGGGCCTCCCGGATGGTGTGCGTCAGCGAGGCCGAGCGGCGGACCGGGCGGCGGTCGGGGATCGCGGGACGGTTCACCGTGATCCCCAACGGGGTCGACGCGGAGCGTTTCCACCCGGCGTCGGTCGGGACCGTACGGGCCGGGATCGAGCTGCTCGACGGGATCGATCCGGCGGCGCCGCTCGTGGTCTGCGTCGGGCGGCTGTGCCGGCAGAAGGGGCAGGACGTCCTGCTCGACGCCTGGCGCGAGGTGACCCGGCGGGTGCCCGAGGCGCGGCTCGTACTGGTGGGCGACGGGCCCGACGCACGGGCACTGCGGGCCGCCGCTCCCGAGTCGGTGCTGTTCGCCGGGGCCGTCACGGATGCCGTGCCCTGGTACCAGGCCGCCGATCTGGTGGTCCTGCCGTCCCGTTGGGAGGGCATGGCGCTGGCGCCGCTGGAGGCCATGGCGTGCGGGCGGCCCGTCGTGATCACCGACGTGGACGGGGCGCGCGAGAGCCTGCCGCCCGGCCAGGGACCGCGCTGCCTGGTGCCGCCGGAGCGGCCGGCCGAACTGGCCGCGGCCGTCGCCGAGCTGCTGCTCGACCCGCTGCTGCGCGAGTCGCTCGGCCACCAGGGGCGCCGGTACGTAACGACCACACACGACATCGGGCGCGCGGCCGAGGCCGTCGCCCAGGTCTACCGCGAGCTGATCGGCACCCGGCCGACGCGGTCGACGCGGCCCAGAGGACGGAACACGGGCGTGGAAGCCACCGAGTGCAGGGAGTCCATCCACACGTGACTGCGGAAAGTACCGTTCCCTCCCCCGGTGGCCGGCCGCGGGCGACGGACCACGGATTCTCGCCCGTCTCGGTCATCCCGCCGCGCGAGGCCGCCGGCGGATTCAGATTCCCCAGCGGCGGACGGCCGTTCGTCCGGCGGGCCTCGCGGCTGCCGCTGCCCACCGTGGACGTCTGCGCGGCGCTGCTCGGCGGGGGCCTCGTGCTGCCCTGGACGCATCCGCTTCCGCTCGCCTCACTGGTGCTCGCGGTGCTGTGGCTGAACGCGCACGGGTCGCTGTACCGCGCCGCGCCCGTCCCCGCCGTGCTGGACGAACTGCCCGCCGTCTGCGGCCGGATCGCGGTAGGCTGGTGCGCGCTCGCGGCCCTGCTCGCGGCGTACTCCCCGGACCACGCGCTGTCCGCCCGCACCCTGCTCCTCGGCTGCGCGGTGCAGTCGGCGGTGAGCTGTCTGGGCCGCGGTGTCGTGCACGGGCGGCGGCGCCGGGCGCTGCTGCGGCGGCCGCGCGCGGCCCTGGTGGTCGGCCGGGCCGCGACCGCACAGCGCGTGGCGGCCGCCTTCCTGCGCCACCAGTCGTGCGGGGTACGGCCGGTGGGTGTCGTCTCCGACGAGAGCTCCGGCGGCGAGGGCCTGCCGGTCCTGACCACGGGCGAGGAGGTCCAGCGGGCGCTCATCCAGAACGGCGTGCAGGACGTGCTCGTCGTGGGCCCCGCCGCGCGCACCGAACAGGGGCCGCTGCTGCGGGCGCTGGGCGAGTCGGGCTGCGCGGTGTGGGAGGTGGACGCGGACTCACCTGCGTACGAGAGGACGGACCGGCTCGCGGGGTTCGCCTGCCGGCGGCTGCCGGTGGGGCGGCGGTACGGGAGCGCCGGAAAGCGGCTGCTCGATGTGCTGGTGTCCGGGGTGCTGCTGCTGATGGTCAGTCCGGTGCTGCTGGTGTGCGCGGTCGTGCTGCGGATCGGCGACGGGCCCGGGGTGGTGTTCCGGCAGGAGCGGATCGGCAAGGACGGGCGGCCGTTCACGCTGCTGAAGTTCCGTACGCACCGGCCGGTCGACGCGCACGAGGCGGCCACGCGGTGGAGCGTGGCGAACGAGCATGAGATGAGCTGGTTCTGCCGCTTCCTGCGCCGGTCCTCGCTGGACGAGCTGCTCCAGCTGTGGAACGTCTTCTGGGGCGACATGAGCCTGGTCGGTCCACGCCCCGAACGACCGTTCTTCGTGGGCCAGTTCAGCCAGACGTACCCCGGCTACGCGGCCCGCCACCGGATGCGGACCGGGATCACCGGGCTCGCGCAGATCCACGGGCTGCGCGGTGACACCTCGATCGAGGACCGCTGCCGGTTCGACAACGCCTACATCGACAACTGGTCGCTCTGGCAGGACGTGTGCATCCTGCTGCGCACCGCCGCCGCGCTCGTGCGCCCGACGGGGAGCTGACCGCGTGACCCAGCTGCTGGCCGCTCCACCTTTCACGACCGCCGTCTCGGCCCCGCGCCGCTTCCTACCCGTACTGCCCGTGGTGGCCCTCGTCGCCATGATGGCGCTGCCGGTCTCCGGGGGCGGCGACTCAGGAGGCGGCACCGTCGCCGACGCCGTGTCGGGGCTGCTCGTGCTGCACTGCGCGATCCGTCTCGTACGCGACCGCCGGCGCCCCCTGTCCCGTACCGCCGCCGTCGTGCTCGCCCTGCCCGTCGTCGGGATCGCGCTCGCCGCGGCGGGGGCGGCCTCGCCGGGGGCGGGGATCACCGGACTCGTGCGCTATCTGCAGATCTTCGTGCTCGTCCCCGTGGCGGTCATGCTGCTGATCCGGGACCGCCGGGACGCGCGACTGGTCGCCTGGTCGCTCATCGGGCTCGCGCTGTGGCAGGGGGCGATCGGGGTCCATCAGTACGCGACCGGCACCGGGGCCTCGTACATGGGCGAGGAGATCCGGGCGGTCGGCACGTTCGGGGCGGCGGACGTCATGGGGATGGCGACCGTGGTGTCCTTCGGCGTGGTGTGCTCGCTCGGTCTGGCACTCGGCGCCGGGCCGGGCCGGCAGCGGACCGCGGCGGCGCTGTGCTCGCTGGCCCTGCTGCTGCCGCTCGCGCTGTCGTTCAGCCGGGGCGCGTGGATCGCGACTGCCGTGACCTGCGGGGTCCAGCTGGCGCTCGCCGGGATGCGGCGGGCGGTGAAGGTGTTCGCGGTGGTGGCTGCCGCGTCGGTGATCCTCGTGGGCGGGCTCGGCGTGGGCACCGCGATGCTCCAGGAGCGGATCAGCAGCATCACGCAGGTCGCGGACGCGCCGGACCAGTCCGTGACGGACCGTTACACGATGTGGGCGGCCGCGGTCGACATGTGGCGCGACCAGCCGCTCACCGGGGTCGGGCTGAAAGGCTTCCCCGACCATCGCGACGGGAACGCCTCGCTCGCGCTGTCGTCGGGCAGCGACACGGAGGGCGCGGGCGCCGGCTTCAAGCGCCAGCCGCTCCTGTCGCCGCACAACATGTACCTGCTGATCCTCAGCGAACAGGGGCTGCTGGGGCTGCTCGCGCTGGCCGGGAGCTGGTTTGCCCTGCTGGTGTGCGGGCTGCGCAGACTCTTCGCCGCCCGGCGCCGGGCGGCGCGCGACCTCGACTGCGCGCTGGTCGCGTGCGGACTGCTCACCTGGCAGCTCGTCGACTTCGCGTACGCCGACATCGGCGGCCCCTCGACCGCGCTGACCGCGGTCCTCTTCGGCCTCGCCGCCTGGTGGGCGCTGGCCTCCGAGGAGGCCGAAGACCGATGACGGTGACGCCCTCCCGGGCGGAGGGGGAGGACGCGACGGTCCGGGCCGGGGGTCGTGGTGGTTCGGGGCCGGGGGCCGGGGGTCGTCTTGGTGACGGGCCGGGGGCCGGGGATCGTCTTGGTTCGGAGTCGGGGGCCAGGGATCGTCTTGGCTCGGGGTCGAGGGCGGAGGGTCGCCGTGGTTCCGGGGCGGGGGCGGAGGGTCCCCGTGGTTCCGGGCCGGAGAGCGATGATCGCCGTGGTTCCGGGCCGGGGGCAGATTCTGGGGTCGAGGGGCGCGGTGCGAACCCTGCACCCGGGTCGGCACCCACATCCACGCCCACGCCCACGCCCACACCCACACCCACGTCTACGTCTACGTCTACGTCTACGTCTACGTCCAAGCCCAAGCCCACGCCCACGCCCACGCCCGCCCCGCATCCCGGCGAGAGGTCTGCGACCGAGAGGCACGGCTCGGCGAGTGCGGCCGAGAGGCACCGCCCGTCGACCACGGTCAAGGGGCGCGGCCCTGCGTCCGCGGCCGGAGTCGAGGGCCGCCGTGGCACGGGGCTCGCGGCCGGACGGCACGACACGGACACGGACACGGCCGGTCCGCACACCGCCGACGCGGCCGGGCACGGCGCGGCCGGGCACGGCACGGAGGTCGCCGTGAGCCCGGTCGCGTTGCCCGCGGCCCGGGTCGCGCCCGCCACCGACACCGAGCCCTCCGCCGACACCGCGTCGGCCGCAGGTGAAGCCCCGCCCACCCGTGGGTTCCTCGCCAAGGCCACGCTCGTCACCGCCGTTCTCTCCATCGCCGGTGCCCTGCTCGGTCTCGGCCGGGACCAGGCGCTGGCGCATCTCTTCGGGGCCGGGACCGAGACGGACGCCTTTCTGGTGGCGTGGACGGTGCCGGAGGTCGCGGCGACGCTGCTGATCGAGGACGGGATGGCGTTCGTGCTGGTCCCGGCGTTCAGCCTGGCGGTGGCCCGGCGGGCGCGCGGGGCCGGCACCGGCACCGACCCCGTCCGCGCGCTCGTCGCCTCGACACTGCCGCGCCTCGCACTGGCCTTCGTGGCGGTCGCGGCGCTGCTGATGGCCGGGGCGCCCTACCTCGTCGCGGCCCTCGCGCCCGGACTGCCCGACCCCGGGCTCGCCGTCGACTGCACGCGGCTGACCGCGACCTGCGTCCTGAGCTTCGGGCTCGCCGGGTACTGCAGCGCTGCCCTGCGCGCGCACCGCCGCTTCCTGGCGCCCGCGGCCATCTACGTCGCCTACAACACCGGCATCATCACGGCGATGTTCGTCCTCGGCGGCCGCTGGGGCGTACGGTCGGCGGCCGTCGGAGTCGCGCTGGGCGGCTGTCTGATGGTGGCGGCGCAGGCGCCCTCCCTCGCCCGGCAGCTCTTCGGCCGCCACCGGTCCGCCCCGGAGACCGAAGCAGCCGCCGCACAGGACGGCCCGGCACCCCTCGACGGCCCCGAGGTCGGCAAGGCCACCAAGACCCCTCAAGGCACCGAGGCCACCGAGGTCCCCGACGGCCCCGCCCCCTCCGTGAAGCACTCGGTCGAACTCGCCCTCATCGCGCCCGTGCTGATGTTCGCCCTGTGCCGTCAGTCCCAGGTCCTCATCGAGCGCTTCCTCGCCTCGACCCTCCCCTCCGGAGCCATCTCGCATCTGAACTACGCGCAGAAGGTGGCCCAGATCCCAATGACGCTGTCGCTGATGCTGTGCACCGTCACCTTCCCGGTGCTGGCGCAGGCGCTCGCCGAGGGGGACACCGAGCGGGCCCGCTCCCGGGTGGAGCGCGATGTGGCGGTCGCCTCGTGCATGGTGCTGCTGGGCGCCGCCGCGGTGTTCGCGTGCGCACCGCAGATCATCAACCTCCTGTTCCAGCGGGGCGCGTTCACCGCCCAGGACACGGCGGCGACGGCCACCGTCATGCGGGTCTACTCCGTCGGCCTGCTCGGGCACACCCTGGTGGGCGCGCTGGTGCGTACGTACTTCTCGGCCGGCCGGCCCACCTGGTACCCGCTGGCCGCGATGGCGGCGGGCATCGTCGCCACCTCCTGGATCGGCGCGGGGACCGTCGAGACCTGGGGCGTGCGCGGGATCGCCGCCGCCAACGCGATCGGCATCACCGTCACCGCGGGCCTGCTGCTGTCCGGCATGGGCGAGCGGCGCAGCGTACCGATCCGCACCCGCCGGGTCCTGCACGAACTGTCCAAGCCGGTCCGGGCCGCCGTGTGCGCGGCCGTCGCGGGGGCCTTCTGCGCGAGCCGCGTGGACTCCCCCGAACTCGCCCTGGCCGCCGGCGGTCTGACCGTGACCGTCGTCTACGTCCTGCTGCTCCGGGTGCTCGGCGTCAAGGCCGTCGCGCCCGCCTTCCGTACCGCCCTCCGCTCCGTCACACGAAGGCTGCCGCATGTCCGTTTCCGCTGACACCCCCGACCTGACCCGTACCGACCCGCGCCCGGCCGCGCACCTCTGGGTGGCGATGTACCACTCGGTGGGCGACTGCTCGGACGACCCGTACCGCATCACGGTCTCGCCCGACCGGCTCGACCGGCAGCTCGGCTGGCTGCGCCGCCGGGGCCTGCGCGGGGTGAGCATGGCCGACCTGCTCGCGGCCCGCGCCCGGGGCGAGGGGCGGGACCTGGTCGGACTGACCTTCGACGACGGGTACGCGGACTTCACCGACAACGCCCTTCCGGTGCTGCGGCGCTGGGACTGCGGCGCCACCGTCTTCGTGCTCCCCGGCAGGCTGGGCGGCACGAACGAATGGGACCCGCTCGGCCCGCGCAAGCCGCTCCTCACCGCCGACGGCATCCGCCGGCTCGCCGACACCGAGGGCCTGGAGATCGCCTCGCACGGCCTCACCCACGTCGACCTCACCGAGGCGGACGACGCCCTGCTGGGTGCCGAGACCGGTGGCAGCCGGGCCCTGCTCTCCGAGCTGACGGGCCGCGAGGTCCTCGGCTTCTGCTACCCGTACGGGACCGTCGACCAGCGGGTCGCCGACGTGGTGCGCGCGGCCGGCTACGAGTACGCGTGCGCGATCGACCCCGGCCCGCTGACCGGCCCGTTCGCCCTCCCCCGGGTCCACATCGGCGAGAACGACACCTCCTGGCGGCTGCTCCTGAAGTACCGCCTCAACCGGCTCCGCCGACGCCCGGTGCCCCTCACTCCTCCGGAGCCCCTCCCCGCCTCCGTGTCCCTGCCGTCCCCCGCGTCACCGGAGTCCCCGGTGAAGGAGACCCCGTGAAGGCCCTGCACGTCATCACCGGTCTCGGAGTGGGCGGGGCCGAGCAGCAACTGCGCCTCCTGGTCCGCCACCTGCCGGTCGACTGCGACGTGGTGACCCTCACCAACCCGGGCGCGGTCGCCGAGGACCTCACCGCGGACGGCGTACGCGTCACGCACCTCGGCATGCACGGCAACCGGGACCTGTCGGCGCTGCCGCGTCTCGTCCGCGAGATCCGCGGCGGCCGGTACGACGTGGTCCACACGCATCTCTACCGGGCCTGCGTGTACGGCAGGATCGCCGCGCGCCTCGCGGGTGTGCGGGCCGTCGTGGCCACCGAGCACTCGCTGGGCGACTCGCAGATGGAGGGCCGCAGGCTCACCGCGGGCGTCCGCGGGCTCTATCTGGCCAGCGAGCGCCTGGGGCGTGCGACGGTCGCCGTCTCGCCCACGGTCGCCGAGCGCCTGCGCCGCTGGGGCGTGCCGGGGCCGCGCATCGAGGTCGTACCGAACGGCATCGACGTGGCGCGCTTCCGCTTCGACGCGGCCCGGCGCGAGAGCACCCGGCGGCGGCTCGGGCTGCCGCAGGGCACGTACGTCGTCGGAGGTGTCGGACGGCTGACGGCCGGCAAGCGGTTCGAGGTGCTCGTCCGGGCGCTGGCCGAACTCCCCGACGACGTCTGGTTGTTGCTGGTCGGCGGCGGTCCGGAGGAGAACGTCCTGCGGCGCACGGCACAGGCCGCGGGTGTCGCCGACCGGGTGCTGTTCACCGGTGAGCGCCCCAACACCGAGGCCTCACAAGGCGGTTCGGGTCTCGATCTGCCCTCCCTGATAGGAGCCATGGACGCCCTCGCCTCGCCCTGCGCGGAGGAGGCCTTCGGGCTCGCCGTGGTGGAGGCCCTCGCGGCGGGCCTGCCCGTCCTCTACGTCTCCTGCCCGGCCGTCGACGACCTGCCGCCGGGCGCCGCCCCGTTCGCCCGGCGCGTCCAGGGCGGCGCGGACTCGTTCGTACGGGCCCTGCGGCAGGTCCGCGCCCAGGGTCCGGGGCCGCGCTCCGCGCCCGAGGCGGCCCACCACTACAGCATCGCCCGCAGTGCCGACCGGCTCATGGACATCTACACGGCCGCAACTCTGGGAGTGAGTTCCGCATGACCGAAAACCCCACTCGTACAACCGGCCGGCCGGTGACGGCACTCGTCCGCGCCAAGGAGCTGCCGCCCTGGTCCCTGCTGGCCGCGGGCGCCGTCCTCGGCGGTCTGCTCGGCGGCGCGTACGGCGAGCTGAAGACACCGCAGTACTCCGCCACGAGCTACGTCATCGCCGTCCCGACCGAGCAGTCGGACCCGACGGCGGCGCTCGGCTTCGCCCAGGCGTACGGCCGGGTCGCCACCCAGCTCGCGGTGCTGGGGGACGCCCAGGTGTGGGCGGGCGTACCGGTGTCGACCCTGCGCGAGAGCGTGCGGACGGCGACCTCGCCGGACGCCCCGATGGTCGCCGTGACCGCCACCTCCGCGCGCCCCGACCTCGCCGCGGACATGGCCAACGCCGTGTCGCGCTCGCTGACCCGGCACGCGAACTCCGCCGAGGACAGCACCCATGTGGAGCTGCTGCAGTTCTCCCGCGCGATGAAGCCCACCGAGGCGTCGTCGGCGTCCTCGACGGTGACCGGGCTGGTCGGCGCGAGCGCCGGCGGGCTGCTCGGCGGGCTGGTGCTGCTGGTCAGGCCGCGCCGGTCCTCGGACGTCCCGCCCACCCCGTCGGTACCGGGGCCCGCCACCGCCGCCGATGTCCACGGGCAGCTGTGAACGGCACGGTGACCGGTGCCGCGACCGGCGCGGCACGGACCGAACTGTGCACGGACGAGCGGGAGTTCGGCCGCCTCGCCGAGGAGTGGGGGCGGCTGTACCGGCGGTGCGGCGCGGCGACCCCGTTCCAGAGCCACGCCTGGCTGCACTCCTGGTGGCTCTCGTACGGCAGACCCGGGCGGCTGCGGCTCGTCCTCGTCCGCGAGGGCGGTGAGCTGGTCGCCGCCGCCCCGCTGATGCTCGTACGGCAGCCGTGGCCGGCCCTGGTGCCGCTCGGCGGGTCGATCTCCGACTTCGGAGATGTCCTCATCGAGGACGGCGAACGCGCCGACCGGGCGGCCGCCGCCCTCGCCGAGGGGCTCGCCACGGCCGCCCGCACCGCGCTGATCGACTTCCGCGAGGTACGGCCCGGCGGCGCGGTGGAGCGGGTCTACGCGAGCTGGCGCGGGCCGCGTCGGCGGGTGCTGGACTCGCTGTGCCTGGAGCTGCCCGGCGCGTCGATGGACGATCTGATCGGACGGCTCGCGACGGCCAAGGCCCAGCAGCGGGTCCGCGCCAAGCTGCGCAAACTCACCTCGCTGGGCGTCGAACGGCGTGCCGTACGCCCCGACGAGGTGGGCGCGGCCCTGCGCCGGCTCCTCGAACTGCACCGCCTCCAGTGGCAGGGCCGCAAGGTGACCACCGAGCATCTGCAGGAGCGGTTCGCCGAGCATCTGGTCCGGTCGGTGGGGCCGATGGTCGACGCCGGTGACGCGGTGGTGACCGAGTTCCGCCTGGGCGACACCGTGATGGCGGTCGATCTGACGCTGCTGTCACGGCAGTTGGCGGGCGGCTATCTGTACGGCGCCCATCCGCAGCTGCGCGAGCGGAAGGCGGACGTGGCGACGATGCTGCTGCACGCCTGCGCCCAGCACACCGAGGCGGGCGGCCGCCGGGTGCTGAGCCTGCTGCGCGGCAACGAGCCCTACAAGCACCACTGGCGGCCCCAGCCCGTCGTCAACCAGCGCTTCCTGCTCGCCCGGCGGCGGACGGCCGCGCTGATGTCGGCGGCCGTGTGCGACGTGGCCGCGCGCAGCCGGGGCAAGAAACTGCTCGACCGCTTCCACGGCTGGAGGGAACGCGGTGGCGGCAGGCCGTGACCGACCCGCCGCCACCGCCCCGTCGGCGGATGCCCGCTCAGCGGTGGCGCGACCACCAGTCGAAGCGCAGGCAGAGCTTCCCGCCGAGCCAGTACTCGACCCAGTCGCCCAGCTCGATCGGCGAGCAGTTCGGCGGGTGCACCGGTGTCGGCTTGGGCACCGGGGTGGGTGCGGTCGGCTTCGGCGCCGGGTCGGTCGGCTTGGGCAGCGGGGTCGTGTCGGTGCGGCCGAAGAGCGCCGCCCGGTAGATCGCGGACGCCTTGGGGTTGTCCCCGCACTGCCACACGCCGTGCGGGCAGTAGTCGGTGAGCGTGTTGTACAGCGGCCTGTGCTCGTCCATCCACGCGAGCATGCGCTTCATGTACGTCGGGTTGTCGCCGTTACGGAAGAGCCCCCATTCCGGATAGGAAATCGGCTTTCCGTGGGCCTTCGCGAAGTCGACGTGCGCCTGAAGTCCGTAGGGCTCCGACACGGCCTCGTCGAATGACTGGCCCCGCGGCTGGTCGTACGAATCCATGCCGATGATGTCGACCGTGTCGTCGCCCGGATAGCACTGGGTCCAGGGAATGGCGTCCCGGCCGCGGTTCGGCGCGAAGTCGAACCGGAATTTCTGCCCCGGCACCGCCCGCATGGTGGTGACGATTCTCTTCCAGTACTTCTTCCAGGCCTCCGGGTCCGGGCCGCAGCGATGGGTGTACGTCATGCCGTTCATTTCCCAGCCGAGCACGATGACGGTGTCGGGCGCCTCCAGGTCGACCAGCCGCTCGGCCAGCCTGCGGAAGTGCTGGTCGAAGGCTCCGGCCGCGCCGCGGCGCAGCTGGAAGCGGACCTCCGCGTCGGAGACGTCCTCCTCGTTGCGCTCCAGCATGGGGACGTTGAGGACGAAGAGCCGGTCGTCCTCGTCCGCCCGCCAGTCCGCCCAGGTGTCGAGGAAGCCGGGCAGGCCCTCGATGTTGCTCCAGCGGTCGCCGGGCAGATACGTGTGCGCCACGCGCAGGTCGGCGCCGCCCAGCCAGCGGCTGAGCTCGGCGATCCGCGCCACGCCACGGGGGCCGTAGTCCAGGTAGGCGCCGAAGGCAGGCCCCCCGGGACCCTTCGAGGGCGTCGCGGCCGGGGCGGTCGGGGTGGCCGGTTCGACCGTCGCGGTCGCCGCCGGGGCGACGGGCCCCGCCGGTGCCACGGGCGCGACGACGGCGGAGGGAGCGGTCGGCGTCGGAGCCGGCGGATCCCCCACCCCCGCGCCCACGGCGTACCCCGGCCCCGAGGCGAGGGCGGCCGACGCGACGAGTCCGGCGGTGAGTGCGGCGGTGGCGTACGCCAGCCGCCTGGTTCGGGTCCGTTGCAGTGGGGCCATGTCCGCTCCTCGCGTTCCTTTTCCACCGTCCACTGACACCCAGTCACATAAATGTGCAATGCGCCAACCGGGCCGGGCAATCGGAAAAATCCCGGATCACCCGCACGAGTGAGACATCCGAAGAGACAACAGAAGAGACCTCAAGGAAATATGCCCATGCCGCCCTTCGACACCCGTGTTCCCGCCGTACTTCTGCGCATCGACCGGAATCCCTTTCACCACGGAACGCTGGGAGCCGTACGCTCCCTCGGCCGGGCCGGAATCGACGTGCACGTGGTCGCCGATTCCACCGGAAGTCCGGTGCGCAGATCGCGCTTTGTCCACCGCATGCATCCGCCGCCCGCACCCGGCGCCTCACCCGCCGACATCGCGCTGACGTTGCGCCGAGTGGCGGCCCGGGTGTCCCGTCCCGCCGTACTGATCCCAATGGATGACGCCTGCGCGGTCGCGGTGGACCGGATGCGGGACGTTCTCGCACCCCGCTATCTGCTCCCCCTCTCCCCCGCCGGTCTCGCCGAACGCGTCGCGGACAAGGCGGAACTGGCCGCCCTGTGCGAGGCCGCGGGCATCCCGCACCCGCCGACGCTGATGCCCGACACCCCGGCACAGGCGATCGCGGCGGTCCGGCGGCTCGGGCTCCCCGTGGTCGCGAAGTGGAGCCGCCCCTGGCTGCTGCCCACGGGTACGGACCTGCGCAGCACGGCGGTCCTGCGCTCGGCG
This sequence comes from Streptomyces sp. NPDC058697, assembly GCF_042715345.1. NCBI lineage: Bacteria > Bacillati > Actinomycetota > Actinomycetes > Kitasatosporales > Streptomycetaceae > Streptomyces > Streptomyces sp. NPDC058697. The sequence continues at coordinate 220,832 of NZ_JBHXSU010000006.1, forward strand.
CAGGAGGCCCACACGCTGTGCCGCCGCGCCGAGGAGGCGGGCAGCAGACTGCTCCTCCAGGCGTTCCTGCCGCCGGCACCCGACCAGGACTGGTTCTTCCACGGGTACGCGGACCGGTCCGGCGCTGTGTGCGGCGGCGGCCCCGGCCGCAAACTGCTCTCCTGGCCGCGCGGGGCGGGGCTGACCGCGGTCGGCCGCTGGACACCGAACCCCACCGTGCAGGCGCTGGCGGAACGGCTGGTGTCGGCACTCGGCTACCGCGGCATCTTCGACCTGGACTTCCGCCGCGACCACGCGACGGGCGCGTACCACCTGCTCGACTTCAATCCGCGGCCCGGCGCGCAGTTCCGGCTCTTCGCGGACGGGGCGGGGCTCGATGTGGTGCGTGCGCTGCACCTGGATCTGACCCACCGTCCGCTGCCGCCGCCCGCCCCGCTGCCCGGCCGCACCTTCGTGGCGGAGAACTACGCGCCGCTCGCCGCGCTCGGCTCCGGCACCGAGCGGGCCTGGCACGCCCGGGACGACCTCGCGCCCGGCACCGCTCTGTGGGCGCTGTGGTCCCGCCACGCGGTCCGCCGCGTGCTGCACCGCGCCCGCCGGTCCCCGGCCGCACCGGCAGCCGACGCCCGGGTCGTCCGGCAGACGGCCCGCCGCGACGCCAACCCCCTGTCCGACGACGAGAAAGCGAGCAGCTGCTGATGTACGACCTGCTGGTGGTGGGGGCCGGTCCCTACGGTCTGTCCATCGCCTCCCACGCCGCGGCGGCCGGCCTGAGCCTGCGTGTGTTCGGCCGGCCGATGGCGTCCTGGCGCGACCACATGCCCCGCGGCATGTTCCTCAAGTCGGAGCCGTGGGCGTCCAGCCTCTCGGACCCCGAGGGCCGTCTGCGCCTGGACACCTACTGCGCGGAACAGGGGGTACGGGCCCGGCACGGGGAGCCCGTCCCCGTCGAGGTGTTCGCCTCGTACGGACTGTGGTTCGCGCGGCACGCGGTCCCCGAGGTCGACGAGCGCATGGTGACCGGTGTCCACCCCTGCCTGGGCGGCTTCGAGGCGGTCCTGGAGGACGGCAGGAGCGTCCGCGCGCGAACGGTGGTCCTGGCGGTCGGAGTCCTTCCATTCACCGAAGTACCCGTGGTCTACGGTGAGTTGGGCCCCGAGCACGTCTCGCACAGCTGCGACCACGGCGACCTCGACCGCTTCCGCGGCAAGGACGTCACCGTCATCGGCGGCGGCCAGGCGGCCCTGGAGACCGCGGCCCTGCTCGCCGAACAGGGCACCCACGTCCGGGTGATCGCCCGCGCCGACGGACTCCGGTGGAACGACGTGCCGCCGCCCTGGGAGCGCCCCTGGTGGCAGTCGGCCCGCGCCCCGCACAGCGGCCTGGGCTGCGGCTGGCGCAACTGGTTCTACGCCGAACGCCCCGACGCCTTCCGCGCCCTCCCCGAGTCCACGCGCACCCGGGTCGCCGCCACGGCACTGGGCCCTGCGGGCGCCTGGTGGGTCCGCGACCGGGTCGAACCGGCCGTCGAACTCCTCCTGGGCCAGGAGGTCGCGGCGGCCTATCCGGCCCAGGGCGTCGTACGCCTCGAAACACTGGGCCGCGCCGGCGAGTTGACGTCCCTGGACACCGAACACGTCATCGCGGCCACGGGGTTCAGGGCGACACGCGACCGCCTGGACCTGCTGCCCGAGGACCTACGCGGAGCCCTGGCCGCGTCACCCGACGGATCCCCTCGCGTGGGCCGGGAGTTCGAGACGTCCTCTCCCGGCCTCTTCCTCGCGGGCCTGGTCACGGCCTCCGCCTTCGGCCCCGCCATGCGTTTCGTGCACGGCGCCTCGTTCACGGCCCGGACCCTCGTACGAGGGGTGCGGCGCCGGCTGCGTACGGGGCCGGCCCGGGTGCCCGTGCCCGGCGCCCGGGAGCGGCGCGGGGTGCTCGGGGCGGCCGGGCACTGACGGTGCGGGTGCCGGGCGCGACGCGTCCGGCACCCGACGCGTCACCACTGACGGGACGCCACCCGGCTTCGCCGGTACAGCACCGCTCCACCGACCAGCATCCCCGCACTCAGAGCCGAGGCCGCGAGCAGCCCATCACTGCCGGTATGCGCCAACTGCGGCACCCTGGCCTCCGGCCCCTGAGGGGTGGTGGCAGGCGGCATGGTGGTCGGGGGGCTTGCGACCGGAGGGGTTGTGGTCGTGGCCGGGGGGCTTGTGACCGGCGGGGTCTTGACCGGAGGGGTCTTGACCGGAGGGGTCTTGACCGGAGGGGTTGTGGTCGGGGGACCCGTGACCGGAGGAGTCACGACCGGAGGAGTCGTGGTCGGCGGACCCGTGACCGGAGGAGTCACGACCGGAGGAGTCGTGGTCGGCGGACCCGTGACCGGAGGAGTCACGACCGGAGGGGTCGTGGTCGGAGGGGTTGTGGTCGGGGGACCCGTGACCGGAGGGATCGTGACCGGAGGAGTCGTGGTCGGTGGACCCGCGACCGGAGGAGTCGTGACCGGAGGGGTCCTGGTCGGTGGTGCGGTGGTGGGAGGCGCCGTCGTCGGCGGGTTGGCCGCCGGCGGCGTGGAAGCGGGAGGCGTGGTGATGGGAGGCGTGCTCGGCGGCTTCGTGGGCGGCGTAGTGGGAGGCTTGACCGGTGGTGTGGTCGGCGGCTCGGCCGGTGGTGCGGTCGGCGGCGCGCTCGGGGGCCTGGTCGGCGGGGTGTCGTCGCCGTAGCCCCCCGGGCCATGGCTCTGCGGGCCGTTGTCGCGCGGGCCGTGGCCCTGCGGCCCGTTGTGCTGCGGGCCGTTGTCGCGCGGGCCATGGCTCTGCGGGCCGTTGTGCTGCGGACCGTGGCCCTGCGGACCGTTGTCGCGCGGGCCATGGCCCTTCGGGCCGCTATGGTTCCCGCACTTGTTGCCGAACGTCGGGTTCAGCAGGGCGACCACGTCCACGGTGTTGCCGCACGCGTTCACCGGCACGTCCACCGGCACCTCGGCGTTGTTGCCCGATCCGACGCCGGGCGAGTTGTGCGTCCCGCCGTGCGCGGAGGAGCCGCCGCCGTGGTGGCCGGAACCACCACCACCGTGCCCGGGACCGCCGTGGCGACCGGAACCGTGGCGACCGGAGCCGTAGCCATCGTCCGAGCCGTAGCCGTAGCCGTAGCCGTAGCCGTAGCCGTAGTACGAGCCATAACCATCGTCTGAGCCGTAGCCGTGGTCTGAGCCATAGCCGTAGTCGGAGCCGTAACGGTCGTCCGAGCCATGGCCGGACTCAGCGGCATGCCTGGGCGTGTCCGGCTTCCTGTGCTTGCCCGTGCCCGGGGTGCTGGCGCAGGAGTTGCCGAACGTCGGGTTGAGGCCTGCCGCCACGTCGACGGAGTTGCCGCACGCGTTGACCGGGACGTTCACGGGCGCCTGCACGCTGTTGCCGGACAGCAGGCCGGGCGAGTCCGCTGCGACCCCGTTCGCGTTCGTGTCGGCGAACGCCTGGGGGGTGTACAGGGACATGAAGCTCGTCGCGGCGGCGGCCACGACCATTCCCCTGCTCAGGGTCTGTCGCAATCTCGTTGTCTTCTCTGCTGGTAGAAGTGGGAAAGCCGGCCTTGGCGCCGAAAGGCAGTCCAAGGCCGGCGTGACACAGCCGGTCGGCTGATGCGTTACGACGTCAGTCGTTGACGCACTCGTTGCCGAACGCCGGGTTCAGCAGACCGATCACGTTGATCGAGTTGCCGCACACGTTGACGGGGATGTGGACGGGAACCTGGACCACGTTGCCCGACAGGACACCCGGCGAGCCCACGGCAGCACCGTACGCCTCGGAGTCGGCAAAGGCCGGGGCGGCCATTCCCATGGCCATGATCGCGCCGGCTACGACGACGGCACTCTTCTTGTGCTTCACGTACTTCCCTTTCTCTGCGGTCATGCCCCTATGACGGCCGAAACCGGACGAGCCCAGCCTGAACGGCTCGCACCATGACCTGCGGGCTGTAGAACGAGAGGAAGGGGGCCGAAGAAACTACAGAAAGTGCGGCTCCCCGGTAATTCACCCGAACGCTCCGCGTGGATTCAGCAGGGGAAACGTCACTGCCATAAGGAAGGACCAGCGGAAGAACCGACAGAAAACAAAAACAGAAAATAGTGCCAAAGAGCCCGGACACCCCCTGCGCGAAGAGCCGAGGGGACGCCCGGGCATCCTTGGCGACGGCGAATCAGCTGCGGTCGGCACCGTTGCCGGAGAGCACCGGGATGTTGTCCACGAGGTGCGACAGCGGCTCGTCACCCTTGGCCTGGGTGGAGTTCTCGGCGCACTGCTGGTTCTGCGGGGCCGAGAGGACCGGCACGTCCTGCAGGACGGTGACCGGCACGAAGACACCGATGAGCGAGGCCGCGTTGGCCTTGACCGGCAGGCCGACACAGAGCTTGTTCAGCGAGCCCTGGACCAGCGAGGCCTGCGGGCTCAGGTCGCCGCCGGTCTTGGCGTTGCCGTACGCCTGCTCGGCGTGGTTGCCGTTGGCCGTGGTGACGCCGTCGTCGTTCCCGATGGCAAGCGCCTGGGGGGCTGCCGCCGCCGAGACGCCGACGACAGAAGCGGCGACCGCCGCCGCGGCCATTGCCTTCTTGAGCATTTCTCCGGTCCTTTCCTGGCAGAGACACATGTTCCTGCTTTCGCATCAACCGGAAGCGGCTCCATTGGTTTCGTACCGTCACCCGATTGGCCCGTTCGGCACTCCGGAATTAACGGAATCCCTCGCGCGCGTGCACCGTACAAACGGGCTTCCCAAATGGGCCATCGGAGTGAATCGGAGCAACTATGCGGGCCGGGGGCAGTTGTCCAGGTCGCTCCGGTGGACGGGGTTACTCCAGAAGGGACCAGCAAGTGATCAAGAAGGTTATGGCTGCAGCGGCGGTCGCCGCTTCCGTCGCCGGTGTTTCGGCTGCCGCCGCGCCCCAGGCGATGGCGATCGGCAACGACGGTGGCGTCACCACCGCCAATGGCAACCACGCCGCGCAGGTCTACGGCAACCAGGCGACGTACGGGGACATGAGCCCGCAGATGGCGCTCATCCAGGGCTCGCTGAACAAGCCCTGCATCGGCCTGCCGGCCAAGGCGAACCTGGCCTCGCTCGCCGGTCTGGTGCCGATCACCGTCGCGCAGGACGTGCCGATCCTGTCGGCCCCGCAGAACCAGCAGTGCACCGAGAACTCGACCCAGGCCAAGGGCGACGAGCCGCTGTCGCACATCCTCTCCAACATCCCGGTGCTCTCCGGCAACGGCGCCGACCGCAGCTGACCTGCCGCACCTCGCAGCGGGCCGCCCGTCTCACGGTGGCCCGCTGCCCCTCTCACGTCCTCATGTCTTACGGCGGCGCGCGCAACTTCGGTCCCGAGGAACCCTGTGGGCCAATCGGGGCAAACCCCGCAACCGCACCGTCCACCGCACTGTTGATCGTTATGCGGCTCCGTCACGGGGCCATTCTCCGAAAGGGAACGAACATGAAGAAGCTGATGGCGACCGCGGCCATTGCCGCCTCTGTCGCCGGTCTGTCGGCCGCCGGCGCGCCCCAGGCGCTGGCCATCGGCAACGACGACGGCGTCACCACCGCCAACGGCAACGGTTCCGTCCAGAAGTACGGCAACCAGGCGACGCACGGCAAGATGAGCCCCCAGCTCTCGCTCGTGCAGGGCTCCCTGAACAAGCCCTGTGTCGGTCTGCCGGTCAAGGCCAACCTGGCCTCGCTCATCGGCGCCGTGCCGATCACCGTCCTGCAGGACGTGCCGATCCTGTCGGCCCCGCAGAACCAGCAGTGCACCGAGAACTCGACCCAGGCCAAGGGCGACGAGCCCCTGTCGCACATCCTGGACAACATCCCGGTGCTCTCGGGCAACGGCGCCGACCGCAGCTGATCTCCGCAGCGGCGCGAACAGCGGGTCACCCCTCGCGGGTGGCCCGCTGTTCCCATGCCCGGCCCCGGCGTCCGGTCCCAGCCTCCGAGCCGCCCCCTCAGCCGCCGTACAGCGCCTCGATCTCCTTCGCGTACGCGGCTGTCACCGCGTGGCGCTTGATCTTCAGGGACGGGGTGAGGAGACCGTTCTCCTCGGTGAACTCGCCTTCCACCAGGGCGAATTCACGGATCGACTCGGCACGGGAGACGGCCTGGTTCGCGTGGTCGACGACCTTCTGGACGTCGGCGCGTATCCGGGGGTCGTGAACGAGCTCGGAGACGGGGGTGTCCGCCGGCATCCCGCGGACGTAGAGCCAGTGGGTGAGGTCCTCCCGGTCCAGGGTGATCAGAGCGGCGACATAGGGACGGTTGTCGCCGACGACGACGCACTGGCCGACCGGGGGACGGCTGCGAAGACGGTCCTCCAGAACGGCCGGGGAAACGTTCTTGCCGCCGGAGGTGACGAGGATGTCCTTCTTACGCCCGGTGATGGTCAGATAGCCGTCCTCGTCAAGGTCACCAAGATCGCCGGTCGCGAACCACTCCCCGGTCAGAGCCGCGTCGGTGGCGGCCGGATTGTTCCAGTAGGCACCGAAGACGATCCCACCCTTGATGAGCACCTCACCGTCGTCGGCGATACGGATCGAGGTGCCGGGCACGGGGAGCCCGACCGTGCCGGGCCGAGGGCTCAGGGGCGGGACGATCGTCGCCGCGGCGGTGGTCTCGGTCAGACCGTAGCCCTCGTAGACGATGATGCCGGCGGCGTAGAAGAAGAGGTTGAGGTCGCGGTCGAGCGGGGAGCCGCCGCTGATGGCGTAGCGCGTACGGCCGCCGATCTCCTTGCGGACGCGGCGGTAGACCAGCAGGTCGTACAGGGCCCAGGCGGCGTACAGGCCGGGACCCGGGCCCTTGCCGCGGCCGAGGAACCGGTCGAGGTGCGCCTCGCCGAAGCGGACGGCGATCCGGTGCGCGCGGTCGAAGGAGGCGGCGCGGCCGATCCGTTCGGCGGTGGCGCGGCCGGTGCCGTGGATCTTCTCGAAGAGATAGGGCACACCTACCAGAAAGGTGGGCCGGAACTCCCGTAGCGCCGGGCGGAGTTCGTCGGGCTTGATGCTCGGGCAGTGGCCCAGTTCGATACGGGCCATCAGACAGGCGATCTGGAGGGTGCGCCCCAGGATGTGGGCGAGCGGAAGAAAGAGGAGCGTCGAGGCGACCTGGCCGGTGACCGCCTTGAAGACGGGGTGCAGCAACTCGACCGTGTTCGCGGCCTCGGCGTGCAGGTTGGCATGGGTGAGGACACAGCCCTTGGGCCGCCCGGTGGTGCCGGAGGTGTAACAGATGGTCGCGACGGTGTCAGGAGCAAGAGCCGCCCGGCGCCTGGTGACCTCTTCCTCGGCCACACCGCCACCCAGCACGGTCAGATCGGAGATCGCTCCCCCGTCGATCTGCCACACATGCGGCGGATCCGGGTGCTCGGCCGTACCGGCCGCGACCGCCGCAGCGTTCTCGGCGGTCTCGACCACAACAAACCGGGCGTCCGAATCACGGACGATCCATTCGATCTGCTCGGGCGAGGACGTGGCGTACACGGGCACGCTCCGGCCGCCCGCCGCCCAGATCGCGAAGTCGAGAAGCGTCCACTCGTAGCGCGTACGGGACATGACCGCGACGCGGCCGCCCGGTTCGAGGCCCGCCGCGACCAACCCCTTGGCGACGGCGGTGACTTCGCGGGCGAAGGCGGCCGCGGTCACCGGCTGCCAGGTGCCGTGCTCCCTGCGGCGGAGGACCACGGCGTCGGGAGCCTCGGCCGCGTTGGTGAAGGGCAGATCGGCGATGCTGCCGGTGACGGCCTTCGGGGCGAGGGCAGGCATGCGCGCCTCACGGACGGCTCCATGGTGGTCTCTCGTGATCTCGACCTTGGCACGGTCCGCCAGATCGGTGCGCTTCTTCGCCCGTTTCAGGTCCTTGCGTACGCCCATGACAGCTCCCGGTCGCGGCTCGCGTTACGCGGTGGCGCGTACTTACTTCCGGGTCAACTTACTCACGCGTAGGGGATTTTCAACCCGCTTGGAGATTTCCCCCGTCGGGCGGAGCACACGAACGCCCCTCAGGCGGCGACCCGTTCCCGCCCGCCCTCCGGCTCCAGAACCTTGCGGGTGACGCGCTCCGCCATGGCGGCGACCAGGGCGCGCGGACGGCGCGGGGTGAGATGGGCGCCCAGGGCGTTGCCAAACCCCGGCGTGACATAGGCGCGATCGCGGTCGAGGGCGCGCAGGGCGGCTCGTACGACGGGTTCCGAGGTGGTGAAGGAGCCCGAGACGGCGGCCTTGCGGGTGCCGATGGCGTCGAAGAAGCCGGTCTCCACCGGGCCCGGGCACAGGGCCGTGACCCTGACGCCACGGCCGCGGTACTCCTGCCGCAGGGCCAGCGAGAAGTTCAGGACGAACGCCTTGGTGGCGCTGTAGACCGCGAAGTACGGGCTCGGCTGGTAGCCCGCCGTGGAGCCGACGTTCAGGACCGCGCCCGAGCCGCGCTCCAGCATGCCGGGGATCAGGGCGTGGGTGAGATCGACCAGGGCGACGACGTTGACCATCATCTCGTCGTGGTCACGCGACGGATCGATGCCCTCGAAGCGGCCGCAGGTACCGAACCCGGCGTTGTTGACCAGCAGATCGACGGAAAGCCCCCGGGCGGCGAGAACATCCGCAACACGCCGAGCCGCGTCCGGTTCGGCAAGGTCCTGGGGCAGAACATACGCCCGCACACCGTGGCGTACGCGGACCCGGTCGGCCACCTCTTCGAGACGACCTTCGGACCGGGCCACGAGAACCACGTCATGGCCACGAGCGGCGAGCTGGTCAACGAACTCAGCGCCGAGCCCGGAGGAGGCGCCGGTAACGAGAGCGAGAGTCATGATGTTTCCCTTCGCTTCTGGGTGCACTATCTACTACAAGAGAGTAGCCCATTTCTCAATATCTGCAACAGTACTGACACACATAAAAGAGCAGCTGCCGCTCCCGCGTATCGTTTGACCCGGTCGTCCGCCCCACGCCCCCTCAGGAGGTCCCCATGGCCGAACCCGCCGTCCGGCCCGTCCGACGGCTGCGCGCCGACGCGGAGCGCAGTGTGCGCGTGATCCTGGAGGCGGCCGAGCGGGTGCTCGCCGCCGATCCCGGCGCGTCCATGGAACAGATCGCAGAGGCCGCGGGGGTGGCGCGGACGACGGTGCACCGGCGGTTCGCCAGCCGGAAGGCGCTGATCGAGGCGCTCGCCGAGTCGGCCGTACGCCAGCTCGCCGAGGCCGTCGAGGACGGCCGCCCGGACACCTCGCCGCCGCTGGTCTCCCTGCATCGCATCACCGCCAACGTCCTGCGGATCAAGGGGGCTTGGAGCTATGCGCTGAGCCGCCCCGACGACGAGGGCGGGACCGCGGCGGCGGGCTGGGAGCAGGTCGGCGCCCGCTGCCTCGAACTCCTCGGCCGCGCGCGGGACGAGGGCCTCCTCGACGCCTCCGTGGACCTGGAGTGGACGCGGCGCGTCTACTACGCGCTCATCGGCGAGGCCCTGCACGGCCCCGAGGCCCAACAGGACCCGGACGCACTGGCCACGCTCGTCGTGAACACGCTGCTGCACGGCGCGGGCCGCCGCTCCAACGCCACCTGACCGCCACCAACCAGCAGCATCCTGACTCGACGTCAGTTCCCTCTGCCCTGTCCCCCGTTCGGCCCACACCTGCCCGCCCCTGGCGTCAAGCTCGGCTTGACGCGGGCCGATGAACGGGACATGACGTCGACGCACTCCCCAGCGCACCCCCCATACCCGAAGCCCCGCCCGCCCTCCTCCCCCTCCGCTCCCTCCTCCGTGTCACTGCTGCCCGGGCCGGGGCGGCGGGCGGTGTGGGCGGACCGGGCCCGGACGGCGGTGTGGCTCGGACCCGCGCTCGTGGTGGCGTACGCCGGATTCCAACGGCGGTGGATGTCCGACGACGCCTACATCTACGTACGGACCGTGCGGCAGGTGCTGGCGGGCAACGGCCCCGTGTTCAACGCGGGTGAGCGCGTCGAGTCGTCGACCGGAACGCTCTGGCAGTGGCTGCTCGTGGCGGCCGGAACGGCGGGGGTGGACCCGGTGTCGGCGGCGGTCCTCGGGGGACTGCTGCTGACCGCGGCCGGCTTCGCGCTCGCGGGCCTCGGGGCGCTGCGGACGTACGGCGTCCGAACAGCCCTGCCGCTGGGCTCCCTCGTACTGCTCGGGCTGCCGCCCGTATGGGACTTCGCCACCTCGGGTCTGGAGACGGGACTCGCAACATGCTGGATCGCGGGAGCGTGGCTGACGCTGATCACACGACCCGCCTCACTCCTCACCTCGGCACTCATCGGACTCGGGCCACTCGTCCGGCCCGACCTGGGGCTCGTGTCGGTCGTCTTCCTGGGCGCGCAGTGGCTGCTCGTGCGGCCGTCGTGGCGGGGCACGCTCGCGGGTGCGGGGGCGGCGGGCGCGCTGCCGGCCGCGTACGAGGTGTTCCGGGCCGGGTACTACGGGCATCTGGTGCCGCTGCCCGCCGTGACGAAGGAGGCCTCGGGGAGTCTGTGGGGGCGGGGCTTCGGCTATCTCGGGGACTTCGCGCATCCCTACCTCCTATGGGTGCCCGCACTGTTCGTGGCGGCCGCGGTGCTGTCCGCGCGCGGCGGTGTCGCCCGGCTCGTTCCCGTGCTCGCACCCGTCGTCGCCGGGCTGCTGTGCTGGCTGTACGTCATCAAGGTCGGCGGTGACTTCATGCACGGGCGGATGCTGCTGCCTGGCCTCCTGCTGATGCTGTTGCCCGTCTTCGTGGTGCCGGTGACACGCGTGGGCGCGCTGGCGGCGGTCGGAGTCGGCCTGTGGGCGGTGGTGTGCGCGGGGTGGCTGCGGATTCCGTACGGCGGGCAGATCGGTCCGGCGGGGATCGCGGACGAGCGCGGGGTGTACGTCCGCCACAACGCCGATCCGCATCCCGTGCGGCACACCTTCGTGGGGGCTCCGCATCACATGGAGTACGCGCGGAAGGTGTGGGCGGCGCGGTACTCCGGAGCGCCGGCCCTGCTGTTCGGCAAGGAGGGGCGGGTGGCGGCGCCTGGGGGTGCGGGGGCTCCTTCCATGACGGCCAGTTATGTGGTCCTGGGGCTCAACGGGTCTGTCGTACCGCTCGACGGGGCCGCGCTCGATCCGATCGGGCTGGCCTATCCGCTGGCCGCGCATTCCGAGCGGGTGGGGGGTGGGCGGGTCGGCCACGACAAGAGGCTGCCGGATGCGTGGCTTGCGGCCGACCGGGGTGTGCCTGGGGCTCTGCCCGGCTGGGCCGATCCCGCCCGGGTTGCCGCCGCTCGGCGTGCCTTGCACTGCGGTGCGCTTGCCGAGTTGAACTCTGCGACTCGGGGGGCGCTGAGCCCGGGGCGCTTTCTGCGCAACGTGGTTGGGGCGTGGGAGCGGACGTCGTTCCGCTTCCCCAACGACCCCGTGCGGGCGGAGAAGGAACTGTGCGGGTGAGTGGGGGCTGGTCGCGCCGTTCCTCGCGCCCCTAAAAGATTGCGCCGTTCCCCGCGCCCCTTGAAGACTTGCTTGAGGCCGGTGCGTACGTGCGGGTGCGTCGTGGCTTGTCGCGCAGTTCCCCGCGCCCCTAAAAGCCAAAAGATTGCGCCGTTCCCCGCGCCCCTGGGGGAGGGGGCTTGCGGTCGTTTGTCGGCTGCCGGGCCGGTGGGGGCTTAGCGCGCAGTTCCCCGCGCCCCTGAAGGGGCCCGCCCCCACCCAGCGGCAGTCGCCCCTCTGCCGAAGGGGGCGTGTCGGGGTTTCCGATCGCAGCACGACCTCTTGAGGGCATCTCGTTGGTTCTGGATGACACAGCTGCGATCGGATGCCCCGGCGCGGGCCCGACTCGGCGACGGGCGGCTGGCGGGGCTTTTGGGGGCGCGGGGAACTGCGCGATCAGCCCCCACCCGCCCGCACGCGGTCAACTACCCCAGATCTGCCGCCCGGTCTATCGTCTCGGCCAGTTGGCGTATCGGTTTGCGTTCCGTGGCGGAGGCCAACGCGTCGGCGCGTGAGGCGAGTTCCCGTAGGGACGGCGGTACCGGCGCGCCGCCCCCGCCGCCGAAGCGGAGCGCGTCCGCGAAGTACGCCGCGATCGCCGCGACCTGGAGCCCACTGCGCGCAGTCTCCGACGACCACAGGTTCGGGTCGAGGGAGTCCGTCTCGATCTGCCCCGTCTCCTCGTGCGGCGTACGGGAGTCGGGGTCGAGCCACCGCACAGTCGCCGTAGCGACGTGCCCCGCCGCCCCCGGCTTGACCCGCACGGCGTACAGCGCCGTGACCGTATGGCCCGGCCCGACCTCCCCACCGTCCACCCGGTCGTCGCGGAAGTCCTCGTCGGCGACCTGCCGGTTGTCGTAGCCGATCAGCCGGAACCGGTCGACGGTCTCCGGATCGAACGAAACCTGCGCCTTGGCGTCACGAGCCGTGAGCTCGATGTTCCGCGGAAGCTGGTCGCAGAAGACCGTACGAGCGTCCGCGGCATTGGACACGTACGTGGTGTGACCGTCGCCCTTGTCGGCGAGGCGTTCCATCAGCGCGTCACCGTAGTCGCTGCCCACGCCCACCCCGAAGAGCGTGATGCCGTGCTCGCGGCGGGCATCGGCGATCCGGTCGAGGATGGCGTCGGCGTCGGTCTCGCCGGTGTTGGCGAGGGCGTCGGAGAGCAGCACGACCCGGTTGGTGGCACCCGCGCGCAGGCCGTCCACGGCAGTCCGGTACCCCGTGGTGACGCCCGCGCCGAGGTTGGTCGAGTCCGTGGGCTCAAGCGTGTCGATCGCCTCGTGGACGAGGCCACGACGGTCGCCCAGCCGGGTCATCGGAAGCACGGTCCTGGCCTCGTCGCTGAAGGAGACGAGCGCGACCGCGTCGTCGTCGCGCAGCTGTTCCGTCATCACGCCCAGGGACTGCTTGACCAGGTCGAGTCGGCCGGGTTCGGCCATGGAGCCGGAGACGTCGATGACGAACGTGAGGGCGGCGGGCGGGCGTTCACCGGCGTCCTCGGCCTCGCGGGTGGCAAGCCCGACCCTGAGGAACCGCCAGCCCCGGTTCTCCTCACCGAACGTGCCGGAGCCGGAGTCGGAGTCGGAGTCGGCGCCCTCGCCGATCGAACCGTCCGGTGCCGCCGTACGGGCACCGTCCACGGTCACCGTGAACCCGTTGCCGTCCGGGCGCTCGTAGTCCTGGCCGAAGCTGTTGATGAACTCCTCGGGCCGGACGGTCGACGGGTCGGGCCTGCGCCCCTCCTCAAGGGTGCGGCGCGCATAGCCGTACGAGGCGGTGTCGACGTCCAGGGCAAACGTGGAGAGGTAGTCGGCGGGCGGCGAACTCTCGCGGAGCTCGCCCTTCCGGTCACCCTCGGCGCTGCCGTCGTCGGTGCCCGAGGGGCCGGTCGGCTGAACGGGTCCGGGGGCGGGGAAGCCGTTGTCGTCCTTGGCCTTGCTGCCACCCCGGTCGTACGAACTCCCGTCGCTGCCCCCGCCACCGCAGGCCGTGAGCAGAAGCCCGAAGACCACGCCCCCGGCGACAAGAGCCCCACGCACACGACGACGCCGCCGCCCCTGCCCTACCCCTCGCCCCTGTCCGGGTTGGACTCCCCGTTGGAGTCCCTGTTGGAGTCCCCGTTGAACTCCCCGCTCGCCCCACCGTGCCTGATGCCGTCCGCTGCGCCTCATGCGTGCCCCCTCGGGTGACCTCTTTGAGTCGACGTCTGTGACTGTGACGGCGGAGGCGGCCGGAAGGAGCGGGCCAAGGCGTTGCGGATGAATCTCAATGCGGCCACGGCGGACGGCAGTTGAGACCGGTGGGAGACCCTCCGGACACCCTCCGGAGACCAGAGGGTGTCCGAAGGGCCCCTATGACGAGGTCACCGGCCGTCTACGACACCACGTCCTTGCGGGCGAACCCGCGGAAGGCCAGGGCGAACAGCACCATCGCATAGGTGAGCGACAGAGACGTCCCCTGGATCATGTCGCTCCAGTCGAGCTGCGGCTGGACGGCGTCGAGCCAGGCGTACTGCCAGTGCGCGGGCACGAAGTGGCGCCAGTCGCCGAGCGCCGTCACCTCGTCGAGGACGTTGCCGATGATGGTCAGCCCGACCGCTCCGCCGACCGCTCCGAGCGGGGCGTCCGTCTTGGTGGACAGCCAGAACGCCAGGGCCGCGGTGATCAGTTGGGACACGAGGATGTACGCCACGATGATCAGCAGGCGCTGGGCGGCGGTCCCGACGGGCAGCGTGCCGCCGACGGGGAGCTGCAGTGGCCCCCAGCCGTAGGCCGCCGTACCGACGGCGAGTGCGACGACCGGCAGCAGCACCAGCGCGGCCAGGCTGAGCCCGAAGGCGACGGCCAGCTTGGACCACAGCAGTCGGGCCCGGGGCACCGGCGCCGCGAGCAGATAGCGCAGCGACGACCAGCTCGCCTCCGAGGCGACGGTGTCCCCGAAGAACAGCGCCACCGGGATGACGAGCAGGAAGCCCGCGGAGGCGAAGAGGTTCACGGCGGCGAAGTTCGCCCCGGACGAGGTCGCGGTGTCCATCAGGTTGATCCGCTGGGAGCCGTTGCCGCCGCCGCCCGGATCGCCGACCTGGAAGGCGATCAGCAGGATGAAGGGCAGGGCGAACAGCAGCCCGCCCATGACCATCGTGCGGCGCCGCTTCAGCTGCCGGACCAGTTCGACCCTCAGGGGCAGCGTGCGCCCCGCGCGGTAGCCGTCGGCCACCTCGACGGGCCGGGCGGAAGCAGCCCCCGCACGCTCCTCGGCGCGCTCGGCGCTCTCCCCGCGCTCCTCCGCGCGGTCGGCCAGCGTGCTCATGCGGACTCTCCGATCAGGGTGAGGAAGGCGTCTTCGAGACGGCGGTGGGGACCCACGGACTCCACGGGTACGTCCATCCGCACGAGCTCGGCGACCAGGCGCCGCGCGCTTCCGTCCGCGTCGAGCCGGACCAGGAGTCCGTCGTCGGTGCGGACGGCCGAGACCACACCCGGCAGCGCGGCGACCTTCTCGACGACGGGCTCGTCGGTCGGCGTGGCCGTGCCCACCAGCAGCGTGTCGCCCGAGCCGATGATCTCCTTCACCGGGCCCGCCTGGACCAGTTTCCCGTGGTCCATGACCACCAGGTGGGTGCAGGACTGCTCGACCTCGGCGAGGAGGTGGCTGGAGACGATCACCGTACGGCCGGCCGCCGCGTAGCGGATCATGACCTCGCGCATCTCACGGATCTGCGGCGGGTCGAGGCCGTTGGTCGGTTCGTCGAGGATGAGCAGGTCCGGCAGGCCGAGCATGGCCTGGGCGATGGCCAACCGCTGGCGCATGCCTTGCGAGTAGGTCCGTACCGCTCGGGACAGTGCGTCGCCGAGGCCCGCGATCTTCAGCGCCTCGTCCAGGTGCGCGTCCTCGGGCGGACGGCCCGTCGCCCGCCAGTACAGTTCGAGGTTCTCGCGGCCGGAGAGGTGCGGCAGGAAGCCCGCTCCCTCGACGAAGGCACCGACGCGCGACAGGACCGGCGCGCCCGGCCGGATCACATGGCCGAAGACGCGGATCTCTCCGGCGTCCGGCTTGATCAGACCCATCAGCATGCGCAGTGTCGTGGTCTTGCCCGCGCCGTTCGGCCCGAGCAGGCCCAGGACCTGGCCCTTCTCCACGCGGAAGGTGAGGTCCCGCACGGCGTAGCGGTCCGCCGACTTGGCGTACCGCTTGCTCAAGTCGGTGATCTGGAGCGGGACTTCGGACTGTGCCGGGTCCGGGGCGGGTGTCGCCGTGCGGCGCCGTCCGCTGAGCAGCAGGGCCAGCGCGAGCCCGGCACCGGCGAGCGGAAGCCACCACACCCACGCGGGCAGCGCCGCCGCGGCGGTGTCCCCGCCGAGCGGCGCGGGCACGGTGAGGCCGCTCTGCTGGGAGACGGTGTACGTCGCCGGGGCCGTCGGTGAGGCGTAGCCGAGGTCCGTCGAGGCGAGGACCAGGCGCAGCCGGTGGCCGTCGTCCACCTCGTGGTCGATCGCCGGCAGGGTGATCCGTACGTCCTTGCCGGCCTTGGCGCCCTCCACCCGGATGGGCTCGACCAGCTGTGAGGGCAGCACCGGCTGGGCGCCGCCCGGCCCGACGTCGTACAGCTTGGCGAAGAGCACCGCGTCCTCGCTCGTCGACTTCACGTGGACCGTGGCCGTCGGCGAGCCGGTGATCTGCAGATCCTCCGTCAGGGGCGCCGACTCGAACGAGGCGAACTGGCCGGGGAAGTCGAGGGACACCCCGACCCCGAGGGAGGACAGCTGGGACAGGCCACCGCCGCCGAGGCCGGGCAGGGCCGAGATGGCGGGCGGGCTGGAGCCCGCCGGGTTGTCGAAGCGCTGCTCGCGACCGGTCAGGGCGATCGAGCGCCCACCGCTCGTCAAGCCGGGGTAGGTGTCCTCGGTCGCGCTGCCCAGCCGGGGCTCTCCGTCGCCGGAGCCCAGGCCGAGGTTCCGGGTGACGCGGAAGGCGGGGCCGGTGTCGACGCCCTTCTCGTCCTTCAGGTAGCGGTCGAACCAGGACTGCACACGCCCCTGGACCCGGCCCACCTCCATGTCGCCGCCGTCGTGGCCGCCGGAGATCCAGTCGACGTCCACCGGTGCGCCGTTGGCCTTGATCGCCTTTGCCGCGGTGTCGGCCTGGTCGAGCGGGAAGAGCGAGTCGGTCTGGCCCTGCATGAGGAGCGTGGGCACCTTGATGCGGTCGCCGACGGCGACGGGGCTGCGCTCCTGAAGGAGCTTCGTCGCCGCCGCGTCGGGCGTGCCGGACTCCGCGACCCGGTTGTACATCTCGCACAGCTGCTTCTCGAACTTGTCGCAGCCGCCGCCGGTGTTGATGAAGATGCCGGCCCAGAGCTTCTTGAAGACGCCGTTCGGGAACAGCGCGTCCGCGAGGTTCCAGTACGTGATCGCCGGGGCGATGGCGTCCACCCGGTCGTCGGTCCCCGCTGTGAGCAGGGAGACCGCGCCGCCGTAGGACGCGCCGGCCATGCCGACGCGCGGGTCACCGGTCTTGTCGAGCTGGACCTCGGGGCGCTTGGCCAGCCAGTCGATCAGCTTGGAGGCGTCGGCGACCTCGCCCTTGGGGTCGTTCAGCCCGATCTTCCCGTTGGATCCGCCGAAGCCGCGGGCCGACCACGTCAGGACCGCGTACCCGTCGCGGGCGAGGTCCTCCGCCTGGGTGCGTACGTCCTTCTTGCTGCCGCCGAAGCCGTGCGCGAGGAGGACGGCGGGCCGGCGTCCGGAGGCGTCGCCGGTGAAGTACGACGTGTCGATTCTCACCCCGTCGCCCGTACTGATGAGCTGGTCGGTGCGGTGTACGGCGGGTGCCCCGTCGGAGGCGACGGCGGTCCACGTGCCGGCGCCGGCGAGCACGACGGCGGCCGCGGCGGCGATCCACCGTCGGGGCCGCCGCAGTGCGGGCAGTCGAAGATCCATGCGTCAACAGTACGGGCCGTAGCTGTCGGCCCCAGACAGCTTTCAGGTTGAACCCCCACCCCTCCCACGGGAGTACGGGGCCCCTGCCGGGTACCGCGTCCGCTGTACGCGGGGAGGGCTCGGGGGGTTCTGTTTTTGGTCGGCTGCGGGCCGGTGGGGGCTTGTCGCGCAGTTCCCCGCGCCCCTGAAGCGCCCCTGGCGGGGCGCTCAGAGGACGCGGGTCAGTGGTTGCGTGGGAAGCCGAGGTCAACGCCCGTCGGGGCCTCCGACGGGTCGGGCCAGCGGGTGGTGACGACCTTGCCTCGGGTGTAGAAGTGGGTGCCGTCGTTGCCGTAGATGTGGTGGTCTCCGAAGAGGGAGTCCTTCCAGCCGCCGAAGGAGTGGTAGCCGACGGGGACGGGGATCGGCACGTTGACGCCGACCATGCCCGCCTCGATCTCCAGCTGGAAGCGGCGGGCGGCGCCGCCGTCCCGGGTGAAGATCGCGGTGCCGTTGCCGAACGGCGAGGCGTTGATCAGGGCCACACCCTCCTCGTACGTGTCGACGCGCAGCACGCACAGCACCGGGCCGAAGATCTCGTCCCGGTAGGCGTCCGAGGTCGTCGGCACCTTGTCGAGGAGCGAGAGGCCGATCCAGTGGCCGTCCTCGTGGCCCTGGACGGTGTGGCCGGTGCCGTCCAGGACGACCTCCGAGCCCTGGGCGGCCGCGCCGGTGACGTAGGAGGCGACCTTGTCGCGGTGGGCGGCGGTGATCAGCGGGCCCATCTCCGAGGTGGGGTCGTTGCCGGGGCCGATCTTGATCTTCTCGGCGCGTTCGCGGATCTTCTCCACCAGCTCGTCGCCGACCGCACCTACGGCCACGACGGCCGAGATGGCCATGCAGCGCTCGCCCGCCGAGCCGTAAGCCGCCGAGACGGCCGCGTCCGCCGCCGCGTCCAGGTCGGCGTCGGGGAGGACCAGCATGTGGTTCTTGGCGCCGCCGAGGGCCTGGACGCGCTTGCCGTTGGCGGAGGCGGTGGTGTGGATGTAGCGGGCGATCGGGGTGGAACCGACGAAGGAGACCGCCTTGACGTCCGGGTGCTCCAGGAGGCGGTCGACGGCCACCTTGTCGCCGTGCACCACGTTCAGCACGCCGTCCGGCAGGCCGGCCTCCGCGAACAGTTCCGCGAGCCTGACGGAGGCGGAGGGGTCCTTCTCGCTGGGCTTGAGCACGAAGGTGTTGCCGCAGGCGATGGCCAGCGGGAACATCCACATCGGCACCATGGCCGGGAAGTTGAACGGCGTGATGCCCGCCACGACACCAAGCGGCTGGCGGATGGAGGCGACGTCGACCCGGGAGGCCACCTCGGTCGACAGCTCGCCCTTGAGCTGGACGGTGATCCCGCAGGCCAGGTCGACGATCTCCAGGCCGCGGGCGACCTCGCCGAGGGCGTCGGAGTGGACCTTGCCGTGCTCGGCGGTGATCAGAGCGGCGATCTCGTCACGGTGGGCGTCCAGCAGCGCGCGGAACGTGAAGAGGATCGTGGACCGCTTGGCGAGCGAGGCGGTGCCCCAGGTCGCGTAGGCGTCCTTCGCCGCGGCGATCGCCGCATCCACCTCGTCGACGGTCGCGAAGGCGACCTTGGTGGTCACGGCGCCGGTCGCCGGGTCGGTCACCGGCCCGTACGTGCCCGACGCGCCCTCGACGGACTTGCCGCCGATCCAGTGGTTGACGATCTTCGTCATGACCGAGTGCTCCTTCACAGATGGCGGCGCCGGGTGGAGACGTGCCGTTCGTACAGCTCACGGGCCTTGACCGCCGACGGTCGGGTCGCGGTCTCGGCCACAGGAACATCCCACCAGGCCTGCGCCGGGGGCGCGCCCGACACTGTGTCTGCCGTTTGGGTCTCCACGTAGACACAAGTGGGAGTGTCGTCGGCCCGGGCCTCGGCGAGGGCGGCCCGCAGGTCGCGCACGGTCTTCGCGCGCAGGACCCGCATGCCCAGGCTGGCCGCGTTGGCGGCCAGGTCGACGGGCAGCGGACGCCCCGTGTACGTGCCGTCCTCGGACCGGTGGCGGTAGGCGGTCGCGAACCGCTCGCCGCCGACCGTCTCGGAGAGGCCGCCGATGGACGCGTACCCGTGGTTCTGCAGGATCACGACCTTGATCGCGATGCCCTCCTGGACGGCGGTGACGATCTCCGTCGGCATCATCAGATACGTGCCGTCGCCGACCAGCGCCCAGACGGGACGGTCGGGCGCGGCGAGCCGTACGCCGATGGCGGCCGGGATCTCGTAGCCCATGCAGGAATAGCCGTACTCGACGTGGTACTGGTCTCGGGAGCGGGCGCGCCAGAGTTTGTGCAGGTCGCCGGGGAGGGAGCCGGCCGCGTTGATGAGGATGTCGTCGCCGGTGACGATCTCGTCGAGCAGACCGAGGACCTGCGGCTGGGTGGGCCGGATGTCCGGGTCCTCCACCTCGTAGGCGGCGTCGACGCGGTACTCCCAGCGCTCCTTGTCGTCCGTGTACTCGGTGACGTACGCGGGTTCGGCGCGGTGGCCGTGCAGCGCGAGTGCCTCCGTGAGGGACTCCAGGGCCGTGCGGGCGTCCGCGATCAGCGGCTGTCCGGAGAGTTTGTGGCCGTCGAAGGACGCGATGTTGACGTTCAGGAAGCGCACGCCCTGGGCGGCGAAGAGGGTGCCGGAGGCGGTGGTGAAGTCGGTGTAGCGGGTGCCGACGCCGATCACCAGGTCGGCGGTGCGGGCGAGTTCGCAGGCGGTCGCGGTGCCGGTGTGGCCGACGCCGCCGACGTCCGCCGGGTGGTCCCAGTTCAGCGAGCCCTTGCCGGCCTGGGTGGAGGCGACCGGGATGCGGGTGAGGTCGGCGAACTCCTTGAGCGCGTCCTCGGCCTCGCTGTGGTGGACCCCGCCGCCCGCGACGAGCAGGGGGCGCCTGGCGTCCCGAATCGCCCTGACGGCGGCGGCCAGTTCCTCCGGGGCGGCGACCGGGCGGCGGACCGTCCAGACCCGCTCGGCGAAGAACTCCTCGGGCCAGTCGAAGGCTTCCGCCTGCACGTCCTGCGGCAGCGCGAGCGTGACGGCACCCGTGTCGACCGGGTCGGTGAGCACCCGCATCGCCTGAAGGGCGGCCGGGATCAGCGCCTCGGGGCGGGTGATCCGGTCGAAGTACTTCGACACCGGACGCAGACAGTCGTTGACCGACACATCGCCCGCGTACGGGACTTCGAGCTGCTGGAGGACCGGGTCGGCGGGGCGTGTCGCGAAGACGTCCCCGGGCAGCAGGAGCACCGGCAGGTGGTTGATCGTGGCGAGGGCGGCGCCGGTGACGAGGTTGGTGGCGCCGGGACCGATGGACGTCGTGACCGCCTGGACGGAGAGGCGGTTGGACTGACGCGCGTAGCCGACGGCCGCGTGGACCATGGCCTGTTCGTTGCGGCCCTGGTGGTACGGCATGTCGTTGCCGTACTCCAGGAGCGCCTGCCCGAGTCCGGCGACGTTGCCGTGCCCGAAGATGCCCCAGGTGGAGTCGACCAGGCGGCGTCGCACGCCGTCGCGTTCCGTGTACTGGGCGGCGAGGAACCGCACCAGTGCCTGCGCGACCGTCAGCCTTGTCGTCGTTGACGTCGGCTCTGTCATCGGTAGCCCTCTGCGCTTTCTTCGTGTCCCGGGTGGAAGCAGATCCGCCACGTCATACGTCTGAACGGGCCTTACGTCTCTATGGCCCGTCCGCCAATGTGCGGCCGTGCACACCCGATGACGGGGACCTCCGGCGCGGGGCCGTAGCGGGCGGGGAGTCGTCGCTCGCACTTCGCTCCTGCCAGGGCGAAGCGGCTTCCCGCGCCGGAGGCGATCAGGACCCGGGTGTCACGGAGGGCATGTGCGAAGTCGGCGACTCCGGCGAACACGCCCTCCCTGCCCGGGAGTTCAAACACTTTGTCCTCTTTATTCCCCTCTGTGCGCACAGTACAACCGCCGTCGGAGAGGTACGGCTCGTCGGTCATGTCGGTTTCCCCTCACAGCAGTCCGACGGCGGTGTCGACCGCGGCCCCGACATCGCCGTCGGCCGGGTAGAGCAGCGAGCGGCCCACCACCAGCCCCTGGACGGTGGGCAGTTGAAGAGCCCCGCGCCACTTCTCGTACGCGCCCTCCTGGTCGGCGCCGACCTCTCCGCCGAGCAGGACGGCCGGGAGCGTGGAGGTCTCCATGACACGGGCCATGTCGTCCGGGTTCTCCGTGACGGGGAGCTTCAGCCAGGTGTACGCCGAACTGCCGCCCAGGCCGCTCGCGATGGCGATGGACCGGGTGACGGCGTCGGCGCCCAGGTCGTTGCGGAGGGTGCCGGTGGTGGGGTCGCGGCGGCTGAGGAACGGCTCGACGAACACGGGCAGCCGACGCTCGGCCATGTCGTCCACGGCACGGGCCGTCGACTCCAGGGTGGTGAGCGAACCCGGGTCGTCGTAGTCGATCCGCAGCAGCAACTTGCCAGCATCGAAGCGGAGCCGCTCGATGTCACGCGGGCGGTGTCCGGTGAACCGGTCGTCCAACTCCCAGGCCGCGCCCGCGAGTCCGCCCCGGTTCATCGAGCCCATGACCACCTTGTGGTCCAGCGCGCCGAGCAGCAGCAGGTCGTCGAGTATGTCGGCGGTCGCGAGCACACCGTCGACCCCCGGACGGGAGAGGGCAAGGCAGAGCCGTTCGAGCAGGTCGATCCGGTTGGCCATGGCGAGCCTGCGGTCGCCCACGGAGAGGGCCCCGCGGGCGGGGTGGTCGGCGGCGACGATCATCAGCCGCCCGGACTCGCCGAGAAGCGGCCGCCGGGGCCGCCGCACGGCGGCCTCCTCGACCGCCTCGGGGCGCTGGGCCCGGATCCGGACGAGCTCCGAGATGTCGATACCGGTAGCGGGGCTGCCCGTCGGGGAGCCCCCCGCGGAGGCGTACGCCCCTTCGGCTTCGGCATCCCCTTCGCGCCGGCCGGCCCCCGCGTATCCCGCCCTCACAGCACCGCCCCCGCCTTCAGGGCCTGCTCGACTTCCGCCGGGGTCGGCATGGCGGAGGAGCACTCCAGACGGGACGCGACGATGGCACCGGCCGCGTTGGCGTGCCGCATGATCCGCTCCAGGTCCCAGCCGGCGAGAAGACCGTGGCAGAGGGAACCGCCGAACGCATCGCCCGCGCCGAGGCCGTTGAGGACCGTCACCGGGAGGGGCGGCACCTCCGCCGACTCGCCCTGCCGGTTCACGGCCAGCACACCCTTGGGGCCCTGCTTGACCACGGCCAGTTCCACACCGGCGTCCAGCAGGGCCCGGGCGGCCGCGTGGGGCTCGCGCACGCCGGTCGCGACCTCCACCTCGTCGAGATTGCCGACGGCGACCGTGGTGTGGCGCAGGGCCTCGGCGTAGAAGGGCCGCGCGGCCTCAGGGTCGCTCCAGAACATCGGCCGCCAGTCCAGGTCGAAGACCGTGGTGGCGGACTTGGCGCGGTGGGCGAGGGCGGCGAGCGTCGCCGTGCGGCTGGGCTCCTCGCTCAGGCCCGTACCCGTGACCCAGAAGATCCGGGTGTCGCGGATGGCGTCCAGGTCCAGTTCGTGGGCGTCGATCTCCAGGTCGGGCGCCTTGGGGAGCCGGTAGAAGTACAGCGGGAAGTCGTCCGGCGGGAACACCTCGCAGAAGGTGACCGGCGTCGGCAGCCCGGGCACCGGCGTCACCCAGCGGTCGTCGACCCCGAAGTCCCGCAGCGCCTCGTGCAGATACGCCCCGAACGGATCGTCACCGGTCCGCGTCACCACGGCCGTACGCCGCCCGAGCCGCGCCGCCGCGACCGCCACGTTGGTCGCCGAACCGCCGAGGAACTTCCCGAAGGAGGTCACCTGCGGGAGCGGCACCCCGGTCTGCAGCGGATAGAGGTCCACGCCGATCCGCCCCATGGTGATGAGGTCGTACGCACTGGACTCCGCGGACTCGGCCATCGAGTTCCCTTCGCATCGGTTGACCCAAGGTCTAGCGGCGCTCACAGAGCCCTGTCAATTGGTTGTCCGGACATTCGGACCAGGCCTTGACACCTCTCCCCGACGGACCTGAAGCTGACGCCCATGACGTCGTTGTCACCCCAGTCATCGCCTCAGTCCTCACTGTCGCGCATCCGCATCGGCTCGGCCCCCGACTCGTGGGGCGTGTGGTTCCCCGACGACCCCCAACAGGTCCCCTGGCAGCGGTTCCTCGACGAGGTCGCCGAGTCCGGGTACGAGTGGATCGAGCTGGGCCCGTACGGCTATCTGCCGAGCGAGCCGGCCGTCCTCGCGGACGAGACCGCGCGCCGCAACCTGCGGGTGTCCGCCGGCACGGTCTTCACCGGGCTGCACCGCGGCCCGGCCGTGTGGGACGCCACGTGGGCCCACGTCTCCGACATCGCCGCGCTCACCCAGGCGATGGGCGCCGAGCACCTGGTCGTCATCCCGTCCTTCTGGCGCGACGACAAGACCGGCGAGGTCCTGGAGCCCGACACGCTCACCGCCGAGCAGTGGCGCCACCTCACCACCCAGACCGAGCGGCTGGGGCACGAGGTGCGCGAGCGGTACGGGCTGAAAATCGTCGTCCACCCGCACGCGGACACGCACATCGACAGCGAGGAGAACGTGGCGCGTTTCCTCGACGGCACGGACTCTTCGCTGGTCTCGCTGTGCCTGGACACCGGGCACTACGCCTACTGCGGCGGCGACAGCGTCAAGCTCATCGAGACGTACGGGGAGCGGATCGGGTACCTCCACCTCAAGCAGGTGGATCCCGAGATCCTCGCCGACGTGCGGGCGAACGAGGTTCCGTTCGGGCCGGCCGTGGCGCGTGGCGTGATGTGCGAACCGCCGTCCGGGGTGCCGGCGCTGGAGCCGGTGCTTGCTGCTGCGCAGAAGCTGGACGTGGAGTTGTTCGCCATTGTCGAGCAGGACATGTATCCGTGTCCTCCCGACAAGCCGTTGCCCATTGCTCAGCGCACGCGGGCGTTCCTCAGGTCCTGCGGAGCGTAGGCGCTCCGCAGGGGGTGCGTTTTCGGCTGCGGGCCCGGTGGGGGCTTGTCGCGCAGTTCCCCGCGCCCCTATCGGGGCGCCCCCTCTGGTGCGTAGTGCGTCACTCGTGTCACAAAAGACCCCTTCCTGTCACACATGTCCCGTGTACGCGGGTCTTGTGTCACACCCGGGCGACAGGCGCTATCGGCTGGTCACGCTGTGTCGTTGAGCGGGCACAGGCTTTGTGATCGCCAGCGCAGTGCCCGGCTCCCCCGACGGCCGCCCCTCGGCCGCCGCTGTGGCGCGCGCAGGGAGGTGCAGCTCATGACCGACCGAAGGCTCTGGTCGTACAAGGAGATCGCGGCGCACATCAAGGTGCAGCCGGACACCGTGCGGTCCTACCGCAAGCACGGGCTGCTGCCCCCGCCCGACCACGTGGAGAGCGGCAAGCCCTACTGGTACGCCGACACGGTCCGTGCCTGGGTCGCCTCGCGGCCCGGCAACAGAGGCCGCAGAGACGGCTGATCACCTCCCGGCACGACAACCACGACTACAGGGCCCCCGCGCGGCAGGCGCGCGGGGGTCCTCTCATGCCCATGTCGGCCCGGGAGCGACCGGCTCACACCCACGGCTCGATGATCGTCACTCCCGCCCCCGGCGCCGTCCCCATCGCCGCCAGCGCGGCGGGAGCCTCGTCCAGGGGGATGGTGGACGTCACCAGGAGGTCGGGGCGCAGCACCCCGGCCCGTACGGACTCCAGCATCGGCGGGTAGGCGTGGGCGGGCATGCCGTGGCTGCCGAGGAGTTCGAGTTCCAGGCCGATCACCCGGGACATCGGCAGCGTCGGGTCCCGGGGCAGCAGGCCGACCTGGACGTGCCGGCCCCGGCGGCGCAGGCTGCCGACCGACGCCGCGCAGGTGGCCGGTGAGCCGAGGGCGTCGAGGGACAGATGGGCGCCGCCGCCCGTCAGCTCACGGACGGCCTCCGCCGTCTCCTCGGGCCCGGCGTCCCGGGACGCCTCCACGCACTCCGCCGCCCCGAACTGCCGTGCCAGCTCCAGCGCCCGGGGCGAGAGGTCGACCGCGACGACCCGTGCGCCGGCCGCCGCCGCGATCATCACGGCGGAGAGTCCCACACCGCCGCAGCCGTACACGGCCACCCACTCCCCGGGCGCCGCCCGTCCCTGTGCGACGACCGCGCGGAACGCCGTGGCGAACCGGCAGCCCAGCGAGGCCGCCGTCCCGAAGGACAGTTCCTCCGCGACGGCCACGAGGTTCACGTCGGCGTGGTCCAGGGCCACGAACTCGGCGAACGATCCCCAGTGCGTGAACCCCGGCTGGGTCTGCCGCTCGCACACCTGCTGGTCGCCCGCCGCGCAGGAGGGGCAGCTGCCGCAGGCGCAGACGAACGGTGCGGTGACGCGGTCGCCGGGGCGCCAGCCGGTTACCAGGCCGCCCACCGCCTCGACCGTTCCGGCCAGTTCGTGGCCTGGCACGTGCGGCAGGGTGATGTCCGGGTCGTGGCCCTGCCAGCCGTGCCAGTCGCTTCGGCAGAGGCCGGTGGCTGCGACGCGGACCACTACGCCGTGGGGCGCGGGGGTCGGGTCCGGGACGGTTCGCAGTTCGGGCGGCTTTCCGTATTGCTCGAACATCACTGCGCGCATGTGTTGCCCCTCCGACGTGAATCACCGTTTCCGACCGAACGCTAGACGCCCCGCGGGGTGCACGGTTTTCGTCTGCGGGCCCGGTGGGGGCTTGTCGCGCAGTTCCCCGCGCCCCTAAAGGCCAAAAGCCGAAAGCCGAAAGATTGCGCAGTTCCCCGCGCCCCTGTCGGGGCCCGGCCCGCATATGCCAGAACGGCACATAACAACCACTTGCCATAAAGTGCGGACAAATCTTCCGCGTCGCAGTTTCGAGTTCGAGGGATTCGAGGGATCTGTCGTGACCCAGCCCCCGCCGCCCGGCGCACCCCGAGCGCGCATCCCCGGCCCTCAGCAGCCCCCTCCGTCCTATCCCCGGACGCGCACCGGACTGTGGCGGCGGTGTCTGTGGGGCGGGCTCGTGCTCTGGGGGCTCAGCGTGCTCGTCACGTACGCGACCGGGAACACCACCCTGCTGCCGACGCTGATCCTGCTCGGCAGCTTCCTGGCCCCGGTCGTCTTCGTGCTGTGGGCGTACGAGCACCACGGCCGCGACCTGGGCGTGAACGTGATCCTCGGCTGCTTCCTGACCGGTGGCGTACTGGGCGTCCTCGGCGCCTCGGTGATGGAGTACTACCTGCTCCGACCGTCACTGTGGATGTTCGTCGGGGTCGGGCTCATCGAGGAGGCGGTGAAGGCGGCCGCGCTGATGTTCGTGCTGCGCCGGCAGACCCGTATCCGCGGACTGCGCGCCGGACTCGTGCTCGGGGCGTCGGTCGGTTTCGGGTTCGCGGCGCTGGAGAGCGCGGGGTACGCGTTCAACGCGGCCGTCTCGACCGAGGGCATCGATCTGCGGGCGCTGCTGGAGACCGAGATCCTGCGGGGCGTGCTCGCCCCCTTCGGGCACGGGCTGTGGACGGCGATCACGGGCGCGGTCCTGCTGGCGCACCGGCGCCCGAACGGGCACTTCGCGTTCACCGTCCCGGTCGTCGGCACGTACGTCGGTGTCGCGCTGCTGCACGCCCTGTGGGACTCGACACATGGCATCGCGCTCTGGCTGGTGGCGCGGCTGACCAGTGCGCCGCTCAACCCCGCACTCTTCGGGCCGGGTTACCTGCCGGCCGTGACGGACCAGCAGAAACATCTCTTCACGCTGTTCTCGGTCGGTGGCATGGTCGCCGTGTCGTTGATGGGCATCGCCTGGGTGCGTGCGCTGGCACGCCGGGACCCCTCTTGGCGAAATACCCCCTAGGGGTACAGTGTGGTTAGTGTGAGGCCCTCGTGGGCCACGCACGCCCCACACGTCTCGACGAGGAGCAACGACATGACCGCCCAGACCGACACCCCGGGCTCCCTCACCACCGTCTACCAGGTGAGCGGGATGAGCTGCGGACACTGCGAAGGCTCGGTGTCGAGCGAGATCTCCGAGATCGCCGGTGTCACCTCGGTGAAGGCCGTCGCCTCCACCGGCGAGGTGACCGTGGTCTCCGCCGCCCCGCTCGACGAGGAGGCCGTACGCGCCGCCGTCGACGAGGCCGGCTTCGAGCTCGTCGCCAAGGCCTGACACCGGCGAGAACCGGAGCACGGAGATGACCAGCACCACCGCAGCGACCCCGATAGCCGGGACCGCGGAGATCGAGCTGACGATCGGCGGAATGACCTGCGCCTCCTGCGCGGCCCGCGTCGAGAAGAAGCTCAACCGCATGGACGGGGTCACCGCCACGGTCAACTACGCGACGGAGAAGGCGAAGGTCTCGTACGCGCAGGGGGTGCTGGTCACCGACCTGATCGCCACGGTGGTGAAGACGGGGTACACGGCCGAGGAGCCTCCCCCGCCGAGGATCGAGCCGCCCGTCGCCACTGACGGCACCGGGGAAGCCGCCCGGGATCCCGAACTGGCCGCTCTGCGCGAGCGTCTCACCGTCTCCGTGCTCCTCTCGATCCCCGTCGTCCTGTTGTCGATGGTCCCGGCGCTGCAGTTCGACAACTGGCAGTGGCTGGCGCTCACCCTCGCCGCGCCCGTCGTCGTGTGGGGCGGACTGCCGTTCCACCGGGCGGCGTTCACGAACGCCCGGCACGGCGCGGCCACCATGGACACCCTCATCTCGATCGGCACGCTGGCAGCGTTCGGCTGGTCCCTGTGGGCACTGTTCTTCGGCGACGCGGGAATGGAGGGCATGCGGGACGAGGGCTTCTCGCTCACCGTCTCCCGCATGGAAGGCTCGTCGGCCATCTATCTCGAGGTCGCCGCCGGAGTCGTCGCCCTCATCCTCCTCGGCCGCTATCTGGAGGCCCGCTCCAAGCGCCGCGCGGGTGCCGCCCTGCGGGCCCTCATGGAGCTGGGCTCGAAGGACGTCACGGTCGTACGGGACGGCCGTGAGGTCCGTGTCCCGGTGGCCGCTCTGGCCGTGGGCGACCGTTTCGTCGTACGGCCCGGGGAGAAGGTCGCCACGGACGGCACGGTCGTCGAGGGTTCCTCGGCGGTCGACGCGTCCATGCTGACCGGCGAGTCGGTGCCGGTGGACGTGACGGTGGGTTCGGCCGTCACGGGCGCGACCGTGAACGCGGGCGGGCGGCTCGTCGTCGAGGCGACCCGGGTCGGCGCGGATGGCGCGGCTCGTGGAGGACGCGCAGAACGGCAAGGCCCAGGTGCAGCGCCTCGCCGACCGGGTCTCCGGCATCTTCGTACCCGTCGTGCTGCTGATCGCGGTCGGCACGTTCGGCGGCTGGCTCGGCGTCACCGGTGACACGGCCGCCGCGTTCACCGCGGCCGTCGCCGTGCTGATCATCGCCTGCCCGTGCGCGCTGGGCCTGGCCACCCCGACCGCGCTCATGGTCGGCACGGGCCGCGGCGCCCAGCTCGGCATCCTCATCAAGGGCCCCGAGGTCCTGGAGTCCACCCGCCGCGTCGACACGGTCGTCCTGGACAAGACCGGCACGGTCACCACCGGCCGCATGACCCTTCAGGAGGTGTACGCGGCCGACAGCACCGACGAGGAGCGCGTACTGCGGCTCGCGGGGGCCCTGGAGCACGCCTCGGAGCATCCGGTGGCCCGGGCGGTCGCCGAGGGCGCTCAGGCCCGTACAGGCCCCCTGGCGGCCGTGGACGGCTTCGAGAACGTGGCCGGGCTCGGTGTGCGCGGCACGGTCGAGGGCCACGAGGTGCTCGTCGGGCGGGCCCGCCTCCTCGAAGAGGCCGGGATCGCGCTGCCGGACGAACTCGTCGCGTTCAAGGCGCGGGCCGAGGAGGACGGGCGTACCGCCGTGGCCGTCGCCTGGGACGGCGCGGCACGCGGTGTCGTCACCGTCGCCGACGCCGTCAAGGAGACCAGCGCGGAGGCGGTACGCGCCCTGCGCGCCCTGGGCCTGCGGCCGGTGCTGCTGACCGGGGACAACCGGACCGTCGCCGAGTCCGTGGCCCGCGCGGTCGGCATCGACATCGCCGACGTCATCGCCGAGGTGCTGCCGCGGGACAAGGTCGACGTGATCGAGCGGCTGCGCGGCGAGGGGCGGACGGTCGCGATGGTCGGCGACGGTGTCAACGACGCGGCCGCCCTCGCCACCGCCGACCTGGGCCTGGCCATGGGCACCGGGACGGACGCGGCGATCGAGGCGAGCGACCTGACACTCGTACGGGGGGATCTGCGGGTGGCCGCGGACGCCATCCGGCTGTCGCGGAAGACCCTCTCCACGATCAGGGGAAACCTCGTCTGGGCCTTCGGCTACAACGTGGCGGCACTGCCGCTCGCCGCGGCCGGACTGCTGAACCCGATGATCGCGGGCGCGGCCATGGCCTTCTCCTCGGTGTTCGTGGTGACGAACAGCCTGCGGCTCAGGGCATTTTCATGACGAAGAGGTAAGAGTCCCCCTAGAGTCCGGCACACGCCTTCACATAAGCTCTTCACAAGGCTCGCGCATCATCCTTACGCTTGGGTTCCGGTAGCGATATCGGAGCTCTTGCGCATCTTCAGGACATACGCAAGAGACGCAGATCACAGTGATGTGAACGTAACCATCGAAGGGGTTCGTGAGTCTAGATTGACGATGTCAGAGACGTCTTGGGGGGCGTATCTGACATCTGGGGACGTCTTGGGGGACGTTCTCGGAATTGCGTTGCCGGGACACGTGCAGCGGGGAGCTTTGAGCGGCCCTCCCGTACGTACGGGTCCCGGCAGACCGCAGCACACCAGTCCAACCAGTTTTGCTCGTTTTGCTCGCAGCGACTCAGGCGCTGCCTTCAGACGCCCGGCCGGATCCCGTGGGGGGAATCCGCACCGGGACATGGGAAGGCGCCCCGATCTACGGCCCGTGGGGGGACCGTAGCGGGGCGCCTTCTGTTATCCCGTACGACTTGTGCACATTGCGCAACTGAGGAGGGGGCGTCCCTGGTCAGGGACGCCCCCTCTTCCTTCAAGGGTGCGGGGAACTGCGCGAACAGCCCCCGTGGACCTGCGAACGAACTGCCTAGCGCTCTTCGACAGGGACGAAGTCGCGCTCGACCACACCCGTGTAGATCTGCCGCGGGCGGCCGATACGCGAACCCGGCTCCTTGATCATCTCGTGCCACTGGGCGATCCAGCCCGGGAGGCGGCCGAGGGCGAACAGGACCGTGAACATCTCGGTCGGGAAGCCCATGGCCCGGTAGATCAGGCCGGTGTAGAAGTCCACGTTCGGGTAGAGGTTGCGCGAGACGAAGTAGTCGTCGGAGAGCGCGTGCTCCTCCAGCTTGAGCGCGATGTCCAGCAGCTCGTCGGACTTGCCGAGGGCCGAGAGGACGTCGTGCGCCGCCGCCTTGATGATCTTGGCGCGCGGGTCGAAGGACTTGTACACCCGGTGGCCGAAGCCCATCAGGCGGACGCCGTCCTCCTTGTTCTTCACCTTGCGGATGAAGGAGTCGACGTCGCCGCCGTTGGCCTTGATGCCTTCCAGCATCTCCAGGACCGACTGGTTGGCGCCGCCGTGCAGCGGGCCCCAGAGGGCGCTGATGCCGGCCGAGATCGAGGCGAACATGTTCGCCTGCGACGAGCCGACCAGACGCACCGTTGAGGTCGAACAGTTCTGCTCGTGGTCCGCGTGCAGGATGAGCAGCTTGTCGAGCGCCGAGACGACGACCGGGTCCAGCTCGTACTCCTGGGCGGGGACCGAGAAGGTCATGCGCAGGAAGTTCTCGACGTACCCGAGGTCGTTGCGCGGGTAGACGAAGGGGTGACCGATGGACTTCTTGTACGCGTACGCCGCGATCGTCGGAAGCTTGGCGAGAAGGCGGATCGTCGAGAGGTGACGCTGCTTCTCGTCGAACGGGTTGTGGCTGTCCTGGTAGAACGTCGACAGGGCGCTGACCACCGACGACAGCATCGCCATCGGGTGGGCGTCGCGCGGGAAGCCCTGGTAGAAGCGCTTGACGTCCTCGTGGAGCAGGGTGTGCTGCGTGATCTCGTTCTTGAAGACGGAGAGCTCGTCGACCGTGGGCAGCTCGCCGTTGATCAGCAGGGAGGCCACCTCCAGGAAGGTGGAGCGCTCGGCCAGCTGCTCGATCGGGTACCCGCGGTAGCGGAGGATGCCCTGCTCACCGTCGAGGTAGGTGATGGCGGATTTATAGGCGGCGGTGTTTCCATATCCGCTGTCCAGCGTCACCAGACCGGTCTGGGCGCGGAGCTTCCCGATGTCGAAGCCCTTGTCGCCGACGGTGCTGTCGATCACCGGGTAGGTGTACTCGCCGTCGCCGTACCGCAGTACTACAGAGTTGTCGCTCACGTCATCCCTCACCGACGTTGTGCCTCTTCTTCGAGGTGCCCTGACTGTCTCTACCATCCCCCATTTGGCGCAGGAGAGTGCACTCGGGGTCGACCATTGGGCCTATTGGCGGCACTCAGTGCCGCCAACCTGTTCATCCTGCCCGGTTCCTCCTCCTTCCGAAAGTGCCGTGTGACGTTTCCGACTCGTTTGATCGATCATTTTTTTCGGGTGCGGGTTGGGTGGGGCTGGGTGCGCAGTTCCCCGCGCCCCTGAAGACGCGCCAGCCGTTCGTCGTCGGGTCGGGGCCGCGCCGGGGCATCCGATCGCAGCTGTGTCATCCCGCGCCTACACGTTGCCCATCAGAGGTCGTGCTGCGATCGGAAACCCCGACACGACCCCTTGCGCCGGGGGGCGACTGCCGCTGAGTGGGGCAACAGGAGGGAGGGGCTCACGCCCCTCGCCCGTCAGGGGCGCGGGGAACTGCGCGACAAGCCCACGACGGCCGGCAGCCGACAAACGGCCGCAAGCCCCCATCCCCCAGGGGCGCGGGGAACGGCGCAATCTTTTGGCTTTTAGGGGCGCGGGGAACTGCGCGGCCAGCCACGACGCACCCCCACCCACCCCCGGGGCCGGGGACGGGCTCAGTCCGGGAGGCGGGCTCCGGAGAGGCGGTGGTCCAGGGCCGTGCAGCGCCGGCCGGCGGAAACCGTGCGGACTGCCTGGCCGAGGGCCTTGCGGGAACCGACAAGGACCACGATCTGCTTCGCACGGGTGACGGCCGTATACAGAAGGTTCCGCTGAAGCATCATCCAGGCGCCCGTGGTGACGGGGATGACGACGGCGGGGTACTCACTGCCCTGGGAGCGGTGGATGGTCACCGCGTACGCGTGGGCCAGCTCGTCGAGTTCGTCGAACTCATACGGGACCTCCTCGTCCTCGTCCGTCAGGACCGTGAGGCGCTGGTCGTCGAGGTTGAGGGAAGTCACCACCCCCACCGTGCCGTTGAAGACGCCGTTCTCGCCCTTGTCGTAGTTGTTGCGGATCTGGGTGACCTTGTCGCCGACACGGAAGACGCGGCCGCCGAACCGCTTCTCGGGCAGGTCGGGGCGGGCCGGCGTGATGGCCTGCTGGAGCAGGCCGTTGAGTGTGCCGGCGCCTGCCGGGCCGCGGTGCATGGGGGCCAGGACCTGGACGTCACGGCGGGGGTCAAGGCCAAACTTGGCCGGAATACGCCGCGCAGCCACATCCACCGTCAGACGCCCCGCCTCCTCCGTGTCGTCCTCGACGAAGAGGAAGAAGTCCTTGAGCCCATCCGTGACCGGCTGTTGCCCCGCATTGATCCGGTGAGCGTTTGTCACCACACCTGATTGCTGGGCCTGCCGGAACACCCGGGTGAGACGGACCGCGGGCACCGGGCCTCCCTCCGCGAGCAGGTCCCGGAGCACCTCGCCCGCCCCCACGCTCGGAAGCTGGTCGACGTCCCCGACGAACAAGAGATGTGCCCCTGGCGGGACCGCCTTCACGAGCTTGTTGGCGAGGAGGAGGTCCAGCATGGACGCCTCGTCCACGACCACCAGGTCCGCGTCCAGTGGGCGGTCCTTGTCGTACGCTGCGTCGCCGCCCGGCTTGAGCTCCAGGAGTCGGTGCACGGTGGAGGCGTCGGCGCCGGTCAGTTCGGCAAGTCGCTTGGCGGCGCGGCCGGTCGGCGCGGCGAGCACGACCTTGGCCCGCTTCGCCTTGGCCAGCTCCACGATCGAGCGGACCGTGAAGGACTTGCCGCAGCCGGGGCCGCCCGTGAGCACCGCGACCTTCTCGGTGAGGGCGAGCCGGACCGCCGCCTCCTGCTCGGGGGCCAGGTCCACCCCCGTACGGTCCTTGAGCCAGGCCAGTGCCTTGTCCCAGGCCACGTTCCGGAAGCCCGGCATGCGGTCCTCGTCCGTACGCAGAAGGCGCAACAGCTGGGCGGAGAGGGACAGTTCGGCCCGGTGAAAGGGGACCAGGTAGATGGCGGTGACCGGATCGCCGCCGTCCAGGCCGGGCACGCGCTCCCGTACGACGCCCGGGTCCTCGCCCTCCTCGGTCGGAGCCGCCAGCTCGGCGAGGCACTCGATGACCAGGCCCGTGTCCACCTGGAGCAGTTTCACCGCGTCCGCGATCAGCTGCTCCTCCGGGAGGAAGCAGTGGCCCTGGTCGGTGGACTGCGAAAGGGCGTACTGGAGACCGGCCTTGACCCGCTCCGGGCTGTCGTGCGGGATCCCGACGGACTGGGCGATCTTGTCAGCGGTGAGGAAGCCGATGCCCCAGACGTCGGACGCGAGGCGGTAGGGCTGGTTCTTGACCACCGAGATCGACGCGTCGCCGTACTTCTTGTAGATGCGGACCGCGATCGACGTCGATACCTCGACGGTCTGGAGGAAGAGCATGACCTCCTTGATCGCCTTCTGCTCCTCCCAGGCCTCGGCGATCTTCTTGGTCCGCTTGGGCCCCAACCCGGGCACCTCGATGAGCCGCTTCGGCTCCTCCTCGATGATCTGCAGGGTGTCCAGCCCGAAGTGCTGCGTGATGCGGTCGGCGAAGATCGGCCCGATGCCCTTGACGAGGCCGGACCCCAGATAGCGGCGGATGCCCTGGACCGTGGCGGGGAGCACCGTCGTGTAGTTCTCCACCGTGAACTGCTTGCCGTACTGCGAGTGGGAGCCCCAACGCCCCTCCATCCGCAGCGACTCCCCCACCTGGGCGCCGAGCAACGCCCCCACGACCGTGAGGAGATCACCGCCGCCTCGGCCGGTATCGACCCGGGCCACTGTGTAGCCGTTCTCCTCATTGGCGTACGTGATCCGCTCCAGCACGCCCTCCAGAACCGCCAGGTTCCGCTCCCCGTTCCCCGCCCCTTGCTTGGACATGATCCGACGCTACCTCCCACGTCTGACAGCGGCCCGAACTCCGTGGCATCTCCGGGTCCCCTGTGCATCTGCGGCCCGGCGGGGGCTGGTCGCGCAGTTCCTCGCGCCCCTAAAAGCCAAAAGATTGCGCCGTTCCCCGCGCCCCTAGGGGGTGGGGGCTTGCGGTCGTTTGTCGGCTGCCGGCCGTCGTGGGCTTGTCGCGCAGTTCCCCGCGCCCCCAAAGAGCCAGGCTGAGGACCGTGCGCACCTTCCTGCCCGGTGGGGGCCGAGCGCGCAGTTCCCCGCGCCCCTGAAGGGGCCCGCCCCCACTCAGCGGCAGTCGCCCTCCGGCCGCAGGGGTCGTGTCGGGGTTTCCGATCGCAGCACGACCTCTGGTGGGCAACCAATCGGTGCGGGATGACACAGCTGCGATCGGATGCCCCGTCGCGGCCCCGACCCGACGACAAACGGCTGGCGCATCTTTTAGGGGCGCGGGGAACTGCGCACCCAGCCCCCACCCACCCGCAGACAACACACAACCCCCACCCCCCACCATCACAATCCGATCTCAGGCACTTGTTAACTTCCGTGTAATCGATTCCAATCCTCCCTGTAGGCGCATGTAATCGATTCCACAAGGAGGTGGAGCGTCGATGGCGAGCATCAAGGACGTCGCCGCCGAGGCAGGCGTATCCGTCGCCACGGTCTCGCGCGTCCTGAACGACCACCCCTCCGTCAGCCCAGCGGCACGCGCCACCGTGCTGGCCGCAGTCGAGACCCTGGGCTACCGCCCGAACGCCGTCGCCCGCTCCCTCCGCACGGACCAGACCCACACCCTCGGCCTGGTCATCAGCGACGTACTCAACCCGTACTTCACCGAACTGGCCCGCTCCGTCGAGGAGGAGGCCCGCGCCCTCGGCTACAGCGTGATCATCGGAAACGCCGACGAGCGCCCCGAGCTGCAGGACCACCACGTCCGCACGCTCCTGGACCGCCGTATCGACGGCCTCCTGGTCTCCCCCACGGACGGCAGCTCCCCCCTGATGCTGGACACCGCCCGCGCCGGCACCCCGATGGTCTTCGTCGACCGCTGGATCCCGGGCATGGACGTACCCGTGGTCCGCGCGGACGGACGCACCGCGATCCACGACCTGGTCACCCACCTGCACACCCTCGGCCACCGCAGGCTCGCCATCATCGCGGGCCCGGCGGCCACCACGACCGGCAGCGAGCGCGTGGCGGCCTTCCGGGAGGCACTCCAGGAGTACGGGCTCCCGCTGCCCGACGCCTACATAGGGCAGGGCGACTTCCAGGCGGCCAGCGGCCGCCGGGTCACCGAGGAGTTCCTCGACCTCCCCGAACCGCCGGAGGTCGTCTTCGCGGCCGACAACCTGATGGCCCTGGGCGCCCTGGACGCCATCCGCGCGCGCGGGATGCGGGTTCCCGACGACATCGCGCTCGCGGCGTTCGACGACATCGCCTGGTTCGTGCACACCGATCCGCCGATCACGGCGATCGCCCAGCCCACCCCCGAGCTGGGCCGCGCCGCCGTACGCGCCCTCGTGGACCGCATCGAGGGCCGGCCCCCGCAGTCCGTCACCCTCCCCGCCCGTCTCGTCGTCCGCCAATCGTGCGGCGAGCCCGTACCCCCACAACCGTCCCCGCCCCCGCCCCCGCACTCGTCCCCGCAAAGGAGCAACACGTGAGCAGTCCCGACGAGTTGCTGCGTATCGAAGGCATACGCAAGACCTTCCCCGGTGTGGTCGCGCTCGACAGCGTCGACTTCGATCTGCGCCGCGGCGAGGTGCACGTGCTGCTCGGTGAGAACGGCGCCGGCAAGAGCACGCTGATCAAGATGCTGTCCGGCGCCTACCGGCCCGACGCCGGGAAGATCGTGGTCGACGGCAAGAAGGTCCGTATCCATGGTGCGCAGGACGCCGAGCGCCTCGGGATCGCGACCATCTACCAGGAGTTCAACCTGGTCCCCGATCTGACGGTCGCCGAGAACATCTTCCTGGGCCGCCAGCCCCGCCGTTTCGGGATGATCGACCGTAAGACGATGGAGGCCGACGCGGCCGTACTCCTGGAGCGGGTGGGCGTAAACGTGTCCCCACGCGCGCGGGTCCGTGAACTCGGCATCGCCCGCCTCCAGATGGTCGAGATCGCCAAGGCGCTGAGCCTCGACGCGCGCGTCCTGATCATGGACGAGCCGACCGCGGTGCTCACCTCCGGAGAGGTCGAGAAACTCTTCCGGATCGTGCGGCAGCTGCGCGAGGACGGCGTCGGCGTCGTCTTCATCACGCACCACCTGGAGGAGATCGCCGCCCTGGGGGACCGCGTCACGGTCCTCCGGGACGGCCGGAGCATCGGCCAGGTGCCCGCGTCCACACCCGAGGACGAGCTCGTACGCCTCATGGTGGGCCGCTCCATCGAGCTCCAGTACCCGCGCGAACGGGCCGACACCGGGACCGCGTTGCTCACCGTGGAGGGGCTCACCCGGGACGGGGTGTTCCACGACGTGAGTTTCGAGGTGCGGGCCGGTGAGGTCGTCGGCATCGCGGGGCTCGTCGGAGCGGGGCGTACGGAGGTCGTA
This sequence comes from Streptomyces sp. NPDC058697, assembly GCF_042715345.1. NCBI lineage: Bacteria > Bacillati > Actinomycetota > Actinomycetes > Kitasatosporales > Streptomycetaceae > Streptomyces > Streptomyces sp. NPDC058697. Next base: position 258,115 of record NZ_JBHXSU010000006.1, read on the forward strand.
CGGGCCGTCTTCGGGGCCGACCCGTACGACAAGGGGTCCGTGGCCGTCGCGGGGGCCCGCCTGCCCCGCCACGACGTCAACGCGGCCATGACCGCCGGGATCGGGCTCGTCCCCGAGGACCGCAAGGGTCAGGGCCTCCTGCTCGACGCCTCCGTCGAGGAGAACCTCGGGCTCGTCACGCTGCGGGCGGCGACCCGCGGCGGGCTCGTCGACCTCAAGGGGCAGCGGACGGCCGCCGCGAGGATCGCCGAGCAGCTGGGCGTACGGATGGCCGGGCTCGGCCAGCATGTGCGGACGCTCTCCGGTGGCAACCAGCAGAAGGTCGTCATCGGCAAGTGGCTGCTCGCCGACACCAAGGTGCTGATCCTCGACGAGCCGACGCGCGGTATCGACGTCGGCGCCAAGGTCGAGATCTACCAGCTGATCAACGAACTCACCGCCGCCGGTCATGCCGTCCTGATGATCTCCAGCGATCTGCCCGAGGTGCTCGGCATGAGCGACCGGGTGCTGGTGATGGCCCAGGGCCGGATCGCCGGCGAACTCACCGCCGACGAGGCGACCCAGGACTCCGTGATGGCACTCGCCGTCAGCTCACCCACGACACCCCTTACGACCGTCACCACCGACTCCGTTACCGCTGTGGAGGGCCCCGATGGCCACTGACACGCTCAAGAGCACACCGGGCGCGAGTGGCGCCTCGGGCGGCCTGCGCCGGCTCCTGCTCGACAACGGCGCGCTCACCGCGCTGATCATTCTCGTCATCGCGATGTCGGCCCTGTCGGGCGACTTCCTGACGACGGACAACCTGCTGAACATCGGCGTCCAGGCGGCCGTGACCGCCATCCTCGCCTTCGGTGTGACCTTCGTGATCGTCTCGGCGGGCATCGACCTGTCGGTCGGTTCGGTCGCCGCCCTGTCCGCCACCGTCCTTGCCTGGACGGCGACTTCGGAGGGCGTACCGGTCTGGATCGCGGTGATCCTCGCGATCGCCACCGGCATAGCCTGCGGCCTGGTCAACGGTGTGCTGATCTCGTACGGGAAGCTGCCGCCGTTCATCGCGACGCTCGCCATGCTGTCGGTGGGCCGAGGTCTCTCCCTGGTGATCTCGCAGGGCAGCCCGATCGCCTTCCCGGAGTCGGTCTCGCATCTCGGTGACACGCTGGGCGGCTGGCTGCCGGTGCCGGTCCTCGTGATGATCGTCATGGGCCTCATCACCGCGCTGATCCTGGGGCGTACGTACATCGGGCGTTCCATGTACGCGATCGGCGGCAACGAGGAGGCGGCCCGTCTCTCCGGGCTGCGGGTGAAGCGGCAGAAGCTCGTCATCTACGCGCTGTCCGGGCTGTTCGCGGCCGCCGCGGGCATCGTGCTCGCCTCGCGGCTCTCCTCCGCGCAGCCGCAGGCCGCGCAGGGCTACGAGCTGGACGCGATCGCCGCGGTCGTCATCGGCGGTGCCTCGCTCGCGGGCGGTACGGGCAAGGCGTCCGGGACGCTGATCGGCGCGCTGATCCTGGCGGTGCTGCGCAACGGCCTCAACCTCCTTTCCGTGTCGGCGTTCTGGCAGCAGGTCGTCATCGGTGTGGTCATCGCGCTGGCGGTGCTCCTCGACACCGTGCGGCGCAAGGCGGGCGCGACTCCGGTCACCGCCGGTGCCGGGGGCTCGTCGGGTCTCAAGGGGCCGCAGGCCATCAAGTACGGGCTTGCCGTGGTCCTCGTGGCGGCGATCGTGGGCGGGCTGTCCCTGTTCAACAACGGCTCGTCCTCGTCGAACCCGAAGGTCGGCCTGTCCCTCTCCACGCTGAACAACCCCTTCTTCGTACAGATCAAGGAGGGTGCGCAGGCGGAGGCGGAGAAGCTCGGTGCCGATCTGACCGTCACGGACGCGCAGAACGACGCCTCGCAGCAGGCCAACCAGCTGCAGAACTTCACCAGCGAGGGTCTCGACTCGATCATCGTCAACCCGGTGGACTCGGACGCGGCGGGCCCGTCGGTGCGCTCCGCGAACAAGGCCGACATCCCCGTCGTGGGCGTCGACCGTGGCGTCAACAAGGCGGAGACGGCCGCGCTCGTGGCCTCCGACAACGTCGAGGGCGGCAAGCTGGGCGCCAAGGCGCTCGCCGAGAAGCTGGGCGGCAAGGGCAAGATCGTGATTCTGCAGGGTCTGGCCGGTACGTCCGCGAGCCGTGAGCGCGGCGCGGGCTTCGCCGAGGGCCTCAAGGCCTACCCGGGCATCGACGTGGTCGCCAAGCAGCCGGCTGACTTCGACCGCACCAAGGGCCTCGACGTGATGACGAACCTGCTCCAGGCCCACCCGGACGTCCAGGGCGTCTTCGCCGAGAACGACGAGATGGCGCTCGGCGCGGTCAAAGCGCTCGGCTCAAAGGCCGGGAAGTCCGTCCAGGTCATCGGCTTCGACGGCACGCCCGACGGTCTGAAGGCTGTCCAGGAGGGCACGATGTACGCCTCCGTGGCACAGCAGCCGAAGGAACTCGGCAGGATCGCGGTGGAGAACGCGCTGCGGGCGGCCGACGACAAGGAGGTCGAGAAGACGGTGAAGGTTCCGGTGAAGGTGGTCACGGCGAAGAACGTGGACGAGTTCACCGGCTGACCCGACCGATGTCGAGGGGCGGGTGCACGGCAACTGCCGTCCACCCGCCCTCAACTCACCCCCACAGGGAGACTGTTCATGTACGACTACGACCTGCTGGTCGTGGGATCGGCCAACGCCGACCTCGTCATCGGAGTCGAGCGGCGGCCGGGCGCCGGGGAGACCGTCCTCGGTTCCGACCTGGCCCTCCACCCGGGCGGCAAGGGCGCCAACCAGGCGGTCGCCGCCGCCCGGCTCGGGGCGCGTACGGGGTTGCTGGCCCGGGTCGGCGACGACGCGCACGGCCGGCTGCTGCTCGACTCGCAGCGGGCTGCCGGGGTCGACACGGCCGGGGTCCTCGTCGGCGGGGCGCCCACCGGGGTCGCGCTGATCACGGTGGACCCGTCCGGCGACAACAGCATCGTCGTGTCGCCCGGCGCGAACGGCCGCCTCACCCCGGCCGACGTCCACGCGGCCTCGGCCCTGCTCGCGGCCTCCCGGGTGGTCTCGGCCCAGCTGGAGATCCCGCTGGAGACGGTCGTGGAGGTCGTACGCGGTCTGCCGTCCGGCACCCGTTTCGTACTGAACCCGTCTCCGCCCCGGGAGTTGCCCGAGGAGGTGCTCGCGGCCTGCGACCCGCTGATCGTGAACGAGCACGAGGCGCGGGTGGTGCTCGGCGCCGAGGCGGGCGACACGCCCGAGCAGTGGGCCGAGGCGCTGCTCGCGCTCGGTCCGCGTTCGGTGGTCGTCACCCTGGGCGAGGAGGGCGCGCTGGTCGCCGACGCCTCCGGCACGGCCCGGGTGCCGTCCGTGAAGGTGAACGCCGTGGACACGACCGGCGCGGGCGACTCCTTCACCGCGGCGCTGGCCTGGCGCCTCGGCGCCGGGGAGTCCCTCGCGGACTCGGCGGCGTACGCGGCCCGCGTGGGCGCCGCCGCCGTCACCCGCGAGGGCGCACAGGCGTCCTTCCCCACCGCCGAAGAGGTAGCCGCACTGTGAAGAAGGCCGGAATCCTGAACCGTCATCTCGCGGGGGCGATAGCCGAGCTGGGGCACGGCGACGGCGTGCTGGTCTGCGACGCGGGCATGCCGATCCCGGCCGGGCCGCGGGTCGTGGACCTGGCTTTCCGTGCCGGGGTGCCCTCCTTCGAGGAGGTCCTGGAAGGCCTGCTGGACGAGCTCGTCGTGGAGAGTGCCACGGCGGCGAAGGAGGTGCGGGAGGCGAACCCGGAGGCGTCCGCGCTGCTGGCCGACCGCTTCCCCTATGCGCTGACCCATGTCTCCCACGAGGACCTGAAGATCCTCTCGGCCGGCGCCCGCCTGATCGTGCGGACCGGCGAGGCCCGCCCGTACGCGAATGTGCTGCTGCACTGCGGGGTCTTCTTCTGAGGCCGTTCCAACCAGGTCGTCGGGCCCCTGGGGGACCCGGACAAGCTTCGAGGGGGCCCGGTCCGTCGACCGGGCCCCCTCGGTTTCCCCTCCCCCAACCAGAACCCCCGCGATCCCCCCGGATCCCCCTCCAGAAGTCCTGATGCCAAGTACGACCCACGGAGTGCGGGGAGGGTTGCACGGTCTCTTGAGATTTTTTTGAGGTTCGATTCGACGTCCGATTCGAGGTCCGTCGGCACCTTGCCGGACTGGGCCGGTCGAGGTCTCAGTCGCCCTCGGCGCGGACGCGGTCGGCGATGCCCAGGGTCAGCTTCTCCGCCTGGTCCTCCAGGTTCCACTTGCCGTCCTGGTAGGCGTGGTTGCTCACCCAGTACACGAGGACGCCGTCGCGCAGCGACCTCGTGAGGACCCCCAGCGACCAGTCGTTGCCACCGTCGTGCCAGACGACCCGGCCCTCGGGGCTCTCGCGGACAGCCCAGCCGTATCCGTACCAGCCGTCGTCCGAGTCGGGCACCCGCACGCGGGGCGCGAACAGCTTCTGCCTGGCCCGTTCCGGCAGGATCTCGTCGCCCGAGAGGGCCCGGTGCCAGCGGAACATGTCCTCGGCGGTGGAGAGCATTCCGCCGTTGCCGCGCAGGTTCCAGTACGGCCCGTCGGCGGCCCAGGGATGGTCGAGGGGCCTGCCCTGGCTGCGCCCCTTGCTGTCGTACTCCACCGCGACCAGGTGCCGCGGCCACCGGGGCAGTACGTATCCGGTCCGTTCCATCCCGGCCGGACCGAAGAGGTGCCGGGCGAGGAACGGCTCGTAGCCCTCCCCGGACGCCTTCTCGACGATGGCGGCGAGCAGGCTGTACCCGGTGTTGGAGTAGTGGAACTCCTTCCCCGGGGCCGACTCCGGCTTCGACGCCAGGGCCCGGCGCACCAGCTCGTCGCGGGAGACCGGGTCGTAGTCGTCGCCGAGCCCCTCGACCAGGCCCGATGTGTGCGTGAGCAACTGCTCGATCGTGATGTCCCGTTTGTCCTCGGGAACCGGGCCGAGGAACCGGCTGATCGGGTCGCTCACCCGCAGCCGTCCCAGCACCTCCAGCTTCAGGATCGCGGCGGCGGTGAACTGCTTGGTGATCGACATGACGTCGTAGACCGTGCGGCAGCTCGCGGGGGTGCCGGCGGCGCGGTCCGCCGTCCCGAAGCCTCCGCAGTACACGAGTTCGTCGCCCCGTGCGGCGATCACGGTTCCGCCCGGACCGGCGGAACCGGCGGAACCGGCAGGGAGGGTCCGGCGGAGGAAGTCGGCTACCGACTCCCCGTCGCGGGCCTTCGCGGCGGACCCGGCGGCCGACCGTTCCTTGGCAGGCTCTTTGGCGGGCTCCTTGGCAGGCCCTTTGGCGGGCCCGGCGGCGCGCTCTTCGGCGCACGCGCCCAGCGTCAGCAGGGTCGCGAGGGCGGTGACGGCGGCGGCAGTACGGCGGCGGCGGGGCTGACCCATATGACCTATGACCTCCAACATCGGGAATCCGCACCGAGGTTGACCGCCGCTGTCGCCGTTCCTCAAGCTGTCAGGGTGTTCGAGCTTGTGCGAACCCGTGTACGTCCAGCTCACCAGGGGGGACCACCGTCATGACCACCGCACCGCCCACCCCGCCGGACACCGACGCCGCCGCCTTCGTGGCGGGGCTTCGGCGCCTCAAGGCGTGGTCGGGCCTCAGCTATCGCCGGCTGGAGCGCCGGGCGGCGGAGGAGGGCCACTGTCTGCCGTACTCCACGGCGGCGAGCATGCTCGGCCGGGAACGGCTGCCCCGCGAGGAACTGGTCGCCGCGTTCGTCGCCGCGTGCGGGGTTCGGGGCGCCGAGGCGGAGGCGTGGCTGGACGCGCGCACGGACATCGCGTGCGGGCCCCTGCTTGAAGGCGCCACGCCTGCCTCCGTACCGGCGGTCGTCGCGCCATTGACCACCCCACCGGCGCGCACCGGGCCCCGGCGGACGCGGTGGACGCTCGTCGTTGCGGCGGCGCTCGTCACCGCGCTGCTCGGCGGGGCGTCGGCGTCCGGTGTCTTCACCGACGACGAAGAGGTGCACGAGACGCGGACGTCGGTCCGCCTGTGATCCGTCACAGGCGGACCGGCGTGGGTGATGATCCGTCAGGGGGCAGGGGGCAGGGGGTAGACGGACGTCAGGCCGCGTGTTCCACGAACCGGGACGCCGTTTCGGTGAGGACCTCGCGGCCGTCCCTGGCCCACAGGCCGTCGTTGAACAGCTCGACTTCGATGGGGCCGGTGTAGCCGGCGGCCTCGACGTAGCCCTTCCACTCGCGCATGTCGATCACGCCGTCGCCGATCTGACCCCGGCCGTTCAGGACGCCCTCGGGCAACGGGGTTGTCCAGTCGGCGAGTTGGAAGGTGTGGATGCGGTCGCCCGCACCCGCGCGGGCGATCTGTGCGGGCGCCTGGTCGTCCCACCAGATGTGGTACGTGTCGACCGCGACGCCGACCTGGTTCGCGGGGAAGCGTTCCGCGAGGTCGAGAGCCTGGGTGAGGGTGGAGACCACACAGCGGTCGGAGGCGTACATCGGGTGGAGCGGCTCGATGGCCAGCCGGACTCCGTTGGCGGCCGCGTACGGGCCCAACTCCCCCAGCGCGTCCGCGATGCGCTCCCGGGCGCCGTGCAGGTCCCTGGAGCCCGCCGGGAGGCCGCCGGACACCAGCACGAGCGTGTCCGTGCCCAGGGTGGCGGCCTCGTCGATGGCGCGGCGGTTGTCGGCCAGGGCCTCGGCTCGCTCGGCCGGGTCGATGGCCGTGAAGAAGCCGCCGCGACAGAGGGTGGTGACGGCCAGACCGGTGTCGCGGACCAGCTTGGCAGTCTCCTCCAGGCCGTACGTCTCGACCGGTGCACGCCACAGGCCGACGCCCGGGACGCCCAACTCCAGGCAGGTGTCGACCAGTTCGGGCATCGACAGCTGCTTGACCGTCATCTGGTTGATGCTGAAGCGGGAGAGGTCGCCGACAGGGCTCGTACTGCTCGTGCTCACTGGTTCACTCCGTACAGGGAGAGCAGGTTCTTCATACGGGCCTCGGCGAGGGCCGGGTCCGGGAACAGGCCCAGGCCGTCGGCGAGTTCGTACGCGCGGGCGAAGTGCGGGAGCGAGCGGGACGACTGGAGGCCGCCGACCATCGTGAAGTGCTCCTGGTGGCCCGCGAGCCAGGCCAGGAAGACCACGCCCGTCTTGTAGAAGCGGGTCGGGGTCTGGAAGAGGTGGCGGGACAACTCGACGGTGGGGTCGAGGAGTTCACGGAAGCCGCCCGTGTTCCCGGTGTCGAGGACGCGTACGGCCTCGGCGGCCAGGGGCCCCAGCGGGTCGAAGATGCCGAGCAGGGCGTGGCTGAAGCCCTGGTCGTCGCCCGCGATCAGCTCGGGGTAGTTGAAGTCGTCGCCCGTGTAGCAGCGCACGCCGTCCGGGAGCTTGCGACGCAGGTCGATCTCGCGCTGGGCGTCGAGGAGGGAGACCTTGATGCCGTCGACCTTGTCGGGGTGGGCGGCGATGACCTCCAGGAAGGTGTTGGTGGCGGCGTCGAGGTCGGTGCTGCCCCAGTAGCCTTCGAGCGCCGGGTCGAACATGGGGCCCAGCCAGTGCAGGATCACCGGCTCGGCGGCCTGGCGGAGCAGGTGGCCGTAGACCTCCAGGTAGTCCTCGGGTCCCTTGGCGATGGCGGCCAGCGCCCGCGAGGCCATGAGGATGGACCGCGAGCCGGATTCCTCGACGAGGGCCAGCTGCTCCTCGTACGCGGTCCGCACCTCGTCCAGGCTGTACGGGTGGCCGACCTCGGTGACCGGCAGCTGGTCGGTGCCGACGCCGCAGGCGATCAGCCCGCCGACCGCCTTGGCCTCGGCCGACGAGCGGCGGATCAGCTCGGCCGCTCCCGCCCAGTCGAGCCCCATCCCCCGCTGGGCCGTGTCCATCACCTCCGCGACACCGAGTCCGTGGGACCACAGATGGCGGCGGAAGGCGAGGGTGGCGTCCCAGTCGACGGCTGCCGGTGAGTCGGGGGTGGTGTCGGCGTACGGGTCGGCGACCACGTGGGCCGCCGAGTAGACCGTACGGGAGGTGAAGGGGGCGCCGGTGGTGAGGGCGAGGGGGTCGGTGCGGGGGGTGTAGGTGCGCAACACGCCGTCTGCGTTCGGTAGTTGGATACGCCCGGTCGCCGTCGGCTTCGGCGTTGGATCCGGCTTCGGCTTCGGCGTCAGGTCCGGCTTCGTCTTCGGCTTCGGCGTCAGATCAGGCTTCGTCACAGCGCGATCTCCGGTACGTCGAAGCGGCGGCCCTCGGACGAGGACTTCAGGCCCAGTTCGGCCAGCTGGACGCCGCGGGCGCCGGCCAGCAGGTCCCAGTGGTAGGGCGCGTCGGCGTAGACGTGCTTGAGGAAGAGCTCCCACTGGGCCTTGAAGCCGTTGTCGAACTCGGCGTTGTCGGGGATCTCCTGCCACTGGTCGCGGAAGGAGTAGGTGGCCGGGATGTCGGGGTTCCAGACCGGCTTGGGTGTCGAACTGCGGTGCTGGACACGGCAGTTGCGCAGGCCGGCGACGGCGGATCCTTCGGTGCCGTCGACCTGGAACTCCACGAGTTCGTCGCGGTTGACGCGGACGGCCCAGGAGGAGTTGATCTGGGCGATCGCTCCGCCTTCGAGCTCGAAGACGCCGTAGGCCGCGTCGTCGGCGGTGGCGTCGTACGGCTTGTCCTGCTCGTCCCAGCGCTGCGGGATGTGCGTGGCGGTCAGGGCCTGTACGGACTTCACGCGGCCGAACAGCTCGTGGAGGACGTACTCCCAGTGCGGGAACATGTCGACAACGATGCCACCGCCGTCCTCGGAGCGGTAATTCCAGGACGGGCGCTGGGCCGACTGCCAGTCGCCCTCGAAGACCCAGTAGCCGAACTCTCCTCGGATGGAGAGGATGCGGCCGAAGAAGCCGCCGTCGATGAGGCGCTTCAGCTTGAGCAGGCCCGGGAGGAAGAGTTTGTCCTGGACGACGCCGTGCTTGATGCCGGCGGCGGTGGCCAGGCGGGCCAGTTCCAGGGCGCCGTCGAGGCCGGTGGCGGTGGGCTTCTCCGTGTAGATGTGCTTGCCCGCGGCGATCGCCTTCGTGATCGCCTCCTCGCGGGCCGAGGTGACCTGGGCGTCGAAGTAGATCTCGACGGTCGGGTCGGCGAGGACCGCGTCGACGTCCGTGGAGATGTTCGCGGGGTCCAGGCCGTGCTGCTCCGCGAGCGCCTTCAGGGCGTGCTCGCGGCGGCCGACGAGGACCGGCTCGGGCCACAGCACGGTGCCGTCGCCGAGGTCGAGACCGCCCTGTTCGCGCAGGGCGAGGATCGAGCGGACGAGGTGCTGGCGGTAGCCCATGCGTCCCGTCACACCGTTCATCGCGATGCGCACCGTCTTGCGTGTCACGTGATTCCCTTCGTACGCGTCCCGCGCCGCGTACGCCCCACAGGTGGACCCCGGTACGTCCGGTGCACCCTGGTGAACTGGTGAGCGTCACAGCAAGCGCTTTCTATGTGTAGAGAAGCTAGCCTCTGAGGAGCGGTCTGGACAAGACCGTGACGGGGATGAGTTGTTCGAGGGGGCGAACAACTGGGGGTTTCGGCCTTAGGGTCTGCACGGAGCCGTGCGCTGAGTGCCCGCGTTGTGCGCCTGTGCGTGTGGGGGCTCGGAGCGCTTGTGCGTGCGGGGGCTTGGATCGCCCGTGTGCATAGGGGGCTCGGAGCCGTGTACGAGGACGTACTACGAGATGCGTGACCGGAGGACGACGAAGATGACGGTGACCCTGGCGGACGTGGCGGCCCGCGCGCAGGTCTCGCCCGCGACGGTGTCGCGCGTGCTGAACGGGAACTATCCCGTGGCCGCCTCCACCCGTGAGCGGGTGCTGCGGGCCGTGGACGAGCTGGACTACGTACTGAACGGCCCGGCGAGCGCGCTTGCCGCTGCGACTTCCGACCTGGTCGGGATTCTGGTCAACGACATCGCCGACCCGTTCTTCGGGATCATGGCGGGGGCGATCCAGGGTGAGATCGGGGGGCCGGGGGGCCGGGCCGGTGGGGAGCGGCTCGCTGTTGTGTGCAACACCGGGGGGTCCGCCGAGCGGGAGCTCACGTATCTCACGCTGCTTCAGCGTCAGCGGGCTGCGGCGGTCGTGCTGACCGGTGGGGCCGTGGAGAACACGGCGCACGCGGAGGCCGTGGCGACGAAGCTGCGCAAGCTTGCGGCTGCGGGGACGCGGGTCGTGCTGTGCGGGCGGCCGCCCGCGCCGGCCGACACCGACGCGGTGGCGCTCACCTTCGACAACCGGGGTGGGGGGCGGTGGCTTACCGAGCATCTGATCGAGCTCGGGCATCGGCGGATGGGGTACATCGCGGGGCCGGAGGAGCGTACGACTACGCGGCATCGGTTGGAGGGGCATCGGGATGCGCTTGCGGCGCACGGTATTCCGGACGAGCCTGCTCGGACTGTGCATGGGCGGTACGACCGGCGGGCCGGGTACGAGGCGACGCTTGAACTGTTGCGGCGTGATCCGGAGTTGACGGCTGTTGTTGCTGCGAATGACACGGTTGCTCTTGGGGCGTGCGCTGCTCTGCGGGACTCTGGACTGCGGATTCCGGACGACGTGTCCGTTGTGGGGTTCGATGACCTTCCCTTCAGCATTGATGCGGTGCCTGCGCTGACGACTGTGCGGTTGCCGTTGGCGGAGGCGGGGACGCGTGCCGGGCGGATCGCCATGGGGCGGGAGGAGGCTCCGCCTGGGGGGATTGCGACGATTCGGGGGGAGTTGATGGTGCGGGGGTCTACGGGCGCGCCCAAGAACTCCTGAGGTTGGGTGTCGCTGCGGGTTCGTTGTGGCTGATCGCGCAGTTCCCCGCGCCCCCAAAAGCCACGCCAGCCGCCCGTCGCCAAGTCGGGCCCGCGCCGGGGCATCCGATCGCAGCTGTGTCATCCAGAACCATCAAGATGCCCTCAAGAGGTCGTGCTGCGATCGGAAACCCCGACACGACCCCTTCGGCAGAGGGGCGACTGCCGCTGGGTGGGGGCGGGCCCCTTCAGGGGCGCGGGGAACTGCGCGCTAAGCCACGATGCACCCGCACGTACGCACCCAGCCTCAGGCACGCTCATCAGGGGCGCGGGGAACAGCGCAATCTTTTGGCTTTTAGGGGCGCGAGGAACGGCGCGACCAGCCCACGACGACCGACAGCCGACAAACGACCGCAAGCCCCCACCCCCCAGGGGCGCGGGGAACTGCGCAATCTTTTGGCTTTTAGGGGCGCGGGGAACTGCGCGAGCAACCCCCACCGGGCCGCAGCCAAGCCAGAAACCCGACGGCCCGCAGGGTGCTAGAGCGCGTCCAAGCGAGCCCGTTGCCCCGGGCCAAGGCGGAGCCCGCCCGCGGCGACGTTCTCCTCCAGGTGAGCAAGGCTGGCCGTGCCCGGGATCGGCAGGATGGCCTGGGAGTGGCCGAGGAGCCAGGCGAGGGCCACCTGCGTGGGCGTGGCGTCGAGTTCGGCTGCGATCGCCGCGATCTCGGCCCTGTCCCCCGACGTGCCCCACGCCACGGTCCGCCACGGCAGGAAGGCGATCCCCGCCGCCGCGCAGGCATCCAGCACCGGCTCATGCTCGCGGTCGAGCAAGTTGTACCGGTTCTGAACGCTTGCGATGTCCACGACCTTTCGGGCCTGGTCGAGTTCGTCGACCGTCACCTCGGACAGGCCGATCCGGCCCACCTTGCCCTCGTCCCGGAGGTCCCGCAGCGCGCCGACTTGGTCGGCGAGCGGCGTCGCCGGGTCGATGCGGTGCAGCTGGAGCAGCTCGATCCGGTCGACGCGGAGTCTGCGCAGGGCCCGGTCCACCTGGTCCCGCAGGGCCTCCGGGCGGCCGTCCAGCTCCCACTCGCCCGACGCCTCCGACCGTTCGAGGCCGATCTTGGTGGTGATCAGGAGACCGTCCGCGTACGGGTACAGCGCCTCGGCCAGGAGTTCCTCGTTGGCGCCGCCGCCGTACATGTAAGCCGTGTCGATCAGTGTCACTCCGAGTTTGACGGCCCGGCGGGCCACCGCGATTGCCGCCTCGCGTGCGTCCGCCGGCTCCGTGGACAGGTGCATCGCCCCGAAACCGAGCCGCCCCACCTCCAGGTCCCCGCCGATACGGAACGTGCTCGATGTGGTCGTCGTCATCTACGAGTCTCCCCCTCGATCGAACGGCCACGCTAACAGCGCCCCCGGACCAGCAAAACCCGTGCGGGAACCGGCCACAGCGGGCATAATCTCTGACTGAGTCAGCTATCCAGCCCGATGCGTGAACCCCAAGGCAGGTGTCAAAGGCAGGTGCCGGACGTCATGACCATTCAAGAGATCCGTGCTTTCAACCGCTTCTACACGAACCTCATCGGCGCGCTCGACTACAGCCGCCAGCTCCACGCCCCGTACACGCTCACGGAGTCCCGTGTGCTGTACGAACTCGCCCACTCGCCCCGTACGGATGCGGCCGACCTCCGCGGTGAACTCTGTCTGGATTCCGGCTACTTGAGCCGTCTGCTCGCGAAGTTCGAGAAGGACGGGCTGATCGAGCGGGCACCGTCGGAGAAGGACACCCGGCGGCGCCGGATCACGCTCACGGCCCGCGGGCGGGAGACCGCCGACCTGCTGAACGAGCGCTCGCGGGAGGCCGTCGGCTCGCTGCTCTCCACCGTGCCGCCGGACGCCCGGCCCCGGCTCGCCGAGGCCATGCGGGACATCCGCGAGATCCTCTCGGACGCGAGCCGGCGGCCGCCGCGTCGGGAGGACGTGCTGCTGCGCGAGCCGGGGCCCGGCGACCTCGGCTGGGTCGTGCAGCGCAATGCCGCGCTCTATGCCTCCGAGTACGGCTTCAACACGGACTACGAGGGCCTGGTCGCCCGGATCGTCGCCGACTTCGCCGAGGACCACGATCCGCACCTGGAGCGGGTGTGGATCGCGGAGCTCGACGGTCGTCCGGTGGGCTGCGTGATGTGCGTACGGGACGAGGCACCCGGCGCCGCCCGGCTGCGCCTCCTGCTCGTCGAACCGGACGCGCGCGGCCTCGGCATCGGCGACCAACTGGTCGGCGCTTGCGTCGAGTTCGCCCGCGGTGTCGGCTACCGGGAGATGGTCCTGTGGACGAACGACGTCCTCACGTCCGCCCGCCGTATCTATCAGCGCCACGGCTTCGTCCTCGTCGACGAAAAGCCCCACCGCTCCTTCGGCACCGACCTGAACGGCCAGGACTGGCGCCTGGACCTGCATGGCGGCGCAGGCTGAGCCACAGCCGGTGGAGTCGGCCGAGCGCGCCCCGTCAGGGGCCCCATCCACCCAGGGGCGCGGGGAACGGCGCAATCTTTTGGCCTTTAGGGGCGCGAGGAACGGCGCGAGCAACCCACGACGACCGACAGCCGACAAACGACCGCAAGCCCCCACCCCCCAGGGGCGCGGGGAACTGCGCAATCTTTTGGCTTTTAGGGGCGCGGGGAACTGCGCAATCTTTTGGCTTTTAGGGGCGCGGGGAACTGCGCGACCAGCCCCCAGCGCCCCGCAGCCGACCCACTTACGGCCACCGACGGAGTCACACGTGCGGGCGCCGCCCCTTCTCCTGGCGAGGGAACGACTGGCGGGCGCCAGGAAGCGTCGGCTTCGGTAGGGTCGCCACCTCCTCCTTCGCCCGTTCCAGCTGCTCCGCCGTGTCGTCCGGGAGGCGCGGCGCGCGCGGGCGGCCGTGGGAGAAGCGGAACGCCGACGTGAAGTCGCCGAAGGTCTCGCGACGCCAGTCGCTGATGTTCGGCTCCTCCACGCCCGTGAAGCTCTCCAGGAACTGGAGGGCCGAGGTGTGGTCGAAGGCCTCCGACGCCACCCAACCGCCCACCGTCCAGGGCGAGATGACGATCGCCGGGACGCGGAAGCCGCCGCCGATCGGCAGGCCCTGGACGAACTCGTTCGCCGTGCCCGCGTGGGGAGTCGGCGGGGCCACGTGGTCGAACAGGCCGTCGTTCTCGTCGTAGTTGAGGATGAAGGCCGTCTTCCGCCACACCTTGGGGTTGGCGGCGATGGCCTCGATCTTGGATGCCACGAAGTCCGCGCCCGCAGCCGGCAGGTAGTCCGGGTGTTCCGACTGGAAGCTCGTCGGCATGATCCAACTGACCGTCGGCAGGCGGTCGTTGCGGGCGTCGTCCTCGAAGGTGCCCTCGGGCTGGGGGCGTACGCCGCGCTCGTAGAGGTCCGAGCCGGGCTGCGCGTTCCTGAAGGACGCGAACTGCTCCAGCATGTTGCAGCCGTAGTCGTCGTCCTGCTGGTACACCTTCCAGCTGATCCCGGCCGCCTGGAGCCGCTCGGCGTACGTCGTCCAGCGGTACGGCGTCGGAGCCACGTTGCTGAGGATCGGGCCGCCCTGCTGTCCGCCGGGGTCGATCGTGCCCGTCATCCACATCAGGCGGTTCGGCCAGGTCGGGCCGAACACCGAGCAGTAGTAGTTGTCGCAGATGGTGAAGGTCTCGGCGAGGGCAAACTGGAAGGGGATGTCCTCGCGGGTGTAATAGCCCATGACGTACGGGCCGTTGACGCCGTCCGCCTTGCGGTGCGCAGGGAGCCAGCGGTCCATTTTGCCGTTGTTCCAGGCCTCGTGCTGGACCGACCAGGCGTGGCTGGTGGACGGTATCGCCTGCGCGCTCGACTTGCGGGTGTCGAGATGGAAGGGCAGCAGATAGCCCTTCGGGTTCTCGGCGTCCGGCTGGTAGAAGACCGGCCGGCCGTTGTCGAGTTTCAGCGCGTGCGGGTCGGCGAAGCCGCGTACCCCGGACAGCGTGCCGAAGTAGTGATCGAAGGAACGGTTCTCCTGCATCAGCATCACGACGTGCTCGATGTCCCGGAGCGAGCCGCCCCGCGGCGGTCCGGCCGCGACGGCCTTCTGCACGCTGGGCGGGAGGAGAGTGAGAGCCGCGGCGCCGCCCACCGCGCCGGCGGCGGAACCGAGGAGTCTACGACGACTCAACTCGGGCATGGTTGCCCCTTCTTGAGCCAATGGGCTCTGCGGAGTGGCGTGGGCCCGTGACGGAGAGCACCGGGCCGCCGATCACTCTCCGCCCGGTTCGGCATGGCACATCAGGGGCGTCCGGTGAACAAGTGAGAAACGGGTGGAAAGGGGTTGGCCAAGCCATGACATGCCAGGTCGGGGCATTGCCGGGCCGTTGCCGGGACTTGGCAGACGGATGGGCCGTCCATGGGTCGGGGGTCGGGGGTCGGGGGTCAGGGGTCGGGCAGCACTGCCGGGAGTCGACCTCCGGACCCGCGAGGCGCCATCTGGAGTCGGTCTCCGGACCCGTGCGGCGCCGTCTAGATTCGGTCTTCGGACCCGTGCGGCGTCGACGGGAGTCGATCTCCGGACCCGTGCCGCACGCGGGAGTGACAGAGGACGAGTGGCGGGTACTGTCCGACTCATGAAGCTGGCCTTCTCCACCCTCGGCGTTCCCGGACTCCCGATCAGTGACGTGGTGCGCCTCGCCGCCACGCACGGCTATCACGGCGTCGAGTTGCGCGCGCATCCCGAAGAGCCGGTCCACCCCGGCATGGACCTCACCGAACGGGTCGACGTGGCGGCCGAGTTCAAGGCCGCGGGCATCGAGATCCTGGGCCTCGCCGGGTACGCGCGCGTCGCGGCACCGGGCGACGACGGCCCCGTGATCGCCGAGATCCGCGGACTCCTCGAACTGGCCCGGGACCTCGGCGCCCCCTACATCCGCGTCTTCCCCGGCGGCGGGCCCGACCAGAGCCCCGAGGAGGCCGACGCCACGGCCGCCCGGCGCCTGGGCACGGCCGCCGAGTACGCCGCCGACCTGGGCGTACGCATCCTCCTGGAGACCCACGACTCGCACCGCACGGGCGCCGACGCGATCCGCGTCCTGGGCCTCGTCGGCCACCGCCAGGCCGGCGCCCTGTGGGACGTCATGCACACCTGGCTCGGCGGCGAACAGCCCCCGGCCACCTTCGCCGCGCTCTCCCCGCACCTCGGCTACATCCAGGTCAAGGACATCGCCTCCGCCGACGACACGACCCCGCTGCCGCTCGGCACGGGTGTCCTCCCCCTCACCGAGTGCGTCGAGCTCCTCTCCCGCGAGGGCTGGGACGGCTGGCTGTGCTGGGAGTACGAGAAGCGGTGGTACGCGTCGGCCGCGCCGCTCGAAGGGTTGCTGGGGGCGGGCCGGGAGCACCTGGCGCGGTTGCTGAACGAGTCGGCGTAGGGCGGCGGCGGCGCGTCGGGCCCCCTAAACGGCGTGCCTACTGTGTGCGCACCCTCGCCCATACCGTCTTGCCGATCACTCTGGCTCTGAGTTCCCAGCTGTCCGCCAGGACCGCCACGAGGGGCAGGCCCCGGCCCGACTCCGCGTCCAGGGGCGGTACTTGGGGTTCCGGGAGGCGGGGCGACGCGTCGGAGACCTCGATCTCCACCGCCTTCTCGCCGTCATAGGTGAGGGCAACCTCGAAGAAGCGGTCGGGGACGCGGGCGTGCCGTACCGCGTTCGTCGCCAGCTCCGAGACGATCAGTTCGATCGCCTCCGCGGCGTCGGTCGGGATCCGCCATTCCGTGAGTACGGATCTGGCCCCTCGGCGGGCCTCCGGCACGGAGCGGGTCACCGGCGTGAGCCTGCGCCGCCAGGTCCGGACCCCGAGGTCGCGGACGTCTCGCAAGTCTCGGAGGTTTACTCCGTCACTTTCTGTGTTCACAGGAACACTGTCGGCCCTGGTGGCTACCGTCACCAGTGACCGAGCGTCGACGCCTGTGGCGGGCAACTGTTCCTGTTCGGGCGTTGATTGGCGTTGAGTGCCGTAGAGCCGTAGAGGGGAAGGTTGCGATGGCGCAGCCCAAGAAGAACTCGTCGTCGCCTGCTGCGCAGTACTTCGCGGAGGTGCTGCGGATGCTTCGCACGAAGGCGGGGTTGTCGCAGACCGAGTTGGGCGAGCGGATGGCTTATACGGGGGCCGCGGTGAGCGCGGTCGAGACGTGCGCGAAACCGGCGACGGACGAGTTCATCGAGGCTGCGGAGAAGGCGCTGGAGGCGGGTGGGGTGATTGCGGCCGCCGCCAAGTATTTGCGCCTGGAGCGCTATCCGGCTCACTTCCAGGGCATGGTCCAGCTGGAGCAGGATGCGCTGACCGTCTCCTCGTACTGCGTCCAGCTGATCCACGGATTGCTGCAAACCGAGGCATACGCCTGCGCTCTGTACGACCACGCCGTTCCGCCGGTGGACCCCGAGGAGATTGAGCATCACATTGCGGCCCGCATGGAGCGCAAAGCGCTGTTCGACCGCAAGCCTGTGGCGATGATCAGCATGGTGCTGGAAGAGGCCGCATTGCGGCGGCACATCGGCGGTGCGAGCGTGATGCAGCGACAGTACGAGTACCTCGTCGAATGCGCCACGCGCCCCAACCTGGCGCTCCAGGTGATGCCCATGGGACGGGCCGGACATGCCTGCCTGGCCGGTCCGATGACGGTCATCGAGACCCCGGAGGAGGTCACCCTGGTGTACTTGGAAGGGCAAGGAAACAGCCACTTGGTCTCCAAGCCCGACGAAGTGGGAGTACTCGCGCGGCGTTATGCGATGATCCGAACACAGGCCCTCAACCCCGAGGAGTCCGTGATTCTGATCGAGCAGCTGGCGGGTGAACTGTGAGCAACTTGACCTGGTTCAAGAGCAGTTACAGCGACAACACCGGCGGCGAGTGCGTCGAAACCGCCTTCACATGGCGCAAGAGCAGCTACAGCGACTCGGGCGGCGGCGAATGCGTCGAGGTGGCCACCACCTCCGCCATCCACATCCGTGACTCCAAAGACATCGCACGCCCCTCCCTCCGCGTCTCCCCCGCCGCCTGGGGCACCTTCATAGCTGACGTAAGGACCGCCTCCCACCCCCCATGCTGATCCGCGAAGCCCTCCGCAATCTCCGTCTCACGTGGCGGCCCCTCTGCCGGCTCACGCTGCTCGTCACCGGCCTCGCCACCCTCGTGGGGAGCGCGGTCGTGGGGGCCGGGTTCCTCCTGTCGTGGGGGACGTTCGAGGAGGTGCGGAGGAGTGCGGACCAGGATGTCGCCTACGAGGACCCCATCGCGGCGTACATCGACGGGACGATGGAGAACCTGCAACAGGTCGGCGCGGGTGTCACGGTGTTGCTGCTGGCCCTCGCGGCGGCCGTCGTCGCCGTGTTGCAGACCGCGTACACCGTGGCCTTCGAGCACGGGTCGGAGGAGGGTCAACGGACGCTGACTGTCAGGGAGTTGTGGGGGCGGATGCGTCCGCACGTCGGGGTCGCCTACTGGGTGCAGTGGCGGATCTGGCTGCGCGTCGGAGCGGTGGGGATTCTGGCGCTCATGATCTCCGTCCTCGCGGACTCGGGGGAAGTGCCCGGTGTCGAGCGGACGCTGGTGGGTGAGACCGCGACCTGGCAGTACCGGCTGGTGGGCGGGGTGCTCCCGATCACCGTCGCGGTGCTCGCCCTGCTCGTGTACTTCCGCCACTGCGTGGCCACCGCCGCGCTGGTGACCGAGAACTCCTCGTCCAAGGCGGCGGTACGACGTGCCTGGGCGCTGACGAAAAGGGCACCCTGGAAGACGTACGGCATCGGGCTGTTGCTCGCGGCCGCGGTCGTGCTCGCGTTCGTCGTCCTGCGGTACGCGGCGGCTCCCGTCGCGCACGTGCTGGGCCTCGGGATGTTGTGGGTGAGTGACGACAACGCGTACATCACGGGAGTGCTGGTCCTGATCACCCCGACGGCGGTGGCCCTGCTCCTGCTCCCGTTGGTGGTTCTGCCGTTCGTGTGCTCAGTGGTCGCCGTGCTGTACCGGGACCTCAGCGCGCGGGACAGCCGAGTCGCCGCCCCCGTGGCGTGACACCGGCGTCGGCGCCACCGCGGGTGCGGTGACGCGGCCCAAAACAGCACCACACCAACCCCGTTGTGCACTCCCATGCTCACCCGTACCAATTTCCGGGAATCGGCGGAATCCGGGGAACCCATCCCCGCCACCCGCCGTCCAATTCGCATGCTGTCGGATGAGTCTCCGCAGTGCGGTGTCGGCCTCGCTGCTGGCTGCGATCGCTGACTTACCCTCTCCGCCGCCTGCGGCCGGCAGCACGCCGTCATCGGCGCGCCCCCCTCCAACAGCGCCGATGGCGGCCCCTCTTGTGTCAGGCACGCCGTACGTGGGTCAGCAGCTGCCGGATGTGCTGGGTTGCGGGGTGGCCGGGCCCGAGGTGGCGTTCGCTGTCGGTCAGGGTGTGCGTGAAGCCCTCCGCGCTCAACTGCCCGTTGCCCACCTTGTGGTGGGTGTAGGCGAGGTTGCCACGGGAGAGGAGCGTGTACGGGTGGCCGGGGCCCAGCGTGCGTTCGCGGTCGGACAGGGTCCGCTCGTGGAGGGGGACGGCACGGGCCGGGGCATTCGTCAGTTCGTGGGCCCGGGCGAGGTTGTCCCGGCATTGCAGGGTGAGCAGGTTGTCCGGGCCGAGGACACGCTCACGGCCGGCCAGGGCCTGTTCGTAGAGCGGGATGGCGTGGGCCGGGTCGCCCGCCGCCTCGTGGCCGCCCGCGAGGTTGTTCCGGAAGGTGAGGGTGTCGGGGTGGTCGGGCCCCAGGACTCGTTCCCCGTCGGCCAGGGTCTCTTCGAACAGCCGCACTGCGCG
Source organism: Streptomyces sp. NPDC058697 (assembly GCF_042715345.1). Classification (NCBI taxonomy): domain Bacteria; kingdom Bacillati; phylum Actinomycetota; class Actinomycetes; order Kitasatosporales; family Streptomycetaceae; genus Streptomyces; species Streptomyces sp. NPDC058697. The sequence goes on from NZ_JBHXSU010000006.1 coordinate 277,797, forward strand.
GGCCAGGTGTCCCGCCTGCTGGCAGGCGCCGCCGAGGTTGCTACGGGCTCGCAGGGTGTCGGGGTGGTCCGGGCCCAGCTTGCGTTCGTGGTCGGCCAGGATTCGCTCGAAGTCCGACACCTCGTCGTCGGCGGAGGGTGGTTCCTCCACCCGACGGTCGCCCACCGGCCCGTCCCCGTCCGCCCGGCGCGTGGGTAACCCCTCCGTCGACCGCTCCTCCGCCGCCCGTTGCAGCTCCTCGCGAAGCGCGTTCATCGGCTCGGCGCATTCCGTGCGTGGCACTTCGGACATGGCATCCGCCCCCTCGTCTGCCGCTCGTCTGCCCTTCGTCTGCCGCTCGTTCAAGCGTACGGCGACCGCCCCTGGGCACCCTCGCCGGAAAGGGTCGGACGGGGTCTGTCCGCCGTGTCGGCTGTCCGTGCTATTGACTGGCAGAAATTTCCCGGATATCCGTGACTCCTTGGAAGTTTCCTTCATACTCGCCCCTCCACGGGTCCTTCGGGCCCTCTCCGGAAGGAGCGCACGTGCACACCTCCAGACGTACGCTGCTCGCGGCGACCGCGGGCGCGGCGGCGGTTGTCGCCGTCGGCGGTCCGGCGCTGGCCGAGGACGACGGCACCGGCAGGCACGACGACAAGCGGCTCCGGGCCCTGATCTCCCGTATGACGCTCGAAGAGAAGGTCGGGCAGCTCTTCGTGATGCGGGTGTACGGGCACTCGGCGACCGCGCCCGACCAGGCCGACATCGATGCCAACCTCAAGGAGATCGGCGTACGCAACGCCGTCGAGCTGATCGCGAAGTACCGGGTCGGCGGGATCATCTACTTCGGGTGGGCGCACAACACCCGTGACCCGCACCAGATCGCGGACCTGAGCAACGGCATCCAGAAGGCCGCGCTGGAACAGCCGCGCGGGCTGCCCGTGCTCATCTCCACCGATCAGGAGCACGGGATCGTCGCCCGGGTGGGCAAGCCCGCCACGCTCTTCCCGGGTGCGATGGCCCTCGGGGCCGGCGGCTCGCGCACGGACGCCCGTACGGCGGGGCGGATCGGTGGTGCCGAGCTGCGCGCTATGGGTATTCGGCAGGACTACGCGCCTGTCGCCGACGTGAACGTCAATCCGGCCAACCCCGTCATCGGCGTACGGTCCTTCGGCGCCGATCCCCAGGCGGTGGCGGGGATGGTCGCCGCGCAGGTGAAGGGGTATCAGAGCGCCGGGGTCGCCGCCACGTCCAAGCACTTCCCGGGGCACGGGGACACCGAGACCGACAGTCATTACGGCTTCCCCGTCATCGAGCACACCGAGGCGCAGTGGACCGAGCTCGACGCTCCGCCGTTCCGCTCCGCCATCGCGGCCGGGATCGACTCGATCATGACCGCGCACATCATGGTTCCGGCGCTCGATCCGTCCGGCGACCCGGCGACCCTCTCCCGGCCCATCCTCACCGGCATCCTGCGCGATCGGCTCGGCTACGACGGGGTCGTGGTGACGGACTCGCTGGGCATGCAGGGCGTACGGACCAAGTACGGGGACGATCGGGTGCCCGTGCTCGCGCTCAAGGCCGGTGTCGATCAGCTTCTCAATCCGCCGAAGCTGGATGTCGCCTGGAACGCCGTCCTCCAGGCCGTCCGTGGTGGTGAGCTGACGGAGGCGCGCCTCGACGAATCGATCCTGCGGGTGCTGCGGCTGAAGGCCAAGCTGGGGCTGATCAAGGATCCGTACGTCACTCGGCGCGGCGTGGACCGGGTCGTGGGGATCTCGTCGCATCTCAAGGCCGCCGATCGCATCGCCGAGCGGACCACGACTCTTCTCGTCAACTCCGGGGGGCTGCTGCCGCTTTCGCGTCGTACGCATCGGAACGTTCTTGTCGTCGGGGCCGATCCCGCCTCACCGTCCGGCACCACCGGGCCGCCCACGACCGTGCTCGGCGCCGCGCTGACCGAGCTGGGCTTCACGGCGATCGTTCTCTCCACGGGCACGGCCCCGACAGACGCGACCATTGCGAAAGCCGTCGCGGCGGCTCAGGGCGTGGACGCGGTGCTCGTGGGGACGTACAACGTCACCGCCGCCTCCAGTCAGCGGACGCTCGTGAACCAGCTCCTCGCCACCGGCCGTCCGGTGGTCGCGCTCGCCATCCGCAATCCGTACGACGTAGCCCAACTGCCCGATGTCAAGGCCTACTTGGCGGCGTACTCCTGGACGGACGTCGAGCTGCGCGCCGCCGTGCGCGTGCTCGCGGGGCGTGCCGAACCGGTGGGCGACCTGCCGGTGCCGGTGCAGAAGGCGGACAAGCCGACGGAGGTGCTTTACCCCGTCGGGCACGGTCTGAGGTACTAGGGCCTGCCTACTGGGCCTGACGTACTGGACCTACGCCGCACACCCGGCGCACCGACCCCAACTGACGCAAAGCACCCCGTACGCCTGGCGGGGCCCGCCACGACGGGTCACGCTGGGCGGGGGGATCGGGGGGAGTGCCATGCGCGATGGACGGGGCGTGGGAGCACGTCGTACGGGGATGGTGTGCGCGCTGCTGATGCTGGTGGCGGCGGTGCTCACGGGGTGCCAGCAGTCGTCCGGGACCGAGGAGCGCAGGCTGGACGAGGCGACTCCGGCTCCGACGCGGGCCTCGGGGTACGGGGTGGTGTTCCTCGCGATCGACGAGTGCAGTTCGTTCGGGCGCGAGTCGTTCACCGAGGTGCCGTGCACCAGTGAGAAGGCGGCGGCACGGGTGGTCGCGCGGCACGACGGGAAGGTCGGCGAGGGGCCGTCCTGCCCCGCCACCACGGACTTCGTGCTGCACATCAGCGAGCAGAAGCCCTCGGCCGACGAGGACGGCGACGGCGCGGTTCCGCAGGGCTACGCCTGTATGCGCAATCTGGAGGCCCCGCATCCGGGCGACCCGGGCGGCGGCGGAGGTCCCCGCACCATCGTGGGCGACTGTGTCTACAGCGCGGGTGCGGGCGAGGTCCGTGAGACGTCGTGCGACAGCACGGGCAAGAAGGCGCCGGAGTTCAAGGTGACCGCGGCGGTGGAGAAGCGCACCGGCTGCCCTGCCTCGACGGCGTTGTACGTCCAGCTGGGCGGGCCGAAGCCGGTGGGCTGCGCCCGCCCGGTGTAGCCCCGGGCCCGTCCGGTGCAGCCCCGGGATTTCCCCGAGGACTCCACCGGACGGGCGCGGCAAGGCTATTGCCGCTTCGGCCGGTTACGGCCTGAGCTGGCGCTCCACCGTGCGCTTGTCGAGCTTCGAGTCGTACTTGGCCAGCGGCTTCGCCTTGTCCGGGTCCGCCTGGACGGCGGCGGGGGCGACGCCCGCCCACTGAAGGATCCGGGCCGTGGCGAGCGCCTTCTGGTCGGGGACGAGGCCCGCGACGTTGGCGCCGTGGTTCATGCCGGGGGCCGTGAAGACGTACGAGTCACGCGCGCCCTTGCCGACGCGGAACGGCTCGGCACCCCACGGGTCGTTCTGGCCGTACACGAACAGCATCTGGTTCGCGTTGCGCTTCACCCACGCGTCGACGTCGTGCATGGCGCCGGGCTGGAACTTCATGGAGATGTCGCGCGGCACGAAGTTCCGCGGCGGCAGGTAGCCGTAGCGGATGTACTTCTTCTCGATGTGCGGGAAGACGATGGTCGGCGCGCCGAGCTGCGTACCCGCCTGGTAGAAGTACGGCGTGTACGGGTCCAGGCCCTGGTCCGTGTAGAACGAGAAGCCGGAGATCGTGTCGATCGAGTTCCAGATCTGGTCGTCGGTCGCGGTCTTGGCGTTCGGCGGGATCAGCTCGTCCTCGGTGCAGTCGGCCGCCTGCGCGTACTGCCAGAAGCCCCAGACGTAGTCGAGGACGACGGCCTCGAACGCCTTGTCCAGGCTGCCGATGGTGTTGAAGGTGTAGCCCTCGGCGGCGGCCACCTCCTTGTACTTCTTCTCCAGCGACGTGCGGCGGACGAGTGCCTCGCGCTGCACCGCGTTCAGCCGGGTGCGGCACTCCTTGGTGCCGACCTTCGCGAAGAACCGGTCGTAGGCCGAGTCCTCCTTGTTCACCACGTCGTTGGGGGCGACGTACGCGACGACGCCGTCCATGTCACGCGGGTAGAAGCGCTCGAAGTAGGTGGCGGTCATGCCGCCCTTCGAGCCGCCGGTGGAGATCCACTTCTTGTCGTAGACCGGCTTGAGGGCCTTGAAGATGCGGTGCTGGTCGCTGGCGGCCTGCCAGATGTCCAGCTTGCTCCAGTCGGCCGGCGCGGGCCGGGACGGAGTGAAGAAGCGGTACTCCATCGAGATCTGGTTGCCGTCCACGATCTGGGCCGGCTCGCTGCGGCGCGGGGTCGTGGAGACGTTGTAGCCGCCGGTGAAGAAGACCGTCGGGCGGGCCGTGTCCTTGTGCAGCACGGTGATCCGCTGCTGGAAGGTGCCCTTGGACGGCTTCCGGTGGTCGACGGGCTGGGTGTAGTTGAGGACGAAGTAGCGGTAGCCGGTGTAGGGCTTCTCCTCGATCAGGCTCATGCCCGGTATCGCGAGGAGCCGGTCCTTGATGTCCGCCGCGTCGTCCGTGACGACATTCGTGCCGGTGGCGTCCGGCTGGGCGGCGGTGGCCGCCCCGGCCGTGCTCACGGTGCCTATCAGCACCACGAGAGACAACAGCCATCTGAGCGTTTTGCGCATGCGTTCTCCCCTGAATACGCAGATGTCCGCCGGAACCTAGCGGAGCAACTGCTGTCGCACCAGGGGATGTTGGGTGCATTACGGACAGGATGGCACGAAGATCGCACAACTCGGCCGGGAGTGTCCGTTCAGCAGAGAATCCAGTCAGCAGAGGATCCAGCCCGTGCTCACCGAGCCCGAGCCGACGGCGCCCTTGATCCACACGCAGCGGTTGCCGGCGTGCACCTTCACCGGGCCCGCGTACTTCTTGAACATTCCTTCGTTGGGGACCGCCTGGTTCCCCCGCGCCCGCACGCTCACCATCATGTACTTGCGGGCGCCCACCTTGTTGGGACGGGTCACCGCGCAGACGTAGCCGCGCTTCTTGTAGACCTGCACGTACCCGGTGGAGAAGGGCACCGTGCGCACCTTCCGCCCCGAGCACGGGCTCGCCGCCGACGCCTCACCCACCCCGGGGCCCGCGAGCGCCAGCAGCCCCGAGGCGGTCACCAGGGCGGTGCCCAGCGCCAGACGGCGGCGTATCACGCCCATGTCCACTGGTGTCCCTTCCACGGCCCGCAGCAATCGGCGTACTGATGTACGGACGCATGACGTACGGCGAATGGTTGCGCGGAAGGGGCTACCGGGTCAGGTCGGCGTACCGACGGTCGCGGCCGTGTCCTGGTCGGGCTCCCCCACGAACGTCCGCCACAGCTCCGCGTACCGGCCGCCGCGGGCGAGCAGTTCGTCGTGCGTGCCGTCCTCCGCGACCCGGCCGTCGGCCATCACCACGACCCGGTCCGCGCGGGCGGCGGTGGTCAGCCGGTGGGCGACCACCAGTGTGGTGCGGCGGCCCGCGATGCGGTCGGTGGCCTGGTTGACCTGGGCCTCGGTGGCCAGGTCGAGGGCGGCGGTGGCCTCGTCGAGGAGCAGGATGTCCGGGTCGACGAGTTCCGCGCGGGCCAGCGCGATCAGCTGCCGCTGCCCGGCGGAGAGGTTGCGGCCGCGCTCGGCGACCTCGTGGAGGTAGCCGCCGTCCAGCGTGGCGATCATGTCGTGCGCGCCGACCGTACGGGCCGCCGCCTCCACCTCGGCATCGGTCGCGTCCGGACGCCCGTAGGCGATGGCGTCCCGGACCGTGCCCAGGAAGAGGTACGCCTCCTGCGGGACGACGCCCAGACGGTGGCGGTACGAGGTGATGTCGAGGGAGCGCAGATCGGTGCCGTCGACGGTGACCCGGCCGCCGGTCGGGTCGTAGAAGCGGGCCACGAGCTTGACGAGGGTCGACTTGCCCGCGCCGGTCTCGCCGACGAAGGCCACGGTCTGGCCGGCGGGGATGCTGAGCTTGACCCCGCTCAGGGCCTCCTCGTCGTCGCCGTACGCGAAGTCCACGTCCTCGAAGGCGATCTCGCCCCGCAGGGACAGGACTTCGAGCGGCTCGTCGGCGGCCTTCGTCGATGTCGGTTCCTGGAGCAGCTCCTGGATCCGGCCGAGCGAGACGGTCGCCTGCTGGTAGCCGTCGAAGACCTGCGAGAGCTGCTGCACGGGGGCGAAGAACAGGTCGATGTAGAGGAGGTACGCCACCAGCGCACCCGTGGTGAGGGTGCCCGCGTCGACCCGGCCCGCGCCCACGATCAGTACCGCTGCCGCCGCCACCGACGACAGCAGCTGCACGAACGGGAAGTAGATCGAGATGAGCCACTGGCCGCGGATACGGGCCTGGCGGTAGCTGTCGCTGCGCTCCGCGAACCTCTTGCCGCCCACTCCCTCGCGGCGGAACGCCTGGAGGATCCGCAGCCCGGACACCGACTCCTGGAGGTCCGCGTTCACCACGGAGACGCGCTCACGGGCGAGTTCGTACGCCTTCACGCTGGAGCGGCGGAAGAAGAACGTGCCGATGATCAGCGGCGGCAGGGTCAGGAAGACGACCACCGCGAGGCCGACGTCGATCACCAGCAGGGCGACCATGATGCCGAAGAAGGTGACGACCGAGACGAACGCGGTGACCAGGCCCGTCTGCAGGAACGTGGACAGCGCGTCCACGTCAGTCGTCATCCGGGTCATGATCCGGCCGGTCAACTCGCGTTCGTAGTAGTCGAGTCCGAGGCGCTGGAGCTGGGCGAAGATCTTCAGGCGCAGTGAGTACAGGACGCGTTCGCCGGTGCGCCCGGTCATGCGGATCTCGCCGGTCTGCGCCACCCACTGGACGACGACGGACACCAGGGCGAGCGCGGACGCGGCCCAGACGGCACCGAGGGCGACCTCGGAGACGCCCTGGTCGATGCCGTGCCGGATCAGGACCGGCAGGAGCAGGCCCATGCCCGCGTCCACGGCGACCAGGCCGAGGCTGACGAGCAGCGGAAGCCCGAAGCCCCGCAGCAGCCGCCTCAGGCCGTACGACTCCTCCGGTGTGACCGCGCGTGCCTCGTCGATCTCCGGAATGTCGGTGGCCGGGGGCAACGCGTCGACCTGGGCGAGGAGTTCGGGGGTCGCGGGCGATCCGTCGAGGGCGGTGTCCTTGGGCTCGCGGTCGCCCGTCCACAGGTGTGGGGTGACGCCCCGCTCGGCGTCGAACTCGGCGTCCAGCTCGTCCCGTACGGAGGTGTCCTCCTGCGGACAGGCCGGCCGGGCGTGACCCGGTGAGACGCCGCCCAGCTCGTCCGGGTCGGTGAGCAGGCGCCGGTAGAGCGGTGAGCGCTCGGTCAGTTCCTTGTGGGTGCCGATGTCGGCGAGGCGGCCGCCGTCGAGGACCGCGATGCGGTCGGCGAGGTTCAGGGTGGAGCGGCGGTGGGCGATCAGGAGTGTGGTGCGGCCTTCCATGACCTGTTTGAGGGCCTCGTGGATCTCGTGCTCCACGCGGGCGTCCACGGCCGAGGTGGCGTCGTCCAGGACCAGCAGGCGGGGGTCGGTGAGGATCGCCCGGGCCAGGGCGACGCGCTGGCGCTGGCCGCCGGAGAGAGTGAGGCCGTGCTCGCCGACCTTGGTGTCGTAGCCCTCGGGCAGGGCGGCGATGAAGCGGTCCGCCTGGGCGGCCCGGGCCGCCTGCTCGATCTCCTCCTGGGTGGCCTCGGGGCGGCCGTACGCGATGTTGGCGCGGACGGTGTCGGAGAAGAGGAAGGAGTCCTCGGGGACGAGGCCGATCGCGGCCCGCAGCGAGTCGACGGTCAGCTCGCGCACGTCGTGGCCGCCGATGAGGACCGCGCCCCTGGTCACGTCGTAGAAGCGGGGCAGCAGGAGGGAGACCGTGGACTTGCCGGAGCCCGAGGAGCCGACGACCGCGAGGGTCTCGCCCGCGTGGATCTCGAACGAGAGGCCGTCCAGGACCGGGCGGCTGTCCTCGTAGGCGAACGACACGTCGTCGAACTCGACGGTCGCGGGGGCGGAGGCGGGCAGCGGTTTCGTGCCGTCCTTGATCGACGGCTGGGTGTCGATCAGCTCCAGGACGCGTTCGGCGCCGGCGCGGGCCTGCTGGCCGACCGTGAGGACCATCGCGAGCATGCGGACGGGTCCGACGAGCTGGGCCAGGTAGGCGGAGAACGCCACGAAGGTGCCGAGGGTGATCTGGCCCTTGACCGCCAGCCAGCCGCCCAGGGCCAGCATGGCCACCTGGCCGAGGGCCGGGACCGCCTGGAGGGCCGGGGTGTACTTGGAGTTCAGCCGGATCGTGCGCAGCCGGCCCGCGAAGAGCTTGCGGCCGATCTCGCGGAGCTTGCCGGTCTCCTGGTCCTCCTGGCCGAAGCCCTTGACCACGCGTACGCCACTGACCGCGCCGTCCACGACACCGGCCACGGCGGCGGCTTGTGCCTGGGCGTACCAGGTGGCGGGGTGGAGCCTGGAGCGGCTGCGCTTGGCGATGACCCACAGGGCCGGGGCGACGGCGAGGGCGACCAGGGTGAGCGGCAGCGACAGCCAGGCCATGATCACGAGGGAGATCAGGAAGAGCAGTACGTTCCCGACGGTCATCGGGAGCATGAAGAGCAGGCCCTGGATGAGCTGGAGGTCGCTGGTCGCGCGGCCCACGACCTGGCCGGTGGACAGCTCGTCCTGGCGCCGGCCGTCGAGGTGGGTGATCGTCCCGTACATGTCCGTGCGCAGGTCGTGCTGGACGTCGAGCGCGAGGCGGCCGCCGTAGTAGCGGCGGATGTAGGTGAGGACGTAGACGACGACTCCGGCGCCGATGAGCATGGCGGCCCAGGGGGCCATGCCCCGGGTGTGGTCCCCGACGACGTCGTCGATGATCACCTTGGTGACCAGCGGGACCAGGGCCATGACGGCCATGCCGACGAGCGAGGCGCCCAGCGCGAGCACGACGTCCTTCGGGTACCGCCAGGCGTACCCGGCCAGCCGTCGTGCCCATCCCCGCTGCGTTGCCACGAGTGCCTTCCATCCGTCCGGTCGATCCGTTCGTCCGGAAGGCACCAACGCGGACGGAAGGGGATTTCATCCCTCCGCAACAATCGGGCCCATGTTCGGGCAGCGGTCAGAGGCGGACCCGGAGGGAGTAGAAGCGGGTGATCTGGACCGGGTTCTGGTTGTCGTCGCTGACCAGGAGCAGGTTCAGACGGCCGTGGCCGCCGCCCGTGACGGCGAGGCCCTCGATGTTGTCGAGGAGCGGGTTGGGCTGCGGCTGCTTGGCCTGGGCGCCGAGTGAAGGACAGTTCACGAGGTCGGCGAGCAGGGTCTTACGGGCGAGGCGTACGCCGCTCTGGCCGGTCAGGGTGTCGATGCCGGACGTGTCCGTGGCGCGGCGCAGGTCGGCGAGGTAGAGCCGGATCGTGTTGCCGACGCCCGCGGTGAAGCCGCGTTCCAGGACGAGGAGGCGGCCGTCGGGGGTGGCCGTGGTCTCGGAGACGTTCAGACCGGTGTCGGTGCGGTAGCCGTACTGGGCGTCGAGGGCGAAGTGGCCCCGCTGACGCTCCCAGGTCTGGAACCGGACGATGCCCGTGGTGTCCCCCGCGAGGGAGCCCTCCATCCCTGCCAGCAGGGTGCGGCGGCCGGGGAGGAAGGTGAGCCCTTCGAAGGTCTGGTTCGTGGTCGCGCGGCCCGCGGGGGCGACCTTGAGGGCGTCCGGTACGGGGAGGCGGTCGAGGATGCGGCCGTCGCGGGCGTACCGGCGTATGGAGGGCTCGGTCTCGGAGGAGATCAGCCGGGTGCCGTCGCGGTCCACGGCCAGGCCCTCGGAGTCGAGCGCGGCACCACTCTCGTCGGCGAGCGGCACGACGGAGGCGGGCCGCAGCGTCTTGCGGTCCAGCGTGAAGAGCGCGGACCGGTCGGAGACCGCGGCGATCCTTCCGTCGCGGTCCACCGCGAGCGCGGAGAAGTTCCCGACGAACGTGCCCTCGTACGTCGTCTTGTCGAGCCCGTCGGAGAAGCTCTCAATGGAGACGGAGGGCGAACAGGCATTGCCGCGCTGGGCATTGGCAGGCGCTGCCGCAGTAAGGCAGGCGGCTGCCGCCATGGCAGCCGTGACAGTGGCAAGAAGTGGTCTCAGGCGCATGGCGTCACGGTAGGCGGAGGCGGGTTGAGGGGGAGGGTACTGGCCGTTAATTCCAGGGAGTCGGAGCTTTCCAGGGGGCGGGGTCGAGGGGGGTTGGAATCGGGAGCCGGGGGTCGGGAGCCGGGACCGAGGCCCGGGGGCCAGGGTCGAGGGCCGGGGGTCGGGACCGGGAACCGGGAACCGAGGCCGAGGCCGGGGATCGGGGCCGGGGCCGGGGCCCGGGAACCGGGAACCGGTGACGGAGGCCGGGGCCGGGAGCCAGGGCCAGCGCCGGGGACCGGGGACCGAGGGTGGGGGCCGAGGGCCGGGGACCGGGGACCGAGGCCGGGGACCGGGGGCCAGGGCCGGGAGCCGGGGGCCAAGGGAGAGGGCTCGGGAGCGAGGGTCGGAGTCGCGTGGGTGTCGGTGCTCACGCGACTCCGACCAGGCACCGGGACTCAGTCCTGGTAGACCTTGTTGTTGCCCGCGCCGCCGGAGAGCGTGTCGTTGCCCTGGCCGCCGTAGATGATGTCGTCGCCGGTGTTGCCGAAGATCGTGTCGTTGCCCGCCAGGCCGTACAGCGTGTCGTTGCCCCTGCCGCCGTAGAGGTAGTCGTTGCCGGAGGTGCCGCGCACGATGTCGTTGCCGTCGTCGCCGTACAGGGTGGTGTAGCCGAGGTCGTCCTCGCCGGTCACCGTGAGGATGTCGTTCCCGGCGCCGCCGCTGCAGTGGTACGCGCAGCCGGTGAGGATGGTGTCGTTGCCGGCTTCACCGGAGGAACCCCTGACCCAGACACCGTCGACGCCTTCGAGGCGGTCGTCGCCGTCACCGCCATTGAGGTTGTTCGCCCCCTTGCCCAGGATGACATCGTTGCCCGGGCCGCCGTAGAGGGTGCCCTGCGTGTAGACGTCGTCGCCGACCGTCACGGTGTCGTTGCCGTCACCGAGCTCGACGTCGTAGATGTCCGAGTCGTCGGACCCCAGGGGCTCGGGCTCCACGCACTCGACGACGGTGTGGTCGGTCGCCGAGGGGTACGTGCACGCGTCCGTGGTGATGGTGATCTCGAACTTGTCCCGGAAGGTGACGAGGTAGTCGCCACCGAACTCGTTCGGGTCGACGTCGATCACCTTGGTGGAGATCCGCAGGTCGTTCACCTGTCCGGCGGCGGCCCGGTACCAGATCGCGCCGTCATAGCGCTCGACGGTTGCCGTGGTCGTCGCGGCCGCCGCGGCCGTGGTGTCCGCCTGGGCGGCGGGCGCGGCGAGTACGGCTCCTCCCAGGGCCAGGACGGCGGTGGAGGTGGCTGCGATGCTTCGTAAAACGCGCATGCGAAAGAGACCCTTCGTGGAGTGTGTGCTGAACGGAGTCGGAGTCGGAGTCGTTGTCGACGACGAGGCGCCGGTGAAGTCGTGGGCGCCCTCGCCGCGATCGGCGATCGGACGGCCGGTGCGGCCTGTGTGGTCCGTACTGTCCGTGCGGTCTGTGACGGGTGTGGCGGGTGTTGTTTTCCGATCACCCATTCAGACAGCGGACCGGGGGCGAGGGTTGCCCCCGGAAATCGCTTCTTTTTCTCCGAACTCCGCAGGTCAGCGGGGGTTGCTAGCACTCCTTGGTGAGCTTCCGCGAAAGCCCGGGTGAACGTTCTCCCTCATCGTGGAGGCACCCTGACGCCGGACCGTCGTCATGACGAGTTTCGCGACCGCGGCCGGCGGGATGCCGGTGGTGTCGATCAACTCGGCCTCCCCGCGCAGCCAGAGCAGTGCCTCGTCGTAGTCGTGGAGATGGTCCAGGCGCCACCCGCGGGCACCGATGCTCTCCGGGTCCGTGTCGTTCTGGATGCGTTCGACGAGCGTGTTGTGGTCGGCGTGGAGGACGAAGTGGCGTAAGGGGATGCCCGCTTGGACCAGTCCGGTTCGGATCTCACGCCAGTACGGCTTCTCCAGCACGGTCTGCGGGACGACCAGCGTGCCGCCCACATGGTCGAGCACCTGACGCGCGGTCTCCACAACCAGCCCGCGCCACGGCGGGAATTCCTGGAAGTCGCGGGCCGGCCTCCCCAGGACGTGCCGGAGCATGTAGCCCACCTGCTCGGTGTCCAGGAGCCTGGAGTCCGGGAGGAGGGTGGTGAGTTGCCGGGCGGTCGTGGTCTTGCCGACGCCGAAGGCGCCGTTGAGCCAGATGATCATGAAGCGGGCACCGCCGGGAAGGCCTCCTGCGGGTCGGTCGTGGGCGTGTACCGCTGCGCTCTGGTCGGCACGAGGTCCTTGTGGATGGCTCTGGCCACGGCCTGGATCGTCGTCACGCCGTAGTTCATGGTGCTGTTGCCGTGGGTCAGGACCGAGATCGTGTAGTCGTGTCCTGAGCCCTTGAAGGTGCCCACGCTGTGGACCCGCCAGCCGTGCGTGGAGCGGGACAGCCAGCCGTTCTTCACATGCACGGCGACGGAGGAGGGGGCTCCCGCCGGTGTGCCCCAGCGCTGCGAGGAAATGACCTTGCCCATGAGTTTGAGTACGTAGGCCCGGGAGTTGTCGCTCAGCACCGCGTTCCTGGCGGTGAGCAGCGCGAGGAGCTTCTGCTCGTCCTGGACCGTGATCTGGGTGAGGCCCCAGTAGCCGTTCGCCCCCGGCTTGGTCCGGGTCATGCCGGCCGCCGTGAGGAAGCCCTTTACCTTCGTGATGCCCAGCTGGTTCCAGAGCTTGGTGGTGGCCGCGTTGTCCGACTTGGTGATCATGGCGGTGGCCAGATCGGACTCCCGCTGGGTGAGGTAGCGGTTGGTCTTCTTGGCGTCCCAGAGAAGCGCGGCGAGGACGGTCACCTTGACGACGCTGGCCGAGTCGTAGGCCTGCGTCGGTCTCAGCGTGCAGGTGGTGTTGGTGCTCCGGTCGTGGAGGCCGACGGCCACGGTGCCGCTGCGGTTCGCGAGGGCCGTGTTGATGTCCTTCTGCAGCTTGGTCGCCAGGGCCGACTGGTTCGACGTACAGGTCGCCTGCGGTGTCGCGGCAGCGGTCGCGGGTGTCACGGCCACGGTGAGCGGCACTAGGACCCCGGCACCGAGGCCCGCACAGAACACACGGGTACGCCGGGATATCCGGTGAGTCATCGAGTACTTCCATCCCGTTGGGTACGAACGAGCACGCCTCGGCGCACTCGCCTCTCTCGACTCATCGGAGTGGCCGGGGGTTGTACGGGTGTTTCCGGAAGGGAGTTGGGGTGACAAGTGGTGTTCGGCTTGTTCGGAGGTGCTGCTCCGGGCCCGCCACGGCAACACTGAGGTCATGGAGGTGGTCAGCACGGCCGAGGTGCCGGTGGCAGAGCGATTCGCCTTCTGGCGCGAGATGAGCTCGAAGATGTGGGTGCCTCTCGACATACGCTGCGAACCTCAAGGGGAGGGCGCGTTCCGCGCGCAGGCCGGTTTCAACGGGATCGGTCCCGTGCAGGCGACTCTGCTCACCGCGACGCCGCATTCGATCCATCGCACACCCAGGCTGGTCCGCCAGGCCGATCCGGAATCGTTCCTCGTGACCTGCGCCGTGCGCGGTCGTGTGGTCGGGGAGCAGGACGACCGGCGTGCGGTTCTGCGTGCCGGCGATCTGGTCCTGCGTGACAGCTCACATCCCTATCTGACCCGGCTGGTACCGAGCGGCCCGACGGGGCAGGTGCTGGTCCTGCGGTTCCCGCGTTCGTCGCTGCCGTTGCCCGCCCGGGAACTGCGGCATCTGTGCGCGGTCCGCATCCCGGGCGCCCGGGGCATCGGTGCGCTGTCCTCGGCCTTCCTGCTGCAACTGGCCCGGCAGATGCACGAGTTCAGCCCGTCCGACACCGCGCGGCTGGCCACCCTCACCCTCGACGTGCTCACCGCCGCGTTCGCCCACGCTCTGGACGTCGAGAAGGTGGTGCCGCCTCCCACCCGGCAGCGTGCGCTCATGGCGCGGATCCACGCCTTCATCCGGGACAACCTCGGCAACCCGGATCTGACCCCGGCTGCGATCGCCGCGGCCCACCACATCTCCCTGCGCTACCTGCACGAACTGTTCCAGCGGGAGGGGGACGCGGTCGCCGGCCACATCCGCGCACGACGCCTGGAGCAGTGCCGGCGCGACCTCGCCGACCCCCGGCTGGCCGACCGCCCGATCCACGCGATCGCCGCCCACTGGGGTTTCACCAGCCCCGCCCACTTCAGCCAGACGTTCCGTAACGCCTACGGCCTCGCGCCACGCGAGTTCCGCCGTCACAGCACAGCAGTGCGCGCTGACTGAAGAGCTGTGCACGCCTCCGTAACGACAGACCCTGGTGCGGAGCGCATCCTCCTTCCATACGGGCAACACGGGCGGAGTACGGGGGTGTACGCATGCACACCATGCCTGCTCGAACCGGTGCGGGACGTCCGAATCCCAAGGCACTGATCCAGCCGTCCGCACGGTCAAGTACACGAGACAGGAAGGTAAATGCCCAGATGACAAGCGCACCACGTGTGTCACGAAAGGGACTTCTGGCCGCCGTCGCCGCGTTCATGGTCCTGCTTTCGGCGCTCTCGATAAGCGCTCCGCCGGCGGGAGCGGCCGAGAGCCGGCGCTGGCCCGAGCTGAGTCAGTACTGGCCGGACGGCAGGAACGGTGGGCCCAGGGAGTACGCGTTCCACGACGTGAGCACGGACACGCGGAACTACCACCTCAACCACTGCCCGCGCGGGTACCTGTGCGTCGCCGCCGGTGAGGGCGACGGTCAGCACACCGTCTTCATCCTCTACTACTGCACCTCACGCTCCCTCTACTACTTCCATGACAGGGGTGCGGTCACCAACAACCAATACGGTTCGGTGGCCAGCGTGATGTACCAGGATCATTCGCCCTACACACTCATCGAGCCGAACAACCGTTCAGTGTCCATTCCCTGGGACCCGATCTACTACCTCGACCCCTGCATCTGACGCGAGTCGGCGCCGGCGGCCCTGGCGAAGGGCTGCCGGTTCCCCTCGATGTTCGTGCGACAGCCGCGGCTACTTCTGGGTGACCTGCTCGGCGATCCCCTTCGTGATCGTCACCTCCACCGTCAGGTTGCCGGCCTCGGCGGCGGCGTCCAGGTCATCGGCGGTGCACTTCTCCGCCCCTGCGGTCTCGGGGTCACCGCAGATGTCGCCGCCCGTGATCTCCGTGTCCTCGGCGACCCAGAAGGCACGCTCGCCGACGAGCAGCTTGCCCGGCGCCAGGAAGGTCAGCTTGCCGGTGAATGTACCGTCCGCACCGGCCGGCTTCTCCGAGGAGTCGCCGCCCCCGCCCTCCGCGGCGAAGACCTTGGTCGCTATGCCCTTCTCGATCGACACCTCGGCCTTGGTGTTCCCGGCCTTCGCCGTGTCGTCCAGCTGGTCGGCGGTGCAGTTCTCCGCGCCCGCCGTCTCGGGGTCACCGCAGATCCCGGCGCCCTGGATGACCGTGTCCTCCGCAACCCAGAAGGCACGCTCCCCGACGAGCAGCTTGCCCGGCGCCAGGAACGTCAACGTGCCGGAGAACGTACCGTCCGAACCGGCCGGCGGCTCGGAGGCGTCGGCGCCACCGGAAGCCGCGGGAGTACCGGAAGCGGCGGGAGCCGAGGAATCGGGAGAGGCCGAGGCACCGGCAGGCGAGGGGGAATCCGCGCCGGCGGAGTCCTCGGGGCCGCACGCGGTGAGGAACAGACCCGTGGCGGCCAGGAAACCGACGGCGGCGAGCGTGCGGGAGCGGGTGCGGCTGAGCGACATGTCGGGGTGCCCTTTCGGCGTCATCACTTGTTGATCTCAACACGTCAAACGCCATACGCGGCAAGCCCGTTCATCGGCAGCCACTCCTGTTGCACACCCGGTATGAACCGCCGGTAACTGTTACAGGGCGGCGCCCTCTGTGACCGTCCGGCCCTGTTGCCGATCAGCGCCTGCTGTCACCATCCGGCCCTTTACGTGTTCATACGCTTCCATGGGACCTCCCTTCCCCCACTCACAGCCGAGTCCCAGGTTCACCACAGCCCTCGCCCACACCGCTTTCGCACGATGCACGCGTGACATCTGCCACCGATCCGTACCCCCACGCCCCCGAGGCCGCCCAGGCCGCCCCCGCGGCAGACCGGGCCGCCTCCTCCCCGCCTCCCGCCGAGACCGGCGCGCGGCCCGGGAAGCCACCCCGCTGGTCGCTTCCCGCGCTGGTCGCGATCATGGTTCTGGCCGGGGTGCTGTACTCCTGGAACTTCTCCTCGTCCAGCCTGAACAGCTTCTACAGCGCCGCCGTGTTCAGCGGTACGCAGAGCTGGAAGGCGTGGTTCTTCGGGTCCTTGGACGCCGGGAACTTCATGACCGTCGACAAGCCCCCCTTCGTCCTGATGGTGATGGGGCTGTCCTGCCGGATCTTCGGGTACGGCACCTGGCAGATGATGCTGCCGCTGGTCGCCTCCGCCCTCGGCACGATCTGGATCCTGCACGCGTCGGTCAAGCGGGTCTGGGGCCACGGCGCCGCGGCCGTCGCCGCGCTCGTCCTCGCCCTCACCCCGATCACCGTCGCCATCAACCGCGACAACAACCCGGACACCCTGCTCGTCTTCCTCATGGTCGCGGGCGCCGCGCTGGCCCTGCGCGCCGTCCACAACGGCAGGCTGCTGCCGCTCGTCGGCTCGGCCGTCTGCTTCGGCCTCACCTTCAACACCAAGATGCTCCAGGGCTACATCGCCCTGCCCGCCGTCTTCGCGGTCTACCTGTACGCCGCTCAGGGCGGCCTGCTGCGCCGGGTGCGCAACCTCGCGATCGCCGCGGTCGCCCTCGCCGTCTCCAGCTTCTGGTGGGCGGCGGCCGTGTCACTGGTGCCCGCCTCCGACCGGCCGTACATCGGCGGCTCGACGGACGGCACCGCCTGGAACCTGATCATGGGCTACAACGGCTTGGGCCGCGTCTTCGGCGGCGAGGGCAACGGCGGAGGCGGTGGCGGAGGAGGCTTCTCCGGGACCGCCGGGATCGGCCGGATGTTCAACGAGGTGCTCGGCGGCCAGATTTCCTGGCTGCTCCCCTTCTCCGCCATCGCACTCGTCGGCGGTCTCGTCCTGCGCGGCCGCGCTCCCCGTACGGACCTGACGCGGGCCGCGCTGGTGATGTGGGGCGGCTGGACCGCCCTGCACTACGTCACCTTCAGCCTCGCCGAAGGCACGATGCACCCCTACTACACGACCGCCCTGGCCCCCGGTATCGCGGCGCTGTGCGGAGGCGGCGGGCTGATGCTCCTGCACGCCTTCCGGACCGACAAGAAGTGGCTGTGGGTCCTGCCCGTCGCGTTCGCCGCGACCGGCATCTGGGCCGTGGTGCTGCTGCGCCGGGCCTCCGGCTGGAACTCCTGGCTGTGGCCGACGATCGCCGCGGTGATGGTCCTGGCGATCGTCGGGCTCTTCCTCTTCCGGTCGGGCCGGCGCGTACGGCTGCTCGCCGTCGCCCTGACCGCAGCCGTCGCCGCCTCCCTCGCCGGACCGACCGCGTACGCGGCCTCGGTGACCGCGAGTTCGGGCGGCGGCATGAGCGGTACGAACCCGACGGCCGGCCCCAGCACGGGTGGCGGCATGGGCGGCGGACCCGGCGGCGGTGGCGGTGGCGGCCGTGGCGGCTTCCCCGGCGGCGGTGGCGGCCAGGCACCGGGCGGCCAGCAGCAAGGCAACCAGCAGGGCAACCAGCAGGCCGGTGGCGAGGCACCGGCCGGCGGCCAGACGGGTACGCCGCCCAGTGGCGCCCCCAGCGGCCAGCAGCCCGGCGGCGGCCAGCAACAGGACGGTCAGCAGCAGAACGGCCAGGAACAGGGCGGCGGCCAGACCGGCACCCCGCCGAACGGCACCTCCGGCACGGGCGAGCAGGGCGGCAACGCCACCTCACGGCCCGGCGGCATGGGCGGAGGCGGCGGTGGCATGGGTGGCGGGCCCGGCGGCGGCGCCGACAGCGCGATGGTCACGTATCTGGAGAAGCACCGCGACGGCGCCAAGTGGCTGGTGGCGGTGTCCAGTTCGCAGAGCGCGGCCCAGCTGATCGTCAGCACGAAGCAGCCCGTCATCTCCATGTGGGGCTGGTCCGGCAGCGACAAGGCGATGACCCTCGCCAAGCTGAAGGAGCTCGTGAAGAAGGGCGAGCTGCACTACATCGTGCTCGGCGGCGGCATGGGCGGAGGCGGCGGTGGCATGGGCGGCGGCGACAGCGCCGGCTCCGAGGTGACCGCGTGGGTGCAGGAGCACGCGACGGCGGTGAAGGCGAGCGAGTACGGCGGCACCGATTCCTCCGACGCGGACTCCGGCTCCGGCACCTCGTCCAACTCCGAGACCGAGTCGGGCTCCCAGACGTCCCAGAACACCCAGGCGCTCTACCGCCTGGACGCCTCGGACGTCAACTAGGGCAATCCCTCCCCCAATTGGGGAGAACCCTCGCTCTTCGCAGCCCCTGGACCGGGAACGGCCAGGGGTTGCGTCGTATGCGAGAACGTCACACAAACGCCTCCTCCCGGTTACACGAGCGACCCCATGTCCATGTCACGCTCCCGATTGACCGAAGTGTCAACACGCGTAGAACGCGGGCCCGTTGAGCTGGATCCCGCGTCCCGGCGCGTGCCGTTCCCGGGAAAGGGCACCCCCATGTCCGTTGCGCACAAAGGCAGTTGGAAGGCGCTGGCGGTAGGCGTTTCCGCCGTCCTCGTCGGCCTCACGCTCCCGACGGTCGCCGCGACCCCCGCCGCGGCAACCACCACCGCGTACGACGACACGTACTACGCGGGCGCGATCGGCAAGACCGGCACGGCCCTCAAGAGCTCGCTGCACTCGATCATCAGCGACCAGACCGCGATCTCGTACTCCGCGGTCTGGAACGCGCTCAAGGTCACCGACCAGGACCCGAACAACAGCAGCAACGTGGTCCTGCTGTACTCCGGCATCTCGCGGAGCAAGACGCTCAACGGCGGCGCGACCGGCAACTGGAACCGCGAGCACACGTGGGCCCAGTCGCACGGCGACTTCGGCACCTCCGCCGGCCCCGGCACCGACCTGCACCACCTGCGCCCCGAGGACGTCCAGGTCAACAGCATCCGCGGCAACAAGGACTTCGACAACGGCGGCAGCAGCTTCACCAACAGCGGCGGCAGCCTCACCGACTCGAACTCCTTCGAGCCCCGCAGCGCCGTCAAGGGCGATGTGGCCCGCATGATCCTCTACATGGCCGTCCGTTACGAGGGCGACGACGCCTGGGACGACCTGGAGCCCAACGACTCGGTCTCCAACGGCAGCGTGCCCTACCACGGCCGCCTCTCGGTCCTGAAGCAGTGGAACGTACAGGACCCGCCCAGCGCCTTCGAGGAGCGCCGCAACGAGCTCATCTACTCGAACTACCAGGGCAACCGGAACCCGTTCATCGACCACCCCGAGTGGGTCGAGGCGATCTGGTAGACCGACGGTGACCCGCGCTGAACTCCCTGTGACAGAAAGGGAGTTCAGCGCCACACCTGTCCCCTTGGTTACGAACCCATGACATTGGGGCGTACAACTGGGGGCGCTCCGATCGAGTCGAACTCCCTGAACGCGGCCTTCCGCGTGCAGAACAGACCGACTCGAAAGGCTTACGTATGTCCCGAGCACACCGCCGAACTCGTACCGCGCTCACCGCACCCCTGGCAGCCGCGGTGCTGCTCGCCGGAGGATTCGGCGCCATGGCCCTCACCGGGGCCTCGGCGCACGCGGCCACCGGGTCCGCGGACGCGCAGGACGACTTCAACGGCGACGGATACGCCGACCTGGTCGTGTCGGCCCCGGACGCCACGATTTCCAGCAAGACCAAGGCGGGCTACGTGGCCGTCACATACGGCTCCGCCAACGGCGTCTCCGCCGCCAACAAGAAACTCATCAGCCGCTCCACCAGCGGCGTCCCCGGCTCCGCCGTCGCCAACGAGTACTTCGGGACCAACTTCACGAAGGGCGACCTCGACGGCGACGGCTTCAGCGACCTGGTGATCTCGGGCGGCAAGGCCGGCTCCGTCATCATGTGGGGCTCCGCCTCCGGCCTCACCGGCGGCACGGCGATAGCCGGGTACGGGCAGTCTCCCACCGCCGGTGACTTCGACGGCGACGGCAAGACGGACCTCGCGCTGTTCGAGCAGGTGTCCTCCTTCGGCGACGAAGCCCCCAGCAGCGCCGCCGCCGTGTGGAAGGGCCCGATCTCGCGAACCGGCACGCCCACCGCCGTCCTGCCCGTCCTGGACAAGTCCCTGTGGTGGGGCTACGACGCCGACGACGCCTCCTGTGCCACCAACGGCGGCTGCGAGGAGGACGCCGACTCCATCAGCGGCCCCTACACCTCCACCGAGACCGGTGACGTCAACGGTGACGGCAAGGACGACATCGTTGTCTGGGAGTACAAGGGCGACGGCGTCTACGGCAACCGCCTGCTCCTCGGTGGCGGCAGCACGGGCTTCAAGAGCGGCTGGGTCCCCGGTGAGGCCGCCGGCAACAAGACGGGAACCGGCGTCGGGGACGTCAACAACGACGGCTTCGACGACGTCGTGGTCGGCAACGACTGGGGCAGCGGCACCGTCAAGGTCGCTCTCGGTTCGGCCACCGGCCTGTCCTCGGACCGCGTCCAGACCTTCAACCAGGACAGCCCCGGGTTCCCCGGAGTCGAGGAAGAGGAGGACGAGATCGGCGCGTCGGTCTCGGTCGCGGACGTCACGGGTGACGGCTACGCCGACATCGCGCTCGGCATCCCGGGCGAGGACATCGGCGACATCTACGACGCCGGCTCGATCGCCCTGGTCCCCGGCAGCGCCTCCGGCGCCACGGGCGCCGGAACGAAGACCTTCCATCAGGACACCGCCGGTATCCCCGGAGTCGCCGAGAACAGCGACGAGTTCGGTGTGAGCACAGCTCTCCTGGACCTCAACGGCGACGGTCACTCCGACCTCGCGGCCGGTTCCACGGCCGAGAACGCCCAGAACGGCGCGGTCTGGGTGCTGAAGGGCACAGCGAGCGGCCTCACCGCCACCTCGTCGTTCGCGTTCGGCGCCGGTGATCTCGGCGCGCCCGCCACGGCGGCGCACTTCGGCGAGTACCTGCGCTGAGCGAGCTGTCCACGGACATGACGGTGGGGCGGCCGCGTGCCGCCCCACCGTCATGTCCGGGCCGGATGTCCGGGCCGGATGTCCGGGCCGGATGTCCGGGCCGGATGTCCGGGTCAGGAGCGGTTCAGTCCAGGTGCGTCGGCGCGAACATCCGCAGCAGCGCCGGCAGTACGACCACCGAAGGGCCGGGCGTGGCAAGGGACTTGGCGAGGTCGTCGGCGAGGGTGTCCGGGGTGGTCCGTACGCCTGGGACGCCGAAGGACTCCGCGAGCGCCACGTAGTCGGGGCGGGAGAGTTCCGTCGCCGTGGACTGGCCGAAGGCGTCGGTCATGTACTCGCGCAGGATGCCGTAGCCGCCGTCGTCGACGATGAGCCAGGTCACGTCGAGGTTGTGCTGCCTGGCGGTGGCCAGTTCGGCGATGGAGTACAGCGCGCCGCCGTCGCCGGAGACCGCGAGGACCGGGTGGGTCGGGTCGGCCACCGCGCCGCCGATGGCCGCCGGAAAGGCGTAGCCGAGGCCGCCCGCGCCCTGGGCGGAGTGCATGGTGTTGGGCCTGCGGGGGTCGAAGGCGGACCAGGCCCAGTAGGCGAGGATCGTCATGTCCCAGAAGCTGGCCGACCGGTCGGGCAGGGCCTCGCGGACGGCGGCCAACACCCGCTGTTCCAGGGTGAGTTCCTGGGAGTCGATGCGCTCGCGGACGAGGTCGAGCACGGTCCGTACGCGGTCGGCGGCGGTCGCGTCCTCTCCCTCGGACCTCTCGGACCCCTCGGACCCCTCGGACACAGTCCGTTCGGGCAGGGTTTCGAGAAGCGCCGACAGGGCGAGGCGGGCGTCCGCGTGGATGCCGAGGGCCGGGTGGTTGGACTCCAGTTTGCCGAGGTCGGCCTCGATCTGGATGACCCGGCCGCAGGGCTTGAACGTGTAGTAGTTCGAGGAGAGTTCGCCGAGCCCCGAGCCGACGACGAGCAGGACGTCGGCATCCTCCAGGAAGTCCGTGGTGTGCCGGTCCTCCAGCCAGGACTGGAGGGAGAGCGGGTGGTTCCAGGGGAAGGCGCCCTTGCCGCCGAAGGTGGTGACGACGGGCGCGTTGAGGCGCTCGGCGAGCTGACGCAGCTTGCCGGACGCGTCGGACCGTACGACTCCGCCGCCCGCGATGATCGCGGGGCGGGCCGCCGTCGAGAGCAAGTGGGCTGCCACGGCGGTCAGTTCGGGGCGGGGCGGGAGGTCGTGGGGTGCGGCGTCCGCGGCCGTGACGACGGGCAGTGACGTCTCGGCGAGGAGCACGTCCTGCGGGATCTCCACCCACACCGGGCCGTGCGGGGCGGTCAGCGCCGATTCCCAGGCCTCGGCGATCGCGGACGGGATCTGCGACTGCGTACGGACCGTGTGGACGGACTTCACGACGCCCCTGAACGAGGCCTGCTGGTCGGGGAGTTCGTGCAGATAGCCGTGCCGTCCGCCGCCGAGTCCCGCGCTCGGGATCTGGCTGCTGATGGCGAGGACGGGGGCGCTCGCGGCGGCCGCCTCCTGGAGCGCGGCCAGCGAGGTCAGCGCGCCGGGTCCGGTCGACAGGAGCAGCGGGGCGGCCTCGCCGGTGATGCGGCCGTACGCGTCCGCCGCGAACCCGGCGTTGTTCTCGACCCGCAGGCCGATGTAGGCGAGGTCCGAGCGGCGCAGCGCGTCGAACATGCCGAGCGCGTGCTGGCCGGGCAGGCCGAAGACGGTGGTCGCGCCGAGACCGGTGAGGGTCTCCACGACGAGGTCTCCGCCGTTGCGTCCGGGCGGCGGGTCGAGTGCGGCCTCCGTCTGCGCGGCGGTCGGGCGGAGCACCAGGTCGTGGTCGTGGGTCACTTGGCGTCGGTCTCCTCGGGCGCCTGCGCGTTCTTCTCGCGGGCCTGCGCGATCTGGCGGGACATGATGGTGGTGAGTTCGTACGCCGTGTGGGACGCGGCGACGGAGGTGATCTCGGCGTGATCGTACGCGGGGGCGACCTCGACGACGTCGGCGGAGACCAGGTGGCAGGAGGCGAGGCCGCGCAGGATCTCAAGCAGCTCGCGGGAGGTCATGCCGCCCGCCTCCGGCGTCCCCGTGCCGGGCGCGTGGGCCGGGTCGAGGCAGTCGATGTCGATGGAGATGTACAGCGGACGGTCGCCGATGCGCTGCCGCAGCTGGTCGGCGACCTCGTCGGCGCCGCGCCGGTAGATGTCGGCGGAGGTGACGATGCCGAAGCCCAGCTTCTCGTCGTCGGTGAGGTCCTGCCGGCCGTAGAGCGGGCCGCGCGTGCCGACGTGGGAGAGGGCCTCCGTGTCCAGGATCCCCTCCTCGACGGCCCGGCGGAACGGCGTGCCGTGGGTGTACTCCGCGCCGAAGTACGTGTCCCAGGTGTCGAGGTGCGCGTCGAAGTGGAGCAGCGCGACCGGACCGTGCTTCTTGGCGACCGAGCGCAGCAGCGGCAGCGCGATGGTGTGGTCGCCGCCGAGGGTCATCAACCGGGCGCCGGTGCCGAGGAGTTCGTCGGCGGCGCCCTCGATGGTCTCGACGGCCTCGTTGATGTTGAACGGGTTCGCGGCGATGTCACCGGCGTCCGCGACCTGGGCGAGGGCGAAGGGCGAGGCGTCCTGGGCCGGGTTGTACGGGCGCAGGAGCCGGCTCGCCTCGCGGATCGCGTTGCCGCCGAAGCGGGCCCCCGGCCGGTACGAGACGCCCGCGTCGAACGGCACGCCGACCACGGCGACGTCGGTGGTGCCGACCTCGTCGAGCCGGGGCAGCCTGGCGAAGGTCGCGGGGCCCGCGAACCGCGGCACGCGGGACGAGTCGACGGGGCCGCGGGGCGTCTCGTAACTGCTCATGGAGGTAATGCCTTCTTTCCTACGGTTCACACGCTTCATCGCGTATGCGCTGCTTCTCCGACTTTACTGGTGAGCCGGAACCGATTCGGACACGGGTTCGGAGCCGCGGCCGGCGAGCCGCTCGCGCCAGGCGGCGAGGACCGCCGGGTCGGTGGCGGGGGTGGCCAGCGAGACGATCACGTAGACGGCCAGGGAGGAGAGGAGCCCGTAGTAGATGGGTTCGTTGGCGAGGATGCCGTAGGACGCCATCAGGCCGATCACCGCGAGCCCGCCGACCGCGACGGCGGCGAGGGCGCCCTGGGCGGTACCGCGCTTCCAGAGCAGACCGCCGAGGATGGGCACGAGGAGTCCGCCGACGAGCAGGTTGTAGGCGACGGTCAGGGCCTCGACGACGTTGTTGAGCGCGATCGCCGTACAGATCACCGCGACACCCATGATGAGGATGAAGGCGCGGTTGCCCCTGACCTCGTCGCGCTCCTCGCCGGAGTCGGTCGTGACGGCTCCGCGCAGTCGCGACCAGATGTCGTTGTTGGCGACGGTCGCGCAGGCGATGAGGGCTCCGGAGGACGTGGACATCACGGCGGCGAGGGCGGCGGCGAGGACCAACCCCCGTACACCCATGGGCAGTTCGTCCTTCACGATGGTCGCGAAGGCGTCGTCCGCGCTGCCCAGCTTCGGGTAGAGCACCTTGGCCGCCGTGCCGATGACGGCCCCGGCGAGCGCGTAGACCAGGCAGTACGTGCCCGCGACCGTGCCGCCCCACTTGGCGGTCCTGTCGCTGCCCGCCGTGAACACCCGCTGCCAGATGTCCTGCCCGATCAGCATGCCGAACGTGTAGATCAGTACGTACGTGAAGATCGTCTCGCCGCCGATGCCCAGCGGGTCGAAGTACTCGGTGGGCAGCTGCGCCTTCATCTCGCTGAACCCGCCGGCCTTGACGACCGCGATGGGCAGCAGGAGCAGCAGCACACCGATGGTCTTGACGACGAACTGCACCATGTCGGTGAGGGTGATCGACCACATGCCGCCGAGCGTCGAGTACGCGACGACGATCGAGCCGCCCAGGATGATCGCGACCGTGCGGTTCATGTCGAAGAGGACGTCGAAGATCGTGGCGTACGCGATGGTCGACGTGACCGCGAGCATGAGGGTGTACGCCCACATGACGACGCCGGAGATGACACCGGCTCTGCCGCCGTACCGGAGATCGAGCATCTCGGAGACGGTGTAGACCTTCAGGCGGGCGATCCGGGCCGAGAAGAAGACCGACAGGGCCAGCAGCCCGAGGCCGATGGTGAAGACCATCCAGGCACCGGAGAGCCCGTACTGGTAGCCGAGTCCGACGCCGCCGATGGTGGACGCGCCGCCGAGGACGATCGCGGCCATGGTGCCGGAGTACATCGTCGGGCCGAGCCGCCGCCCGGCGACCAGGAACTCGCTCTTGGACTTGGCGCGGCGCATGCCCCACCAGCCCACGGCCAGCATGCCGACCAGATAGACGACGATCACTGTGTAGTCGACGGCCATTGGGGGGCTCCTCTTCGCGCGTTCGGTGGCGTGTCGTGCGGGTGGGTGCGTGCGTGACGGGGTTCGCCGGTGACTGACCGCTCGCGTCGGCGCGTGGCGGCTTCGCGTGGCGACTCCGTACGGCGTGTTCGCGTGGCCGGTGCGCGGGGACATCCGCCCGTACCCGCGGCCTCCGGTGGGGACGACCCTAGGTGGCCGGAAAGCAACGAAGAAGTGTACGTTTCATCCACAGTCCCCGGATCGGATGGAGGAAACGTCCACCATGCCGGACTCTGCCGTTCCAGGCCCCGTCCCTGCCGTCCCGCCCACACCTCCCGTCCCGCTCGCCGCACTGCTGGCCCGGGAGGACCTCGGCCTGCGGCAGATCGCGGGGCCGCGGGATTCGGCCACGGTGATCCACTGGGCGCACACCTCGGAGATGGCGGACCCGTACCCGTATCTGCTGGGCGGCGAGCTGCTGCTCACGGCGGGGGTTCACGTGCCGGAGGCGGCGGGCTCGGGCACGTACTTCGACGACTACGTCTCCCGGATCGTCGAGGCGGGCGGCGCCGCCCTCGGCTTCGGCGTGGCCCCGGTGCACGACACGGTCCCGCGTGCCCTGGTCGTGGCCTGCGACGACTACGGGCTGCCGTTGGTGGAGGTCCCGCCCCGCACGACCTTCTCCGGCGTGGCCCGGGCGGTCTGGCAGCTCATGGCCCAGGCCCGCCACACCGAACTGCGCCGCGTCACGGAGGCCCAGCAGAGCCTGGCCGCCGCCGCGGCCCGCCCGGACCCCGTCCCGTCGGTCCTGCGCCAGCTCGCCCAGAGGGTGGGAGGCCGGGCCGCCCTGTACGCCCCCGACGGCGGGGAGGTTGCTGCGGCGGGGCGGATGCCGGGGGCGTCGGGCGCGGGTGGGAGTGGGGGCTTGCGCCCGGGAGCGGGCGCGGGCGCGAACTCGGGTGCGGGCGCGGGCGCGGAAGTGAGCGGGGCGCTGGCGGGGCTGGTGGCGGTGGTGCGGCCGACGACGGAGGGCGGTTCGGGGGCGGGGGGCGGATCAGGTTCGGGCGGCAGATCCGGTTCGGGGGCAGGGGGCGGATCAGGTTCCGGAGGCAGACCCGGTTCGGGCGGCAGACCCGGCTCCGGCGGCAGCCCGACGGCCGGCACCAGCCCCTCTTCCTCCCCCTCCCCCTCCTCCGCCAGTGACATGGCCGCCGGCGTCCACCTCGCCGCGTACGCCCTCGGCACCGGGCAGGGCTTCGTGCTGGGTGTGGCCGCCCCGCGCCGCGATCCCGGCGACCACACGATCGCGTCGGTGGGCGCGGTGCTCCTCTCCCTCCTCACCGGCGAGCACCAGAGCAGCACGGGTGCAGCCCGCTCCTCGGCCCTGGTACGCCTGCTCCTCGGCGCCGCTCCGGAGGAGGTCGCGCCGCTGCTGGGCGGGGACGAGCGCTGGGTGGTGGTGCACGCGCGGCCGGACGGTCCGGCGCCGGACGCCGTGACCGCGTCCGCGCTGGGGGCGGCGCTCGGTTCGGCGCTGGTGGATGTGGACGGTGACGTCGTACGGGTCCTCGTGCCCGCGGGCCACCGTGAACCGACTGTCCAGCCGGGCTGGACGTGCGGGGTGAGCGCCCCGGTGGGCCCGCAGGAGTGGGCGTCCGCGGACACGCAGGCGGCGCGTGCCCTGTCCCGCGCGAGGGCGACCCGAGCCCGCCTGGTCCGCCACGGCGAACACCCGGGCCTGGCCGACCTGGTCCCGCCGGACGAGGCCGCAGCCCACGCCCGTACAGCCCTCGCCCCCATCGCCGCGAACCCCGCCCTGACGGAGACCCTCCGCACCTGGCTCTCCCTGCACGGCAGCTGGGACCGCACGGCGGTAGCCCTCTCCGTCCACCGCAACACGGTCCGCCAACGCATCGCCCGCTGTGCGACCCTGCTGTCGGCGGACCTGGACGACCCGGACGTACGCATGGAGCTGTGGTTCGCGCTGCGGCAGGCGTAAGCGGCTCTTCGGGCTGAAACGCAGGGGCACAGCCCCGCTTTTCAGGGGCGCGGGGAACTGCGCGACAAGCCCCCACCCACCCGCACCCGACAGACAACCCCACGCCACCCCGCCCCAAACCCCGAGTGACCCATGTCCCACGGTTCGATACACCGGCGCCACCCGGCGGAGCGCACCGGCAGAATAGGGGGCATGCCGATACCCGGGACCCCCAGCCGTGCCGACCTTGTCGACCACCTCGTACGGACGCGTATCGCGGGCGACGTAGCCACCCCCCGCGAGAACAACCTCTCCCATTACCGCAAGCTGGCGAACGGCGACCGCAACTACTGGCTCGGCCTGGAGCTCGGCGACCGCTGGACCGACGAGCAGGATGTTCTGGCGGTCATGGCCGAGCGGTGCGGCGTGAACGACGACCCGGAGTACCGCTATGGCCAGGACACCATCGACCCGGACCTGACGGTCGACGCCCTTGAGCGGATGGCGGGCCGGCTGCGCAAGGCGGCCGCGGGCAAGCAGCGGGTGCTGTTCGCGACGGGCCACCCGGGTGGCCTGCTCGACGTGCACCGCGCCACCGCCGCCGCCCTGCGCTCGGCCGGCTGCGAGATCGTCGTGATCCCGGACGGCCTGACCACGGACGAGGGTTACGTCTTCCAGTTCGCGGACGTCGCGGTCCTGGAGCACGGCGCGACCCTGTGGCACACCCACTCGGGCGAGCCGATGCGCGCGATCCTGAAGGGCTTGGAGGGCGAGGGCCGCCCGCTGCCTGACCTGGTCGTCGCCGACCACGGCTGGGCGGGCTGCGCGGGCCAGCTGGGCATCGACTCCATGGGCTACGCGGACTGCAACGACCCGGCCCTGTTCCTCGCGGAGTCCGAGGGCACGGTCCAGGTGACCATCCCCATGGACGACCACGTCACCAGCCCCCGCCACTACGACCCGATGACGGCATACTTGCTGGACGCGGCGGGCCTGACGGACACCGACTCCGACACCAACTCCGACTCCGACTCCGACTCCGACTGAGCCCCCTCCGCCGGCGCCCGGCAGGGCCTCGCCGGACCCGTCACCGAGGAACCCGTACAACCCCCTCCTGGATCACCGTGACAGCCAGTCGCCCGTCCTGTGTGTAGATGCGGGCCTGGCCGAGGCCCCGGCCGCCGGAGGCTGAGGGGGACTCCTGGTCGTACAGGAGCCATTCGTCGGCGCGGAACGGGCGGTGGAACCACATCGCGTGGTCCAGGGAGGCGCCGACGACGTCCCCGGTGACCCAGCCGCCGCGGCCGTGGGCGAGGAGTACGGAGTCGAGGAGCGTCATGTCGGAGACGTACGTGGCGAGGCAGACATGCAGGAGCGGGTCGTCGGCGAGTTTGCCGTTGGCGCGGAACCACACCTGGGAGCGGGGCTCGCGGGCCTCCCCGACGCTGGCGAACGGCGGCGCGTCGGCATAGCGGAGGTCGACGGCCTCGCGCGCCTCCAACAGCCGCTCCACGACACCCTGTTCGCGGTACAGGTCGGCGTACCGCGGCAGCAGCTCGGCCGCCGTCGGCAGGGTCTCCGGGTCGGGCGCAGCCGGCATCTCGGCCTGGTGCTCCATGCCCTCCTCGTACGTCTGGAAGGACGCGGAGAGGTGGAAGATCGGCTGTCCGTGCTGGACGGCGACCACCCGGCGGGTCGTGAAGGACCGGCCGTCGCGGATCCGGTCGACGGTGTAGACGATCGGCGCGCCCGCGTCCCCGGCGCGCAGGAAGTACGCGTGCAGGGAGTGGGCGAACCGGTCGTCGGGGACCGTACGCCCCGCGGCGACCAGTGCCTGCGCGGCGACCTGCCCTCCGAAGACGCGGGGGACGACGGCGAACCGGGACTGGCCGCGGAAAATGTCCTGCTCGATCTGCTCCAGGTCGAGCAGATCGAGCAGGACCTCAAGTGCCTGACTCATGTGTCAGTTGTACCGTGCAGTGATTTCGCGGGTGTTTTCTGGGATGGTTTCCGGGCCCTACAGGCCCATGTCCTTGGCGATGATCGACTTCATGATCTCGCTGGTCCCGCCGTAGATGCGGTTGACGCGGTTGTCCGCGTACAGGCGGGCGATCGGGTACTCGTTCATGAAGCCGTAGCCGCCGTGCAGCTGGAGGCAGCGGTCGATGACGCGGTGCGCGACCTCGGTGCAGAACAGCTTCGCGGACGCGGCCTCGGCGGGGCTGAGTTCGCCCGCGTCCAGGGCCTCCAGAGAGCGGTCGGCGACCGCCTGAGCGGCGTCCACCTCGGCCTGGCAGGCGGCCAGTTCGAACTTGGTGTTCTGGAAGTGCGAGACCGGCTTGCCGAAGACGGTGCGCTCAAGGACGTACTCCTTGGCGAACCGGACGGCCGCCGCGGCCTGCGCGTACGCGCCGAAGGCGATGCCCCAGCGCTCGGAGGGCAGGTTGCCGCCGAGGTAGTAGAAGCCCTTGTTCTCCTCGCCGAGGAGGTCCTCGACGGGCACCTTCACGTCGACGAACGCCAGCTCGGCGGTGTCGGAGGTCTTCAGGCCGAGCTTGTCGAGCTTGCGGCCCACCGAGTAGCCCTCGGCCTTGGTGTCCACGGCGAAGAGGGAGATGCCGAAGCGGCGGTCCTCGGCCGTCGGGGCGGACGTACGGGCGCAGACGATCACACGGTCGGCGTGCACGCCACCGGTGATGAACGTCTTGGCACCGTTGAGGACGTAGTGCGAGCCGTCCTCGGAGAGCTTCGCGGTGGTCTTCATGCCCGCGAGGTCGGAGCCGGTACCCGGCTCGGTCATCGCCAGCGCCCACATCTCCTCGCCGGAGACGAACTTCGGCAGGAAGCGCTTCTTCTGCTCGTCGGTGGCGAGCGCCTTGATGTAGGGCAGGCCGAGCAGCACGTGCACACCGGAGCCGCCGAAGGAGACACCCGCGCGGGCGGTCTCCTCGTACATCACGGCCTCGAACTTGTACGAGTCGATGCCGGCGCCGCCGAACTCCTCGTCCACGCGGATGCCGAAGACGCCCAGCTCGGCGAGCTTGTAGTAGAAGTCGCGCGGCGCCTGACCGGCCGCGAACCACTCGTCGTAGACCGGAACGACCTCGGCCTCGATGAAGGCCCGGAGGGTCTCCCGGAACGCCTCGTGATCCTCGTTGAACACCGTACGGCGCACAGCCCTACCTCCACCTGGCTCTGGATCCTGCATCTAAGCGCTTGCTCAGGCCAAAGGTACCGGCGGGTAGGGAGAGCCGTCCAGAGCCGCCCCCGTAACGCTCGTCACGCCGCCGCGGCCGCCGCGAACGCCCCCCGAGCCATCCGGTGCAGCAGTTCCGCCGTGCCCGTGCGGCCCGGGAGGGCGCCGGGGCGGCCCAGGTGGGGGGTGGAGTTCAGCAGTCCGAACACCGAGTGCACCGCCGAGCGGGCCGCCGGTTCCGCCAGCTCCGGATAGACCTCCCGGACGACCTCCACCCACAGCTCGACGTACTGCCGCTGCAGCTGCCGCACCAGCTTGCGGTCGCTGTCCCGGAGGCGGTCCAGCTCGCGGTCGTGCAGGGTGATCAAGGGGCGGTCGTCGAGCGCGAAGTCGATGTGCCCCTCGATGAGCGAGTCGAGGAGCGCCCCGGGGTTCCCGTCGGACTCCGCCAGACGGCGCTTGCCGCCGGTCAGCAGCTGCCCGCTGATCCCCACCAGCAGTTCGGCGAGCATCGCGTCCTTGCCGGGGAAGTGCCGGTACAGGCCGGGGCCGCTGATGCCGACCGCCGCCCCTATCTCGTCGACCCCGACACCGTGGAAGCCGCGCTCGGCGAAGAGCCGCGCGGCCTCCTTGAGGATCTGCTCGCGGCGAGTGGGGGCGTCGGTTCTGGTGGCCATGGAGGTAATTCTAGACAGGGAGGTTAGCGCTCGTTAACCTGGAGGAAACGCGTTAACGCTCATTAACTTGGTTCGTGGACCGACGGCGACTCGGCTCATGGGCGGCGACGGCTTGGTTCATGGACCGGTTACCACCGGGTGAGGGGACCGCAGAATGCACGAGGCACCGGAGCTGACGACCGCGGGGGACCCCGCGGCGGAGGCCTGGCGGGCCAACGAGGAGGCGCACCGCACGCTCGTCGACGAGCTGCGGCGCAAGCTGGCCGCGGCCCGTCTCGGCGGCGGTGAGCGGGCCCGCGCCCGGCACACCGCCCGCGGCAAGCTGCTGCCGCGCGACCGCGTGGACACGCTCCTCGATCCCGGCTCGCCCTTCCTGGAGCTGGCCCCGCTGGCGGCCGACGGGCTGTACGAGGGGCAGGCCCCGGCCGCGGGCGTCATCGCCGGGATCGGCCGGGTGAGCGGCCGCGAGTGCGTGGTGATCGCCAACGACGCCACGGTCAAGGGCGGCACGTACTACCCGATGACGGTGAAGAAGCACCTGCGCGCCCAGGAGGTGGCCCTGGAGAACCGGCTGCCGTGCGTGTATCTCGTGGACTCTGGCGGCGCCTTCCTCCCCATGCAGGACGAGGTCTTCCCCGACCGCGAGCACTTCGGGCGGATCTTCTACAACCAGGCCCGGATGTCGGGCGCCGGCATCCCGCAGATCGCGGCCGTCCTCGGCTCCTGCACGGCCGGCGGGGCGTACGTCCCGGCGATGAGCGACGAGGCCGTGATCGTGCGGAACCAGGGCACGATCTTCCTCGGCGGCCCGCCCCTGGTGAAGGCCGCGACCGGCGAGGTCGTCACCGCGGAGGAGCTCGGCGGCGGCGAGGTCCACTCCCGGGTCTCCGGCGTCACGGACCACCTCGCGGAGGACGACGCGCACGCGCTGCGGATCGTCCGGACCATCGTCTCCACGCTCCCCGACCGCGGCCCCCTCCCCTGGTCGGTCACCCAGGGCATCGAGCCGAAGGTGGACCCGGCCGGGCTGTACGGCGCGGTGCCGGTGGACTCCCGTACGCCCTACGACGTGCGCGAGGTCATCGCGCGCGTGGTCGACGGCTCGCGTTTCGCCGAGTTCAAGGCGGAGTTCGGGCAGACCCTCGTCACCGGCTTCGCCCGGATCCACGGCCACCCCGTCGGCATCGTCGCCAACAACGGCATCCTGTTCTCCGAGTCCGCCCAGAAGGGCGCCCACTTCATCGAGCTGTGCGACCAGCGAGGCATCCCGCTGGTCTTCCTGCAGAACATCTCGGGCTTCATGGTGGGCCGTCAGTACGAGGCCGGGGGCATCGCCAAGCACGGCGCCAAGATGGTCACGGCCGTCGCCTGCACACGCGTCCCGAAGCTCACCGTGGTGGTCGGCGGGTCGTACGGCGCCGGCAACTACTCGATGTGCGGCCGGGCGTACTCCCCGCGCTTCCTGTGGATGTGGCCGAACGCCAAGATCTCGGTCATGGGCGGCGAACAGGCCGCGTCGGTCCTCGCGACCGTCAAGCGCGACCAGTTGGAGGGCCGTGGCGAGTCCTGGCCCGCGGACGAGGAAGAGGCCTTCAAGGACCCGATCCGCGCTCAGTACGAGCACCAGGGCAACGCCTACTACGCCACCGCCCGGCTCTGGGACGACGGTGTGATCGACCCGATGGAGACCCGGCAGGTGCTGGGACTGGCCTTGACCGCGTGCGCCAACGCCCCGCTGGGTGACCCCCAGTTCGGCGTCTTCCGGATGTGAGGGTGGGAATGTTCGACACGGTACTTGTGGCCAACCGGGGCGAGATCGCCGTACGCGTCATCCGTACGCTCCGGTCGCTGGGCGTCCGCTCGGTGGCCGTCTTCTCGGACGCGGACACCGACGCCCGGCACGTGCGCGAGGCGGACACGGCGGTCCGGATCGGTCCGGCACCGGCCGCCGAGAGCTATCTGTCGGCGGAACGGCTGCTGGAGGCGGCGGCAAGGACGGGCGCTCAGGCTGTGCACCCCGGATATGGATTCCTCGCGGAGAACGCCGACTTCGCGCGGGCGTGCGCCGACGCGGGGCTCGTCTTCATCGGGCCTCCCGCCGACGCGATCTCCCTCATGGGCGACAAGATCCGCGCCAAGGAGACGGTGAAGGCGGCGGGGGTTCCGGTGGTGCCGGGGTCTTCGGGCAGTGGGCTGTCCGATGCCGAACTGGCCGCTGCCGCCCGGGAGATCGGGATGCCCGTGCTGTTGAAGCCGTCGGCGGGCGGTGGCGGCAAGGGGATGCGGCTCGTGCGGGACGCCTCCGTGCTGGGGGAAGAGATCGCCGCCGCCCGGCGCGAGGCCCGGGCCTCCTTCGGTGACGACACGCTCCTCGTCGAGCGGTGGGTCGACCGGCCCCGGCACATCGAGATCCAGGTCCTGGCGGACGGCCACGGGAACGTCGTACATCTCGGCGAGCGCGAGTGCTCCCTCCAGCGCCGGCACCAGAAGATCATCGAGGAGGCGCCGAGTGTGCTCCTCGACGAGAGGACCCGCGCCGCGATGGGCGAGGCGGCGGTCCAGGCGGCCCGCTCCTGCGGCTACTCCGGCGCGGGCACGGTCGAGTTCATCGTGCCGGGCGTCGACCCCTCCTCGTACTTCTTCATGGAGATGAACACCCGTCTCCAGGTCGAGCATCCGGTGACCGAGATGATCACCGGGATCGATCTCGTGGAGTGGCAGCTGCGGGTGGCGGCGGGCGAGCGGCTCGCGTTCGCCCAGGACGACATCACGCTCACCGGGCACGCCGTCGAGGCCCGGATCTGTGCGGAGGATCCGGCTCGGGGGTTCCTGCCGTCCGGCGGTACGGTCCTGCGGCTGCACGAGCCCCAGGGTGACGGCATCCGTACGGACTCGGGGCTGTCCGAGGGCACGGAGGTCGGGTCGTTGTACGACCCGATGCTGTCCAAGGTGATCGCGTACGGGCCGGACCGGGCGACCGCGCTGCGGCGGCTTCGCGGGGCGTTGGCGGGGACGGTGACGCTCGGGGTGCAGACGAACGCGGGGTTCCTCCGGAGGTTGCTGGGCCATCCTGCGGTTGTGGCGGGTGAGTTGGACACAGGGTTGGTGGAGCGGGAGGTCGAGGGGCTGGTCTCGACCGGGGTTCCGCCGGAGGTGTATGTGGTGGGTGGGTTGCTGCGACAGGCGGCGCTCTTCCCCAGCCCCACCCCTTCCCGAAGCTGGGGGCTGCGCCCCCAGACCCCCGCTCACCGGCCTGAACGGCCTCGTCCTCAAACGCCGGACGGGCTGAATGAGTCGGGCTGGGTCGATCCGTTCTCCGTGCCCAGTGGGTGGCGACTCGGTGGTGAGCACGCCTGGACCGTGCACCATCTCCGCATGCCCGGCCACGATCCCGTGACCGTCCGCGTGCGGGGCACGGCGGAGGGCGCGGAGGGAGCGGAGTTCCGGCTCGACGGCGTTGACGGCGCAGCCGAACCCGTCCCCGAGCCTGGTGGCGCAGCCGCCATCTCTTGGGGGTCTGGGGGCTTGCCCCCAGTTTCGGGAAGGGGTGGGTCCGGGGAAGAGAACCGCCTGTCACAGCACCCCACCGTCACCCTCCACCTCGCCGGCCGGACCCACACCTTCCACCACACCGGCACCTGGCTCGGCCGCGACGGCGACGTCTGGAATCTGCTGGACCACGACCCCGTCGCCGCCTCCCTCACCGGCGCGGCACACGCGGGCGCGGACTCCCTCACCGCCCCCATGCCCGGCACGGTGACCGTCGTGAAGGTCGCCGTCGGGGACGAAGTGACCGCCGGGCAGAGCCTGTTGGTGGTGGAGGCGATGAAGATGGAGCACGTCATCTCCGCCCCGCACGCCGGCACGGTCACCGAGCTGGACGTCACCCCGGGCACGACGGTCGCCATGGACCAGATCCTGGCCGTGGTGGCGCCGGGCGAGGAAGCGCAGGGGGAGAAGGAGGAGAAGGCATGACCACCCCAGAACTCGGGCTGCCCATGCCCGTACCCGCCGAGGGACTCCCGACCCACGTCCGTATCCACGAGGTCGGCCCCCGCGACGGACTGCAGAACGAGAAGGCGACCGTCCCTACGGAGACCAAGGCGGAGTTCGTACGCCGGCTGGCCGACGCGGGTCTCACCACCATCGAGGCCACGAGCTTCGTCCACCCCGAGTGGGTGCCCCAACTGGCCGACGCGGAGCAGCTGTTCCCCCTCGTCCGCGACCTGGGCGACCTCTCGGGCACGGCCCTGCCCGTCCTCGTACCGAACGAACGGGGCCTGGACCGGGCGCTGGCGCTCGGCGCGACCCGTATCGCGGTCTTCGCCAGTGCCACGGAGTCCTTCGCCAAGGCCAATCTCAACCGGACCCTGGACGAGACGCTGGCGATGTTCGAGCCGGTGGTCAGGCGGGCGAAGGACCAGGACGCCCACGTCCGCGGCTATCTGTCGATGTGCTTCGGCGATCCGTGGGAGGGGCCGGTGCCCGTCCCCCAGGTCGTACGAGTCTGCGGGGCCCTCCTCGACATGGGCTGCGACGAGCTGAGCCTGGGCGACACGATCGGCGTGGCGACTCCGGGACACGTGGGCCGGCTCCTCACGGCGCTCGACGAACAGGACATCCCCACCCCCTCCCTCGGCGTGCACTTCCACGACACGTACGGCCAGGCGCTCTCCAACACGCTGGCCGCGCTCCAGCACGGCGTCACGACGGTGGACGCGTCCGCGGGCGGCCTCGGCGGCTGCCCGTACGCGAAGAGCGCCACCGGCAACCTCGCCACCGAAGACCTCGTGTGGATGCTGACGGGCCTCGGCATCGAGACCGGGGTCGACCTCGACCGTCTCACCGCCACCAGCGTGTGGATGGCCGAACAACTGGGCCGACCCAGCCCGTCCCGCACCGTCCGTGCCCTCTCCCACCAGGAGTGATCCCCATGCCTCTCGACCACCGCCTCTCCCCCGAACTCGACGAACTCCGCCGTACGGTGGCCGACTTCGCGCACGACGTCGTGGCACCGAAGATCGGCGACTTCTACGAACGCCACGAGTTCCCGTACGAGATCGTCCGCGAGATGGGCCGCATGGGCCTGTTCGGGCTGCCGTTCCCGGAGGAGTACGGGGGCATGGGCGGCGACTACCTGGCCCTCGGCATCGTGCTGGAGGAACTGGCCCGCGTGGACTCGTCGGTGGCCATCACCCTGGAGGCGGGCGTCTCGCTCGGCGCGATGCCGATCCACCTCTTCGGGACCGACGAGCAGAAGGCGGAGTGGCTGCCGCGTCTCTGCTCGGGCGAGATCCTCGGCGCGTTCGGTCTCACCGAGCCGGACGGCGGCTCGGACGCGGGCGCGACCCGTACGACGGCCCGCCTGGACGAGGCGACCGACGAGTGGGTGATCAACGGCACCAAGTGCTTCATCACCAACTCGGGGACGGACATCACGGGCCTGGTCACGGTGACGGCGGTGACCGGCCGCACGGCGGACGGCAAGCCGCTGATCTCCTCGATCATCGTGCCGTCGGGGACGCCCGGCTTCACGGTCGCCGCCCCGTACTCGAAGGTCGGCTGGAACGCCTCCGACACCCGGGAGCTGTCCTTCGCGGACGTCCGCGTCCCGGCAGCGAACCTGCTCGGCTCCGAGGGCCGCGGCTACGCGCAGTTCCTCCGCATCCTGGACGAGGGCCGCATCGCCATCGCGGCCCTCGCAACGGGCCTGGCCCAGGGCTGTGTGGACGAGTCGGTGAAGTACGCGAAGGAGCGCCACGCCTTCGGCCGCCCGATCGGCGCGAACCAGGCGATCCAGTTCAAGATCGCGGACATGGAGATGAAGGCCCACACGGCCCGCCTCGCCTGGCGCGACGCGGCCTCCCGCCTAGTCGCGGGCGAACCCTTCAAGAAGGAGGCGGCCCTGGCCAAGCTCCACTCCTCCACCATCGCCGTCGACAACGCCCGCGACGCCACCCAGATCCACGGCGGCTACGGCTTCATGAACGAGTACCCGGTCGCCCGCATGTGGCGCGACTCCAAGATCCTGGAAATCGGCGAGGGCACGAGCGAGGTCCAGCGGATGCTGATCGCACGGGAGTTGGGGCTCGCGGGCTGACTCACCGCCCGGCTCCCCACTCGGCTCACCGGCTGAGAGCCACTGACTGAGTCACCGGCCGAACCGGGTGGCCGATCCGATGGCCGATCCGATGGCCAATCCGATGGCCGATCCGATGGCCGATCCGATGGCCGATCCGATGGCCGAAAAGCGCGCCCCCGAGCCTTCGGGCTCAGGGGTCGCACAGGCCGCTCACAAGGGCATATGCGGGCCGCCTCCGGCATTCCCGCAGGTGAGACCCGCCTCCTGGACAAGTGATGAGGTTAGGCTAACCTACCTTCCGCACTGTCCGGTGGGTCATCCGCCCTGTTCGAAAGCAGCCATCCCATGTCCAACGCCCGTGCCACTCACCTCACCCGCCGCGGCATCCTCGCCGCCGGCGGCGCCCTCGGCCTCGGTGCCGCGCTCGCCGCCTGCGGTGACGAAGACTCGAAGAGCGGTGGCTCGGCGGACGCGACGAAAAGCGCCGCCGCGTCAGGCCCGTGGAGCTTCGAGGACGACCGCGGTACGACGGTGAAGCTGGACAAGATCCCGGCCAACATCGTCGCCTTCACCGGTGTCGCCGCCGCCCTCTACGACTACGGCATCGAGGTCAAGGGTGTCTTCGGTCCGACGAAGACCAAGGACGGCAAGGCCGATGTCCAGGCCGGCGACATGGACGTCAGCAAGGTGACGGTCCTCGGCAACACGTGGGGCGAGTTCAACATCGAGAAGTACGCGGGGCTCGCTCCCGACGTGCTGCTCTCCACGATGTTCGACGACGCCGGCACCCTCTGGTACGTCCCCGAGGAGTCCAAGGACAAGATCCTCAAGCTCGCCCCGACCGTCGGCATCTCCGTCTACGACCGTCAGTTGCCCAAGCCGCTGGAGCGCATGCTCGCGCTCGCCGAGTCGCTGGGCGCCGATGTGAAGGCCGCCAGGACCGTAGAGGCGAAGAAGAACTTCGAGACGGCGGCCGAGCGGCTGCGCAAGGCCGCCAAGGCCCGCCCGGAGATCAAGGTCCTCATCGGCTCCGCGAGCCAGGACATCTTCTACGTCTCCGGCTCGAACCTCTCCATCGACCTGGAGTACTTCAAGGCCCTCGGCGTGAACATCGTCGAGCCCCCGGCCGACACCCTGAAGGCCAGCGGCGGCTGGTTCGAGAACCTGAGCTGGGAGAACGTCGACAAGTACCCGGCGGACATCATCATGATGGACGACCGCACCGCGACCATCCAGCCCGCGGACATCACCGAGGCCACCTGGAAGAAGCTCCCCGCGGTCAAGGCCGACCAGGTCATCCCCCGCACCCCGGAGCCGATCCTCTCCTACGACAAGTGCACCCCCATGCTCAACACCCTCGCCGAAGCAATAGAAAAGGCCAAGAAGGTCGCCTGACCGGCCCCCACTTGAAGGCGGGCCGACACCTGGGCGCCCCGTCAGGGGCGCGGGGAACTGCGCAGTCTTTTAGGGGCGCGAGGAACTGCGCGACCAGCCCCCACCGACCCGCACGCAACGCCCCGCCTCGCCCCGCCTCACCCAGCGGAGCGACCCCGCCCCCTGACGCAAACTCAGGAGCAAAAGCCATGCCAACGGCAGTAGCCGCCCCGTTCCGTTTCTTCACCCTTCAGGTCACACGGACGAGGCGGCTCAGCCCGTCCCTCGTCCGCGTCACCTTCACCGGCCCGGACCTCCACGCCTTCGCCTCGGACGGCCAGGACCAGAGCCTCTCGCTCTTCCTCCCCCTCCCGGGCCAGCAGACCCCCGTCATGCCGATGGAGTACGGCGACGGCTGGCGCCAGGCCTGGATCGACACCCCCGAAGACGTCCGCGCGGTCATGCGCTCGTACACCCTGCGCGCCCTGCGCCAGGACGCGAACGGCGCCACCACCGAGATCGACATCGACTTCGTGCTGCACGGCACGGAACCCGGCGCCGCGACTCCCGCGGGCCCGGCCTCCCGCTGGGCCGCGGACACCGAGGCCGGCGACCGGGCCGTCCTGCTCGGCCCGTCCGTCGCCGACAACACGGCGATCCGGTTCCGCCCGCCCGCCGACGCCGACCTGATCCTCATCTGGGCCGACGAGACGGCACTGCCCGCCGCCTCGGCCATCCTGGAGACCCTGCCCGCAGGCACGAAGGCCCGCGTCTGGCTGGAGGTCCCGCACACCGGCGATCGCGTCGAGCCCACCACTTCCGCGGACGCGGAAATCACCTGGCTGGTACGCGACGAAGCGCACGCCGACGCACCCAACGACATCCGCGGCGGCGCACAGGACAACGACCCCGCCCGCACCCCCGAAGCCACACCCGCCGAAACCTCCCCCCTCGCCCTGGAAGCCATCCGCACCACCCAACTCCCCTCCGCCCAGGCCCCGTACGCCTGGATCGCGGGCGAGTCCGGCTGCGTGAAGGCGCTGCGGCGCCACCTCGTGCGGGAGCGGGAGATCGACCGCAGGCGGGTCACCTTCGTCGGCTACTGGCGGCGCGGACTGAGCGAGGAGCAACTGCGCGAGCGAGGCGAGTGACGGGAGCGAGGCATAGGTCACAGCGTGACGGGTGGGGCGGACACCCACAGGAAGTTAGGTTAGGCTTACCTAAGTTAAGCGCCGCCCCCCACCTCACTCCCGCGCCCGTTTCTCTCCTGTCCCCGGAGGACTCCCCCATGCGCTCGCACCTGCTCAATGACACGACCGCGGAGCGGTACCGCCGTTCCGTGACCGAAGGAATAGAGCGGGTGGCGGCCAAACTCGCCACCACCGACCGTCCGTTCACAGGCGTCACGGTCGACGCCCTCGCGCCCCGGATCGAGCAGATCGACCTCGACAAGCCGCTGCACGACACGACCGCGGTGCTCGACGAGCTGGAGGACGTCTACCTCCGGGACGCGATCTACTTCCACCACCCCCGCTACCTCGCGCACCTCAACTGCCCGGTGGTCATACCCGCCGTGCTCGGCGAGGCGGTCCTCTCCGCCGTCAACTCCTCCCTCGACACCTGGGACCAGTCGGTCGGCGGCACCCTCATCGAGCGCAAGCTCGTCGACTGGACCAACGAACGCATCGGGTTCGGGCCCGCCGCAGACGGCGTGTTCACCTCCGGCGGCTCGCAGTCCAACCTCCAGGCGCTGCTGCTGGCCCGCGAGGAGGCCAAAAGCGACTCGCACGCCAAACTGCGGATCTTCGCCTCCGAGGTGAGCCACTTCAGCGTCAAGAAGTCGGCCAAACTGCTCGGCCTCAGCCAGGACTCCGTGGTCTCGATCCCCGTGGGCAACGACAAGCGCATGCAGACGGTCGCGCTCGCCCGTGAGCTGGAGCGCTGCAAGCGCGACGGCCTGGTCCCGATGGCCGTCGTCGCGACCGCCGGCACCACCGATTTCG
This sequence comes from Streptomyces sp. NPDC058697, assembly GCF_042715345.1. Lineage (NCBI taxonomy): Bacteria > Bacillati > Actinomycetota > Actinomycetes > Kitasatosporales > Streptomycetaceae > Streptomyces > Streptomyces sp. NPDC058697. The sequence goes on from NZ_JBHXSU010000006.1 coordinate 318,661, forward strand.
GCTCCATCGACCCGCTGCCCGAGATCGCCGAGCTGTGCGAGCAGTTCGGTGCGTGGATGCACGTCGACGCCGCGTACGGCTGCGGACTGCTCGCGTCCCTGAAGAACCGGCACCGCATCGACGGCATCGAGCGGGCCGACTCGGTGACCGTGGACTACCACAAGTCCTTCTTCCAGCCGGTGAGTTCGTCCGCCGTGCTGGTCCGCGACGCGGCCACCCTGGGCCACGCGACCTACCACGCGGAGTACCTCAACCCGCGCCGCATGGTGCAGGAGCGCATCCCCAACCAGGTCGACAAGTCCCTGCAGACCACCCGCCGCTTCGACGCCCTCAAGCTGTGGATGACGCTGCGCGTGATGGGCGCCGACGGCATCGGCCAGCTCTTCGACGAGGTCTGCGAACTGGCCGAGGAGGGCTGGCGGTTGCTCGCCGCCGACCCGCGCTACGACGTCGTCGTCGCGCCTTCCCTCTCCACCCTCGTCTTCCGCTACATCCCGGCGGCCGTCACCGACCCGGCCGAGATCGACCGCGCCAACCTGTACGCCCGCAAGGCCCTGTTCGCCTCCGGCGACGCGGTGGTCGCGGGTACGAAGGTCGGCGGCCGCCACTTCCTCAAGTTCACCCTGCTCAACCCCGAGACCACGACGGACGACATCTCCGCCGTGCTCGACCTGATCGCCGGCCACGCCGAGCAGTACCTGGGAGAGTCCCTTGACCGCGCTTCCTGAATCCGCGCTTCCTGGATCCGCTGAATCCGCCGTGCGGACGCACGACTTCATCGGCATCGGGCTCGGCCCCTTCAACCTCGGCCTCGCCTGTCTCACCGAGCCGATCGACGAACTCGACGGTGTCTTCCTGGAGTCCAAGCCGGACTTCGAGTGGCACTCCGGGATGTTCCTGGAGGGCGCACACCTCCAGACCCCGTTCATGTCGGACCTGGTCACCCTGGCCGACCCGACGTCCCCGTACTCCTTCCTCAACTACCTGAAGGAATCGGGCCGTCTGTACTCGTTCTACATCCGTGAGAACTTCTACCCGCTGCGCGTCGAGTACGACGACTACTGCCGCTGGGCCGCCTCGAAACTCACCAGCGTCCGCTTCAGCACGACGGTCGCGGAGGTGACGTACGCCGATGACGTGTACGTCGTACGGACGACCGCCGACGTTGAGTTCCGCGCCCGACACCTCGTCCTGGGCACCGGAACTCCCCCGTACATACCGGAGGCATGTCAGAACCTCGGCGGGGACTTCATCCACAACTCCCGCTACCAACAGCACAAGCGGGAGCTGCAGGCCAAGAAGTCGATCACGCTGGTCGGCAGCGGGCAGTCCGCGGCCGAGATCTACTACGACCTGCTGAGCGAGATCGACGTCCACGGCTACCGGCTGAACTGGGTCACCCGCTCGCCGCGCTTCTTCCCGCTCGAATACACCAAGCTGACGCTGGAGATGACCTCCCCGGAGTACATCGACTACTTCCACGCGCTTCCCGAGCGGACCCGCTACCGCCTCCAGACGGAGCAGAAGGGCCTGTTCAAGGGCATCGACGGCGAGCTGATCGACTCGATCTTCGACCTGCTCTACCAGAAGAACCTCGGCGGCCCGGTCCCCACCCGCCTGCTCACCAACTCCGCCCTCAGCACGGCGAATTACGAGAACGGCACGTACACCCTGGGCCTGCGCCAGGAGGAGCAGGGCAAGGACTACGAGCTGCACTCCGAGGGCCTGGTCCTGGCGACCGGCTACAAGTACGTGGAGCCCGAGTTCCTCAGGCCCGTCCGCGACCGCATCCGCTACGACGAGCAGGGCAACCACGACGTGGCCCGCAACTACGCCATCGACACGACCGGCCGCGGCATCTTCCTGCAGAACGCCGGCGTCCACACCCACTCGATCACCTCACCGGACCTCGGCATGGGCGCCTACCGCAACGCCTACATCATCAGGGAACTGCTCGGCACCGAGTACTACCCGGTCGAAAAGTCCATCGCGTTCCAGGAGTTCGCCGTTTGACATCTCCCCGCCCCTCGGGGCGGGGACTCCCACGGCTCGCGCCATGACCTTCCTGCTTCGTCGCCGACTGCCCGCCCGGAGGAACTCCGTTGAGGTCTTACACCGGCTCCACAGGCCGACACCGCCTGCCCGGCGGCCAGAATATTCTTGGCGGCATTGTGGTCCCGGTCGTGCCAGGTACCGCAGCCTTCACACGTCCACTCCCGGACGCCGAGGAGCAGTACGTCGCGAATCAAGCCACACGTCGAGCATGTCTTGCTCGACGGGAAGAAGCGGTCGATCGCAACAAGTTCCCGCCCGTACCAGGCGCACTTGTACTCCAGCATGGAACGCAACTCCGCCCACGAAGCGTCGGAGATCGATCGCGCCAGGGCGTGATTGCCCATCAGGTTATGGACACTGAGATCCTCGATCACGACCAGTTGGTTCTCCTGGACGAGCCGAGTGGACAGTTTGTGCAGGAAGTCTCGGCGCCGATCGGCGATCCTCGCGTGGATCTTCGCTACTTTAACGCGAGCCTTGGCCTGGTTCTTGGATCCCTTCTTCTTACGGGCAAGGCCCCTCTGGGCGGCCGCCAGCTGAGCGCTGTCCCTCCGTTCACACTTCGGGTTGGCGACCTTCTCCCCCGTGGAAAGGGTCACGAGGCTGCTGATTCCCACGTCGATGCCGACCGCGTTGTTGTCGGCCGGCAGAGGCCGCACTGTGGTGTCCTCCACCAAAAGGGACAGGAACCAGCGTCCCGCCGCGTCGCAGGAGACAGTGACCGTACTCGGCTCCGCACCCTCGGGCAGGGGACGCGACCAGCGAACGTCAAGCGGTGTTCTCATCTTGGCCAGCGTCAGCTGCCCATCGCGCCACTTGAACGCCGATTTCGTGTACTCGGCGGCCGCCCGGCTTTTCTTCTTCGACTTGAAACGCGGGTACTGTGCGCGCCTGGAGAAGAAGTTCGTGAATGCCGCCTGCAAGTGACGCAAGGTTTGCTGGAGGGGCACCGAGGACACCTCGGTCAGGTAGGCCAGCGCTTCGGCCTTCTTCCACTCTGTCAGCATCGCAGAGGTTTCCGCGTAGGAGATTCGACGGCTTTCGTCCGTCCATGCCCGACTGCGAGCATCCAACGCCATGTTGTAGACCTTACGCACACACCCGAACGTCCGGAACAACTCCTCCGCCTGTTCCGTCGTCGGGTAAAAACGGTACTTGAATGCCCGCTTCACGTGCTGATCCGTCATTCCTCAAAAGCTAGCCGCCCTCCCGTAAGCGGGTGTGGTTTTCGCGAGACTCCACCCTTTCGATCGATCAACGCGTTTTCCTGTCCCGTCCCCACGACGGGGAGATCTGCACAAGGAGTTCCCCATGAGCGCCGCCTTCCAAGTCGGCACCTTCACCATCCGCCCCCTCGACCCCCTGAAAGACGCCGAGCTGCTGCACTCCTGGGTGACGCATCCCAAGGCCGCCTTCTGGATGATGCAGGAGGCGAAACTCCAGGACGTGGAGCGGGAGTACATGGCCATCACGGCCAATGAGCACCATCACGCGTATCTCGGGTTCCACGACGGGCGGCCCGCGTTCCTGATGGAGAAGTACGACCCCCGGTACATCGAACTGGTCGGGCTGTACGAGCCCGAGCCCGGTGACGTCGGTATGCACTTCCTGGTCGCCCCCACCGACCGGCCCGTGCACGGCTTCACGCGGGCCGTCATCACCGCGGTGATGGACGAGCTGTTCGCCGACCCGCGCACCCGGCGGGTCGTCGTCGAGCCGGATGTCACCAACAAGGCAGTGCACGCGCTGAACGAGGCCGTCGGCTTCGTCCCGGCGCGCGAGATCGACAAGCCGGAGAAGCGCGCGCTGCTCTCCTTCTGCACACGCGAGCAGTTCCTGAGCAAGCGCAGCCTGGCCACCCGAGGAGTTTCCCTGTGACCCTGTCCGACGCCGTGGCACATCTGTCCCCCCACCGCTGGGCGCGGGCCAACCGCCTCCTCATCCGCAAGGCCCTCGCCGAGTTCGCCCACGAACGGCTGATCACCCCGGAGCCGACCGAAGGCGGAGGCGGCGACGAGGGCGGCAACGCGGGCAACGAAGGCAAGCCCGCCGAGTACGCCATCCGCAGTGACGACGGGCTGACCCGCTACCGGTTCACCGCCACCCGCCGCGCCCTGGACCACTGGCAGGTCGACGCCGAGTCGATCACCAGGCACCGGGACGGGGGCGAACTCCCCCTGCACGCCCTGGACTTCTTCATCGAGCTGAAGACCGCGCTCGGCCTGAGCGACGAGGTTCTCCCGGTCTACCTGGAGGAGATCTCCTCCACCCTCGCCGGCACCTGCTACAAGCTCACCAAGCCCCAGCTAACCTCCGCCGAGCTCGCGAAAAGCGGCTTCCAGGAGATCGAGACGGGCATGACCGAGGGCCACCCCTGCTTCGTCGCCAACAACGGGCGGCTGGGCTTCGGCGTCCACGAGTACCTCTCGTACGCGCCGGAGACCGCCAGTCCCGTACGGCTGGTCTGGCTGGCCGCGCACCGCTCGCGGGCCGCCTTCACGGCCGGCGTGGGCATCGAGTACGAGTCGTTCCTGCGCGACGAGCTGGGCGAGGAGACGGTCGCGCGGTTCAACGACACCCTGCGCGCCCAGGAGTTGGACCCGGCGGACTTCCTGTTCATCCCGGTCCACCCCTGGCAGTGGTGGAACAAGCTCACCGTCACGTTCGCCGCCGAGGTCGCCCAGAAGCACCTGGTGTGCCTGGGCGAGGGCGACGACGAGTACCTGGCCCAGCAGTCGATCCGGACGTTCTTCAACAAGAGCGCGCCCGAGAAGCACTATGTGAAGACCGCCCTGTCGGTCATCAACATGGGCTTCATGCGCGGCCTGTCCGCCGCCTACATGGAGGCGACCCCGGCCATCAACGACTGGCTGGCCCAACTCATCGACAACGACCCGGTGTTGAGGTCGACGGGCCTGTCGATCATCCGCGAGCGGGCGGCCGTCGGCTACCGGCACCTGGAGTACGAGGCCGCCACCGACCGCTACTCCCCGTACCGGAAAATGCTCGCCGCCCTGTGGCGCGAGAGCCCGGTCTCCTCCCTCCGGGACGGCGAGTCGCTCGCTACCATGGCCTCGCTCGTGCACGTCGACCACGAGGGCGCGTCGATCGCGGCCACGCTGATCGAGCGCTCGGGGCTGACGCCGGTGGAGTGGCTCCGCCGCTACCTCCGGGCCTACTTCACCCCGCTGCTGCACAGCTTCTACGCGTACGACCTGGTGTTCATGCCGCACGGCGAGAACGTCATCCTCGTGCTCAAGGACGGTGTCGTGGAGCGGGCGATCTACAAGGACATCGCCGAGGAGATCGCCGTCATGGACCCGGACGCGGTGCTGCCGCCGACGGTCGAGCGGCTGCGCGTCGACGTCCCCGAGGACAAAAAACTCCTGTCGATCTTCACGGACGTCTTCGACTGCTTCTTCCGCTTCCTCGCCGCGAACCTGGCGAGCGAGGGCGTCCTGGAGGAGGACGACTTCTGGCGGACGGTCGCCGACTGCGTACGCGACTACCAGGCGGCCACGCCCGAACTCGCGGACAAGTTCAAGCAGTACGACATGTTCGCGCCCGAGTTCTCGCTGTCCTGCCTCAACCGTCTCCAGCTGCGCGACAACGAGCAGATGGTGGATCTCGCCGATCCCGCCGGAGCCCTCCAGCTCGTCGGGAACCTGAAGAACCCCATCGCCGGGCTGTAAGCACCGACATCGTCACCGACTTACAGCTCCCACAAAGCAGGCGGGCGTCCCCCAGAACGGTCCCAGGGGGCGCCCGCCGCCGTGTTCAGCGATCGAGCTTCAACTACCCGGCGGGCCAGGGGACTTGCGACGACCGGTAGTAGCCGGTCCCCATCGCGTCCCACCGCGGCGCCTGTGCCGCGAGCCGCACCTTGTACGTGTCCCAGTCGTGCGTGGCCGCTGGCGACCAGCCGAGCTCGGCCACCCCGGGCAGCCGCGGGAACGCCATGTAGTCGAGGTTCGCCGAGGTCGAGAGGGTCTCCGTCCACAGCGGTGCCTCGACACCCCGGACCGCCGAACCGGGCACGCCCGCAAGGTAGTTGCCGGGATCCCAGTCGTAGGACCGCTTGACCTCCACCAGGCCGGCCCAGTCGAGGCCGAGCGGGGTGTCCGCGTTGTACTTCATGTCGAGGTACACCCGGTCGGCGGGCGACAGGACCAGCCCGGTCCCGTTGCGCGCGGCCGCCGCGACCTGCTCCTTCTCGGCGGCGTTCGTGTCGTCCAGACCCCAGTACTGGGCCAGCGCGCCCTTGGCGGGACTCGCCCCGGTCAACTGGTGCCAGCCCATGACCTTCTTCCCGTACTTGGCGACGACGGGCTGGACCTTGGTCATGAACTCCACGAAGTCCTCGTGGGGCGTCGAGTGCGCCTCGTCACCGCCGATGTGGATGTACCTGCCGGGCGTGATCGCGGCCAGCTCACGGATCACGTCGTCCACGAAGTCGTACGTCACCGGCTTGCCGACGCACAGCGAGCTGAAGCCGACCGCGGTGCCGGTGTAGAGCGGCGGCGCGACCCCGTCGCAGTTCAGCTCGGCGTACGAGGCGAGCGCTGCGTTGGTGTGGCCGGGCATGTCGATCTCGGGCACGACTTCGAGGAAGCGCGAGGAGGCGTACCGGACGATCTCCTTGTACTGGGCCTTCGTGTAGAAGCCGCCGGGCCCGCCGCCGACCTGCGTGGACCCGCCGTACGAGGCGAGCCGCGGCCAGGAGTCGATCGCGATCCGCCAGCCCTGGTCGTCGCTGAGGTGGAGGTGCAGCGTGTTGACCTTGTAGAGCGCCAACTGGTCGATGTAGCGCTTGACCTGGTCGACGCCGAAGAAGTGCCGGGAGACGTCCAGCATCGCGCCGCGGTAGCCGTAGCGGGGCGTGTCGGTGATGGTGCCGCCGGCGACCGCCCAGGGTCCGGGCTGTACGGAGTCCTTCTCGACCGCGGCCGGCAGGAGCTGGCGCAGGGTCTGCACACCGTGGAACAGCCCGGCGGGCTCCCGGGCCGTGATGGTGACAGCGCCCTTGCCGCTCTTCAGCCGGTAGCCCTCCGCGCCGAGCGCGGAGTCCTTGCGGCTGAGCTGAAGCCGGATGCCGTCACGGCCGCCGTCGTCCGTGACCGGCAGCCGATAGCCGGTCGAGGGCCGCAGGACGTCCGCGAGATACGAGCCGATGCGGCGCCCCTCCCGCGAGTCGTCCACACGAATGCGCGTACTACTGGTGATCCGGTACGGGGATCCGCCCGCGTCGACAGAGGCGGGGGCCGGGATCACCTGGCCGAGCGGGGTAGCGGTTCGGCCGGCGGCGGACGGTGCCGCGCCGGCGACGGAGATACCTGCAGCCACCACGAGCAGCAGCGTACCGAGGAGTCGGGGCGTTCTGTGCTGTCTCACATGCGCTCCCTTCGAATGGGTATAGACCACTCTCCCGCACTGCCGGTGAAACAATCCCCCTCATGGCGGAAATCATCCAACGGGACGGCACGTGGACCTTCGACGGCGACGCCCTGCGGCTCGTGCCAGGCCGTGACAAGAACGTGGGGCTGCTGCGCAAGACGTTGGGCGAACTCGCGGTCCCACTGGGCGCGTTGGCGGGGATCTCGTTCGAACAGGGCAAGAAGTCCGGGCGGCTCAGGCTCCGGCTGCGCGACGGCGCCGACCCGCTGCTGCACGCGACCGGCGGCAGACTCACGGACCCCCACGACCCCTACCAGATGACCGTCGACTCGGACCGCTACGGCGTCGCCGAGTACTTCGTGGACGAGATCCGCAACGCGCTGCTCCTGGACGAGGTGCCCACCACCGCCGTCGACCGCTATCTGCTGCCGGGTCCCGCGGTGCCCCTGTCGGTCTCCGCGGGCGACGGCACCGCGAGCTTCGACGGGGAGAACATCCGCCTGGAGTGGAACTGGAAGACGGAGGAGGCCAAGTCGGCGGCCGGCGCCCGCACACTCGCCCTGGCCGACATCCAGTCCGTGGAGTGGCATCCCGCGGTCGGCCTGGAGAACGGCTTCCTCCGCTTCACAGTCCGGGGCGCGCCCACGAAGGCCCCGCCGAAGTACGACCCCAACTCAGTGGACCTGTGGGGCTTCAAGAAGGACCCCCTGATGGCCCTGGTAGCGGCGGCGGTACAGGCCCGCCTCCCCCACCCGTCGGCCCCGTCCCCCTCGGACACCCCACCCAGCCAACTCACCACCACCCCGGACCCACCCCCACAACCCGACCACGACGCCCTCCTACGCCGCCTCCGAGAACTCGGCGACCTACACAAGTCCGGCATCCTCACAGACGAGGAATTCACTCTGGCCAAACAGGCGGTACTGAGGGGCATGTAGCGAGCCCTACAGGGGAAGGCGCCCGCGCCCCCGAGGGGCTGCGCGGGCGCCTTCCTTTGGGCGCGCGGGGGGCCATTAAGGGGCGCGGGGAACTGCGCAACCTTTCAGGGGCGCGGGGGCGATTTTAGGGGCGCGGGGAACTGCGCAACCTTTCAGGGGCGCGGGGGGCGATTTAGGGGCGCGGGGAACTGCGCAATCTTTTAGGGGCGCGAGGAACTGCGCGACCAGCCCCCACCCACCCGCACCCGCCAAACCGACCCGACCAGCGGAGCTACCCGCAATCACACCCGCCGCCACACGACCAGCTCACCGACCCCGCCGCGCCACAGTGAAGTGGTCAACCTCCTCCCCCGTCTCAGCAATCCCCCGCACCCTCAACGTGGCAAGCCGCCCCCGAGACGCCGGCGTCACATCCACCCGCAAGAACGAGTAGTCGAGATACCGCACCCGAGACCAGGCAACGGTCTCATTGACCTTGCCACCCTTCGTGTTGACGAAGGAGGCAACGGACTCCACCTCGTTCTCATGCCCCTCGTACGACACCGGCGCGGTGAACGCGTACAGACTGCGCCCGGCCGCACCCGCAGTCACGTACACCACACCGTCCGTCTCGGGATACGCCGTACCACCGATCGGCAGCTTCTTGGCGACCTTGCCCGCCTTGATGACGTCCGTACGCTCGTACTGGTGGTTGTGGCCGTTGATGACGAGATCCACCGTGTACTTCTCGAACAGCGGCACCCACTCCTGGCGTACACCCCCCTCCGAGGCGTGCGCGGTGGAGGTGCAGTAGGCGCAGTGGTGGAAGAAGACGACGACGAAGTCGACGTCCTTGGAGGCGCGGTACTTCTTCAGCTGCGCCTCCAGCCACTTGGTCTGCGTACCGCCGGAGATCCCCAGGTTGGCCGGGATCTCGAAGGAGATGTCGTTGGCGTCGAGCGAGATGACCGCCGTGTTGCCGTAGACGAAGGAGTAGACGCCCGGCAGGTTCTTCTTGTCGGGGCCGTTGTCCGGGAGGTTCCAGCGGGCGTCCTCGCCGCCGTAGCCGTTGGGCGAGTACCAGGCCTCCATGTCGTGGTTGCCGTAGGCCGGCATCCACGGGACGGACTTGGCGACCGACTCGGTCTGCGCGAGGAACTGGTCCCAGACACGCGAGTCGAATCCGGCATCGGCGGTCTGGCCCGCACCGGCAGGGTCGGCGTACGCGATGTCCCCGGCGTGCAGGTGGAAGGCCGGGTTCTGGCCGAGCAGCAGGCTGTTGTTGGCGAGGCCGTGGTAGCTGACGCCCTCGTCGCCGAAGGCCGTGAAGGTGAACGGCTCCTTGTGCGCGGGGGCGGTGGTGAAGGTGCCGAGCGTGCCGAGCAGGTGCACCTCGGCCGGGTCGAAGCCCGCGTGGCCGACGCCGTAGTAGTACGTCCGGCCGGGCCGCAGGTGGGTGAGCTTGGCGTGCACGTAGTACTGGGTGTGGTTGCCGCTCGCGCCGACGCCGGCCGGGGTGAAGAGCGTGCGGACCTCGGCGTCGATCTTGTGGGAGAGGTCCCAGGGGTGGGCGCCGATGCGGACGAAAGGTTTCTTCACCGCGACCGGGACCTGCCAGGAGACGGTGATCTCCGTACGGGGGTCGCTGCCCCAGGCGAGATGGCGGCCGAAGGGGGCGACGAGCGCGCCGTCGACGCTCTCGGTGCGCGCGGCGGTCTGCGTCGGTGCGGAGGTCTTCGTCGCCGCCTGTGCGACGGCGCCGGGCACGAAGGCCCCGCCCGCGACGGCGCCCAGCGTGACGGCGCCGCTCCTGATCATCGTGCGCCGCGAGAATCTGGCGCGAAGGTATTCGTGCTGCTCGGCCATGCTCATGCGCGCGGCGAGCTTCTCCGGTACGCCCATGCGTGGAGTGTCCATGGCCGAAAAGGTGCTCCTGGCAACCATCGCACCGCGGGCCACAGGATGAACAGGCCCCGAACAGCCTCCCATAAGAGTTTCAACAGCCTCTTGCCCGAAATCGGGCAGGATTCTTGCGATTGCCAGCGCTTTACCTCAGGATCGACGGGTGCACGACGAACTTGTTGATCATCTGACGCGCTCCTCGCCCCTCAGCCGGGGCGAGGCACTGCGGGTGATCCAGGACGTCCTCGCCTACTTCGACGAGGCGACCGACGACTACGTCCGTCGCCGCCATCGCGAGCTCCAGGCTCAGGGACTGGTGAACTCGACGATCTTCGAACGGATCGCGGCGGACCTGAAGTACCGCGCGGTCGCACCGCCCGAACTCACACTCAGACAACTGCGCCGCATCGTCTACGGCTGACCGCCGGACGAACCAGAGCGACAGAGCCGATCTGAACGACCGAACGACTGAACGACTGAGGGGACAGAGAAACCGTATGTGCGGAATCGTGGGATACATCGGCAGGCGTGATGTGGCACCGCTCCTCCTCGAAGGCCTGCAGCGCCTCGAGTACCGCGGCTACGACTCGGCGGGCATCGTCGTGACGTCCCCGAAGACGGCGGGCCTGAAGATGGTCAAGGCCAAGGGCCGCGTCCGTGACCTGGAGGCCCGCGTCCCCAAGCGCTTCGCCGGCACCACGGGCATCGCCCACACCCGCTGGGCCACGCACGGCGCCCCCTCCGACCACAACGCGCACCCGCACATGTCGGCCGACAACAAGGTCGCCGTCGTCCACAACGGCATCATCGACAACGCCTCCGACCTGCGGAAGAAGCTGGAGGCCGATGGCGTCAAGTTCCTCTCCGAGACCGACACCGAGGTCCTCACCCACCTGATCGCCCGCTCCCAGGCCGAGAAGCTGGAGGACAAGGTCCGCGAGACCCTCCGGGTCGTCGAGGGCACGTACGGCATCGCCGTCATGCACGCCGACTTCCCGGACCGCATCGTGGTGGCCCGCAACGGCTCCCCGGTCGTCCTCGGCATCGGCGAGAAGGAGATGTTCGTCGCCTCGGACATCGCCGCGCTCGTGACGCACACCCGTCAGATCGTCACCCTTGACGACGGCGAGATGGCGACCCTGAAGGCCGACGACTTCCGTACGTACACGACCGAGGGCACGCGTACGACGGCCGAGCCGACCACCGTGGAGTGGGAGGCCGCCTCGTACGACATGGGCGGCCACGACACGTACATGCACAAGGAGATCCACGAGCAGGCCGACGCCGTGGACCGCGTGCTGCGCGGGCGGATCGACGACCGTTTCTCGACCGTGCACCTGGGCGGCCTGAACCTGGACGCCCGCGAGGCGCGCCAGATCCGCCGGGTGAAGATCCTCGGCTGCGGCACCTCGTACCACGCGGGCATGATCGGCGCGCAGATGATAGAGGAGCTGGCCCGTATCCCCGCGGACGCCGAGCCCGCCTCGGAGTTCCGCTACCGCAACGCGGTCGTCGACCCCGACACGCTGTACGTGGCGGTGTCCCAGTCCGGTGAGACGTACGACGTCCTGGCCGCCGTGCAGGAGCTGAAGCGCAAGGGCGCGCGGGTCCTGGGCATCGTGAACGTGGTCGGTTCGGCCATCGCCCGCGAGGCCGACGGCGGCATGTACGTGCACGCGGGCCCCGAGGTCTGTGTCGTCTCCACCAAGTGCTTCACGAACACCACGGTCGCCTTCGCGCTGCTCGCGCTGCACCTGGGCCGCACCCGTGACCTGTCGGTCTCCGACGGCAAGCGGATCATCGAGGGCCTGCGGAAGCTGCCCGGCCAGATCACGGAGATCCTCGACCAGGAGGACGAGATCAAGAAGCTCGCCGAGCAGTACGCCGAGGCGCGCTCGATGCTCTTCATCGGCCGGGTCCGCGGCTACCCGGTGGCGCGCGAGGCCTCGCTGAAGCTGAAGGAGGTCTCGTACATCCACGCCGAGGCCTACCCCGCCTCGGAGTTGAAGCACGGCCCGCTCGCGCTGATCGAGCCCGCGCTGCCGACGGTGGCGATCGTCCCGAACGACGACCTCCTGGAGAAGAACCGCGCGGCCCTGGAGGAGATCAAGGCCCGCAGCGGCAGGATCCTCGCCGTGGCCCACGAGCACCAGGAGAAGGCCGACCAGACGATCCTCGTCCCGAAGAACGAGAACGAACTGGACCCCATCCTGATGGGCATCCCCCTCCAACTCCTCGCCTACCACACGGCCTTGGCCCTGGGCAGGGACATCGACAAGCCGAGGAACCTGGCGAAGTCGGTCACGGTGGAGTAGCCCTCCCCGTACAAGGCCGCGCCCCGTCAGGGGCGCGGGGCGGCAACATGTGCGGCTCCCCGCGCCCCTTTAGGGGCGCGGGGAACTGCGCGACAAGCCCCCACGCACCCGCAGAGGCCGAACAAGAGGACGGACCCCACGTGTTGCCACCAAAACACGGGGGGTCCGTCCACACGCCGGGGTCGCCCAATGCCCCGGCTGGCTGCCAGTCAGCCGGGAGCCGTCACGCCCCGGCCGGCAGCACGACGCGGCATGGCCGTAGGCCAGTGAGCCAGCGCCGCAGTCGCGGCATACCAGGCGGCCAGCCCGCCGACGACCGCGAACCACCCACCCACCTTGGCAAGCCCCGCAGAGTCACCGAACTGCGCGACGGCGAGCAACACCATCGCCACGAAGAGCAACCCGTACGCACCCCTGGTGAGCGGCGCCGAGGCGGACGCCCCGAGCGTCAGGCTCAGCGCGACGAGCGCGAAGAGCAGCAGGAACAGCCCCGCCGCGTTGTCGGAGACCTGCGTGTCGGCGCCGACGCCCCAGGTGAACCAGAACGCCCCGAGCGCGGCGAACGCCGTACCCGTGAACGCGTCGCGGTCGCGGAAGGCCATGAGACCGGCGACGAAGAGCGCGATGCCACCGACATAGGTGGCGAGAGAGACGGAGTCGGCTGCCGTGACGCCATCGATCACTTCGGTATGACCGAGGCCGAAAGCGAGCAGCGTGAGTCCGAGTGCGAGGTGGCCCAGGGTCCAGGTGGTGCTTCCCGCGGAGACGTCATTGTCCACGGCGGGCTCCCTTCGTGCATGTGCTGTTGTGCGGTGACCGGTATATGCCCTTCACAAGCGCACAAACACATCTACGCGCGAGTAGATTTACCAGACACGTAAAGGAAGTTGACCTCACCCACGGCTCATCTCACCTGGGACAACGCCGAGTTGCGAAACGACAACGACGAAGGCGTTCGATCAGGGGCAGCCAAGGGTCGAACAGGGGACGGCAACCAGGAGACGACCAGGGGCCGTTCAGGGAATGACGACCACCGGTCGCTGCGCACGCTTCGCGAGCCGCCCGGCCACGGAGCCGAAGATGCGTCCGACGATGCCGTGGGTCGATCCGACGACGATCGCGTCCGCCTCGTACTCCCGCCCCACCTCTTCGAGTTCGTGGCAGATGTCTCCGCCGCGCTCGACGAGGATCCAGGGGACCTCGGCCAGATACTCCGCACAGGCGAGTTCCAGGCCGAGCACCTCGGTGCGGTGATCGGGGACGTCGACGAAGACCGGGGGCTCGCAGCCCGCCCACACCGTGGTGGGCAGCCGGTTGGCGACATGGACGATGATCAGGCCCGAGCCGGAGCGGCAGGCCATCCCGATCGCGTACGCGAGGGCGCGCTCGCTCGATGTCGATCCGTCGAAGCCGACGACGACGCCGTGCTTGAAGGCGGGATCGCAGGACTGACGTGGTTCTTCCGCCGCCAAGGGCTCGGCCGCCGTGGGATCGGCGACGGGGCGCTTGCGGTCCGCGGGTTCGAATTCGTGACCGGCCATGAGTGTCTCGGCGTTCGGATCCTCGTGGGTGGGACGACAGGTGCTACGGAGCTGTGTCCGGGAATCATCTTCCCAACCCCATACCCCCAAGGGTACGGCGGCACGCCTCCTCTGCCCAGATCCCGCTCTCGCCGCGGGAGGGTTCCCCGGAGCATGCACGAGAGCACGCCCGTAACGCAATGGTTGCTGCCCCGTACAGGCGGTTTGCACAGCGTTCACCCAGGCAGGAGGCCCCGGGCAGGTATAGGGGACGCCAGGTCGGCCGGGCCCGCTTCTTCAGGCCCTTCATTCAGGCACGCGGGAAGCGGGGCCACCCCTTCAGGCACGCGGGAACGGTGGCGCCCCGTAAGGGGCGCGGGGAACTGCGCGACCAGCCCCCACCCACCCGCGGACAACGCACAGCCCCGACACCGCATCCAGAATTTCCAGCGGCACCCCCGGGAAACTCCCCGTGACCGGCGGCTCGAACACGCGTTGAACCCCCGTAAGCCACCGCCCCAGGGAGCCCCACCGTGTCCGGACAACCCTCGACCGCGCCCCAGCCCCCCTCCAGGACACCCGCCGCCCGAGCCACCACCCAGGACACGGCGAGCGACGTGGTCCGCTGGGCGGCCTTCAGCTGCGTCCTGGTTCCGGTCGTCCTCGTCGGGTACGGGACCTCTCTGGCGGGCGCGGCCGGCACGGCCCTCGGCCTGGCCGCGGTGACGGGGGCGTGCCGGGTGCTGCTGCGCCGGTCCGAGCGGGGCGCGGCACGGCTGCGCACGGAGGAGCCGGCAGCGCACCATGTGTCCCGCGGCGAGGAGCCGGCGCCGCATCATGTGCCCCGCGGCAGGGTAGGCGCGGGAGCACACCGGGGCGGTCGGCATGCCGGTGGAAATACGCCGGTTGACTGACCGGTTTCCGCGCACGAGCCCGTTGCTTTTCAGCCAACTTCTGGACACCGCCCACCCCTTGGCCGACCAGGCCCCCAACCCCCGTTCGACCTGCACTGAAAGGGTCCAGTAGGGTGCCCGCACCCTACTGGGACCGGCCACGCGGGGCAGGCGCACTTCCCTGTACGGCCCACGAGTGCAACGCTTCGTGATCGAATGCTTCACGCCAAGTTGCCATGTCGACAATCTGCCGAGTGCTGAACTGGCCACCTCGGCACCACGGGACACAGTAGATTCGATCTTGACGTCTTACGGCGGGGGACTCGTGCAGGACCGAGGGGAAACGTGCAGGAGCGACACAACCGAGGAGCCGCGACCACCGAGGGGGGCTTAGCAGTATGAGCCACGACTCCACTGCCGCGCCGGAAGCCGCGGCCCGGAAACTTTCCGGGCGACGCCGCAAGGAGATCGTCGCGGTGCTGCTGTTCAGCGGCGGCCCCATCTTCGAGAGTTCCATACCGCTTTCGGTGTTCGGGATTGACCGCCAGGACGCCGGCGTGCCGCGCTACCGACTACTGGTGTGCGCAGGCGAGGAAGGCCCACTGCGGACCACAGGAGGCCTGGAACTCACCGCGCCCAATGGGCTGGAGGCGATCTCCCGGGCAGGCACGGTCGTCGTGCCGGCCTGGCGGTCGATCACCTCACCACCACCGGAGGAGGCGCTCGACGCACTGCGCCGGGCCCATGAGGAGGGTGCCCGCATAGTCGGGCTGTGCACCGGCGCCTTCGTACTCGCGGCGGCCGGACTGCTGGACGGCCGTCCGGCGACGACACACTGGATGTACGCGCCGACGCTGGCCAAGCGCTATCCGTCGGTGCACGTCGATCCCCGCGAGCTGTTCGTGGACGACGGCGACGTACTCACGTCGGCGGGCACGGCGGCCGGGATCGATCTCTGCCTGCACATAGTGCGGACGGACCACGGGAACGAGGCGGCCGGAGCACTGGCCCGCCGTCTGGTGGTCCCCCCGCGCCGATCGGGCGGCCAGGAGCGCTACCTCGATCGGTCTTTACCAGAGGAGATCGGCGCCGACCCCCTCGCGGAGGTCGTCGCCTGGGCGCTGGAGCACCTCCACGAACAGTTCGACGTGGAGACGCTGGCGGCACGCGCGTACATGAGCAGGCGTACGTTCGACCGCCGGTTCCGCTCGCTCACCGGGAGCGCTCCCCTGCAGTGGCTGATCACACAGCGGGTGCTCCAGGCGCAGCGGCTCCTGGAGACGTCCGACTACTCGGTGGACGAGGTGGCGGGCCGTTGCGGCTTCCGCTCCCCGGTGGCCCTGCGCGGCCATTTCCGCCGGCAGCTCGGCTCGTCCCCCGCCGCGTACCGGGCCGCCTACCGGGCCCGTCGTCCGCAGGGCGAGAGGCAGTCGGACTCGGACGGTTCCGGCGCGCCACCACCGCCACCTGTGCCGCAGGAGGCACCCGTGCCGCTGCAGACCCGGCGTACGGCGGCCGCGCACGCGGTCGGCCCGGCGACGTCGTCCCTCTCCACCGAGGGACGGGCCGGCGCCGAGATGTACGCGGGAGGCCGGGCGAGCCTGCCCGGCCAGCGGAGCGCGCCCTAGCCGCGACCGTGTCGGAGCGTTGCGCGCCGGCCCCGGACCGTTGTGGTCCGGGGCCGGCGCGGTTTTTGTCCGTCGTCGGTGCCGACATCGGTGCCGACTGCCGAGGTCCCGGGCCTGCCGGGGCACGGGAGCGGGCCGTAGGGTGAGGCCATGAACGATCGCATGGTGTGGATCGACTGCGAGATGACCGGTCTCTCGCTGTCGGACGACGCGCTCATCGAGGTGGCCGCGCTGGTGACCGACTCTGAGCTGAACGTACTCGGCGAGGGGGTGGACATCGTGATCCGCCCGCCGGACGCCTCGCTGGAGACGATGCCGGACGTGGTGCGCCAGATGCACACGTCCTCCGGCCTCCTCTCCGAGCTGGCCGGTGGCACGACCCTGGCGGACGCGGAGGCGCAGGTCCTCGCCTATATCCGCGAGCACGTCAAGGAACCGGGCAAGGCCCCGCTGTGCGGGAACTCGGTCGGCACGGACCGCGGCTTCCTCCTCCGTGACATGGCGACCCTTGAGGAGTACCTCCACTACCGCATCGTGGACGTCTCCTCCGTCAAGGAGCTGGCCCGCCGCTGGTACCCCCGGGCGTACTTCAACAGCCCGGAGAAGAACGGCAACCACCGCGCGCTCGCCGACATCCGCGAATCCATCGCGGAGCTCCGCTACTACCGCGAGGCGATCTTCGTCCCGCAGCCCGGCCCCGACTCGGACACGGCCCGCAGCATCGCCTCGAAACACGTCCTGCCTGCGGGCTAGCCCCCACCGAAACACGGGCGCGAGCACCCCTTCGGACCCTGTACACTTTTTCTCGGCCGGTCGGTGAACCACTTGGAGAACCAACCCGGTCATGGTGGGTGTAGCTCAGCTGGTAGAGCACCTGGTTGTGGTCCAGGATGCCGCGGGTTCAAGTCCCGTCACTCACCCTGAAGGTCCTGAGGGCCGGTCCGCGAAAGCGGACCGGCCCTCAGGCGTTTCCCGCACCACTCGGCACCGCTCGGCGCCACCCGGCATGACTCGGCCACCGGACTGATCGGATTCCCCGGTGGTACTGGACTGCCCCTCCCGCACCCCGCCAGAGTTACGGGCATGCTGGAGGCAGTCGTCGGGGTGGTCGGGGTCGTTGTCGGGGTGGCGGGGGTGGTCACGAGCTATGCCGGGCATCGGCACTCCGTGCGGGAGGCGGCGCGGGTGTCGGCCATGGCCCGGGAGGTCGAGGAGCGGGAGCGGGAACTCGCGAGGGAGGCCGAGCGGCGGGCTGAGGTGGTCCAGGCCTCCCTGGTCCAGGTGGTGATGAGGAGCCGGCCGTCGCCGCTGGCCGCGCAGTGGGTCGGCTGGAGTCTTCAGGCGACGAACGGGAGCGACCAGCCCGTCAGGGACGTCGCTCTGCACTACGACGGCCTGCCCCTCCCAACGAGCCTCACCGGCGGGCTGCTGCACGCCGGCGAGAGCGTCAGCGCCCTGCTGCCCACGAGCGACAACACGAGCCCCGGCCCCGCCCATCCCTCCCAACCCGCCCTCGGTGTCGTGGAGTTCACGGACTCGGCGGGAGTCCGGTGGCGGCGGTCCGCCACGGGAATGCTGGAACAGCGCTACGGGAGCGGGAGTTGGGACACCCGGCCCCCGCGAGTGGCTCCCTATCAACCACCCCCGGCGCAGACGGGAGCGTACGGACGTCCGTCCCCTGCCGGCCCTCCGGGCGCGGGCGCGACCCAGCAACCGCCACAGCGACAACCGCAGCTGACGCCACAGACCCGGCCACAGCTGCGCCGTCGGTCCCGGGAGTCGCTGCCTCGGTCGGTGTCCGCCGCGATGGTGCTGGTCGGCGCGGGCCTGATCGCCTGGGCGGTGTGGTCCCTCACCCGGTAGGGCACCACCCGAAGACTGCGCCCCTACGAAGAAGCCCGCTCCACCAGTTCCGTAGGCAGAACCAGTTGTCGCCTCTCCAGGCCGCGGGACACCGCCGGGCGGCGGTCCGCGATCTCGTCGATCAGGAGGCCGAGCATCGCGCGGCCCATGTCCTCGATCGGCTGACGGACGCTCGTCAGGGGCGGGTCCATGTGGCGGGCGATGGCCGAGTCGTCGTAGCCGACGAGGGCCACGTCGTCGGGTATGCGGCGGCCCGCCTCGCGCAGGACCTGGCGGGCGCCGGCCGCCATCACGTCGGAGCCGGCGAAGACCGCGTCCAGGGTCGGGCAGACGGAGAGCAGCTCCTTCATCGCCCTGCGGCCGCCCTCCTCCGTGAAGTCGCCGGGGACGATGAGGCGGTCGTCGACCTCGCGCCCCGCCTCGCGCAGTGCCTCGCGGTAGCCGTCGACGCGGCGCTGGGCACCGAACACGTCGAGGCGTCCCGCCAGGTGGGCTATGGTCTGCCGGCCCTGGGCGATCAGGTGTTCCACGGCGAAACGGCCGCCGCCGAAGTTGTCCGAGTCCACCGACGGCAGCGTCTCGTCGGCCGAGCGGCGGCCGCTGATCACCGCCGGGATCTCCAGCTGGGCCAGCAGGTCGGGCAGCGGGTCGTCCGCGTGGACCGAGACCAGCAGGACCCCGTCCACCCGGTGCGCCGCCAGGTACTGGGCCAGCCGGCGCCGCTCCCGGTCGCTGCCCGCGAAGATCAGCAGGAGCTGCAGCTCGGTGTCGGAGAGCGCGGCGCCCACTCCGCGCAGCATGTCGGAGAAGTACGGCTCGGCGAAGAAGCGGGTCTCGGGCTCGGGGACGACCAGGGCGATCGCGTCCGTACGGTTGGCGGCGAGGGCACGGGCCGCCGTGTTGGGCACGTACCCCAGCTCGGCGACCGCCGCCTCTACGGCCGCGCGGGTGGCGTCGCTGACTCGCGGGGAGCCGTTGATCACGCGGGAGACCGTGCCGCGGCCCACACCGGCGCGTGCGGCGACCTCTTCGAGGGTCGGCCGTCCGCCGCTCCGGCTACGCGCTCCGTGGACTGCCATGGTCCGCCTCCCGTCCGGCACGGCTCTCGCCGCGCTTGGCCTGGAATGTAACAGTCGTGATCGGAACCGGGCTCCCGGAGTCGGGGCCTCCGCCCTCCGGCCGCACTGCCCGGCACCCGGCTCTTACTCCCCCGGCGCCCCGACCGGCACCCCGGTCGTACTCCCCGGTGCCCCGGCCGACACCCGGCCCGTACTCCCCCCGACGTCCCGGCCGACACCCCGGTCGTACTCCCCCGGTGTCCCAGCCGACACCCGGCCCGTACTCCCCCGGCGCCCCGGCCGACACCCGCCCCGCACTTCCCCAACGTCCCGGCCGACACCCCGGTCGCACTCCCCGGTGCCCCGACCGGCACCCCATCCGTACTCGCTCAGCACCCGACCGCACCTCCCCGGCACTCGGCCGCGCCACCCGCCCGGCGCCCGGAACGTCTCCCCAGGGGGCCACCCGGGAGGCCACCGGAGGCCTCCCCGGAGCCGCCCGGGAGCCGCCCCAAAGCCTCGCCACCTCCCCGCCACCTCCCCGCCACGCCCGGAACGCACCCGCGCCCCGCCCGCGACCCGCCCTCGACAAAGCCACTCCGAGGCCGATCCGGAGCCTTCCCGAGGCCGTGCCGAAACCGTCGGAGACCTACTCTCCGGACCCCAACCGCCGTTAGCTAACAGCCCGATAACTGAAGACATATCTCTATGCCCTCTCCCTTGACACCCCCGCGCCGAGCGACGAACCTTCAACACATCACCTGTGGGAGCGCTCCCACAGTACCTGACACATACACATCCCGCACGTTCCCCGCCCGAGCCGCAGCGTGAACTAACGGGCCCAACAATGCAGTTGGCCGGGGGGTCGGCACGTCAGGCAACAGGAGGACGCAATGCGCACGAGTACCCGCGGGTCCCGCAGGCTGATGGCCCTCGCGGCCGTCGCCGCGCTGACGACGGGGCTGCTTGCCGGCTGCGCCGAGGACTCGGACGACGGCTCGTCGAACTCGGACGGCGGTAGCGGCGGAGGCAAGACCACGCTGACCATCGGCACCTTCGGTGTCTTCGGCTACAAGCAGGCCGGTCTCTACGACGAGTACATGAAGAAGAACCCGGACATCACCATCAAGGAGAACGTCACGACCCGTACCGACGTGTACTGGCCGAAGACGCTCACCCGGCTGCAGGCCGGTTCCGGTACCGACGACATCCAGGCGATCGAGATCGGCAACATCGCCGAGGCGGTCCAGACGCAGGCCGGCAAGTTCGTCGACCTCGGCAAGGACGTCGACAAGTCCCAGTGGCTGGACTGGAAGACGGCGCAGGCCACCACCAAGGACGGCAAGACCATCGGGCTCGGCACCGACATCGGCCCGATGGCGGTCTGCTACCGAAAGGACCTCTTCGAGGCGGCGGGTCTCGAGACGGACCGCACCAAGCTCGCCGAGCAGTGGAAGGGCGACTGGTCCAAGTACGTCGACGTCGGGAAGGAGTACATGAAGAAGGCGCCGAAGGGCACCAAGTTCGTGGACTCCGCCTCCTCGGTCTACAACGCGGCACTCGGTGGCGAGGAACAGCGCTACTACGACGAGGACGGCAACGTCATCTGGGACAAGTCCACGGGCGTGAAGAAGGCCTGGGAAGCCTCGATGGAGGTGGCGACCAGTGACATGTCGGCGAAGCTGAAGCAGTTCGACAAGCCGTGGGACCAGGCCTTCGCCAACGCCAAGTTCGCGACGGTGGCGTGCCCCGCCTGGATGATCGGCTACATCCAGGAGAAGTCCGGTGAGGCCGGCAAGGGCAAGTGGGACATCGCGGCGGCACCCACCGCGGCCAACTGGGGTGGTGCGTTCGTCGGTGTGCCCACGGCGGGCAAGCACCAGAAGGAGGCCATCGCGCTGGCGAAGTGGCTGACCGCCCCCGAGCAGCAGGCGAAGGTCTTCGCCAAGCAGGCGAGCTTCCCGTCGATCCCGGCGGCGTACCCGAGTCTGAAGCCGCAGGCCGCCACGACGGCGTTCTTCTCGGACGCGCCGATCACGCAGATCTTCTCCGACTCGGCGAAGACCATCCCGACGCAGGTCTTCGGCGTCAAGGACCAGCCGATCGGCACCGCCATCACGGACATCGGCATCCTGCAGGTCGAGCAGAAGGGCAAGACCCCTGACCAGGGCTGGGACGCGGCCACCAAGGAGATCAAGGACGTGCTCGGCCAGTGACCAGCTCCAAGCAGGCTCTCGCGCAGTCCGCGTCGAGCGCCGACGCCGCGCCCGGCTCCCAGCCGGGCGCGGCGCGCCGTGCTCACGGTCGCGGTACACCGCCCCCGGGGCCCGACTCCTGGCGCAGCCGGCTGTACCGCTGGGACATGAAGGCGTCGCCGTACGCGTTCATCGCCCCCTTCTTCATCTTCTTCGGCGCCTTCGGGCTCATCCCGCTGCTGTACACGGCCTGGTACTCGCTGCACAACGTGCAGCTGTCCAACCTGGACCAGCAGACCTGGGCGGGCCTGGACAACTACCAGAACCTGATCTCCTCGGACTTCTTCTGGACCGCACTGAAGAACACCTTCACCATCGGTGTCATCTCGACCGTGCCGCAGCTGATCATGGCGATCGGCATCGCGCACCTGCTCAACTACAAGCTGCGCGGCTCCACCGTGTGGCGGGTCGTGATGCTCACCCCGTACGCCACCTCGGTGGCGGCGGCGACCCTGGTGTTCGTGCTGCTGTACTCCTGGGACGGCGGCATGATCAACTGGCTGCTGGGCTTCGTCGGGGTCGACCCGGTCAACTGGCGTGAGTCGACGTGGGGTTCGCAGTTCGCCGTCTCCTCGATCGTGATCTGGCGGTGGACCGGCTACAACGCCCTGATCTACCTCGCGGCGATGCAGGCGATCCCCTCCGACCTGTACGAGTCCGCGGCCCTGGACGGCGCCGGCCGCTGGCAGCAGTTCCGCCATGTGACGATCCCGATGCTGCGGCCGACGATCCTGTTCACGGTGGTCGTCTCCACGATCGGCGCGACGCAGCTGTTCGGTGAACCGCTCCTGTTCGGCGGGGCCAGCGGCTCCAAGGGCGGCTCCGAGCACCAGTACCAGACGCTCGGCCTGTACATGTACGACCAGGGCTGGATCATCGGCAACCTCGGCAAGGCGTCCGCGATCGCCTGGACGATGTTCCTGATCCTGCTGATCGTGGCCGCGATCAACCTGCTGATCACCCGACGGCTGAGGAAGTCCCAATGACCACTTCAGAACTGACGCCTCCTCAGGCAAAGGTCGACGCGGCGGGGAAGAGCGGCCCGGACGGCACCGGGCGCCGCCGGCTGCTCGGCGCGGGCAAGCAACTGCACGCGGGGCCCCTCACATACATCGTCCTGGCCGTCTTCGCCCTCGTCTCGCTGGCGCCGCTGCTGTGGACGGTGGTCGCGGCCTCGCGCACCAACCAGCGGCTCTCCGAGACTCCACCGCCGCTGTGGGTCGGCGGGAACCTGTTCAAGAACCTGGAGACCGCGTGGGAGGAGGCGGGCCTCGGCACCGCGATGCTCAACAGCACGATCGTCGCCTCGACCATCACCGTCGGTACGGTCCTGTTCTCCACGCTCGCCGGGTTCGCCTTCGCCAAGCTGCGGTTCAAGTTCTCCAACGTCCTGCTGCTGCTGACCATCGGCACGATGATGATCCCGCCGCAACTGGCGGTCGTACCGCTGTACTTGTGGATGAGCGAGCTGGGCTGGTCCAACCAGCTGCAGACGGTCGTCCTGCCCACCCTGGTCAGTGCGTTCGGTACGTTCTTCATGCGGCAGTACCTGGTACAGGCGCTGCCCAGTGAGCTGATCGAGGCGGCGCGGGTGGACGGCGCGAGCAGTCTGCGCGTCGTGTGGCACGTGGTCTTCCCGGCGGCGCGGCCGGCGATGGCCGTGCTCGGGCTGCTGACGTTCGTGATGGCCTGGAACGACTTCCTGTGGCCGATCATCGCGCTCAACCAGCAGAACCCCACCGTGCAGGTCGCCCTCAACTCGCTCGGCACCGGCTACGTACCCGACCAGGCGGTGATCATGGCGGGCGCGCTCCTCGGCACCCTGCCGCTGCTCATCGCCTTCCTGCTGTTCGGCAGGCAGATCGTGGGCGGGATCATGCAGGGCGCGATCAAGGGCTGACCCGCCGCGCCCCGGACGAAGGGGCCGAGCCGCCGCTGCCTCGGCCCCTGCTCCTCCCCCCTCCGACCCCATATCC
Source organism: Streptomyces sp. NPDC058697 (assembly GCF_042715345.1). Classification (NCBI taxonomy): domain Bacteria; kingdom Bacillati; phylum Actinomycetota; class Actinomycetes; order Kitasatosporales; family Streptomycetaceae; genus Streptomyces; species Streptomyces sp. NPDC058697. The sequence goes on from NZ_JBHXSU010000006.1 coordinate 342,437, forward strand.
CTGGTCTCCTACGACCATTCCTCCCATGGGAGCGCTTCCATGTCTGAGCCCGCAACGCCCGTGACCTTCCCGCCCGCCTTTCTCTGGGGCGCGGCCACCTCCGCGTACCAGATCGAGGGGGCGGTGCGGGAGGACGGCCGTACGCCCTCGATCTGGGACACCTTCAGCCACACGCCCGGCAAGACGGCCGGCGGCGAGAACGGCGACATCGCCAACGACCACTACCACCTGTACCGCGACGACGTGGCGCTCATGGCGGAGCTGGGCCTGACCGCGTACCGCTTCTCGGTGTCCTGGTCCCGGGTGCAGCCGACGGGCCGCGGTCCCGCCGTCCAGCGCGGCCTGGACTTCTACCGCCGTCTGGTCGACGAGCTGCTCTCCCACAACATCAAGCCCGCGATCACCCTCTACCACTGGGACCTCCCCCAGGAGCTGGAGGACGCGGGCGGCTGGCCCGAGCGCGACACTGCGCTGCGGTTCGCCGAGTACGCGCAGATCGTGGGCGAGGCGCTGGGCGACCGTGTCGAGCAGTGGATCACGCTCAACGAGCCCTGGTGCAGCGCGTTCCTGGGCTACGGATCAGGGGTGCACGCTCCTGGCCGTACGGATCCGGAGGCGTCCCTGCGTGCCGCGCACCACCTCAACCTGGCGCACGGGCTCGGGACTTCGGCGCTGCGCACGGCGATGCCGGCCCGCAACAGCATCGCGGTGAGTCTCAACTCCTCGGTGGTCAGGCCGCGTTCGCAGGACCCGGCGGACCTGGTGGCGGTCCGGCGCATCGACGACCTGGCCAACGGCATCTTCCACGGCCCGATGCTGCACGGCGCGTACCCGGCGACCCTGCTGGCCGACACGTCGTCGATCACGGACTGGTCGTACGTCCTGGACGGTGATCTCGCGCTGATCAACCAGCCGTTGGACGCGCTCGGCCTCAACTACTACACGCCGACGCTGGTCGGCGCCGCCGAGACCGCCCCGGACGGCCCGCGCGCCGACGGCCACGGGGCGAGCGACCACTCGCCGTGGCCGGGCGCGGACGACGTGATGTTCCATCAGACCCCGGGCGAGCGTACGGAGATGGGCTGGACCATCGACCCGACGGGCCTGCACGAGCTGATCATGCGCTACACGACGGAGGCCCCCGGGCTCCCCCTCTACATCACCGAGAACGGCGCCGCGTACGACGACAAGCCGGACCCCGACGGCCGCGTCCACGATCCGGAGCGCATCGCCTACCTCCACGGCCATCTGTCGGCCGTACGCCGGGCGATCACCGACGGCGCGGACGTCCGCGGCTACTACCTGTGGTCCCTCATGGACAACTTCGAGTGGGCGTACGGCTACGACAAGCGCTTCGGCGCGGTGTACGTGGACTACGCGACCCAGGCCCGCACACCGAAGTCGAGCGCCCTCTGGTACGGCGAGGCGGCCCGGACCGGTGCGCTGCCTCCGGTGAACCCGACCGAATAACCCCTCCCCCAGGGGGGACACGGGCGGAACGGGGAACGGGGCGCGGCACTGTGAGGGGAGTGCCGCGCCCCTCCGTGAACCCCGGCCGGGTGGGGGGAAGGCCGGCCGGGGCGCATGACCCCCGTGCGGAGATGGCTGCTCGGGCTTTGGTTGAGCTTCCTGCGGGGCTGTTCGTCGGGCTACTTGTAGGCGGCGAAGGCCTTCGAGAAGGCGTGCGGGTCCTGGAGGATCGAGCTGCAGGTCGCGTCGGCGGAGGGCTTGGTACCGCCGGGGCACTGCTTGTCGCGGGTGGCGGACCACATGGAGAGCCAGCCGATCCCCTTCGACCTGGCGAAGTCCACGAGCTGGGTGGCGTCGTCGACCTTGAAGATCTCCGTCACCACGTCGTTGACACCGATCATCGGGGTGACGGCGAGGGCCTTCCAGGCCGCGGACTCGGGCAGGCCCAGAACTCCCTTGATCTGCGCCTGCGTAGCCGTCGCGGCCTGTTCGGCGTAGGTGCCCATGTCGCCGCTGTACGCCGGGCCGTAGTCCATCGCCATGATGTTGACCGTGTCGATGCCGACGCCGTTCGACTTGGCGTCGGCGAGCAGGTTCACGCCGTCCTGGGTGAGCCCCTCCGGCATGACGGGGAGGGTGAACGAGACGTCCAGGTCGGGGTGTTGGGCCTGGAGCTTGGCTATCGCCTTCGCCCGGCGGGTGTTCGCCGCCGTGTCGGGGAGCGCGCCGCCCTCGACATCGAAGTCGACCTTCGTCAGCTTGTACGCGTCCACCACCTTCTCGTACGCAGCCGCGAGGGCGTCCGCCGAGGAGCAGTTCAGGGCCAGTTCCGAGCCGGCCGCGCCACCGAAGGAGACGCGGACGTCGCCGCCCTTGGCGCGCAGGGCGCCGATCTGCGCGGCGACCGCGTCGGTGCCGAGGTCCGTCACGCCGCCCCACTTGGGGGTGCAGCCGCCGCCGTCCGTGACGAAGGCGAGGTTGTAGTCCTTCACACCGGTGGCCGTCGCGGAGGCGACCAGGTCGAAGGCGGGATAGAGGGAGGTGTCGACGTAGGGCGCGAAGCCGGCGGTGGCCGCGGTGCCGCCTTCGGTGGTCTCGGAGGGCACGGAGGGCGAGGCGGTGGGGGTCGAGGTGGGGCGCTCGGAAGGGGTTGCCGTGGAAGTGGGGGTGGGGGTGGGGGTGGGTGTCGCGGTTTCCGTCGGGCGGCCGGTCGGTTCCGGTGTCGCCCCGTCGTCCACCGAGCACTTGGCGTCGTCGATGAGACAGCCGGTGGGGGCGCCGGAGCCGTTCACCACGAAGCCGACCGTCACCGACTCACCCTTGGCCAGCCCGTCCTTGTCCCAGGCGGGCGGCTTCACGGTGACGTGCCGGCCGCTCACACTCGACTCGCCGTTCCACAGGGAACTCAACTCGGCCCCGGACGGCAGATCGAACTCCAGCGTCCAGTCCGGCTTCGCCGCGCCGCTGTCGTTGGTGACGACGTACTGCGCGGTGTAGCCGGTCGACCAGTCGCTGGTCCTGGTGTAGGCGGCACCGACGCCGGCCGCCTGCGCCGTACCGGAGAACACGAGGGCCCCACCGCCGACCACGGCCGCCGCGACCACGCCTCCGATCGCCTTGTTCCTGCCACTGACCGTGTGCCGGTGCGTGCTCATCGCGTGCCTGCCTTCAAGGGGGGTGGGGTGCGGCAGCACGCTAGCGAGCCGGAAACGGGCAAACGGCCTGATCCGGACGGGGGTCGGGGATCTTAGGGTGCGCTTAAGGAAGGGATCGGGACCGGTTAAAGGTCGAGACCAATTTGGCCGACCGGCCTCGGCGCACCGAGCCCCGGTGACCTCGCCGCTCCGGCTCCCGGCCGTCCAGCTGGATCCAGATCCGTACCTCGGTCCCGCCCAGGACGGAGCGCCCGATCCGTACGTCCCCGCCCGTCGACTCCGCGAGCCGGCTCACGATGTCGAGCCCGAGCCCGGTCGAGCCGTCGCTGCCCGATCCGCCGCCCCGCGCCATCGCCGCCTCGGGGTCGGTGATGCCCGGGCCCGCGTCCGACACGAGCACGATGACGGCGTCCTCGCCGTTGTGCACGTCGACCGCGAAGGCCGTGCCCTCGGCGGTGTGCCGGAACACGTTCCCGAGCAGCGCGTCGAGCGCGGCCACCAGGTCGGCGCGGGCCACGGGTATCCGTACCGGCCGGTCGACCCCGGCCACCCGCACCTTGCGCCCCTCGTCCTCCGCGAGCGCCGACCAGAAGTCCATCCGCTCCCGGACGACCTCGGCCGCGTCGCACCCGGCGCCCACGCCTATCGCCGCGGTCTGCGGCTTGGCGTCCCGGGCGGTCCTGATGATCGTGTCGACCTCGCGCTCCAGCTGCGCGACGGCGGCCCGGGTCTGCTCGGCGGCGGGCCCGTCCCCCAGCGAGGCCGCGTTCAGCCGCAGCACCGTCAGCGGTGTACGCAGCCGGTGCGAGAGGTCGGCCGCCAACTCCCGCTCGTTCGCCAGGAGTTGGACGACCTGGTCGGCCATGGAGTTGAACGCGACTGCCGCGAGCCGCAGTTCGGTCGGCCCCTCCTCGGGCACCCGGGCGCCCAGCTTCCCCTCCCCCAGTTCGTGCGCGCTCTCCACCAGTCGCTGCGCGGGCTGCACCATCCGTACGCCGAGCCGGTCCGCCACCGCGACCGAGCCGACGATGAGAGCGATACCGACACCGGCGAGCACGGCCCACGCCGTGGCCACGCCGTTGGTGACCTCCGACTCGGGCACGTACACCTCGACGACGGCGATCTCGCCCGAGCTCAGCGCGACGGGCTGGAGCAGCGTGGAGCCGCCGGGGACCTCGGTGGTGGAGGCCCGGCCCAGCTTCCGGGTGGTGGCGATGTCCTTGCCGAGGGCGCGCTGCCGGCCGAGGTCGACCGCCTCCACGCCGTCGCTCGCGGGTATGTGGACGGCCATTCCCGCGTCCGAGCCCGCCGAGGCGACGACCTTCTCCAGCTGGTCCCGGTCGGTGGTGATGGAGAGGGCGGGGGCGATGGCCGCGGCCTCCCGCTCGGCGTTCGAGAACGCGCGGTCCCTTGCCATCTCCCTGATGACGAGCCCGAGCGGCACCGCGAAGGCCACCACGACCATGGTGGTCACCGCCACACAGACCTTGACCAGTGCCCATCTCATCGCGGCGGCTCCGCTTCCGACGGCCTGGGCGGCTCCAGCTTCACACCCACTCCGCGCAGGGTGTGCAGATAGCGCGGTCGGGCCGCCGTCTCGCCCAGCTTCCTTCGCAGCCAGGACAGATGGACGTCGATGGTCTGGTCGTCCCCGTACGACTGCTGCCACACCTCGGCGAGCAGTTCCTTGCGGGCCACGACGACCCCGGGCCGTCCTGCGAGGAAGGCCAGCAGGTCGAACTCGCGCCGGGTCAGATCGAGTCGTACGCCGTCCAGCTCGGCCTGGCGGCGCAGCGGGTCGATGGCCAGACCGCCGACGCGGATCTCCGGCGACGGCGGGGCCTCCCCGGCCGAGGACCGGGCGCGGCGCAGCACCGCCGCCATGCGTGCCGCCAGGTGCTCGACCGAGAACGGTTTGGTCAGGTAGTCGTCCGCGCCGTCGTTCAACAGCCGCACGATCTCCGTCTCGTCGTCCCGCGCGGTCGCGACGATCACGGGCACGTCGGTGATGCCGCGCAGCATCTTCAGCGCCTCCGACCCGTCCAGGTCGGGCAGGCCGAGATCCAGGATCACGACGTCGAAACGGAAATGGGCGACCTCGCGCAGCGCCTCAAGTGCCGTACCGACACTGCGCACGGTGTGCGCGGCCTCGGTCAGATGCCGGATGAGGGCCGAGCGTACGAACTGGTCGTCCTCGACCACGAGCACACTTGCCATGGCCCGCAACCTACGCCATAAGGGTTGGGCCGGTCCGGGGCCTGTGGATAACCGTCCGGGCAGCACCGGCAGGGGACATGTGTGGGGCGCGTGGGGCAGTATGGCCCGCGATGCGCAGAGGACTCGTACACGGCTTGGCTTGGTCGCTCGCCACGGGCGCGGCGGTCACGCTGTCGTGGTGGGGTGTCCACACGGTGATGGCGGGGACGGCGTACGATCCGCCGCGCGCGCTGCCGATCACGGGGGACGGGACGACCGCGCAGGGCGCGAAGCCGCTTGCCTCCTCGACGAGTCGGCCCGAGTCCGGGCCTGGAACCGAGTCCGGGCCGTCGAAGAGCCGCGCGCCGAGTGCGGGGCGTTCGCCCTCCGCCCCGGCTTCGTCCTCGCCGTCGCCCTCCCCCTCCTCCTCGCCCTCGAAGTCGGCCGGTGGCGCTGCTGGTACGGGTGCGGGTGCCTCGGGTGAGGTGAAGAGTTACGACACCGAGGGGGGCCGGGTCGTGTTCGACCTCGGCAAGTCGTATGCGTCGCTGGTGTCGGCGACGCCCGCGTCCGGGTGGTCGATGCAGGTGTGGAAGACGGAGACGTGGATTCGGGTGGAGTTCTCGGCGGGGGCGGATCGGGTTTCGGTGTTCTGTACGTGGCATGACTCCGCGCCGCGGGTTTCCATCAACGATTACTGAGTGATCTGCGGAGCTCGTTGTTCGTCTGCGGGTCCGATTGGGTTGCTCGCGCAGTTCCCCGCGCCCCTAAAAGACAAAGGCAAAGGCGGGCGCTTCCGCCGCCCCGAGCCAAAACAGTCAGCGGGCCATTCCTACCGGAACACCGACGGCGGGGGTGCCGGGGACGCTACCGCTGCCGCGTCCGTCACCGGGGTCGCCCCTCCTGTGAAGTCCCGTAGCGCCTTGCCGTGTTCGACTCTTGCCGGGTGGGGGTCGGAGGCGGCTCGGCGGGTCAGTTCGAGTACGGGGAGGGGGAGGGCCGAGGCGATCAGGACGGCGTTGCCGAAGCGTTTGCCGCGGAGGACCGTCGGGTCGGCGATGAGGGCGAGTTCGGGGAAGACACCGGCTGCGGTGGCGATCTGGCCGCGCAGGTGCGCGAGGGGCGGACCGTCGGCGAGGTTGGCGGCGTACAGGCCACCGGCGTTGACGACCCGGCGTACGTCGGTGAGGAACTCGCCCGAGGTCAGATGCGCGGGCGTCCGTGCCCCGCTGAACACGTCCGCGATGACCAGGTCCGCCCAGCCGTCCGGTACCTTGGCGAGCCCTTCGCGCGCGTCGACGGACCGTACGCGGATCCGGGCGTTCGGGTCCAACGGCAGTTCACGGCGGACCAGTTGGACGAGCGCCGCGTCCCGCTCGACGACCTGCTGGGTGGAGCGGGGCCGGGTGGCGGCCACGTACCGGGCGAGGGTGAAGGCGCCCCCGCCGAGGTGCACGACCTGTACGGGCTTGCCGGGCGGGGCGACGAGATCGATGACGTGACCGAGCCGGCGCTGGTACTCGAAGCTCAGGTACGAGGGGTCGTCGAGGTCGACATGCGACTGCGGGGCCCCGTCGATGAGCAGCGTCCAGGCGCGCCCCCGGTCCCGGTCGGGCATCAGCTCCGCAAGCCCCCCGTCCACACTCTCGACGACGGCAGAAGCAGCAACACGTCTGTCACCGCCCCGCCGATCATCCACCCGCTTGTTCTTTGCCCGCGCCATCCACCCATTATCGACGGCCCCGGACAGTCCGGCTCAACGACAGCAGACCCTCACTTTTAGGGGTGCGGGAACTGCTGCTTTTAGGGGCGCGGGGAACTGCGCGACCAGCCACGGACAGCCCGCAGACAACAAGAACCGCAAGCCAGACGAACCCCCCGCCCAAAATCAACGGCAGTTGTCCGCCGCCTCGATCAAGCGGGCCGCCTCCCCCAACGCGGCCCGCAGAACCGCAGGATCCGTCGCCAGGTCCGCCTCCCCAGGAGGCAACAGCCAGTCCGACCCCTCCACCGGCGGCTCAGGCGCCAGCCGAAGCCCCCGCCCGTCGGTCCGCGTACACGTACTGCCCGGGACGTCCCAGGCAGAAGCCGTCCCCGGCGGCACGAGAAATCCGAGCGTGTCGCAGCTGTCGTCATGCAGAACGGGGCCCACGGCCTCCGCCGACGCACCGCGCCGCAGGATGTCGACCGCCTCCAGCCCCTGCCGAGCGGGGACGGTCACGAGATCACAAGGATCGACGCTCTGCCTGCTCTCCATCCTGGCCTCCACCACGGAACCCCTCCTCGATCGGGCACACCGCATGGTTCAACGCCGTGCGGCGTCAACGGCTACGGCGAAACTCGGCCGCAAAGGATGGCAGTTCATGGCAGATCAGGGATGAGATATCCGTTTTGTAGCCAAACCCCGCGTGGTGGACTCGTCACAGCGGGTACGTTCGTGCCCGCTGGAAACACAGGTGCGGCCAGGTCGACAACATGATCAACTCGCCCTGCTTCCGGCATGGTTCGACGGTTCGTGAGAGAGGGCCCGGCCATGGCGTCGTCACCGATGACCTCGTCGTCCCAGTCACCCCGGCCGGCGCGGCCGAATCTCGTCTTCCGGCGGCTGCGCGGTCAGCGCTCGCCCGGCGAGTTCGCCGCGGCGGTGCGACGGGCCGCCCGGGAGATCGACGAGCAGGTCAGCTGCGACGCGCGCTACATCGGGCGGGTCGAGGCGGGGGAGATCCGGTGTCCCAACTACGCGTACGAGCGGGTGTTCCTGCACATGTTCCCCGGCCGGACGCTGACGGACCTGGGGTTCGTGCCCCGTTCGGCGGTACGCGGCCGGGGGGCGCGCACCTTCGAGGAGGCGCCCGACCCTCGCACCACGAGCCCGATGTACGCCCCGCATGAGACGGAAGGGGCGTACGAGCCGTATGACACCACGTACGGCACGCACGAACCGAACGACCGGTATGACCCGCACGAGATCGACGACCAGAACCACGAGGAGAGCGACGTGCAACGTCGCGCATTCATGAGCGGCGGTACCGCCACGGTGGCGGCCGCCTCACTGGGCCCCATAGGACTCGCGTTCAGCGGCGCCGCCGCGGCCGCGGACCGTTCCGTGCGCCGGGCAGGCGAGGCCGAGGCCGGTGCGCTGGAAGAGGCCGTACGCAAGATCCGGCTGCTGGACGACCGGCACGGCGCCGACGGGCTGTACCGCAGAGCGTCGGCTCCGCTGCGGGCCGCGTACGCCCTGCTGGACGCGGGCGCCGCACGGCAGGCGACCGCCGAGCGGCTGCACACGGGGGCCGGTGAACTGGCCATCTCCGTGGGGTGGCTGGCACACGACTCGGGGCGTTTCGAGGACGCGCGTTCGCACTACGCGGAGGCGCTCGCGACCGCCCGTGTGGCCGTGGACCCGGCCCTGGAAGCGCATGCCTTCTGCAACACGTCCTTCCTCGCGCGGGACGCGGGGCGGCCGCGCGAGGCGGTACGGGCTGCCCAGGCGGCCCAGTTCGCGGCGCGCCCGCTGGGCTCGGCGCGGCTCCTGTCGCTCCTCTCGCTGCGCGAGGCGGGCGGCTGGGCGGGGCTCGCCGACCGCAGGGGCTGCGAGCAGGCGCTGACCCGCGCGCAGGCGCTGTACGGGCGCGGCCCGTGCGACGCCGATCCGGAGTGGATGAGCTTCTACGGAGACGCCGAGTTGGCCGGTCTTGAGGCCCAGTGCTGGTCCACGCTGGGCGACTGGTCGCGCGCGGCCCATCAGGCACGGCGCGCGACGCGGCTCCAGGACCCGCACTTCACCCGCAACCTCGCGCTCTACACGGCCGAGCTGGCCGACGACCTGGCCCGCGCCGGGCACCCCGACGAGGCGGCGGCGGCCGGACTGCGCGTCCTGGACCTGCTGGACGAGGTCCAGTCGTCCCGCGTGCAGACGATGCTGGCGGGGACGGCCCGGGTACTGCTGCCGCACCGCCGCGCGTCGGGGGTGTCGGACTTCCTGGAGCGACACGGGGCGCTGCCGCGGCCTGCCTGAGCCGTTGCGCTGCGCCGGGGGGCGTTGTGATCTGCCTGCGGGCCGGTGGGGGTTGATCGCGCAGTTCCCCGCGCCCCTTGAAAGCCCGGGGTGCCTCAGCCGGACTACGCCGTCAGATGGGCGCAGTCGTTCCACGTCTCGATCGCGGGCTCTCCGTAGGCCCAGCCCAGGATCGAGAGGGAGGTCGGGTTGAGGCGGATACGGGACGCGAAATCGATGTCCAGGCCGAGCCAGCGGGCGCCGATGGAGCGCAGGATGTGTCCGTGGGCGAAGACCAGTACGTCACGGTCGGCGGAGCGGGCCCACTCGACGATCTCGTCCGCGCGCGCGGAGACCTCGGCGAGGGTCTCGCCCCTGGGCACCCCGTCCCGCCAGATCAGCCAGTCGGGACGGCCGGCCCGGATCTCGTCGGGGGTCATGCCCTCGTACGCGCCGTAGTCCCACTCCATGAGCGTGTCCCAGGGGGTCGCCCGGTCGCCGAACCCGGCGAGTTCGCAGGTCTCACTCGCGCGTGCCAGCGGACTCGTACGGATCTCCACCCCGGGCAGGCCCTTCAGCGGGGCCCTGTGCAGGCGCTCTCCGAGCAGCTTGGCGCCGCGCCTGCCCTCCTCCAGGAGGGGGATGTCCGTCCTGCCGGTGTGCTTGCCGGACAGCGACCATTCCGTCTGTCCGTGCCGGGCCAGCAGGAAACGCGGTGCCATGGAAGGGGCCTTTCGGGGAAGATCGAGCGGTGAACCGCAGGCGAACGAGGGGTGGATCACTCCATCATCGCTCACTCACAGTTTGAGCAACCCGCTGGGCGATCTCTGCGTCTAAGACCACCGGGGGCGCGGCCACGGGGGACGCGCGCAGAACGTAAATTGGGCCAGGTCATTGCGGCCGGGAAAGCAGGAGGGGGAGGGATCGGATGTTGCGGACCGATGCACCGAGCACCGAGGCGGCACCACGTTCCCGCCTCCGCTGGTGGACCGAGCTGCCACTGATCCTGCTGGTGTACGGGGCGTACTCGGCGGGCCGGCTCCTCGCGCGCGGGGACGTGACCAGCGCCGTCGACCACGGTCTGGCGATCCTGCGCGTCGAGAAGTTCTTCTTCCTGAACGCCGAGCACCCGCTGAACCGTCTCTTCACGCGCGAGCCCTGGATCGGCATACCGGCCGACTTCTGGTACGCGTCGCTGCACTACATGGTCACGCCGGCCATCCTGGTCTGGCTCTTCCGGTCCCGTGCCGTGCGCTACAGAGCGGCCAGGACCTGGCTGATGACGTCCACGTTCATCGGTCTGATCGGTTTCACGCTGCTGCCGACCTGTCCGCCGCGGCTGCTGTCCGCGAGCCACGGGTTCGTCGACACGATGGCCCAGTACAGCGACTACGGCTGGTGGGGCGGCGAGGCGAGCGCGCCGCGCGGGCTCGGCGGCATGACGAACCAGTACGCGGCGATGCCGAGTCTGCACTGCGGCTGGGCGCTGTGGTGCGGTGTGATGCTCTGGATGTACGGTGGCACGCGGCTCACCAAGGTCGCGGGGGTCCTGTACCCACTGATCACCACGATCGTGGTGATGGGCACCGCCAACCACTACTTCCTCGACGCGGTCGCGGGCTTCGTCGTGATGGGGATCGGCTTCCTGCTGACCCGGCCGGTGCTGCGGCTCGCGGACACGCTCCGGGCGCGGCTCGGGATCCGGCCCTTCGCACCGGTCGCCGGGGTTTCCACAGGCGCCCCGCACAGCGCAGGTTCCTCAATTGTCAGTGCGGGGTGCCAGACTTCGCCGGGTGAGCGAATTCCCCGACAGCGCAAGGCCCCAGCCGTCCCGGGTACCGCCGAGCCGGGAGCCCCGGCAGGAGCCGAACCGGGAGCGAGTCCCCCCGGCGCGGGCGACGGGGCTCCGGCAGCGGCTCGCTGAGCTGCGCGGCCCCGCGGTCCCCCCGCAGCCGCTCGACGCGCGCGCCCTCGCGGCACTCGCCGCGAACCCGGGGTGCAATCGGCGCGCGATCCTCGACGGGGCGGGGGTGAACAAGGCCGCACTGGCGAGCGCGCTCGGCTCGCCGTCCGCCTTCGGTCAGTCGCAGTTCGCGTTCATGCGGGGCAACGCCTTCGAGGCGCGGGTCAAGGCCGACGGCGGCGCGGAGCTGCTGCGGCTCGTGCACGAGAAGCTGGACCCGGAGGCCGCGGCGCCCACCGCCGGCACCGTCCCCGACCTGTCCGCCGTGGGCCCCGAGGGACGCACGGCGCGTACGGCCCTTGCGCTGCGCGAGGCCACCGACGCGGGCGTCTGGACACTGCTCGACCACCCCCTGCTCGCCCTGGACGTCGCGGGCTCCCCCGCCTTCCTGGAGCCGGACGCGGTGGTCGTCCATCCCGACGGCAGCTGGACCGTCGTGGAGATCAAGTCCTTCCCGATGCTGGACGGTTCGGCGGACGCGGCAAAGGTGGGCGCGGCCGCCCGCCAGGCCGCGGTGTACGTCCTGGCACTGGAACGGGTCGCGTCCCGGCTGCCCGCGGCACCGGAAGAACAGGCGGGAGCCACGGGAGAGACGGGGGACACGGGAGACGCGAGGGCAACCCAGCTCACCCCTTCGGACCTCCCCACGGCCGCCGCCGCGACGCCGGCAGAGACACCCGGGGCGCGAAGCGCTCAGGACGGCGTCCGCACCCGCCCGCCCGAGGTGCGGCACACGGTGCTGCTGGTCTGCCCGAAGGACTTCTCCAACCTGCCCACCGCGTCCGCCGTCGACGTCCGCAAGCAGCGCTCGGTCACCCGCCGTCAGCTGGACCGCCTCACGCGTATCGAGGACATCACCGACCTGCTCCCGGAGGGCACCTGCTTCTCCCCCGACCTCCCCGCCGCCGACCTGACGGCCGCGGTGGAATCGGTCCCGGCGACCTACGCCCCCGAGTGCCTCTCCGCGTGCGAACTCGCCTTCCACTGCCGCGACCGCTCCCGAGCGGAGGGTGCGGTGACCTCACTCGGCCGCTCCCTCCGAGCCGAACTGGGCGGCCTGACGACAGTCGACGACGTCCTCTCGGCGGCCCACGGCAGATCCGGCGACCCGACCGACCCGGCGGTCGCGGCCCTGCGCAGAGCGGCCCAACTCCGAGCCGAGGCACTGGGCGACGGACAGGGGTTGCGGACGGGAGTACTGATCAGCGAGCAGAAACTGCCGTCCGAGGCACGGGGACACACGACGTGCTGAGCCCCGTCCGCCCCGGCCCTGCAAGGGGCGCGGGGAACTGCGCGAGCAACCCCCACCGCCCCGCAGCCAAAACACAACCCCCGCACACCGAACCGCACCACTCGGCGAGCCCCTCCCAGGAGGCAGCCCCATGTCCCTGATCACCACCCTCGCCCGCCTGGAAGCCGTGGACACCGGCCGAGCCCAGCCCCTGGCCACCACCCGCCACCGCCACCTCTCCCCGAGCCCCCTCGTCCTCGTACCGCTCACCACCGCAGGAGAAGCCGGGGCCCCGCTGGGGGCACTCGTCGGCACGGACCGCGAAACCCCCCGCCTCCTCGTCGTCCCCCAGCCCCGCGACCGCGACCTCCGCTTCGCGTTCCTCGCCGAACTGGCGGACATCGTCCTGCCGTACATCGACGCGTACGCCGCCGACGTCGAGCCGGCCGAGCGCAACGAGACCGACCCGGAGACCGGCAAGCGGATCAAGGTCGAGGTCGAACTGTGCGCGGACGCACCGCAGTTGATCGTCCCGAGCCGCTCGGGCATCGACTTCGTACGGCTGCTCGGCCGCTCCATGCGCTTCCGCCGCACCGCCGAGCAGGACCCGGAGACACCGCACCCGGCGCCTCCGCGCGTGCCCCTGCTAGGCCGGTGGCTCACGCACTACGGCGAGCGTTCCCGCGTACCCGGCTCCTCGCTCCTCCTCGCGCTCACCGACGTGCTGTCCCGGCACTGGGCGACCGGACAGTCCAGCCTGGAGGACCAGCACCTGGGGGCGCTGCTCGCCTGGATCGACCCGCCGCAGGGCGAGTCCGGCGCCGATGCCGCGCTCCGGGCCGAGCTGCGGCGCGACGGCAAGGGACAGCTCCTCTGCCCGCCGGCCGGGCCCGCCACCGACCCGGCGTTCGACAACAAACTGCTCGCCCCCGCCATCGAGCGCTACGACCGCGCGCGTACGGCACTCGCGGCCGCCGAGGACGGCATCGAGGCGGACGACCGGCTCGGCGACCTCACCGCCGCCGAGCGGCATATCCGCGACCTGGTGGAGAGCCGCACCCGCCCCACCTGGGACGCGGTGTGGCGCGGCCTCGACCTGCTGCGCGCCCTGCCCGAGGGCGCCCACGCGGCCGACCGGTGGACCCGGGACCGCTGGTCGTTCACCGGTCACCGGGACCGGGTCCTGGCCGGCGAGCCCCCGCAGCCGCGCCGCGACGACGCGGTGACGGCGGCGAACAAACTCGCCACGCGCGAGCGCGAACAGGCCCGTCTGGACGCCCAGGAGGCCCTCGACGACCCGCTCGTCATGGCCGGCCGGCGGCTCGCGGGCGAGGCCTTCGCGGGCGAGGTCACGGATGTCGTGATGACGTACAGCGAGGGCAAGCGGCCCAGCCCGCGCCCCCTCGTGACCGTCCGCACGGACGACCGGCCGCACTTCGGCGAACGCGCCAAGGTCTACCGCTCGCTCGGCGGCAAGGCGCAGGCGGCCGAATTCGTCGAGTACGTCCGGTACGACCAGGGGGCCGAGGGCGACGACCCCACCGACGCCCTCGGCTCCCTGGTCGTGCTGCGCGTGGTCGACAAGATGGGCCGCGGCAAGGAGCCCGAGACCGGATCCGTACCGGAGAAGGGCGACCTCGTCTGCTTCACGCTCTTCGAGCACGAACAGCGGGGCGGTGCGAAGCTTCCCGACCCGGAGGACACGCCGTGGACGCACGGCGGGCCGCCCGGCGAGACCGATGCCGCCGCCCCGCAACTCGAGGTGCAGCCCGACGCCGTGACCGAAGAGGACGTCCTGTGACCACCGTGTTCGATCCGGGCGCCGAGGCCGCCCACGCCACCGACGCGATCCTGCGCGACACCCTGCACGGGACGCACCGCGGTGTCGTGGTCGACTCCCCGCCCGGCGCCGGCAAGTCCACGCTCGTGGTCCGGGCCGCGCTCGAACTGGCCGACGCGGGGCGCCCGTTGATGGTCATCGCGCAGACGAACGCGCAGGTCGACGACCTGGTGCTGCGGCTCGCCGAGAAGAACCCCGAGCTGCCCGTCGGCCGGCTGCACAGCAGCGACGCGGACCCGTACGACAAGGCGCTCGACGACCTCCCGAACGTCCGCAAGTCAGCGAAGGCCGGGGACCTGGCCGGGCTCGACGTGGTGATCTCGACGGCCGCGAAGTGGGCTCACGTCAAGGGCGTCGAGCCGTGGCGGCACGCGATCGTCGACGAGGCGTACCAGATGCGGTCGGATGCGCTGCTGGCCGTGGCCGGGCTGTTCGAGCGGGCGCTCTTCGTGGGCGACCCGGGCCAGCTGGACCCGTTCGCGATCGTCGGCAGCGAGCAGTGGGCGGGGCTGTCGTACGACCCCTCGGCCTCCGCCGTCACGACGCTCCTCGCCCACAACCCGGAGCTGCCGCAGCACCGCCTCCCCGTCTCCTGGCGGCTTCCGGCGTCGGCGGCGCCGCTGGTCTCGGACGCGTTCTACCCCTTCACGCCGTTCCGCAGCGGTACGGGCCACGGCGACCGCCGGCTCGCCTTCGCCGTCCCGTCGGACGGTTCGGGCCCCGACCGGGTCATCGACGAGGCGGCGGAGGCGGGCTGGGGCCTGCTGGAACTGCCCGCCCGGAACACCCCGCGCACGGACCCGGAGGCAATCCGGGCGCTCGCCCAGGTCGTACGCCGCCTACTGGACCGCGGCGGCGCAGCGACATCGGAGCGCTCCCCGGACCCCGCCCCGCTGACGGCCGACCGCATCGCCGTCGGCACCGCACACCGCGACCAGGCGGCGGCCGTCCGCTCGGCCCTGGCGGAGCTGGGCGTCACGGACGTGACCGTCGACACGGCGAACCGCCTCCAGGGCCGCGAGTACGACGTGACGGTCGTCCTGCACCCCCTGTCGGGCCGCCCCGACGCAACGGCCTTCCACCTCGAAACGGGCCGCCTGTGCGTCCTGGCCTCCCGCCACCGCCACGCCTGCATCGTCGTCTGCCGAGCCGGCGTCACCGACCTCCTCGACGACCACCCGTCCACGGAACCGGTCCAGCTCGGCGTCACGGTGAAGTTCCCGGACGGCTGGGAAGCGAACCACGCGGTGCTCTCCCATCTGGCGGAACACCGGGTGGCCTGGCAGCCGTGAGCGGCGCACCGGGTCGCGTGGGAGTCGTGAGGGAGTGCGGAGGGTAGGAGAGAGCGCGCATCAGGGCCGGTCAGCCGCGCCCTGAGGCGCTCTTGCGCAGTCAAGGGACAATGGACGGTGGCCCACCAACAAGGACGGGCCGACCACCGTACGAGGAGGAGAAGTCATGGCGGAGCCCACGCCGCGTCGGAACGAGCCGCGGCTTCGCCCCGCGCCGCTGCTCTTCGAGCCCGCGGAGGCTGCTGCCGATCCCGAGCACTTTTTCGACCTGGAATCGATAGAGGATCCCCAGGCGCTGCTGGACCGGGCCACGGAGCTGACCCTCGCGTTCCGCGCGGCCACCGACCGGGCGGTCGAGTTCCAGGCGATGGCCGCCGCGCAGCTCGCCGATCCCCGCCGGTTCGACCGGCTGACGCCCGCGGCGATCGCCGAACGGGCCGAGTGGACCGAGGACTACGCGAAGAAGATGGTGGAGTTCGGCCGCGAACTCCTGCGCGGCGCGGACGCCGAGGGTTACGCGGACCCGGTCTGAGCGCCGGAGCCGGAGCCGGCGACGACGGAAGCGCCGACGGAAGCGACACCTACAGCGAGCGCCCCGGCCGCAAGTCGTACGGGCAACCGGGCCCCCGGACAACCGTGCGTCAACCGCGTATCCAAGCCAACCCCAGCCGAAAACAACCGCTGGCATATGCCAGGTGGGCAAGATACCCCACCCCGCACCCCGCCGTCCCCCATTCCCGCAACCCTCGGGGACAAGCCGTTCACCCCCGGTAGCTCTATACGACATGAGCAGCGATCGGAACCCGGCAAGCATCGCCCCCGACAGCCCCGGCCCGGGCCACGGCCACGGCACGAGCCACAGCACCGGCACCGGCACCGGCACCGGCACCGTCGAACCGCTCCCCGACCGGTTCGACGTCTCGGGGGTCACCTCCGAGGGCGCCGCCTGGCTCGCCTCGACAGGAACGTACCCGCGCGGCACGCTCGGCTTCTGGGAGGACCGGCCCGCCGCCCCGGTGGTCCTGTCCTGCGGCTCCGCCTTCGACGTCGTCAACGCGCCCGCGGTCTTCGGCCGCCGCATGCTGGACCGGCTGTGGGACGAGGGCCCGGGCTCGGGCCCTGTCGCCACCTACCGGGGCCGGATGCTCCTGTTCGCCGCGCCCGGCACCGCACAGCGGCTGCCCGCACTCCTGGAGTGGGAGGAGTGGGGCTCGGGCGGCGCCTCGGAGCGCGCCCGGACCGTCCCGCCGCTCCTCTGCCACGGCACCGGTGACGCGGTGACGGTCCCGCCCCCCGCCCCGGCCGTCCGGGCGGCTCCCCGCACCGGCTCCCGTCCCGCCGCGGAATCCCGCTGGCTGGTCGCCCCCGACACCCGCCACCCGTGGCTGCCGACCCCGGCGATCCTGCTCTGGGCGGCGATACGAGCTGCCCGGTCAGCGGCCCGCCGACGCGTCCCCGAGCCCTCCCCCGAGGCCCCGATATCGATTTTTCCTCGCGCCGATCAGGATGCTAAGGTCTACGACGTCAGCAAGCGCCGCTAGCTCAGTTGGTTAGAGCAGCTGACTCTTAATCAGCGGGTCCGGGGTTCGAGTCCCTGGCGGCGCACGATGGTGATGGCGAGGCGTGTTCGCGGAAAGCGCGAACCACCTCGCCATCGTCGTTCCTGCGCGGCTTCGCCGCGCGTTGTGGGGGCTTCGCCACCCACACCCCCGGCTGCCGACGGTGCGGACCCCGCCCAGGAGGTCAGCCGGCGGTCGAGATCGTCACCGTCCACGCCCCCGAAGCCGTCCGGCCCTCCACCTCGACGCGCAGGTTCTCGCCCGGCACCGTGAAGGTCTCCCCGAGGCCGACCGGCGCGTCGGCGAGCGGCGGATAGACCGAGTCGTCCCAGCAGGCCGCGGACGAGGGGTGCGCGTCGACGACCTCGATCGGGCCGCCGCCGGACTGGGTCCCGCCGCGCACGCGGTAGACGAGCACTCCCTGTGAGCAGACCGCCGCGTCGTTGCCGATCGGCCCGCGCGCCTCGAAGGCGACCGCAGTGTCCGGCCCGGTCCGCACCACCGCCAGTTTCGTCCCATTCCCGGACCCGAATCCCATGCCGTGCGACTCCGGCCCGGCACCGGGAACACCCGCCCTCACGAAGGCCTCCGAACCCGCCGCGGCCACCCCGGGCCCCGCCCCCAGAGACTCCAGCGTCAGCCGCGTACCCCGGCCGCCCGCACCCCGCACACACGCCACCTGGCGTGTTTCCAGCCACCCGAGTTTCCACTTGTGCCAGCCGAACAGGTCGGGCGCCAGGCCGAACTGGCTGCCCATGAGGTCCCAGTCGCCGACGTACGTGTCCCAGTCGCCCTTGCCGTCGGAGGGGCGGTGGTAGAGGTCGGGGAGGTCGAAGACGTGTCCGGTCTCGTGGGCCAGGACCAGCCGGTCCGGCGGATGCTTCTCGAAGACCGTGACGACCCGGCGGATGTCCTTCCCGTCGGCCCGCAGCGGCGTGTCCATGTTCACCACCTTCGTCGCGTCCGAGTCCACGCCGGGCGCGTCCGGGTCGGCGACGAAGTAGACGATGTCGTAGCGGGAGAAGTCGACCCGGTCGTCCGCCGCGGCGAGGGCGTCGCGCAGATACGCCGAGCGCGCCGCCGCGTTCCAGTCGCGCTGTATGGCGTACGAGGTGGAGGCGCGCGGCATCCGGATCCACTCGGTGAGCGGGTGCGGGCGGAGCTGGAACCTGCCGTACGAGGCCCGTTCGAAGAAGCGGCTGGTGGCGGGGAAGTAGTCGGCCGTCAGTTCGTCGGGCGTGGTCAGCGGGTCGGCGTCCGGGAAGGAGAGGAAGACCATGACGGCGTCGAGGCGGCTGGTGGGGCGCGGGTAGGCGGCGTTCCAGGTGTCCAGGCCCTCCGAGTGGTGCGCCTCGGTGCGCTTGAGGGCGCACGGCATGGAGAGCGGGACGGCGACCGAGGGGCCCGTCACCAGGGAGGTGGCGGCGAGGGCCGTCATGGAGGTGAACACGGCCGCCGGCGCGTGCCACCACCGTTCGCGCCAGGTCTGCCCCCACCATGCCGGTACACGCCGGACCGGCCCGGGCCGGCGCGGAAAGGGCCGGCGGAGGCCTCGCCGACGGGGCCGAACCCCGCCACGGGTGAGCCCCTTGAGGGGGAGCAGACGCGGCACGTCGACCTCCGGATGCGGAATTCGGGATACCGCACCCAGCCTGTGCCGGTTTGATCGTTTACGCCCTGTTTATCTGAACCAAAGGAGTGAGAGGGCCGACATCCGACCGAGAACATCGGGGAGCACCAGGGGGGCGCCAGGACACGCCGACACCCCGAGCACTCACGGAACGTCACAAGTGATCGGCCGGTGAAGGAACCCGTCCAGCTGCGGGCAGAAACGATCTGTCAGAGAGAGGGGTTCATCCGGGACACTGGACAGTAGCTGGAAGGCCCTACGGCCAACCTCTATGATCGGCACACTTTCCTGCGCGGACACGGCTAGAGCGGCCGTCCACCACCGGCCGACCCCCCGACGAGACCTGTACGACGAACGAGTGCACAGCGGGAGCGAACGGTGAGCGGAACGTCCGATGGGCCGGCGCCCGCGGTAGACCTCGTCCGGCCGGCCGTCACAGAGAGTCACATCGCGGCCTCTCGTCGCGTCGGGACCCCTCCTCACGAGGAACGGGTCCCACGCGTCGAGTCCCTGGTCGCACCCCCTCTGGACCTCTCGGCGGGACTCCCCGCCGAGCTACCGGCCGGGCTTCCGGCCGACTTCCTCGCCGGATTCCCGTCGGGTCTGTCGGCGGGACTTCCGGCGCGGCTCTCGGCCGGTCCGCCCGCCGGCCTCCCGCCGCACCCGGGGATCGACTTCGAGGCCGACGGCCACCCCCACACCGGCACCGATCCGCGTGCCGACGCCTACCCCCACCCCCACCCCAGTACCGGCGACGGAGCCCGTCCCGGAACCGACACCGAGGCCGCCACACGTACATTCCGCGCCACTTTCGCCGCCGCGCCCCTCGCGATGGCCGTCGTGGACCGGGAAGGCCTGGTCGTCACGGCCAACGACACCCTGGCCGCGCTCCTCGGCGCGGGCCCCGAAGGGCTCACCGGCCGGATCGCCGCCGACCTGGTGGACCTCGCCTCGGACGCCCGTACGTGGCACGCGTACCGCGAGGTGCTCCGCGGCCGGCAGGCCAGGCTCCGCTGCACCCGACGTCTCAAACACCCCGACGGCCACTCCCTCTGGGCCCAGGTGACGGTCAGTCCGCTGCCCGAGGAGGAGCGCGCGGTGCTGCTCTCGGTCTCCGACATCAGCGCCCGCCGCGAACTCCAGGCCCGGCTGCGCCACTTGCAGATGCACGACCCGGTGACCCGGCTGCCCAACCGCACCCTGTTCTTCGAGCGGCTCGCGGCCGCCCTGGAGGCGGAGGCGTACGAGGAGTCCGGCACCGGCCGGATCGGGCTCTGCTATCTGGACCTCGACGGATTCAAGGCGGTCAACGACACACTCGGCCACCGCGTCGGCGACCGGCTGCTCGCGGCCGTCGCCGAGCGCCTGACGCGCTGCGCGAACGAGGCGGGGTACGCGCGGCCGGCCACTCCCCTGGTCGCCCGGCTCGGCGGCGACGAGTTTGCGCTGCTGGTCGAGGACTCCACGGGTACGGAGCAGCTCGCGGACCTCGCCGACTCCGTACTGAAGTCCCTGCAGGTGCCGTTCGACCTGTCCGGGCAGCGGCTCTCGGTCTCGGCCTCGATCGGTGTCGTCGAGCGGCACGCGGCCGGCACCACCGCGACGGGTCTGATGCAGGCCGCCGACACGACGCTGTACTGGGCGAAGGCCGACGGAAAGTCCCGCTGGACGCTGTTCGACCCGGAGCGCAACGCCCACCGGATGACCCGCCAGGCCCTCTCCTCCACGCTCCGCCCGGCCATCGAGAAGGGCGAGTTCGCGCTGGAGTACCAGCCGCTCGTATGCATGGAGGACGGCGGGGTGCGCGGGGTCGAGGCGCTGGTGCGATGGAACCATCCTCAGTTCGGCACACTGACGCCGAATCGGTTCATCGGACTTGCCGAGGAGGACGGTTCGATCGTGCAGCTGGGCCGCTGGGTGCTGGCCACCGCCTGCCGGCAGGCGCGCCGCTGGCAGCTGGATCACCCGGACGCGGAACCGATCTTCGTCAGTGTGAACGTGGCCGTGCGTCAGGTCTGGGACTCCGACCTGGTGGCGGACGTGGCGGCCACGCTCGCGGAGACCGGACTCGCCCCGCATCTGCTCCAGCTGGAGCTGACCGAGTCCGCGGTGATGGGCTCCGCGGGCCGCCCGCTCCAGGCCCTCCAGGCCCTGAGCAACATGGGCGTACGCATCGCCATCGACGACTTCGGCACGGGCTACTCGAACCTCGCCTACCTCAGCCGGCTGCCGGTCTCGGTGCTGAAGCTCGACGGGTCGTTCGTGCGCGGCTTCCAGTACGAGAGCGGCGACGGCTCGGCGGCCCCGCCCAACCCGGCCGACGAGGTGGTCGTCGAGGCGATGATCCAGCTCGCGCACCGGCTCGGTCTGACGGTCACCGCGGAGTGCGTGGAGACCGCGGGGCAGGCGTCACGGCTGCGGCGTATCGGCTGCGACACCGGCCAGGGGTGGCTCTACTCCCGGCCGGTGGCGGCGGATCGTATCTCCGCGCTGTTGACGGCGGCGGCCTGTTCTCAGGCTTGAGGCTCCCCGGCCCCGGGCCTGCCGGCCGTGGGCAACCCGTAGGCGTCCGCGATCAGTTCGTAGGAGCGCAGGCGCAGGTCGCCGTTGTGGGCGACGGCGGTGAGCATCAACTCGTCGGCGCCGGTGCGCTTCTGGAGGTCGTCGAGGCCGGAGCGGACCTCGTCGGCGGTGCCGTGGATGACGTTCGCGTTCCAGGAGTCGACGAACTCCCGTTCCATCGGGCTGAACTCGTACGCCTCCGCCTCCTCCGGGGTGGGGACCAGGCCGGGGCGGCCGGTGCGCAGGCGGACCATGTTCAGCGCGGCCGCCATGATCTGGCGGCTGGCCTCCTTCTCGTCGTCCGTCGCGAGGGCGGAGACGCCGATCAGGGCGTAGGGCGAGTCGAGTACGGCCGACGGGCGGAAGGACTCGCGGTAGAGGTCGAGCGCCGGGATCGTGTTCTGCGCCGAGAAGTGGTGCGCGAAGGCGAAGGGCAGACCCAGGGTGCCCGCGAGGCGGGCGCTGAAGCCGGAGGAGCCGAGCAGCCAGATCGGCGGGCGGTGCGGGGACTGGACTCCGCCGGGGGAGGTCGCCTGGACGGGGCCCGGAACCGCGTGGATGCGGGCGTAGGGGTGGCCGGGCGGGAAGTCGTCGTCCAGGAAGCGGGTGAGCTCCGCGAGCTGCTCGGGGAAGTCGTCCGCGCCCTCGTTGAGGCGGTCCGTGCGGCGGAGGGCCGCGGCTGTGGCGCCGTCCGTGCCGGGGGCTCGGCCGAGGCCCAGGTCGATGCGGCCCGGGGCCATCGCCTCCAGGGTGCCGAACTGCTCCGCGATGACCAGCGGGGCGTGGTTCGGGAGCATGACGCCGCCCGAGCCTAGGCGGATGCGGGTCGTGTGGGCGGCCAGGTGGGCGAGGATCACGGCCGGGGAGGTGGAGGCCACGCCCGGCATGGAGTGGTGTTCGGCCACCCAGTAGCGGTGGAAGCCCCTGTCCTCCGCCAGGCGGGAGAGCTTGACGCTGGTGCGCAGGGCGTCCGTCGCGGTGCGGCCGGCGCCTACCGTGACCAGGTCGAGGACGGAGAGGGGTACCTGCGCGGTCCCCTTCGCCTCCGCCCTGATCTCGTCGGGTTCGCTGGTGGTGTGGTCCGGTGCCGCCACGGGGGTCCTCCTGTTTGCTACGACGCGTTGTCCGCCGTGCCGTAACAGGAGGTTGGCTCCGCTTTATTCCCTCGCCCCCGCCACCCCTACCCATTCCCGTCCCTTTTCGGGGACCAGCCCCCGAACCCCCGCTCCTCAAACGCCGGAGGGGCTAGGTGGGTGGGGGGCGGACGTGGGTGGGTGGGTTGACCGGGGTGGGTGGCGGAGGTGGGTGGGGGGGGCGGACGTCGGTGGGTGGGTTGACCGGGGTGGGTGGCGGACGTAGGTGGGAGGCGGACGTAGGTAGAGGGCGGACGTGGGTGGGTGGGTTGATCGAGGTGGGTGGCGGACGTAGGTGGGAGGCGGACGTAGGTAGAGGGCGGACGTGGGTGGGTGGGTTGACCGAGGTGGGTGGGGATCGTCCTCAAACGCCGAGCGGGCTGGAAAGCAGGGGGCGCAGCCCCCGCTTTCCAGGGGCGCGGGGAACTGCGCGACCAGCCACAGCGCACCCGCACCCGAAATCGCACCACCGGGGCCTGGGGCGGAGCCCCAGAAGGATGGGACGGGTAGGGGCGGCGGGGGCGGAAAAGCCCTGCCTCCGCCCCCGCCGGGCCCGTCACACCTGGACGATCGGTTCCCTGGTGAAGAGGGTGCCGAGCTCGGGGGCGTTCACGCGGCGGTCTGTGAGGCGGAGGGCCTCCCAGACCGTGACCTGGTTGGCGGTCAGGACCGCCTTGCCGAGTTCCTTTTCCAGGGCCGGGATGTGGGACGCCGTGTGGAGGGCGGTGTCGGGCAGGAGGACGACCTCCGCCTCAGGGTGGTCGCCCGCCCGGGCCAGGGCCAGCACCTCGGCCTCACCCCACGTACCCACCTCGGCCGCCGTGATGATCCCGGAACTGCGCACACCGAGGACGTCCAGACCCGCGTCCCCCAGGAAGTTCCCGAAGAGAACAGCCACGTCGTCGGGGTACGTCGCGGCGATCGCGACCCGCTTCACGCCCAGCTCCCGTACGGCATGGACGAACGCGAAGGACGTCGAGGAGGCCGGCAGCCCCGCCGTCGTGGCGAGCGTGCGGACCTGGTCGTGGGCGCCCTCCCAGCCGTAGACGAAACTGCCGCTCGTGCAGGCCCAGACCACCGCCTCGGCACCGGACAGGCGCAGCTCCTCGATCCCGGCGGCGAGGCGTGCCGCCGAGCCCATCTCCAGCAGCGCGTCCACGCGATGGGCGTCCTCACCGATGTCCGTGTGGACGAGCTGGAGGCGGATGTCGCTGCCAAGGAGCTGCTCGATGCGCGGGTAGTCGTCCTCGGCCGAGTGGCCCGGGTAGAGGAATCCGAGAGCCGTCATGCCCAACCTTCCTGTTCTTCCGGCAGTGCGGGCGGTACGGGCCGCGCTCGCGCCGACTCGTCGATCAGCGCCTGATACGGCCCTACTGCCCGGGTACCCAGGTGGCGCAGGGCAGCCCACATCGTCACCTGGTTGGCCGAGATCACCGGGATGCGCAGCTCGGCCTCCAGCTGCGGGATGACGTCGTAGGTGGGGAGATTCGTACAGCTGATGAAGAGGGCGTCCGCATGGCCGCGTACGGCGTCACGCGCCATATCGACCACATTGCGGTACGGGACCTTCCAGATGTGCCTGGTCAGGCCCATGTAGGCGCGGCCGGTGACCGTGATGCCCGCCTCGGCGAGGTACTCCTCCAGGGACTGGGTCACGGAGACGGTGTACGGCGTGACGAGCGCGATCCGCCGGGCGCCCAGCTCCTCCAGTGCCGCCAGGAGGGCGCCGGACGTGGTCACGGACGGGATCTCGCCGGCCCGGGTCATGGCCTCGCACATCGCGCGCTCGCCCGGGATGCCGCCGACGAAGCTGCCGGACGTGCAGGCGTACGCGACGATCTCCGGCCCGACGGCGTTCAGCGCGCGCACCGCGTCGCCGAGCGTCTCGTGCTCGCTGACCAGCCGGGCCAGGTCGAGGCTGACCTCCACGGGCACGAACGGCGTACGGGTGAGGTGGAGTGAGACCTCGTCGGGGACCCAGCGCCACAGTTCACGGTCGAGAGCGAAATCGAAGGGAGCGACGACGCCGACACCCCTTTGAGGGTGTGGTCCACCAAGGAAGGAGACGTCCATGAGCAGCCCCAAACTCAGGTCGAACAAGCGGTGGTGACCGGCCGGGAGGGCCGGGGGGACACAAGCCGGCGCATGCCGGGACGTCGGGACAGGGGAACGGACGGGACTCCGGGATTCCCACGGAAACTAGCCCTTGTTGACGAAGGTAGGTTCCGGTGCGAGCGTGGTCAATCCGCGCATCTGAGACGGCTGTGCGCCCCCGGCCCGACGGCCGGTCCCAGACGGCTCGGCCGATGTCCGGCAAGCACTCAGAGCCCGGCGTCCAGCGTCCAGATACCAGAGAAGCGGACCCTCGTTGCGAAATGGTTTCCCCCCGATGACCTCTGCCACGCCCCCGAACCTGGCCGAAAAGACAACCCTTCTGGTGCTCGACGCCGATCCGCCTCCCCGGCTCGGCCGGCTCACCGGCCGGGTGCGGGTCGAGCACGCCGACGAGTCGTCGCTGGCCGCGCTCCTGCCCACCGCGGACGTCCTGCTGGTCTGGGACTTCGCCTCGCACGCCGTGCGCCGGGCCTGGCCGGGCGAGGGCCCGCGACCGCGCTGGGTGCACACGGCGAGCGCGGGCGTGGACCATCTGATGTGCCCCGAACTCGCCGCGTCCGACACGCTGGTGACGAACGCGCGCGGTGTCTTCGACCAGCCGATCGCGGAGTACGTGGCCGCGCTCGTCCTCGCCATGGCCAAGGATCTGCCGCGCACCTGGGACCTGCAGCGGGCCCGGGAGTGGCGGCACCGCGAGTCGCAGCGGATCGCCGGCACGCGCGCGTGCGTGGTCGGTTCCGGACCGATCGGGCGCGCGATCGAGGGGACGTTGAAGGCCCTCGGCATCACGACGGCGCTCGTGGGGCGCACCCCGCGCGCGGGGGTGCACGGCCCGGAGGACCTCGACCGGCTGATGGCCCGCGCCGACTGGGTGGTGTCCGCGGCGCCGCTCACCGAGGACACGTACGGGATGTTCGACGCGCGGCGTTTTGGACTGATGCAGCCGTCGGCACGCTTCGTGAACGTCGGTCGCGGGCAGCTTGTGATCGAGGAAGCGCTGGCCGAGGCTCTCGCGAGCCGCTGGATCGCGGGGGCGGCGCTCGACGTCTTCGAGCACGAACCGCTGGGCCCCGACAGCCCGTTGTGGGCGGCCCCGGACCTCATCGTGTCGCCGCACATGAGCGGGGACACGGTGGGCTGGCGGGACGAACTCGGTGCGCAGTTCGTGGAGTTGTACGAGCTCTGGGAGGCGGGAGAGCCGCTGCCGAACGTCGTCGACAAACAGCGTGGATACGTACCTGGCCACTGAGACACGTCCACTGAAGCACGTCCACTGAGGCACGTTGGAGGGGCGGATGACCGAGCTCACCGAGCTGACCGCTGTACGACTCGTCGAGGGATACCGCAAGGGCGAATTCAGCCCCGTGGACGCGGTGCGGGCCGCGCTGCGCAGGGCCGAGGAGGTCCAGACCGCGGTGAACGCGTTCGTACGCGTCGAGGCGGACACGGCCCTCGCGCAGGCCCGGGAGTCGGCCGAGCGGTGGCGCCGCGGCGAGCCGGCCGGGCTGGTCGACGGGGTGCCGGTCTCGGTGAAGGACATCCTGCTGATGCGCGGCGGGCCGACGCTCAAGGGCTCCAAGACGATCTCCCCCGAGGGCCGTTGGGACGAGGACGCGCCCTCCGTGGCCCGGCTGCGCGAGCACGGGGCCGTGTTCGTCGGCCGGACGACGACACCCGAGTTCGGCTGGAAGGGCGTCACGGACTCGCCCCAGGCGGGCGTGACCCGGAACCCGTACGACCTCTCGCGCACCTCGGGCGGGTCCAGCGGCGGCAGCGCGGCGGCCGTGGCGCTGGGCGCGGGCCCGCTGTCCCTCGGTACGGACGGGGGCGGCAGCGTCCGTATCCCCGGCGCCTTCTGCGGGATCTTCGCGCTGAAGGCGACGTACGGGAGGGTGCCGCTGTATCCCGCGAGCGCGTTCGGGACGCTGGCGCACGTCGGGCCGATGACACGGGACGCGGCGGACGCGGCCCTGATGATGGACGTCATCAGCGGCCCCGACCCACGCGACTGGTCGCAGCTCGGCCCGGTGAACGGCTCCTTCGTGGACGGGCTGGCCGGCGGGGTGCGGGGGTTGCGCGTCGCGTACTCGCCCTCCCTCGGCGGGCAGGTGGCTGTCCAGCCCGGGGTCGCGGCGGCGGTGCGGCGCGGGGTGGAGGGGCTCGCGTCCCTCGGGGCGTACGTCGAGGAGGCCGACCCCGACTTCACGGATCCCGTCGAGGCGTTCCACACCCTGTGGTTCGGCGGGGCCGCCCGGGTCACCCAGCGGCTCGGCCCCGACCAGCGGAAACTGCTGGATCCGGGGCTGCGGGAGATCTGTGAGGCGGGGGCCCGGTCCAGCGCGCTCGATTACCTCGCGGCGGTGGACGTACGCATGGAACTCGGCCGCCGGATGGGCCTCTTCCACGAGACCTACGACGTCCTGGTCACGCCGACGATCCCGATCACCGCGTTCGAGGCGGGCATGGAGGTTCCTCGCAGCTCGGGCCACCGCCGGTGGACTGGGTGGACCCCCTTCACCTACCCCTTCAACATGACGCAGCAGCCGGCGGCGACGGTCCCGGTGGGCGTGGACGGCTCCGGTCTCCCGGTGGGGCTCCAGATCGTGGCCGCCCGCCATCAGGACGCGCTGGTCCTGCGGACGGCTCATGCGTTGTACGAGGCGGGGGTGGGCGGGGTTGCCCCGCCGCCCCTGAACTGAGCGTGCCGTTGGAAGGCCGGTGATTCGACTGCGGGCCCGTCGTGGCTGGTCGCGCAGTTCCCCGCGCCCCTAAAAAGCGGGGCTGCGCCCCTGGCTTTTACCTTTGGGGGCGCGGGGAACGGCGCAGTCTTTAGGGGCGCGGGGAACTGCGCGATCAACCCCCACCGGCCCGCGGTGAACAAAACACGTCAACCACCCACCCCCCAGGGGCGCGGGGAACTGCGCGATCAGCCCCCACCGGCCCGCAGCCGACGCACCACCCTCAGCCCCACCGCCCCTACACCCGGGAGAAGCTCAGCGTCTCCCCCAGCGCGCCCGCGCGCCAGAGGTCGTTGCACGCCTCGGCCATCGCGTCCAAGCCCTCCACCACCTGCCCCCACACAATCCCCGGCACCCACCCCACATCCCCGTTGAGCAGGAGATTGTTGCGCTCGTAGAACAGGGCAAGGTCGATCACCGGAGCGCCGGCCTGGACACCGGCGCCCGAGCCGTATCCGTACGCCTGCGTACCCAGCTGCGTACCGGAGAAGGAGAAATAGCAGAGGTCGCCCGGAATGGGCGTGACGGTCGGGTTCTCCAGCGGCGGCTCGGCCGGGGCGAACGCCGGGAACAGGGCGTAGATCTCGTTGCGGGCGTACTTCGCGTGATACACGTCACTGCTCAGCGGCAGCGCGTTCCACACCGCCTCGCAGGTGATCGGCGCACGGTCGTCGAGGAGCTTCGCAGTGCAGTGGACTCCGCGCTTGGACAGGGACACGTCGATGTAGCGGTCGGTCATGATTTCCATGGTCCACCCCGGGTCAAGAGGGCCCTCCGCAAACGGGGCGCAAACAGATCCGCATAACTCGCATCGTCCCGGGTAGCCGCGCGCCCATGGCTCCACCATTTGGGAACGACGCGAAAGAAGCTTCCGCGGAAGAGAAGAAACGCGGCGCGAGCCGCCGGTCACTGCTGGCCGGCGTCGCGGCGTTCGGCGCGCTCGGCGCGGCCGGATGCAGCCGTGTGGCCACGGCGTCCGGCAAGGACGGCGGTGATCTCCTGGACCGGCTGAAGGCCCAGGGCGTCGTACGCCTCGGCATCGCCGGCGAGATCCCATTCGGCTACATCGACAAGAACGGCAAGCTCACCGGCGAGGCACCGGAGCTCGCGCGGGTCATCTTCAAACGGCTGGGGGTGGACAGTGTCCAGCCCGTGCCCACGGAGTTCGGCTCACTCATCCCCGGTCTGAACTCCCAGCAGTTCGACGTGGTCGCCGCCGGCATGTACATCAACGCCGAACGCTGCGAGCAGGTGATCTTCTCCGACCCCGACTACCAGATGCTCGACTCCTTCATCGTGCGCAAGGGCAATCCGAAGAACCTGCACGACTACAAGGACGTCGTGGAGTCGAAGGCGAAGTTCGCGACCGGAACCGGCTACGCGGAGATCCAGTACGCGGTCGACGCCGGGTACAAGGAGAGCGACATCCTGATCGTCCCGGACCAGGTCGCGGGTCTGAACGCCGTCGAGGCGGGCCGTGTCGACGTCTTCGCGGGGACGGCTCTGACCACCCGCGAGGTCGTCAAGAAGTCCCGAAAGACGGAGTCGACCAAGCCGTTCGCGCCACTCGTGGACGGCAAGCCGCACGTAGACGGCGGTGGCTTCGCGTTCCGCCCGACGGAGACCGGGCTGCGGGACGCCTTCAACGTGGAGCTCAGGAAGCTGAAGGAGAGCGGTGAGCTGTTCCGGATCCTCCAGCCCTTCGGTTTCACCAAGAACGAGATGACCGATATGACCGCGAAGGAGTTGTGCGGCGGATGACATCGGGACTCTGGGAACTCGTGCTGAAGGGGATCTGGGTCACGGTCCAGCTGCTGGTGTTCAGCGCGCTGCTGGCCGCGGCCGTCTCCTTCGTGGTGGGCATCGCGCGCACCCACCGGCTGTGGATAGTCCGCTTCCTCGCGGGCTTCTACACCGAGGTGTTCCGCGGTACCTCCGCGCTGATCATGATCTTCTGGGTGTTCTTCGTGCTGCCGCCGGCCTTCGGCTGGCAGCTGGTCCCCATGTGGGCGGGCACCCTCGCCCTGGGTCTCACCTACGGGGCGTACGGCTCCGAGATCGTGCGCGGCGCCCTGAACTCCGTCGACCCGGCACAGCGTGAGGGCGGCATCGCGCTGAGCTTCACGCCCTGGCAGCGGCTGCGGCTGATCCTGCTTCCGCAGGCGGTGCCGGAGATGATCCCGCCCTTCTCCAACCTGCTGATCGAGCTGCTCAAGGGCACGGCCCTGGTGTCCGTGATGGGCATGGGCGACCTGGCGTTCAGCGGCAACCTGGTGCGGCTCGCGCTGCAGGAGAGCGCGGAGATCTACACGTACATCCTGCTGATCTACTTCGTGATCGCCTTCCTGCTCACGCGGGTCATGCGCGGTCTGGAGAAGAAGCTGAAGGCCGGGCTCGGCAGGGTGCCCGAGGGCGGCGGGAAGGTTCCCGCGCCCCGCCCGGAGACCACGGCCGTCGGTGCCGAAGCGGCAGGGGGTCGCTGATGAAATGGGACTGGAGTGCCGTCGGCGACTTCATGCCGCACTTCTGGGACGGACTGCTGATCACCCTGCAGGCCCTGGTGCTCGGCTCGCTGATCTCCTTCGCCCTCGGGCTGGTGTGGGCGCTGCTGATGCGCGCGCCGAGCCGCTGGGTGCGCTGGCCGGTCGGGGTCGTCACGGAGTTCATCCGGAACACCCCGCTGCTGGTGCAGCTGTTCTTCCTCTTCTACGTGCTGCCCGAGTGGAACATCACGTTCTCCGCGATGACCACCGGTGTCGTCGCCATCGGGCTGCACTACTCGACGTACACGATGCAGGTCTACCGGGCCGGTATCGAGGGCGTGCCGGCCGGCCAGTGGGAAGCGGCCACGGCACTGAACCTGCCCATGACCCGGACGTGGACCGCGGTGATCCTGCCGCAGGCGATCCGCCGGGTGGTGCCCGCGCTGGGCAACTACGTCATCTCGATGCTCAAGGACACGCCGATGCTGATGGCGATCACCGTCCTCGACATGCTCGGCGAGGCGCGGCTGTTCGCGCAGCAGAACTTCCAGTTCACCGAGCCTCTGACGGTCATCGGCGTGGCCTTCATCCTCATTTCCTATCCCGCTTCCCTCCTCATGCGAGCCCTGGAGCGACGTCTTGTCCGCTGACACCCCTTTGATGAAAGAGCCCGACGCCACCTCCGACGCCAACCCGGCGGCGGACGGCAGCGAGCTGATCCGCTTCGACAACGTCACCAAGCGCTTCGGGGACAACGTCGTCCTCGACGGGCTGGACTTCTCGGTCGCCTCCGGCAAGCACGTCACGCTGATCGGCCCGTCCGGTTCCGGCAAGACGACGATCCTGCGGCTGCTGATGACCCTGGCCAAGCCCGACGAGGGCACGATCAAGGTCAACGGTGACTACCTGACCCACGAGGAGAAGAACGGCAAGCTGGTCCCGGCCGGCGAGAAGCACATCCGCGAGGTCCGCAAGAACATCGGGATGGTCTTCCAGCAGTTCAACCTCTTCCCCAACATGAAGGTGCTGCGCAACATCACGGAGGCGCCGGTCACCGTGCTCGGCATGTCCAAGGACGCGGCCGAGGAGCGGGCCCGGGAGCTGCTCGAACTGGTCGGGCTGACCGAGCACGTCGACAAGTACCCGAGCCAGCTCTCCGGCGGCCAGCAGCAGCGGGTCGCGATCGCGCGGGCCCTGGCGATGCGGCCGCAGGTCCTGCTCCTGGACGAGGTGACCTCCGCGCTCGACCCCGAGCTGGTCGCGGGTGTCCTCGACGTGCTCAGGGACATCGCCCGCACCACGGACATCACGATGCTCTGCGTGACCCACGAGATGAACTTCGCCCGGGACATCTCCGACCAGGTGCTGATGTTCGACTCGGGGCGCGTCCTGGAGTCCGGTCCGCCGGAGAAAATCTTCGGCGACCCGGAGCACGAGCGGACGCGGGAGTTCCTCGGCGCGGTGCTGTAATCCTTCGGAAGCGTCACCGGCCGGTCTTCAAGAAGTGGAGACGGCGGGGTTCCGAGGCCGAGCCGATGGGGCATGACTTTGGCATATGCCAGAAGGATGCCCCGCTGTTGAGGGGACTGGAACGAGCCACCAATCTCGCCAACACCCCCTCCTCGTAAGCCTCTTGGCAGTTATCGTGGAGGGGGCCCGGCCGTCCGGGCTGTGTTGATGTCGACGCGTTGATGCGAACGCGCCGACATACAAGCCGGGCCGAAAAGCGCAGGGGGGACCCAGTCCATGGCGCTGAAGCACGAGCCGACCGTGCCGTACCACTCGGCCCAGGACGCCCTGCGCGTCCTGGAGACCGTGGCGCGGCACACCACCGGTGTCACGGACGCCGAACTCGCCAGCCGCACCGGCCTCGACACGGAGCGCCTCACCGCACTCCTGCGGATGCTGCGCCGCGAGGGGTACGTCGAGCAGACCACCGACGGGGCGTACGTCACCGGCGCGGCACTCGGCAGGCTGGGCTCCGCACACGGCCGGGACGAGGCCCTGCGCACCCAGCTCCAGCGGAACCTCGACCGGCTGCGCGACTCGGTCGGCGCCGCCGTCTACATGAGCCGGTACGTGGACGGCGAGATCCACGTCTCCCAGTGGGCCGACAGCCCGACCACCCCGGCGGTCAACGAATGGGTGGACTTCCGCTCCGCGGCCCACGCCAGCGCGATCGGCAAGAGCCTCCTCGGCCAGCTCGACCTCAACGGCCGACGCGACCACCTCTCCCGCCACCGGATGGCCCGCCTCACCTCGCGCACCATCACGAACGAGCGCGCTCTCCTGTCCCGGCTCGACGCCCAGGCACCCACCGTGCCCGTGCTCGACCTCCAGGAGTACGCGGTCGGCACGGTGTGCGCGGCGGTCCCCATCACGGCCGGCTCGGCCGTGGGCTGCCTCGCCCTCTCCCTGCCCGTGTCCCACGCCCACCGGCTGCGCGAGGCGGCGGACACCCTGAACCGGGGCGCCGCGCCCGTGCTGCTCTCCCTCGCGATCTGATCGCGGACGGCGTGGTCCGGAGCACCCGCTCGGACCAGGTATTATTTTTTCTGTCGCCAGCCGCGAAAAGCGGTTGGCGAGAGTCATGCGCCGCTAGCTCAGTTGGTTAGAGCAGCTGACTCTTAATCAGCGGGTCCGGGGTTCGAGTCCCTGGCGGCGCACAAACGAAGGCCTCCGCGAGAGCGGAGGCCTTTCGCGTACCCGCCTCAGCCGCAGCCGGCGGGGCTTCGGCAGGTCCGGCCTACCTCACCAGCAGTTCCTCGCGCCCCCGCGCCCGGTACCGCTCCATGAGCTCCGCCAGGTCCGCCTCGTCCAGCCGCCGGTACGCGCCCTCCCCCGCCGGCCGCCACCACACCGGATCCGCGCACCGGAACCCCTCCCGCCGCAGCCCGACCCGGTGGATCTTGTTGGTGGCGGTGACCGGCATACGGTCCACGATCCGTACGAAGCGGGGGGCCATCTTGGTGCCCAGGTCCGGCTGGGCGCGGAGGAATGCCTCGAAGGCGAGGGGGTCGAAGGCGCCGGCCACAGTGGCCATCACCTGGTCGCCCGCCACCGGGTCGGGCACGGCGTAGACGGCCACGGCGTCCGCGCCCTCGTAGCGGGCGAGGATGCTCTCGATCACCGCGGCGGCCAGGTTCTCGCTGTCGACGCGGAGCCGGTCGTCCGTGCGCCCCGCGAAGTACAGGAATCCGTCGGCGTCCCGGTAGAAGAGGTCCCCGGTCCAGTACCAGCCGTCCCGCTGCCGGGCGGCCTCCGCCGCCTCGTTGCGCCAGTAGCCCTCGAAGGGGTTGGGCCCGCGGTTCACCAGCTCGCCTATGGCATCCTGCCCGTTGAGCAGCCTGCCGTCAGGGTCGAAGGCCGCCGCGGGGCACTCGGTGCGGCTCGCCGGGTCGACCACCGCGAGATCGTCGCCGGGCGCGGCCCGCCCGATCGCCCCCTTCGGTGTGCCGGGCGTCCGCTGGATCGCCGCCCCGCCCTCGGAGGACCCGTACCCCTCCACCAGCCGCACCCCGAACCGCTCCTCGAAGGCGGCCGCGTCCACCGCCCCCGCCTCCGTGCCGAAGCCCGTCCGCAGCGGGTTGTCCCGGTCGTCGGCCCGGGCGGGGGTGGCCAGGATGTACTGCACGGCCCGTCCCACGTACGTGAAGTACGTGGCCCCGTACGCCCGTACGTCCGTCAGGAAGCCCGAGGCCGAGAACCGGCGCCGCAGGGCGACTCCCGCGCCGGCCGCGAGGGCGGGCGCCCAGTCCGCGATGACCGCGTTGCCGTGGAACATCGGCATGCAGATGTAGTGCACGTCGTCCGCACGCACCCCGAAGTGGCCGACCAGCGACCGCCCGGCCGCCGCGAGCCGCCCCTGCGAGCAGATCGCCGCCTTGGGCGCCCCGGTCGAGCCGGAGGTGAAGTACAGGAGGAGGCGGCTCCCCGGGGCGGCCCGCGCCGGCTCGGGGCACGCGTCCGCGTACGGCGCGAGCAGTTGCCCGTACGCCTCGGTGTCGGTCACCAGCAGCCGTACGCCCGGGAGTTCGAGTCCGTCGAGGAGGGGCAGGTGGGCCCGCTCGGTGACCAGGACGCGGCACTCGGTGTGCAGGATGTCGCGGGCGAGCTCGGGGCCGCGGCGGGTGGGATTGATCCCGGCGACGGCCGCACCCGCCAGGGCCGCCGCGCTCAGCCACAGGGGGTATTCAGGGGTGTTGTCGAGCAGCACGCCCACATGCGGTTCCGCGCCGGGCGGCAGCAGGTCCGTCAGGAGCGCGGCCCGCGCCGCCGCTCCCGCGGCCACCTCGTGGTGGGTCAGGGTCCGCTCCTCGAACCACAGCCCCGGCCGGTGGTCGCCCCACCGGTCCTGCACGAGCTCCGCGACGGTCCGCGCGCCGGTCCCCACGCTCCTGGATCCCATGGAGGCGCACCATAATTGACGGGGCGTCAGATGTGGAGGGTCAGGCGCGGAAGGGTCACGGCACCTTGTTGTAGGGCCTGTCGTCGATCGAAAAAGGCTCGTCCACCTTGTTGACGGAAGGGTCGTCGTCCATGAAGGAGTTGTCGCCGAAGGCCTCGGTGTACGTGACCATGAAGCCGACGCAGAAGACCACGATCACGGAGAGGAACGTCAGGATGCCCACGGTGGAGGCCGTGTTCCTGACGTGGCTCGGCGCCTGGGCGGTGGCCTTGACGGTCTCGCCCTCGGTGTAGTGCACGACGACGATGTCGCCCTCCAGCGTCGTGCCCGGCCCGTCCTCCTCCTCGAAACGGATGGTGCGCCCGTCGCGGGCCGTGAACTCGTACACGTGGTGCAGCGTGGTGCGCACGGAGGAGTCGCCGCTGCCGCCGCTGGTCGTCGTGTACGTGCGCAGACAGCGTGCCTCGGCGGTCAGCCCGCTGTTCCAGGCGCGCCTGAGCTCCAGCGCGCGGCGGATCACCCTGGCCGCAAGGAAGACGGTCACGGCCATGATCAGGCCCGGCACCGCATAGAACATGAAGTCCATCGACATCCCCCGATGTTCGGTACAGCTCCACGCACGCCGTCATGGTCATGCCGACGTGCGTGGAACCTACCCGTGGGGGGTGGGCAAGAGCCTCAAGAGATGCTCAGAGTTGCGCGTCGAACGGGTGGCGGGCGCTCAGAACGTCACGTCCGAGCAGGCGTAGAACGCGTTCGCCGTGTCGGCGATCGTCCACACCGCGAGGATGACGTGGTGACCGCTCTTGCCGGTCGGCAGGGTGCCGCTGTGCGAGAGCGTCGCCGGCGGCTGGCCGCTGTAGGGGACGGTGAGGAACGGGGCTGTGACCAGCGCGGACCGGGTCAGCGGAGCGTTCTGGTTCCAGCCGTTCTTCGTGACGTAGTACTTGAAGTCGGTCGTGGAGTGCCGGGCCGTGAACTGCCAGCGGAAGGTGTAGCTCTGTCCTCCGCTGACCTTGGTCGTCGGCCAGGCACCGCCCGAGGGCGTCGTCGCCTTGTCGAGCGCGCCGAAGTTGGTGTGGTTCGCGGAGCAGATCTGCCCGTCCGCGGGCCCGGCCGCCGGGAAGCCCTTGGGGCCCTCGACGCTCTGGGGCTCCCACTGGATGGCGCCGCAGTTGGTCACGGAGCCGTTCTGGCAGAGCTTCTGCCGGCTGATGGGGAGATCGGTGTAGCCGTGGCCGGTGGCACCGCCGCTGGAGAGCACGAGCGCTCCCGTGGTGGCGAGGCCGACCGCGGCGGCGTACAACTTCGTCTTTTTCCGCATGCTGCCGCTCCTGGAGAACGTGGGGGAAGTTCCGTGAGCTTTGCAGGTCTAGACCAAGTCCCAGATTATTGCTGATTGTTGAACATGTCCATACCAATCGTGGACAGGATTCGCTGGCAGCGGTCCCGGGACTTCTCCACCAGTTCGCCGTTCGGGTCGTCGTTGGTGGCGACCCAGTTCCGGGCCCGGACCTCGTCCTTCCCACCCGCCAACTGCCGCTCCACCAGCCTCACCTGGCGCACGTCCCCGGGCGCCTCGACGTACCAGCACTCCCCCATGAACACATACGCCTCCCGCCATCCCGGCAGGTCGCAGGCGAGGTAGTTCCCCTCCGTGACGATCAGCCGGGCCGTCGGGGGCACCACATGCCGTGCGGCGACCGGCTCGTGGAGCGTGCGGTCGAAGTCCGGTACGTAGATGTCGCGGCCGGTCTCGTCGAGGACCCGGCGCAGCAGGTCGACGTATCCCCACACGTCGAAGCTCGGCTCGGAGCCCTTGCGGGCGGTCAGGCCGAGGCGCTCCAACTGGGCGTTGGAGAGATGGAAGCCGTCGAGCGGCAGATAGGCGGCCCCCTCCCCCAGGTGCGCGACGAGGGCGCGGGCGAGGGTCGACTTGCCGGCGCCGGGCGGACCTGCGAGGCCCAGCACGGCGCGCGGTGTTCCGTCGGTCAGGCTCCAGGCGTCCGAGGCGAGCCCGGCGAGGGTGAGGTCGTCTCCGGCAGGGGTGACGTGGTCTCCGGCGGGGGTGCGGTGTTCGTCGGCAGGGGTGCGGCGGTCACCGGTGGGGGTGCGGCGGTCAGCGATCTCCATGTCCCGTATAGAACGCCACCGTCAGATCCTTCACCAGAGCCTTGCGCTCGTAGTCGTCGAGTTCGACGAGCCCGCGCACGGTCAGCCGGGTCACCGTGTCCTCGACGGAGTCGACGACCGAGGTGAGGACCTTGTCGCGGTGTTGCGCGTCGAGTGCCGCGATCCGGCGGCGCTGCATCACGGCGGCGACCTCCGGGGCGTACTCGACTCGCAGCGGCTGTGCCGAGAACACCTGGAGGCCGGCCGCCGCCGCGTCCGCGGCCACGATGCGGGTCAGCGAGTCGCCGACCGCCTCGGTGTTGCGCAGGGTCGCGGAGTCGGCGGCCCTCGGCGAGTTCGGCGCGACATCGGCCGGCAGCTGCGCCAGCACCCGGGCGAGCGCCGCCTCCACGCACTCGCGCAGATACCGCTGGTGGTCCTCGACGCCGAGCGCGGCACGCGCGGTGTCCCGCACCCGCCAGACGACGAGCACCACGACCCTGAGCGCGACCCCGTTCGCGTCGACCGCCGGCATCGGGTCGCTGCGCCAGTGCCGCAGGCGTACGTCGACCCGGCGGCGCAGCACCAGGGGGTTCACCCACATGAGTCCGGTGCGCCGGACCGTGCCCCGGTAGCGGCCGAAGAGGCCGAGCACCCAGGCACGTCCGGTACGGCCGCGGGCCAGCCCGCCGAAGCCGAACAGGGTGAGCGCCCCGGCCCCGGCGAGCGCCGCCCACTGCGGCACGCCGAGCCCGGCGCTCATCCGCACCGGCAGCCCCAGCGCGTCCACGGCGAGCGGCGGCAGCACACCCGCCCACCACGACGCGAGGACGCAGCCCGCCGCGCCGACGGCACCGGCCAGCACCCCGGCCATGCCCGGCAGTACGCCCGCGGGCCGCTCCGCCAGGTCGGGGTCGACCTCCACCACCGGCCGCGGCCGCACCGGGCCGGGCGGGCGCCGGGTGACCCTCGGCTGCTCGCCCGTGCCGCGCCGCCGGCTCACGACGGCGGGCGCGAGCGGCACGGACACCGGCTCGGGCTCGTCGCGGAACAGCAGATGGACCGGAATCTCGGTGGTCGCCTCGTTGTGGATGAGCCGCGCCCCGCGGCCACCCGTGTCCCGACCGCCCGCCTCTGGGGTCCCCTCGAACTCCGGGGACTGTTCAGTCGTCGTACTCATACGTGCCTCCGTGCCTCCGCGCCAGGAAGAACTGTCATGAGAGAAATGCCGTCAGGAGCCGTCCGGACGGCCCCGGCTCCTCGGGCCGTCCGGACTCATCAGGCCGTCCGGGCCCCTCAGGAGAAGAGCCGCCGCCAGGTCTCCGGACCCGGGTAGCCGTCGGCCGCACCGCCGCGCCACCCCTGCGCACGCTGGAACGCCTCGACGTTGCGCCGGTCGCCCTCGCCCCAGCGCGGTCCTGGCCCCTGCGTGTAGTGCTTGCCGAACCCCTTCTTCACCAGCTGCTTCCCGAGCCGGGTGACGTACTCGTTGCTGGCGCCCGGCCGGAACAGTGCCCGTCCGGGGTAGCCGGGGACGCCGTGCGAGGCGACACCTCCGGCCGGGGGCCGCCCGGGCCTGCCCGAACTGCCGCCGCTCGGGGCGACGATGTCCCGGCCCTTGTCACTCACCAGGTACGCCCAGGTCGCCGGCCCCGGGAACCCGTCCGCGTCCGCACCCGTCCAGCCCTGCGCACGCTGGAACGCCTGGGTGGCCCTGCGGTCCGCCTCCGACCAGCTCGGCCCGGGCCCCGCCGAGTAGAACGCTCTCGCGCCCCGCTCGACCAGCATCCGCCCCAGCCGGGTGACGCTGGCGTTGCTCGCCCCGGGCCGGAACGCCGCCGCACCCGGGTAGGGCGGTGCCGCCGGTTTCGTCCCCGGAGAGGTGACAGGGGTGACGGGGGTGGCTGGAGTTGCCGGATTGGCCGGGGTCTTCGGATCGGCGGGAGAAGCCGGACCCTCGCCCTCCGTTCCCCCTTTCAGCCCCTTGTAGCGGTACGCCAGATAGCGGTCCGAATACTTCCAGTAGGCGTACGGGGTGGCCTGCTTGCGGGCGCGCGGGCGGGCCTCCTCGTACGCGATGTAATAGTCCTGCGTGTAATCCGTCCAGCCTCCGAAAATCACGACGTGCGACCCCTTCTCGGGGTCCGCCGGATTGTGGAAAAGGAGAATGTCACCGGGCTCCAGCTGCTCCCGGGGAATCCGGACGCCGAACTTGTCGAGGCTGCCCGTCCATTCGTTGCCGCCGAGGTTCCAGGCCATCGAGACGAAGCCCGAGCAGTCCTGGCGGTAGCCGTCGGACCAGTACGCGCTCATGCTGTAGGGCACCTCGGCGGCGACCCACTCCTTGGCCCGGTTGATGATCTCGGCCCGGGTCGTCGGGGGTGCCTTGACCTTGGCCGGAACGCCTCCGGGGCCGTGGAGCGGGGCCTTGCCGCCCTGCGGTGTGTCGGGTTCGTCGGCCACGGGGGCGCCGGGCAGCCGGGGGGCGTGCGCGGCGGCCGCGACGGCCGGTACGACGTGGCCCGCGCCGAGCGCCGTGCCGGCCGCGGCGGCCAGCACGAGCGCTCGGTGGGCCGCCGGGTGGCCGCCGAATCCGGTGGCCGCGGAATGTGGCAGCACAAGCCGCCAGTGGGTACATCCGGGGCATTCACAGTCGCTCTCGGGATCGAATTCCTCGAATACCGGAGCCGCCATGCGATTCCCCTCCTCCTGGTGGAAAAGTCCGCGCTTCTGCACGTCCGTCAGTTTCTCAACTGTCACCGGGTGTCGCATGTTGACGGTCCAAATGATGTACGGGTTGCCTCCGGCGGTTCGGGAGGGGGGTTGTTTTGTGCCTGCGGGCGGGTGGGGGCTGATCGCGCAGTTCCCCGCGCCCCTGAAGGGGCGCACACGTGCATGGAGGGCCGGGGCACCCCTCAACACCAGGTAAGATCTGCGGAGCAGCACGCGCCGCTAGCTCAGTTGGTTAGAGCAGCTGACTCTTAATCAGCGGGTCCGGGGTTCGAGTCCCTGGCGGCGCACCACCGAAGAGGCTCCTCGTCACCGCGAGGAGCCTCTTCGCGTACGGCCGAAACTCCATCACGTATGGCCGAACCCTTTCGGCCCGCTACCCTCTGGCCATGGCGCGCGACCTCCAGGAGCGGATCAAGAAGTTCATCATCGACCGTCGGCTGCCCTCGGGCGCCGTACTCCCGACCGAGCCCGAGCTCATGGAGCTGCTCGGCGCCAGCCGCAATTCCGTGCGCGAGGCGCTGAAGGCGCTCCAGGCGATGGGCATCGTCGAGATCCGGCACGGCTTCGGTACCTACGTGGGACCGATGTCCATGGCACCGATGATCGAGGGCCTCGCCTTCCGCACGGTCGCCGGGCACTACCGGGGCGAGGACAGCCTGCTCCAGCTCCTGCAGCTGCGCGAGGCCGTGGAGACCGGGCTGATCGTCCGGCTCGCAGGCCGGGTCCCGGCGGACGATCTCGCCGAACTGGATGCCCTGGTGGACCGTATGGACGCGGAGGCGGCCGCGGGCACCGGTCTCGCGGACACCGACCGCGCCTTTCACGCCACCCTCTACCGCGGTCTGGGCAACCTGCTGCTGAGCGAGCTCCTGGAGGCCTTCTGGGACGCCTTCCACCGCGTACGCACGGATCTCGTGGGGCTGCCGCAGGATCCGAAGGTCACCTGCCGGCAGCACCGGGAGATCCTGGACGCGGTGCGCTCCGGCGACGCCACCAGGGCCGAGGACTCGATAAGGGAACACTTCGGCAACATCCGTACCCGCTTGACCGTAACCACACCGAACGAGACCATCAGAAACCCCAATGAGCGCGTATGACCGGTAAACACCATGTTTCGCATCTTGCGATCATGGTGAATGGCGTAGAACCCTGGGCGACAAGAGGCTGCGGTTACAGGGCAGTTGGGGGCTTGGAACCGGTTGCGTGCGAAGGCGGGGAATAGGGGCCCCGTTCATGAACGGATGTCGAGGGGGGCATCATGCAACCGGAAGGCCGGTGCGCCGTGTCTATAGGGTATGAGGATGATGTGGTGGCGGGGGCCTGCTGTTGATGCGCCTGTGAATGTCTAGGGGGACATGAGCGGGCGAACGGAACAACGAGCACGCGATGGTTCGCGTGTGGGGGGATGACTCATGACGTCGACGCCGACGGGCGCCCGGCAGAACTCCGATCCGTCCGAGACCACCCAACTGAGGGTGCCGTCACAGACTCGGACCGGCAGCTTCCGGAGAATCAAGAAGACACTGCCGAGATACGACTACGAGCACTACAGCCGGCTCGCGGGTCCTCTCACACAACCTGATCCGACCAAGCCGTACAAGGTGCAGTACCGCTCGCTGCTCTCGCAGGAGCCGCACCGGCTGCGCGCTGCCCTGATGCTGGGCGCGGCGCCGCTGCTCTCACTCGTCCTGCTCGTATGGCTGCTCCAGCCCGCGCACTGGACCGAACGCGACTACCCGGCCTTCGACTTCCTGCCGGCGCTCGACATCGTGATGCTGGTCTCGATCGGTCTGATCGAGCTCTTCCGCTGCATGAACGTGCTGTCGAACGCGCACGCCACGCTGGTCGCCCGCGACCCGATCCCGGTGGTGCCCGAGACCGGTACGAGAGTGGCCTTCCTCACCTCCTTCGTGCCCGGCAAGGAGCCGCTGGAGATGGTGACGAAGACCCTCGAAGCCGCGGTCAAGATCCGCCACCGCGGCCTCATGCATGTCTGGCTGCTCGACGAGGGCAACGACCCCGAGGTCCGGGAGGTCTGCGAGCGCCTCGGCGTGCGCCACTTCTCCCGCAAGGGCGTCGCGAAGTGGAACATGCCCAAGGGCCCGCACCGCGCCAAGACCAAGCACGGCAACTACAACGCCTGGCTGGACGCGCACGGCGACAACTACGACTATTTCGCCTCCGTCGACACCGACCACGTGCCGCTGCCGAACTACCTGGAGCGGATGCTCGGCTTCTTCCGCGACCCGAACGTCGGCTTCGTGATCGGCCCGCAGGTCTACGGCAACTACGACAACCCGATCACCAAGGCCGCCGAGTCGCAGCAGTTCCTGTTCCACGCGCTGATCCAGCGGGCCGGCAACGCCTACGGCTCCCCGATGTTCGTCGGCACGTCCAACGCCGTACGCATCAAGGCGCTGAAGCAGATCGGCGGTCTGTACGACTCGATCACCGAGGACATGGCGACCGGCTTCGAGATCCACCGCCACAAGAACCCGGCGACGGGCAAGAAGTGGCGCTCGGTCTACACGCCGGACGTGCTGGCCGTCGGTGAGGGCCCGAACGCCTGGACGGACTTCTTCACCCAGCAGATGCGCTGGTCGCGGGGGACGTACGAGACGATCCTCAAGCAGTACTGGAAGGGCTGGTACTCGCTTCCGCCGAGCAAGCTCTTCAACTACACGATGATGATCATCTTCTACCCGATGTCGGCCCTCAACTGGATCCTGGCGGCGCTGAGCTGTGCGCTGTTCCTGGGCCTGGGCGCCTCGGGTGTGAACATCGACCCGGCGATCTGGCTGATGCTCTACGGCAACGCCTCCGCGCTGCAGATCGGTCTCTACGTCTGGAACCGCCGCCACAACGTCTCGCCGCACGAGCCCGAGGGCTCCGGCGGTGTGGCCGGCATGATCATGTCCGCGCTGTCGGCGCCGCTCTACGCGAAGGCGCTGATCGACTCCGTCCTGCGTCGCAAGAGCAAGTTCGTGGTCACCCCGAAGGGCGATTCCGCGAGCCCGGACACCTGGTTCGGGACCTTCAGGTACCACTGGTACTTCATGCTGATCTTCGCCGGTTCGATCGCCGCGGGCTTCGTCTACGGACACGCCCACCCGGCGATGATCATCTGGGCGACCTTCGCGCTGCTCATCACCGCCTCGCCGATGTTCGCCTGGCGCTGGATGATGCGGCAGGACAAGAAGGGGCGCAAGCACCGGCAGGGCGGTCCCCAGGACCCGCCTCCGCCCCCGCAGGACAGCCGCATTCCCCAGCAGCCACAGGGTTCACAGCAACCTCCGGCCGCACCGCACACGCCCCAGCAGAAGCCGAGCTGGGCGGCGGGCGGGGGCAACGACCAGACGGTGCAGATCGCCCTCGGGGGACGGCAGCATCACTCCGGGAACTGAGACCGGCGGCGACCCCGCCGCCGGCCCTCGGAGCCCGGGCCCCAAGA
Source organism: Streptomyces sp. NPDC058697 (assembly GCF_042715345.1). Classification (NCBI taxonomy): domain Bacteria; kingdom Bacillati; phylum Actinomycetota; class Actinomycetes; order Kitasatosporales; family Streptomycetaceae; genus Streptomyces; species Streptomyces sp. NPDC058697. The sequence goes on from NZ_JBHXSU010000006.1 coordinate 385,005, forward strand.
CCCCAGCCGAAAAGCCTTGCACGCCAGACACCACGACAAGTTAGACGGGGATTGAAGTGAAAGACGGTTCCAGCCGCCGCCGCGCCCGCCGCATCGCGATAGGTGCGGCGGTGGTGCTTGCGCTGGCCGGGATGAACGGACCCGCGCTCTACCGCTTCGGGTCGGACCAGTACCACGAGTACAAGATCAACAGACCTGAGTACAAGGCCGACAACGGCAAGTGGGACATCGTCGAGTTCCCCGAGGAGTACCGGCTCAACACCATCCATGCCGCGCTCTTGCACACCGGCAAGATCCTGCTGATCGCGGGCTCCGGCAACAACCAGGACAACTTCGACGCGAAGAAGTTCGACACGCGTGTCTGGGACCCGGTCAAGAAGACGATCAAGAAGGTCCCGACGCCGGCCGACCTGTTCTGCACGGGCCACACGCAACTGCCCAACGGCAACCTGCTGATCGCGGGCGGCACCAAGCGGTACGAGAAGCTCAAGGGCGACATCACCAAGGCCGGCGGCCTGATGGTCGTCCACAACGAGAACCCGGACAAGCCGATCACCCTGCCCGCGGGCACCCGCTTCACGGGCAAGGAGGGCGGCAAGACGTTCGTGTCGAAGGACCCGGTCGTCGTCGAGCGGGCCAAGAAGGTCTTCGACCCGGACACCGGCAAGTTCCTCCGCAACGAGCCCGGCCTGGGCCGCATCTACGTCGAGGCGCAGAAGAGCGGCAAGAAGTACGAGACGGGTACGCAGGACAACTACCGCGTGCAGGGCCTGTCGGGCGCCGAGGCGCGCAACACGTACGGCATCGCCGAGAAGCTCGCCCTGGACAAGAAGGACTTCCAGGGCATCAAGGACGCCTACGAGTTCGACCCGGTCGCCGAGAAGTACATCAAGGTCGACCCGATGAACGAGGCGCGCTGGTACCCGACCCTCACCACGCTGTCCGACGGCAAGATCCTCAGCCTCTCCGGCCTGGACGAGATCGGCCAGCTGGTGCCGGGCAAGAACGAGGTGTACGACCCGAAGACCAAGAAGTGGACGTACACCAAGGGCGTCCGGCAGTTCCCGACCTACCCGGCGATCTCCCTGATGCAGAACGGCAAGCTGTTCTACTCGGGCGCGAACGCCGGTTACGGCCCCGACGACGTCGGCCGTGACCCGGGCGTCTGGGACCTGAAGTCGAACAAGTTCAACAAGCTCGGCGGCATGTCCGACCCCAAGCTCCTGGAGACCGCGGGCACGGTGCTGCTGCCGCCCGCGCAGGACGAGAAGTACATGGTGATCGGCGGCGGCGGGGTCGGCGAGTCCACGCAGTCCAGCAAGAAGACCCGCATCATCGACCTGCTGGCCGACGACCCGAAGTTCGTCGACGGTCCCGAGCTGGAGAAGGGTACGCGCTATCCGCAGTACTCGATCCTGCCCAACGACGACGTGCTGGTGTCCGGCGGCTCGGAGGACTACCGCGGCCGCGGTGACTCCAACATCCTCCAGGCGCGGATGTACGACTCGAAGTCCAACGACTTCAAGCGGGTCGCCGACCCGCTGGTGGGCCGGAACTACCACTCGGGCTCGATCCTGCTGCCCGACGGCCGCGTGATGTTCTTCGGCTCGGACTCGCTCTACGCCGACAAGGCCAACACCAAGCCGGGCAAGTTCGAGCAGCGCGTCGAGATCTACACGCCGCCGTATCTGTACCAGGGTTCGCGGCCCTCGCTCTCGGGCGGTCCCAAGACCATCGAGCGCGGCGGCTCCGCGACGTTCACCTCGCAGCACGCCTCGTCGATCAAGACGGCCCGGCTGATCCGGCCGAGCGCGTCGACGCACGTCACCGACGTCGACCAGCGGTCCATCGCGCTGGACTTCACGAAGACGAAGGACGGCATCGAGGTCACCGTGCCCGAGAGCCGCAATCTCGTCGAGTCCGGCTGGTACATGCTGTTCGTCACGGACGACCAGGGCACCCCGAGCAAGGCCCAGTGGGTCAAGATCCCCTGACCCGGAGCAAGTGATGTGACTGGGGGCGCCCTCCTTGGCGGAGGGCGCCCCCAGTCACGTACAGGCTGTTGCCCGCGGGTTCTTACTTGGTCGCTTTCGCGAGCTTCAGCGCGTACTCGGGCCACCACTGGCCGGCCTTCGGGCCGCCCTTGCACGTGCCGTCGGACTCGCCGGGCCGCTTGACCCACACATACGCCTCGACGAGGTCGTCGTCGGTCTTGGTCGTGGGCGTCTCCCCGAGCGCGCGGCCGGGCGGATTGCACCAGTTCTCCGCCGGATCACCTTCGGTGTACGGGCCGTTGCCGTTGCGGCTGGTGTCGACCACGAAGGGCTTGTTGCCGACCTTCGACGACAGCTCCTTGCCGTACTTCGTGCTGTCGGCCGTCGTGTAGAAGTTGGACACGTTGACCGAGAAGCCGTCGGCCTGCTCGACGCCCGCCAGCTTCAGCGGCTCGGTGATGTCGTCGGGCTTGCCCCAGCCCGCGTTGCCCGCGTCCAGGTAGACCTTCGTGTTCTTCAGGGACTTGAGCTTCTCGACCGCGCCCCGCAGGAGGTCGTAACGCTCCTCGTGGAACTCGTCCGGGGTGCAGCCGTCCACCAGGTGCAGCACGGCGTCCGGCTCCAGGATCACCGTGGCCGCACGGTCGCCGATGCCCTTGGCGACCTGGTCGATGAAGCCCCGGTACGCGTTGCCGTCCGCGGCGCCGCCGCCGGAGAACTGGCCGCAGTCGCGGTGCGGGATGTTGTAGACGACGAGCAGCGCGTCCCGGTCGGCCTTCGCGGCGGCCTCGGTGAAGCCGCGCGCCTCCTGCTCGGCGTTCTCCGGAGTGAGCCACTCACCGGTGGGCTGCTCGGCGATCTTACGGATCAGCTCGGCGTCGTCCTTCTTGCCGTCCTTCACATATGAGGCCACCTGCTCGGCGGCGTTCCCGTCGGGATTGACCCAGAACGGGTCCTTGTCCTTGGGCTGCTGGCTCACCTTGGCGCCCGACTGGCCCTTCTCGCCGTCGCCGTCCGAGGATGAACACCCCGCCAGCAGCAGCACAGCTCCGGCCACCGCCACGGACGCCTTTGCCACCCCTCCAGTGGCGAAAAGAGACACAGCCCCCCTGCTCCCGTACATCAAACTCCCCCTCGGGTGCACCGTCCGAAGTACCAATCCTGACATACGTGTCGGTCCGCCCACGAGCTCGTCCGCCCCTTGTCCACTAGCTGTTACACCCCCTCCCCGCCGGGCAGGCGCCGGACGGACGTGCGGGGGCGGTGGCCGGACTCGGGAGCACCTTCGCGGTACCGCCGCGCCGGAACGGGATCCCGCTCGGCGCCCTCGACGTATTCGTGCCGGAGCTGGGGCCGCGAGCGCCCAGGACCTGCGTGGAACCCCACGGTCAGCTGCGCGGATAACGCAGCGCCACCGGTCCGGGACATGGCGTCAATCGGACCCTAGGCCGGAGCGCTCATCCGAACTAGAGTCTTATAAGACGGCTCAGGCCCTTGGCTGTCGGACCATTCGTGAGGCGCGTTCGCAACGCGCGGATGGCCCCCTGAACCTCCCGTGCCGGTCGCCGGGTTACTCCCGCAGCCCGTGCGCGCACGGTCGAGGACCAGCCCGGTCGACGGCTCCGGGGGGAGCGGGTCGTCGACCGGGCCAGGTGAGGCACGAGGGGCACTCGGGTTCGGTACGAGGGTTCGTGGGCGGTTTGAGCCCGGGGCTCACCCCGGGCTCACAGACCCGTGCCGCTGAGGTACGCGGAGACGACCACGTTCGCCGTGTACGTACGGCTGGTCCGGTCGAAGGTTCCGCCGCAGGTGATCAGGCGCAGTTCGGCGCGGCCGGTCTGCCGTGTCCCGTACACCTTCTGGGCGTCGAAGCGGTCCCGGGCGAAGACCTGGACGTCCTCGACGGTGAACTCCGCGACCCTGCCGTCGTCGCGGATCACCCGGACCGTCTCGCCCGGCCGCACCTCGCTGAGGTGGTAGAAGACCGCGGGCCGGGTCTCGGTGTCCACGTGCCCGACGAGCAGCGCGGTCCCGGCCGCCCCGGGCCGCGCACCGTCCCCGTACCAGCCGACGGTGCCCGGCTGTCCGTACGGCGGCGGGTCGATCGCCCCGCGGGTGTCGAGTCCACGGGTCACCACGGGCGCCTGTACGCCCAGCGCGGGGATGTCCACGCGCTGGGGCCGCGCGTCCCCCAACGGCTCGGCCGCGGGCGGCAGTTCGACGCCGAGGGGCCGCCCGACCGCCGCCACGTCACCCGTGGTCGGCGCGGATATGCCCTGGCGTACGTCGGTCACCTCGCGGCCCCACAGCCACAGCCCGAGGAGCAGCAGCGCCCAGGCCACTCCCATGAGCAGCCGGCCACCGCCGGAGGTGTGTTCCCGGTCGGTCATGGCCGGTCAGTCCGTACCGCGGGTACTCCCGCGACTCCGACGGGAACTGCGGACCGCCACGGCGACGGCGGCGACACCGGCCAGGACCAGCCCGACCACCGCGTGCCGGGTGCCGGGCCCCTCCGAGCGGGCGTCCACGACGGCGAGCCGCGCGGACCCGCCGCCGCCCGCGTGCACGGGCGCGACGGGGGACGCGGGCGCGACAGGCTGCGCCTCCCGCTGTTCCTCCTGCTCCTTCTGTTCCTGCTGATCCTTCTGTTGCTGCTGATCCTTCTTCTCGTTCTGCTCCTGCTTCTCCTGCTTCTGCTGCTTCTCGCGTTGCTTCTTGTCGAGGACGGTGATGGCGCCCTTGACCTTGTCCTCGAAGCCGTCGCAGGTGACCTTGACGTCGTACGTGCCGGGGTCGAGCGTCGAGCGGACGCGGGTCTCGCCGGTGAGGACCCCGGGCTTCCCGGTGAGCTGCGCGTCGGCGACGAACGCCTCGGACGCGGCGGTGCCGGACATCCCGGAGCAGCCCTTGACCCGCAGCTGGATGTCGCTGCCGGGAGCCGGGGACCCCGGGGTCACGGAGACTCCCCCGTCGGCCGCGTACGCGGTGGGGGCGAGCGCGGCGGCAGCCACCACCCCGGCACAGAGAGTCAGTCGCAGTGAACCCATCGTGAACCTCCAGATATCTGGAGCGTCCTCCTCGGGGCCCGGGGCCGCATCCGGGGAGGGGGTCCGCTGCTCCGTACGGGTGGCGCTCCCGTACGGGTGGCTCAGACGCGGTCGACGAGGTCCGCGATGGAGTCGACGACCGTGGACGGGCGGTAGGGGTACTTCTCGATCTCCGCCCGGCCGGTGAGACCGGTGAGGACGAGGAAGGTCTCCATGCCCGCCTCCAGGCCGGCCAGGACGTCCGTGTCCATGCGGTCGCCGATCATCGCGCTGGTCTCGGAGTGCGCCCCGATGGTGTTGAGCCCGGTACGCATCATCAGCGGGTTCGGCTTGCCCGCGAAGTACGGCTTCTTGCCGGTCGCCTTGGTGATCAGCGCGGCCACGGCTCCGGTGGCGGGCAGGGCGCCCTCGGCGGACGGGCCGGTCTCGTCGGGGTTCGTGGCGATGAACCGGGCGCCGTCGTTGATCAGCCGCACGGCTTTGGTCATGGCCTCGAAGGAGTACGTACGGGTCTCGCCGAGGACCACGTAGTCGGGGTCGTGGTCGGTCAGGACGTACCCGATGTCGTGCAGCGCGGTGGTGAGACCAGCCTCACCGATGACGTAAGCGGAGCCGTCCGGGCGCTGGTCGTCCAGGAACTGGGCGGTGGCCAGGGCGGACGTCCAGATGTTCTCGACGGGCACGTCCAGGCCCATCCGCCGCAGGCGGGCGTGCAGATCGCGGGCCGTGTAGATGGAGTTGTTGGTGAGCACCAGGAAGGGCTTCCCGGACTCCCTGAGCTTCTTTATGAAGGCGTCGGCGCCGGGGATCGGCACACCCTCGTGGATGAGCACCCCGTCCATGTCCGTGAGCCACGATTCGATGGGCTTGCGCTCTGCCATGTGCCGTCTCCTGCCGTACGCGTGCTGCGTGAGCCGTGCGGGTCTGCCGCGGGTGTGGGGGACGCCGTCACAGCTGTGTGCCGACGCCTCCAGACTAGCGATGCGCCCGATCTTGGTGGAGGGGGGCGGCAGCGGCCCGAGCAGAGAAATCCCGCGGCTCCCGCGGCGCCCTCAGCGTCTGCGGCGGGCCGCGAGCAGCGCGCCGAGTCCCGCGCCGAGGAGCAGGAGCGCACCGGCCGTCGCGGCGACGACCCCACGGGTCGAGTGCAGCCCCGTCCGGGCGAGCTCCTCCGCGAAGGGAATGCCGTCCGGTACGCGCGGGGAGGCGTCGGCACGGTCCCGGTCACCCGTGATGGCGGCACCGTCCTTGCCGCCGACCTCGCCCTTCTCGCCCCCATCGCCGTCTCCCGCTCCCTCCCCCTCTCCTTCTCCCTCCCCGAGGATGCGGAAGCGGTAGTCGTTCGACTGCCCGACCCAGTCGCCGTCGTCGCCGTCGTCCCCCTGCCGCTGCACGACGGCGGCGTGCGCGACGACCTCGTTGGCGACGGCGTCCGAGGTGACGGCGAGCCGCACCTTGACGGAGAGGGTCGCGCCGGGCGCGACGGTGAACCCGGGGAAGGGAGCCTCGTCGGCTTCGGAGCTGTCGGTGTCGGATCCGTCGGCCCGGCTCACGGGGGAGCCGAGGACTCCGATGTTCTCGTCCTGATCGGTCCGCTCGAAGCCGACGGGACGGGGCCGATCCCCGTCGTAGAACTCGAGCCGCGGCTGCTCCGGCCGCAGCGCCCGCTTCCCGTCCACGAGGACGACCACCGGGTGGATGTTCCCGCAGGTCGCGTCCGTGGTGTTGGTGAGGTCGATGTACCAGGTCCGGAACCCGCCCCCGGCGTCGTACTCGGCGGGCCCACCATGAATCCGCGTACGGACCGGAAACTCCCCGCCCCCCGGCTCGGCACAGGTGGGCCGGCTGGGCCGTTGATCCACCCCCACCGCGGCATCGGCCGGCACAGGAGCAAGGGCGGCTGCAGCACTTACGGCGAGACACACGGGCTTGCTCAGTCGCATGGACACGGGAGCCTGCCACGCCGCACCCACAGACCGACCCCGGCACGCTGGCACGGGGCCCGTTCGGGGGTGGGTATTGCGCCCAACCGGGGCAGAGCCGATCTCCCTAGGGGCGCGGGGAACGGCGCAATCTTTTAGGGGCGCGGGGAACTGCGCGACAAGCCACAACGAACCCGCACCCGACACCGAACCCGCGGAAGCGCCCGTTCACCCCTCCGCCCGCCCAAACAACGGCACCAACAACAACTGAGCCGCCCCCTCAGCAACCCCCCGCACCCCGCCGGAGGCAACCCGTACGGGCACAGGACTCCCCACCCCCTCCCGCCGAGCCCGCGCATCGAGCACCACCCCGACCCCCCTCACGAACCGCTCCGACTCCGCGGCAACCGTGCGCCCGCCCAGCAGCACAAGGTCGATGTCCAGCAGCCCCACAAGGTTCGCGGCACCTTCGCCGAGAACACGGGCCGCCTCGTCCACGTCCCCCCGGGCCACCGCCGCGAGGCACAACGCCTCGACGCACCCCCGGTTGCCGCACGAGCAGGGCGGCCCGTCCAGCTGGATGACCTGGTGCCCGAACTCGCCCGCCCCGGTACGGGACCCGCGATGCACGGCCCCACCGAGGACGAGCCCGGCCCCCAGCCCCGTACCGAGATGGAGATACGCGAAGGCCCCGGCCTCACCCCCGACCGCGAGCCGGAGCGCAGCGGCGTTCGTGTCCTTGTCCAGCACGACCGGCACACCGCCGAGCCGCCGCGACAGCGCGTCGCGCAGGGGGAACCCGTCCCACTCGGGAAACCCGGTCACCCGGTGCAGCACGCCGTGCGTGTGATCGAGGGGCCCGGGCATGGCGACACCGACCCCGAGAACGGTGGAGCCGACACTTCCAAGGCCCGCCACCACCTCTCCGACCTCCGCCACGACCGCATCCAGCACGGCGTCCGCCCCGGCCCCCAGATCCAGCGGAGCACACCGCTCCGCCACGACCGCGCCCGTGAGATCGACGAGCACGACCCGCAGCTCGTCCCGGTCGAGATGCAGCCCCACCGCATGCCCGGCCTCGGGCACCAGCCGCAGCACCGTGCGCGGCTTGCCGCCGGTGGAGGCCTGCCGCCCGGCCTCGGTGACCAGCCCGTCCTCCCGAAGGCGGGCGGTGATCTTGCTGACGGCCTGAGGCGTCAGCCCCGTACGCTCCGCGAGTTCGAGGCGGCTCATCCCCGTACGCCCGGCGCGCCGCAGCAGATCGAGCAGCAGGGCGGCGTTGTGACTGCGCAGCGCGAGCAGGTTCACCCCGCCGCCCACCCGGGCCGCTCCGGAACCAGCCCCGATCCCAGCCACTCAGATCCTCCCTGTGCCGCGTGCGCCTGTACTGCGTGGGCCACGGCTACTGCGTGCTCCACAGCCCCATTGTCCCCCGCGCTTGCACTTTGGCAACAGCGTTGCTTAAGTGGAAGGCATGACTGGTACAGGCACTGGCACCTCCCTCGGCGAAGGCACCGTCCGCGAGGGTCCCTTCCGTGTAGGACTCGTCGGCTACGGCCTCGCGGGTTCCGTCTTCCACGCCCCGCTGATCGCCGCGACCGAGGGCCTCACCCTCGACACGGTCGTCACGTCGAACGCGGACCGGCAGCAGCAGGCGAGGGACGAGTTCCCGGACGTACGGATCGCGACGGCCCCCGACGAGCTGTGGCCGCGCGCCCACGAGCTGGACCTGGTCGTCATCGCGTCCCCGAACAAGACGCACGTCCCGATCGCCACGGCCGCCCTCAAGGCGGGCCTGCCGGTCGTCGTCGACAAGCCGATCGCGGGCACGGCGGCGGACGCCCGCGGGCTCGCCGCCCTCGCGGAGGAGCGCGGGCTGCTGCTCTCCGTCTTCCAGAACCGCCGCTGGGACAACGACTTCCTGACCCTCCGCAAGCTGGTCACCGAGGGCGGCCTCGGTGACGTCTACCGCTTCGAGTCCCGTTTCGAGCGCTGGCGCCCCCAGCCCAAGGGCGGCTGGCGCGAGTCCGGCGACCCGGCAGAGGTCGGAGGTCTGCTGTACGACCTCGGCAGCCACGTGGTCGACCAGGCGCTGGTCCTCTTCGGCCCGGCCGCCACGGTGTACGCGGAGTCGGACGTACGCCGCGCGGGTGCCGAGGCCGACGACGACACGTTCATCGCGATCACGCACACGAACGGCGTCCGCTCCCACCTCTACGTCTCCGCGACGACCGCCCAACTCGGCCCGCGCTTCCGCACGCTGGGCTCGAAGGCCGGTTACGTGAAGTACGGCCTCGACCCCCAGGAGGCCGCCCTGCGCGACGGCGAGCGTCCGGTCGCGGGCAACGAGAAGCAGTGGGGCGTCGAGCCCGAGGAGCTGTGGGGCCGCGTCGGCTCCGGAGAGTCCCCGGCGACCGGCGGCGGCGCCCCGGTCCCGACCGTTCCGGGCGCCTACCCCGCGTACTACGCGGCCGTCGCCGCCGCCCTGAGCGGCACCGGCGAGAACCCGGTCACCGCGCTGGAGGCCGCCGCCGCCCTGGACGTCCTGGAAGGCGCGCGCCGCTCGGCCCGCGAGAACGTGACGGTGACCCTGTGAGCACCCCCACCGCACCGACCATCGCCGAACTGGAGGAGCAGGAGCGCCGCCTGACGCTCCCTCACTTCACGTACGACGACGCATGGGCCCTCGGCACGCTCCTGGTCGAACTGGCCCGCGAGCGCAGCGCCCCCGTGGCCATCGACATCCGCCGGGGAGGCCAGCAGCTCTTCCACGCCGCCCTCCCCGGCTCCACCCCCGACAACGACGCCTGGATCGACCGCAAACGCCGGGTCGTCGACCGCTACGCCGCCTCATCCCTCCTGATCGGCACCCGCTTCCGAGCCAAGAACACAACCTTCGAGGACTCCTCCCGCCTGGACCCAGACGTGTACGCGGCCCACGGCGGAGCCTTCCCGATCACGGTCAAGGACACCGGCGTAATCGGCACGGTAGTGGTCTCGGGCCTCCCCCAACTGGAGGACCACGCAATGGTGGTGGAGGCACTGGAACGCTTCTCGGCGACCGCTTAGGAACGCGTTTCCAGGGGCACGGGGAACGGCGCAGTCTTTGGCTTTTTCAGGGGCGCGGGGAACGGCGCAATCTTTTGGCCCTTTGGGGGCGCGGGGAACGGCGCAATCTTGTCGCTTTTAGGGGCGCGGGGAACTGCGCAATCTTGTCGCTTTTAAGGGGCGCGGGGAACTGCGCGACCAGCCACAACGGCCCCGCACCCAACAACGCACCGCAGTCCCCCGCACCCAACAAATCGCTCAGGCAGGCTTGAATTCCTGCCGCTGCCGCCCCAACCCCTCAATCTCCAACTCCACAACATCCCCCGCCCGCAAGAACGGCTTGGGCTCGGGCATCCCCAGAGCAACCCCCGCCGGCGTCCCGGTATTGATGACATCCCCGGGATAGAGAGTCATGAACTGACTCACATACCGCACGACTTCGGCAACGGAGAAGATCTGGTCGGACGTACTCCCGTCCTGCCGCAACTCCCCGTTGACCCACAGCTTCAGCCCCAGCCCCTGCGGATCCGGAACCTCGTCCGCGGTCACGAGCCACGGCCCGAGCGGATTGAACGTCTCGCAGTTCTTCCCCTTGTCCCAGGTCCCGCCCCGCTCGATCTGGAACTCCCGCTCGGACACGTCGTGCGCCACCGCGTACCCGGCGACATGCGCGAGCGCCTCCTCGTGCGAGCCGAGATACCGGGCCGTACGCCCGATGACGACCGCCAGCTCGACCTCCCAGTCGGTCTTCACCGAGCCGCGCGGCACAAGCACGGTGTCGTACGGCCCGACGACCGTGTCCGCAGCCTTGAAGAAGATCACCGGCTCCGCGGGCGGCTCCGCGCCGGTCTCCTTGGCGTGGTCGTGGTAGTTGAGGCCGATGCAGACGACCTTGCCGATCCGGGCGACCGGCGGGCCGACCCGCAGCCCGTCCGCGTCGAGCACGGGCAGTTCGCCGGCCTCGGCGGCGGTACGGATCCGGCCGAGCGCCGCTTCGTCGGCGAGCAGCGCCCCGTCGATGTCCGGCACGACGCCCGACAGGTCCCGCAGGACTCCCTCGGCATCGAGGAGCGCGGGCCGCTCGGCCCCTGTCGTACCGACTCGCAGCAGCTTCATGATCACAATCTCCCTTGATCGCGGGCGGCCCGTCCGACGGGTGCAGCCATCGGAGGACTGGTCGATCGTCCAAGGTCGGCGTCCAGTCCGCAAGACCCGGTTCACGGACTGGACCGTAACCACCCGCCCCCGACAGCGCCTCCCGCCCGACAGGCCTCCTGCCCGTCAGCCGAGTATCGCGGCGGCCGGTGCGGCCCCCGGCATGTCCCGGTACAGCACGGCCCGCTCGACCGCGCTCCACGTCGTACTGGTCACCACGTACAGCGCGGCGGCGAGCGGCACCACCGCCACGGTGAACAGTGTGAGGAAGGACATCAGCGGCATGACCTTGGTGATCGCGCCGAGCCCGGGCACCTGCTGCTCACCCTGGGCTCCGCCGGTCACCGGAGCCACCGACGCACTGGCGGCCATCATCCGCTTCGTACGCCGGTAGTTGAAGGTGGCGACGGCCGCGACGATCACGAACAGGGCCAGGTACACCAGGCCGGACGCCCCGAGGACCCCGCCGTCGCCGAGGGCGTCCGCCCACCGGCCGCCGAGCGGGGCGGCGAAGAGCTGGTGGGCGAGCAGGGAGTTGGCCTCGCCGCCGATCTGCGAGTTCGAGAACAGGTGGTAGAGGAGGAAGAAGGCCGGTAGCTGGAAGAGGCTGGGCAGGCAGCCGGAGAGCGGCGAGACCTTCTCCTTGGCGTGCAGTTCCAGCACCGCCTTCTGCAGCTTCTCGGGGTTCTTGCCGTGCTTCTTGCGCAGTGCGGCGATCTGCGGCTGCAGGGCGGCCCGGGCCCGCTGCCCGCGCGCCGAGGCCCGGGACAGGGGATGCACGAGGAGTCGTACGAGCGCGGTGAACAGGACGATCGCGGCGGCCGCCGCCGAGGCCTGGAAGAGCGGTTCGAGCAGCTCGGCGAGCCCTTCGACGAGGCTCGCGAACGCGGACATGGAGGAAGAGAAGAGGGAAGAGAAGCCGGACATGGATGAGCCCTCCGTGGGTCTCGTCGTGCCGAGGAGATGAGACGTGACGTACGTCGGCATGACGACCCGCGCGGGGGTCTGCTGAGGTTCTCCGGAGATCTCCTACGGACGCTCCGAGAGCGTTCGGAAGATCCAAAGGGTGGTCGGTGATCCCCTACGCGGCCGTCAGGAGGGAACGGCCGGGTGCTCGGGGACGCCTGCGCCCCCGGGCGTCGGGGTCACGCTGCGGCAGGAACGCCGTGCGCTTCTCACGGTCGCGCATGGCCGTACGGACCCGTGTACGGGGTACGGCGGGGGCGAGCCGTGAGGCGATGAGGGAGCAGGCGGTGAGCGCGGACCCGGCGGCGGCGGTCGCCGCGAACGTGACGGCGACGGCTCCGGCGAGGCTGCCGGTGTCGAGGAGCGCCACCTGCAGAAGGAGAACGAGCAGCAGAACGGCGGGCTTCAGCTGCGCCCAGGTCCGTGTCATCGGCTGCCTCCTCCCCGCTGGTCTCTCAGGTCCTTGTCCCATTGGTCCTACTGGCTCTGTGGCCTCCTGCCGTTATACAGGATCGCCTCCGGAAGCCGCTGCCGCAGGTGAGCCGCATGAACACAGAACAGGGAACAACAGACTCCGGCAAGTCCGTAGTACCCCGGGGGCATAGTCGCTACGCTCCCAGCGGGGGAACGCGCGTACGGGTATGGGGAGTTGGGGGAGTCGATGATGTACCGAAGACGTGTGCGTCCGTGTGTCGGCGTCTTAGCCACCGGGCTGCTGCTGGCCGCCTGTTCGGGAGGCGGCGACAACGGGACCGCCAAGCCCTCCGACTCCAGGCCCACCGGCTCCCCGCAGGCCGCCGCGAGCGGTGACACCCGCTCCAGCCCGACCCCGAGTCCCAGCGCCGGCGCCACGAGCCTGGACTTCGCCCCCGATCCCGACCGCGCGCCGAAGACCCGCGCAGCGGCCCTGCGCCTGGCCCGCGCCGTCGCGGCGGCACCCGCCGACTGGGGCCCCGGCTTCGTCAGGCACAGCCCGTACGAAAGCGATCCCGCCTCCTGGCCCGTACTCGCCCCGGACTGCGTCTGGCAGCGCGAGCCGCTGCCCTCGACGGTGCTCGCCAACCTCGCCCGCAGCAGCGAACTGCCCGCGGAGGACGGCAAGGGCCCGATCCGCGTCACCGCGACCGTCACCGTGCACCGGACCGTGAAGGACGCCGACTGGGAGATGGCCGGGACCCTGGAGGAGGCCCTGCGCTGCCCCGACCAGCAGCTCCGCCAGAACGAGCGGATCAGCGGACTGCTTTCCCAGGGCGCCGAATTCGGTCTGATGGGCAACTTCACCTCCGAGGACACGCTCTCAGAGGGCGGCGAGTACTACAGCGAGGAGCTGGGCGGTCCTCTCTACTACTACTGGATACAGAGCCGGCTGGCCCAGGTCACCGTGGCCGTCGTCGGCAGGGGGTCCGAGGGGCGGTCCACGGAAGACGTCGACTCCGCCCTCCGGCAGGGAGCGGTCCAGATGCTGAACCGCGTCGAGACCGAACTGGAGGCGGCCGAATGAGCGAGCGTCTGCTCCCCACCGACCCCGCCTCGATCGGCGGGCACCGGCTGCTGGCCCGCCTCGGCGCGGGCGGCATGGGCGTGGTCTACCTCGGCCGTACGGAGGCCGGGTCCCTGGCCGCCGTCAAGGTCATCCAGGCCGAGTACGCGGACGAGCCGGACTTCCGTGCCCGGTTCCGCCGTGAGGTCGAGACGGCCCGCCGGGTGACCAGCCCCTGGGCGGTACCGGTCACCGGCGCCGATCCGGACGCGGACGAGCCCTGGCTGGCCACCGCCTTCGTACCCGGCCCCTCGCTGGAGGAGGCGGTCGCCCGGCACGGCCCGCTGCCCGCCCGCAGCGTGCGCGTCCTGGGCCGGATGCTCGCCGCGGCGCTGCGCGAGGTGCACGCCGCCGGTCTCGTCCACCGCGACGTCAAGCCCGCCAACGTCCTGCTCGCCGTGGACGGCCCGCGCCTCATCGACTTCGGGATCGCCCGCGCGACCGACGAGACCGCGATCACCTCCACCGACCTGGTCGTCGGCACGCCCGGTTTCCTCTCCCCCGAGCAGGCCGAGGCGCGCGGCGCCGCGGTGGGCCCGGCGAGCGACATCTTCTCGCTGGGCTGTCTGCTGGCGTACGCGGCGAGCGGCCGTCCGCCGTTCGGCACCGGCACGGCCGACGCCCTGCTCTACCGCACGGTCCACGACGAGCCCGACCTGTCCGGCATCGAGGCCGAGGAGAACACGGGGGACGCGGAGGACACGGAGGACACGGGAGGCGTCGAGCTGCTGACGCTGCTGCGGCTGTGCCTGGCGAAGGACCCGGCGGACCGTCCGACGGCCGAGCAGTTCGGCACGGTTCTGCTGGTCGAGGACGCGGTCCCCGAGGGCGGGCAGATCGACTGGCTGCCCGAGGACGTCGTACGGATCATCGCCGACCGTTCGGCAGCGATGCTGGCGCTCCCCGACATCGAGCCGACCGTCGCCGACGCGTCGGCCGCCGAAGCACCGACGGAGGCGGAACCGGCGTCGCCCGGCCGCCGCCGGCTGCTCCTGGCCTCCGGCGCGGCACTGCTCATGGCGGCGGGCGGAACCGCGGCCTGGGCCGCCCTGCGCGACGACGACCCCCCGGGCACGGCGGCGCCACGGGCCCGCCGCTGGGCCATCGGCGTACAGGCGGATCTGAGCGGGCCCCAGCGGGCCGCGGGCGAGGCGCAGGAGCGGGGCGCGCGGCTGGCGGTCGAGCAGTTCAACTCCCGTAGGAACAAGCCCTTCGAGCTCGTCCTGAAGACCGTGGACGACGGCGGCACCGCGGGGCGGGCGTCGGCCGCGGCGAAGAAGCTGATCCAGGACGCCGACGTGCTCGCCGTGCTCGGCCCGACCAGTGACGAGGCGGCCACCACGGTCCTCGGCCCGTACGACGAGGCGCTGCTGCCGCTGCTGTCGGTCTCGGCCGGAGGGCTGCTCCTGACCTCCCAGGAGTACCGGTCCTTCGTGCACTGCCGCCCCAACGACGCGAACCTCTCCCTCCCCATGAGCATCTATCTCATGAAGCAGAAGGGGACCCTGCGCCCCGGCCTCCTCCAGGACCGCACCGCGCAGACGTACGCCCAGACGTCCGCCGGGATCAACGCCACCATGCTGCGCAGACTGGGCCGGCCGCCCTACCCGCGGGTGGTCCCGGAGAACACGCAGGACATGGAACCCATCGTCGCCGACATGCTGCGCGCCGGGATCGGCTCCTTCATCTACGCCGGCTACGCGCCGGGAGCCGCCAAGGTGGCCCGCGCGCTCGCGGCGGCCGGCTTCGACCGGCCGCGGATCGCCTCACAGGCCGTGATCGACCAGGAGTTCCTGGAGCTGGCCGGGGACGCGGCCGAGGGATGGCTGATGACCGCCTCCTTCGTCGACCCCGCCGCGCTGCCGGCCGCGGCGACGTTCACCGCCGCGTTCCGCAAGCGCTTCGGTGCCGCGCCCGGTTACTACGCGGTCGAGGCGTACGACACCGTCAACCTACTCCTCCAGGAGCTGGTGAAGGCCACGAAGGGCGGACGGCCGCCGGGACGCAAGGAACTGGTGGGCCTGCTCCGCAAGAGCCGCTACAAGGGCATCACCAAGGAGTTCTCCTTCAAGCCGGAGGACGGCACGTTCGCCGGCTGGGGCATCTTCCTGCACCAGGTCGAGGACGGGCGGTTCCGTTTCCTCGGTGACGCCCCCTACGAGGTATAGCCGTGAGCGGGGCGCCGACCGAGGGGCCCGCGGGCGTGCGCGCGCTCAAGGCGGGCGACCCGCCCTTCGTCGGCGGCTACCGGCTGCTCGGCCGGCTCGGCGCGGGCGGCATGGGCGTGGTCTACCTGGCCCGTTCGACGGGCGGGGCGCTGGTCGCGCTGAAGGTGATCCGCGCCGAGTACGCGGCCGACCACGACTTCCGGGCCCGTTTCCGGCGCGAGGCGGAGGCGGCGAGCGGGCTCACCGGGCAGTGGGTGGTACCGGTCACCGCGGCGGAACCGGCCGCCCGCGAGCCCTGGCTGGCGACCGCCTTCGTACCGGGCCCGTCGCTGGCCGAGGCGGTCACGCTGCACGGGCCGCTGCCGGAGCGCACGGTCCGCGTCCTGGGGGCCCGGCTGGCCGAGGCGCTCACCGAGGTGCACGCCGCGGGCCTGGTGCACCGGGACGTCAAGCCGGGCAACATCCTGCTCGCCCTGGACGGCCCCCGCCTGATCGACTTCGGCATCGCGCGTTCCACCGGTGCCACCGCGCTGACCGCGAGCGATGTGGTGATCGGCTCGCCCGGCTATCTCTCGCCCGAGCAGGCGCGGGGGCAGGGCCGTGACATCGGCCCGCCGACCGACGTCTTCTCGCTGGGCTGCGTCCTGGCGTACGCGGCGACCGGCCGCCGCCCGTTCGGCACCGGTACGGCGGCCGCCGTGATCTTCCGTACGGTCCACCAGGAACCGGACCTGGACGCCGTGCCATGGACCCTGGTCCCGCTGCTGACCGACTGCCTCGCCAAGGACCCGACGGCCAGACCGACCGCAGAGGAGGTACGGGCCGCTCTGGCGGGTGAGGACGACGGGGAGGGCGACTCGGCGGACGGCTCGGCGGGCGAACGGGCGGACGGCTCGGCGAGCGAGCAGGCAGGCGGCTCGGCGGGCGGCTCGGCGGGCGAGCAGGGGGCAGGACGGGAGGGCGATCCGGCGAGCGGGCGAGGAGCCGGACGGAGAGCTGGACAGGAGGATGCCCCGGCGAGCAGGCGAGGAGCCGGACGGAGGGCCGGGCAGGAGGCCGACTGGCTGCCGTCCTCGCTGCCCCGGCTGATCGCGGAACGCTCGTCCGCCGTCCTGGCCCTGCCCGACCCCGGCCCGACCACCCTCGTGCAGCCGCTGGAGGGGCCCGCCGTCTCCCGGCGCCGCCTGCTGACGCTGGGCTCGGCGGCCGCGGTGGTCCTGACCGGCGGCGGCCTGGCGGCGTGGGCGGCCACCAGAACCGGGGCCGACGGCGACGACGGTGCAACACGCTCCGGACCCCTCCCCCAGTACGTCATCGGTCTGCACGCGGACCTGTCGGGCCCGGACAAGGCACTCGGCCGGGCCCAGGAGCGGGGCGCGCGGCTGGCCGTGGCGGAGTTCAACTCCCGCTCCCGTGACGGTCGCACCTTCGACCTGGCCCTGAAGGTCATGGACGACGCGGGAGAGGCGAAGCGAGCCTTGGAGGTGGCCGGAGAGTTCGTCGCGGACGACGACGTGTACGCCGTCATCGGCCCGACCGGCAGCATCGCGGCCGAGGCTGCCGTCTCCCGCTACGAGAAGGCCCTGCTGCCCGTCGTGACCGTCTCCGCCGGCGCCGATCTGTACGACCAGTCCACCATCCGCTCCACCACCCGCGCCTACTTTCAGCTCAGGCCCGACGAGAACGCCCTGTCGACGCCTTTCATCCACTACCTCACCCACACCGAGGAGAGCCGCAGGACCGCCCTCATAGACGACAGGGCGGCCGGCCGCACCAGTTGGCACATCGTCAAGGACGTGGCCGCGTACCCTCCGGCCAGGGGCACGACCACGACCCATGTCGTCCCCGCGGACAGCGACGATTTCGAGCCGGTCGCCGCCGCCGTGCTCGCCGCCGACGCGGACGCCGTCGTGTACGGCGGCTCCTCCCCGCACCGGGCCGCCCGGTGCGCCCGCGCGCTGGAACAGGCCGGATTCGGCGGCCCGCGGATGGCGCCGGAACCGGTCCTGGAGACCGCGTTCCTCACGGAGGCGGGCCCGGCGGCCGAGGGCTGGGTGATCACCACGAGTTACGTCGACCCGGCCGAGCTGCCCTCCGCGGCACGCTTCATGACGGCGTACAAGAAGCGCTTCGGCGTACGCACCGTCGACCGCTTCGCGCTGGAGGCGTACGACGCGCTGCTCTTCGCCGCTCAAGGCCTGCACGATCTGGGCAGCGTCGAGCCCGAGCGGGGCGCCATGGTGCGCAGGCTGCGTCTGACCACCTACAAGGGGCTTGCCAAGACCATCGAGTTCGATCCGGTGACCAAGCAGTTCCGCTGGGTCAACAGCCTCTTTCTCCACCGGGTGGAAAAGGGCGCCCCACAATTCCTCGGCCGCTACGACCAGGTGAAGAAGCCCTGATCCAGCGGGGGGCACGGGGCGCGGGGTGGCTCAGCGGGGCCGCATGGAGCCGAGCTTCCCCCAGACGACCAGGCGGTACTTGGACGTGTACTCCGGAGTGCACGTGGTGAGCGTGAGGTAGTACCCGGGATCCGTGTAACCGTACGAGGGCCTGACCGTACTGCGAGGAATCTCCCGTATCACTCCACCGTCCCCCGCCGAGGTCTGCGTCAGCGTCCTGTCGACGACGTACGTGTAGACGGCGGCCGGAGTCTCCACCTCGATCCGGTCCCCCCGCCGCAGCCGGTTGATGTACCGGAACGGCTCCCCATGGGTGTTCCGATGCCCGGCAAGCGCGAAGTTCCCGGCCCGCCCGGGCTGCGCGGTCCCCGGGTAGTGCCCGACGTACCCCTTGTTGAGCACGTTCCCCTTACTGATCCCTTCCGCGACCGGAACGCGCAGGCCGAGACGGGGGATGCTGAGGATGGCGTAGGCCTGGGTCCAGCGGGGGCGGGGGCGGGGGTCGGTGGCGGAGGCGGAGTCCGGCGCGGTCCGGGAGCCGGCGCCGGACTCGTCAGGGGCAGAGCCGGAACCACCGACCGCGGCCGAGCCCGCCCCGTCCCTGGCACCCCAGTCCCCCTCCCCCTCCCCCTCCCACTCCCTCTCCAGGGCCTGGACCTTCCTCTCGGCGCCCTCCCGGGCCTGCCGATTGGTCCACCACAGCTGGTGGACGACGAGAAGCATGAGGACGACACCGAGGGTTACGAGGATCTCGGCACCGTTCCAGAGGAGATGGGCGTAGCGCGCACGCCGCCGCCGGGCCTGCTGATGGACGACGGGGACTCGCATGCGGACGCCTGCCTCCTCCCCGCAAGAGCCTCGGCCTGCTGTGGCTGCCGCAAGATAAGGGCTGAAGCTGCAACTCACCATCCCCATGAACGAGCCGCCCCGTCCCCACCGGCTCACGGCCACCCACGACTCCTCACGCCCCCACCCCCGATCTCACCCCTGGCCTGCCCATACCTCTCCTCCGCCGGGCGGTCGGCAGTACGGTGTCCACCATGCGCCCCGACACGTCTGCCGAGTACGTCGACCACAACGCCGAAGCAGCACGCCTGGAGCGGACCGCCGGCCTCTACCCCGAGGACGCCGAGCACCTGCTGCTGCAGGCTGCGGCCCACCTCGAACTGGCCGACGACCGCCCGCGAGCCACCGCCTTCTACGACCGTCTCCTCTCCAGCGCGACCCCCCTGGAGAACCCATTCCTGGTACGGGCCCTCAAGGCGGCCAACCTCTGGGAGTACGGCCACGAGGCCGAGGCGAAGGCGATCATCGAGGGCGTCCGCGCGGCGTCACCGCGCGACCCGGCCCCCTGGGTGATCGTGGCCGAGTCGCTGGAGTCCCACGACGAGCTCGAAGCCGCACAGCAGACGTTCACGGAGGCGGCGACCCACCTCCTGACGGACGTCCCCGAACCCCCGTACGCGACCCACCCGGTCCTCTTCGGCCGCCACCGCGTACGCCGCATGCTGGGCCTCCCCCACGACAACTGGGACGCCCTCGCGGACACCCTCCACTCCTCCCCCGTCTCCCTGGACGAACTCCACGACCCCAAGCGCGTCTGGTCCCTGGGCTCGGACAACCCGGCGGAACTGGAAGCGGAGATCTCGCGCCTGCGCGCCGAGTTGGGCACGTACAGGGAGGCGCTGTCCCGCCCGTTCCCGGTAGCGGTCTTGCACTGGCCGGCCGCGGAGCTTGCGGAACTCCTGACGGCCTATCCGACTTTGGCCGAGGAATACCCCTCTCATGAGGAGCACCTCGCGACGATAGAGGGCTCACTGAGGGAGCTCGCCGCCTCGGGCACCCCCAACTTGGGAATCGTGACGGGCACGGTTCCTTCGTATGAGGCGTTCGCCGCTTCGGAGGGGGCTTCGCCTGGGGATGCTTCGCTGTTGCCGCAGTATGCGACGACGTTGGCGGCACGGGGACGGGCTGTGGCTTGGCCGCCGGAGCGGGGGGCTGGGTGTTGGTGTGGGTCGGGGCGAGTGTATGAGGGGTGCCACGGGACAGAATAGCCCGCCACAATGAGCCCCAGCCTTACTGTTCCTGGCTGGGGCTGGCCTGCTTCTCCCACTGCTCACGGTGATAGCGAACGTAGTCCGGGTGCACTTTATGCCAGCCCTTCATCGTGAGCTTCGGCAATACATCTGCGCCGAACATGCCTGCGCGCACGATGATTGACCAGTCATCGGCCACGACGACAGCCCCGATATCGAGCCGCACATGACAGTTGGGGCACAGGCACAGGATATTCGGCTCAACGTCAGGGCCATGGTGAGGCGCACCTATAGGCCTTATGTGGGCACCCTCACTGTAGGGTTTGCCATCCGGTCCTTCCATGCGGAGGCCGCACAGCTGGCACACGCCCGCGTAGAGCTTCTTGACGCGCCTGGCTGCCGCGGCATCTCGCACAAGACGCTGCACTTTCGAAGTGCGCACCTCGGGAAACTTTTCCTCTTGCTGTTCGTCGAGCTCCTCTAGCATTTCAACGATATGGCGCTCTGCAGAGGTAGGTTCTTGGAGAGGGTCAGAGAGACGCTCCAAGTCGAACTGACAGATTTCGATATCCGAGCCGTCTGGTGCAGGCGACTTCGAAATCGCCGTACGGATCGCCGTAATCTCGTACAGGCCGTCATACCGGTAGTCATCAGGCAGCGAGTAGCGCGGGTCTCCTTCAAAGCCGCGGATGACACGGACGGGATATTTGCGCTCATAGCTGCGCTTCAGGGCAGCGTTATCCTGATACAGCCATGATTGGCTACGCAGAAGCTTCCCAGTTGCTGCGTCCTTGTCTTTGTCCGGCGAGGCACCTGTGTATCGCACCCAGGTCCAGTGGTCCTCGTCGTCTTCATACCCCCCGTGCAGCACGATGGCGTCGCCAACTTCACTGCCGTCCTGGTCGGCGAGCCAAGAGATGCCCTTCTGGTTGGCTCGGTGCAGCTTGGCCCGCAGCACATCCATCCTCCGATGGAAGACATCCCCCACCGCGGCACCCTCGACATGACCGATGACTCGTTCGATTTCCACGACTCCACTGGAGCGAAATCGATCACTGATGTCAAACCCTTATCAAGAGTTGACTGGTTGTAGCGCATGGAGGTTCCGAATCAGCCCTCCTCGCCCGGTGTCAGTGGTCTCTGTTACACATGGGCGCAGTTGCCTGAGCGATCAAGGGGGTCAGCGTGTCTGAGCCGAGAGACCTGTCGCAGCCCGTCGCGGGTGTGTACGAGGAGCTCATCACGCTGCGGTGCGAGCAGAGGTTGAAGGAACTCGCCGCCCTGGGATGGCACCCGGTACACGAGGCTGTGGGAGCCGAATCGGTTCCCCATGTTCTGGCAAGACACGTCGCCGGAGCTGTGCGACGCGTACTGAACAACCTCCCAGCTGAGGAGCGGGTGCACGCGGCGAACCACATCCTGGAGTCCATCGGCACTCTTGAAGGGGCGAAGGAATGGGTGGACGTGGTCGCCGAAGGACCGCGCCAACTCCTAGCGCTAACACGGCAGGAGGCACCGGGCGTCTTCGCCGTCCGCCCAGCCATCCCACTCTCCGACACAGCGCTGATCACCAACTCACCAGAGGACCCCAGTCTCGGCTTCGAACTGCGCGCCGAGCTCGCCACCACCGACCGGGTCGATCTCCTCTGCGCCTTCGTGAAGTGGCACGGTCTGCGCATCATCGAGCAGTCCCTCAAAGCAGCCCATGAGCGGGACGTACCCATACGCGTCATCACGACGACGTACATCGGAGCAACCGAGCGTCGCGCTCTGGATCGTTTGGTGCGAGATTTCAACGCCGAAGTCAAGGTCAACTACGAGACGCGGTCGACACGGCTTCACGCCAAAGCTTGGCTATTCCGTCGCAGGAGCGGTTACGACACGGCGTACGTCGGAAGCTCCAACCTCTCCAAGGCTGCACTGCTCGATGGCCTGGAGTGGAATGTTCGGCTTTCTTCTATCGCCACGCCCGATGTACTCCGAAAATTCGAGGCAACCTTCGAGGCGTACTGGAGTGACCCGTCCTTCGAGATATACGACCCTGAAGCTGATGGAACTCGCCTACAGGAAGCCTTGGCGATCGCCGGAGGCACCTCTTCAAAGCCAGCCGCGGACCGCGGTATCACGCTGTCCGGTCTTGAAGTGCGGCCCTACCCGCATCAGCGCGACATGTTGGAACGGCTAGAAGTCGAGCGGGAGGTGCACGGCGAACACCAAAATCTTCTGGTGGCCGCTACTGGCACCGGAAAGACTGTGATGGCTGCGCTCGATTACAAGCAGTTGCGTAAGAAGCACGGGCGTGACCTTCGGCTGCTATTCGTCGCCCACCGCAAGGAGATCTTGCAGCAGTCCTTGCGAACGTACCAAGACGTCCTGGTGGACCCAAATTTCGGCGAGTCTCTCCACAGCGGGGAAATCCCAGAGCACTGGACGCATGTCTTCGCCAGCGTGCGATCGCTAAACGAACGCGCTCTCGACCGACTGGCCTCTGATCACTTCGACGTGATCGTGATCGACGAATTCCACCACGGGACCGCACCAACATATCGGAAGATCCTCAAGCACTTCCAGCCATTGGAGTTGCTTGGGCTAACAGCGACGCCCGAGCGCATGGATGGAAAGAACATCCAAGACGAGTTCTTCGATGGCCGGATCGCTGCCGAAATGCGACTATGGGAGGCTTTGGAGAACGATCTACTCAGCCCCTTTCACTACTTCGGAATCAGCGACAACACCGATCTGAGTACGGTGAAGTGGGGCCGCGGAGCGTACGACGCAAGTGATCTGAGCAATGTACTGACCGGCAATGACGCACGGGCACGACTGGTCGTCAAGGCCGTTGAAGAAAAGCTGGTTGAGCCGGGTGCCATGCGTGCACTGGGCTTCTGCGTGTCAGTCAAGCACGCGCACTTCATGGCGAAGTACTTCCGCGTTGCCGGCCTCAACGCCATTGCCTTGTCCGGCGAGAGTCCAGCCGAGCAACGCGAGCAGGCACTGGCCGACCTCAAGTCCGGGTCCCTACAGGTGATCTTCTCCGTCGATCTCTTCAACGAGGGCCTCGACATCCCTGATGTAGACACGCTGCTTTTGCTCCGCCCCACCTCAAGCGCAACGGTTTTCCTCCAGCAGCTCGGCCGGGGCCTTCGCCGCACCGAGGACAAAGCGGTGCTGACCGTGCTGGACTTCATTGGGCAGCATCGCAAGGAGTTTCGCTTCGAGAATCAGTTCCGAGCGCTCACGAACCTGACCCGCAAGCGACTCCTGGACAACATCGAGCATGACTTCCCGCAGCTTCCGTCCGGCTGCCAGATCATCCTTGAGGAGAAGGCGAAGAAGACCATCATCGCCAACATCAAGGAACAGATCGGCGTCAACGTTACTGCTCTGGCGCGCGAGGTCGCAGACTATGCCGAACCGATGCTGAGCCTCTATCTCCGCGAGAGCGGGCGCGAACTAAAAGAGCTCTACCGAGGAAACGGCAACTCGTGGACTGGGCTGCTGCGCCGCTCTGGCCTGTTGAAAGGTGCGGAACCGGAAGGCGAAGCAGCACTACTCAAGCGAATCTCCGCCTTCCTCCACGTGGACGACCCGCTCCGAGTAGCGGCGTACACACGGATGTTGGAAGACGGCGCCCCCCTCTACACCGAACTCGACGAGCAGGGGCAGGCCTACGCCCGCATGCTCTTCTTCCAGCTGTGGCCGCTCGGAGGCATCACCCGCAAGGGCTTCGCACACTACGACGCCGGATTTGCAACTCTGCGCAAGCAGCACGCCGTTCGCAGCGAGCTGCGCCAGGTGCTGGCACACAACCTCGACCACACCGAGCACGTCCCGATCCCACTGCTAGGGATTGGCGGGCAGAACGACGTCCCACTGACCGTGCACGCCTCTTACAGCCGCGAGGAGATCCTTCCCGCCCTTGGCCAGTCCTACATCGGCGGCTTCATGCCAGGAGACTTCCGCGAGGGTGTGAAGTGGTGCGAGTCGCACAAGACAGACGCTCTCCTCATCACGCTAGAGAAGGACGAGAAAGACTTCTCTCCGCAGACCCGCTACCACGACTACGCACTGAGCGAGACTGCCTTCCATTGGGAGTCGCAGAACCAGACCTCGGACACCTCCCCGACCGGGCTCCGCTACCAGCATCACACCACTGAGGGCAGTCACGTCCTGCTCTTTGTGCGCCGCTACAAGAGCACTGATATCGGAGGAGCTCAGCCCTGGATGCTGCTCGGCCTGGCCGAGTACGACGGCCACACGGGAAGCAAGCCGATGGCAATCACATGGAAGCTGAGGCACAAGATCCCAGCGGATGTCTGGACGTACTCGGCGATCGTGGCGGGGTGACTCTCACATCGATTCGCCTACGAGGCCGACTTCAGCCTCGAAGTGCGTCTGGGCTCGGTCGAGCGCTTCATCCGCATCACGGCCATGAGCTCGAAGCCAGTGCAGGAGGTCGGCGATGGCATGAATCGCCGCTTCCTCTGCCCTGGCCATGCTCAGCGAACTTGCGACTGCTGTTCGCGGCGACTTTGCTGCCCGATACAGTTCGAGCATTCCCTCGGCTCTTGCCACACGGGATCCACCGCCGTGCCCGTTGGGCGTGGTCAGGCTGGTGGAGAGCTCGCACCATGTCACCTTGCGGTCAGCCAGGAGTTGGACGCCCCAACGGTCGGCGGTGGCATCGATGAGCGCCATGCCCCGCCCCGACTCGGCATCGAGGTCCGAGCTAAGGAGCGTCGGAAGGGCTCGGGCGTCGGGGTCGTGGACCTCGATACGCAGATGAGTGCCGTTCATAGAAACAGCGAGAGTGGTCGGAGTGCCGGGACCAACGTGCGTAATCACGTTGGACACGAGCTCGCTAACGCAAAGTTGGGCGTCGTCGGTGACTTCGTGCAGGCCCCAGACCCCCAGGTGGAGCCTCATGATGCGGCGCAGGGATGCCACCTCCTCGGGTTCGGCCGTGAAAGCCAAGTCCCATGGCTTCCGGGACATGCACGCTTCCTGAATCACCGGGTCCCCTCTCGTCGCTCGCCATCGCCGCCAGCTCCAGATGATCGGCGGAGTGTCACGAACGCTCACAGTGAGTGGCGTTGCCTGTCAGGATGGCGCCCACGCATCCCGTCGTGCAATGTGCACGACGGGATTCCCACTTCCGAGTGATTGGCAAGCCCGCCCCTTGGCACGAGACTGAACGCCGGTTACCGAGAAGGGTGTTGGGAATGGCAGGTTCACCGACGGCACGTCGTCGTCGCCTCTCGATCGAACTGAAGAAGCTGCGCGAAACCAATGCCCTGACCTGCGCCCAAGTCGGTGCAGCACTGGACTGGAGTGGCTCCAAGGTCAATCGGATGGAGACGGGAAGCGGCAGGGTCCAGCCGTCCGACATCGATGCGCTGTGCCGCTTCTACGAGACCGGTGATGAGCTGCGCGAGTTCCTGAAGTCTCTTGCGAGGCAGGCCAAGACACGCGGCTGGTGGCAGGAGCACGGATCGGGGGTGCCCCAGTGGTTCTCCATCTACATCGGCCTGGAGCAGGAAGCCTCCACATTCCGCCAGTACCAGTGCGAGTTGCTCCCCGGGCTCATGCAGACCCCGGCGTACGCCGGCCAACTCCACAGGACTGGAGCGCATCTGCCCGCCCAGGACATCGATCGGGCGGTGCGCGTACGTATGGAGCGCCAAGCCATGCTGACGCGGCCCGAGGCACCGGATGCCTGGTTCGTCGTGAACGAAGGGTCTCTCCGCAATGTCATCGGGGAGCGGGCGTTGATGAGAGAGCAGCTCGAACGCATGCTGGAGTCGTCGGAGTTGCCGAGCGTCACCCTGCAGGTCCTCCCGTTCGACTCAGGCACCTATCCGGCCACGGGATCGTTCACCATGCTCGGCTTCCCCGATCAGGAGGACCCGGACATCGTGTACCGGGACGGCATCACGGATGCCGTCTACCTGGAAGGGGAGCATCATGTGCGTGAGTACACGAGGGCATTCGACGGCTTGAGGGCAGCCGCCCTGAGCCCTCAGCGCTCCGCCCAGCTGATCAAGTCCATTCTTAAGGAATATGCAAGATGAGCATTGCGCGGCCTGCTCCCCAGGACCCCTCGTCGTGGTTCAAATCCTCTTACAGCAACGGCGCGGGCGGCGAGTGTGTCGAGTGCGCCCACACCGTCGGCAGGGCCCTCGTGCGCGATTCCAAAAGCACCGGTGGCCCCATACTCAGCATTCGCGTTCACGCTTGGCAAGCCTTCATACGAGCGGTGCCGCCGATTCGCACAGACTCGGAACAGTAACTTGCCGGCGTACGCCACTGCGCGGGCTGGCGGAGTTTTCATGGCTTGGTCAAGCCAATGTCCGGGTGAGGTGGTGTTGGTGAGCCTGAGCTTCGGAGGTGCCGTGGGGCCGCCCGCTTCTTTTTCAGTGTCGTGATTCCGTGGGCCGAGTAAAGGGCGGCCTTTGGCCGTCGCCTGCGGCGATTTCGCTTCGCTTCACCCTTGACTCGGCCCACGGAATCACGGGGTAGAAGCGAGCGGGCGGCCGGGGAGAGTGGGGTCCCGGGTAGGGATGCGCGCGGGTGGGATTGGGTGTGGGGCGGGGTCTTCGGGCGCGGTTGCGTCTCGCCTGCACGCGCGGGTGGCTTAGCGGCTTTCGGGTGGGGGGAAGTTCGGTTCCTGCCTAGGTGCCTCCGGGAGCTTCCTGCCGCGTTCCCCCTTCTTTCATCCTTTCGATTGCTCGGCTGACCTGGCCTTATCACGTTGAGTGAGGGAGAATTAAAGGAGTCAACTCGCCTGGCGAGAAGGTGAGTTGGTGTGATCTCGGGGCGTGGCAGCGGGGGGTGCGTTGGCTGTGAGCGAAGTGGTTTCGGAAGGAGTGCCCTTCTCCACTGGCGTGGCCTCGGATTCTTTGGATGCCTGGGTCGCGATGTTGCGGGAGCAAGTTCCCTGTCGTGAGACCGCTGGCGCTCTTGATGATTTGCAGGGGGAGTGGCTTTCTCCTCGGGGGCGGATTGATGCGCTTGCCGTTGTGGAGCGGCATCTGGCTTGGTTGCAGGCCAAGCAGGTTGAGTTGTTGGCCTTCATTTCCGATCACACCGAGGGGTCGGCCTCGGCCGATGTTCCGGCTGTGGGTTCTGATATGGATGCCGTTTTTCTCGGTGAGTGGGATTGCGCCGTTGAAGAAGTCGCCTGTGCCCTGAAGTTGGCCAATTCCACTGCTGCTCAGCGGTTGGAGACCGCTCGGCTTCTCGCCGGGCGGCATCCGGCGACCCTGGGGTTGCTCGCTGATGGGGAGATCTCGTATCAGCAGGCCAGGATCGTGGCCGAGCAGTGTGCTGGGTTGGCCGTGGGGGTGGCGGGGGAAGTCGAGAGGGCGCTCGTCGAGAGGATGCCTCAGCAGGCTGCTGGGCAGACTCGGGCCGCTGTGCGGCGGCAGGTTCTTCGGGTTGATCCCGAGGGGGCTGAGGGTCGTCATCAGCAGCGCGTGCGGGAGCGGAAGTTGTTGTCCTATCCGCAGGAGGATGGGATGGCCTTGTTCGGGGCCGTGTTGCCCGCCCAGCGCGCCGCCGTGATGGAGCAGGTCGTGGAGGCGTACGCCGTTGGGTACGGGGATGACGGGCGTACGTTGGATCAGAAGCGGGCCGATGCGTTGTACGACCTGGTCGTCGAGCAGCGGAGCGGAGCGCCGGAGACCCGCTCCAGGGCCACCGCCGTTGTTCACGTCACCGTGCCGATCGATGTGCTCATGGGCGTTGATGATGGGCCGGGTGAGCTGAAGGGGTACGGCCCGGTCACCGCCAGCCAGGTTCGGGACCTCGCCTTCGCTGCCGGGACCGTATGGCGGCGGCTTCTTGTTCAGCCTGCTGGTGGGCTGCTCGTGAAGAGCGATCCCACTACCTACAAGCCGACCGCGGAGACCGCGCGGCATGTGGTTGCTCGGGATCAGTACTGTGCTTTTCCCAGTTGTCGGATGCCTGCCTCGCGTTGCGATCTCGATCATGTTCGGGCTTTTGACCATGCCCGTCCTGAGCTGGGTGGGCCCACCACCCCCGAGAATCTTCAGCCGCTGTGTCGGCGGCATCATCGGCTCAAGACCCATCACCCGGGGTGGAGGGTCGGCAGAGATGTCCGTACGGGGGCCGCCGTCTGGACCGCGCCGACCGGGCATACGTATATCAACACCCCGCCCGTCT
Source organism: Streptomyces sp. NPDC058697 (assembly GCF_042715345.1). Taxonomy (NCBI): domain Bacteria; kingdom Bacillati; phylum Actinomycetota; class Actinomycetes; order Kitasatosporales; family Streptomycetaceae; genus Streptomyces; species Streptomyces sp. NPDC058697. Next base: position 413,467 of record NZ_JBHXSU010000006.1, read on the forward strand.
ACCGTGAGTGAGCGAGGCCGCTCAGGTCAGCGGGTGTGAGGTTCGGCCCGAGGCCTCGTCTATTTCGTCGTGGGCCTTGGTCAGGAGTTTCATCGCCAGTTCGTTCAGGGCCCTGGCGCCGGCTACTTCTTCGCCCACCCTCGGCTGGTTGGAGTCGGAGGGGTGGCGGCTCGCGTAGCCGTGGGCCCGTACCTCGCTTCCGTCGGGGAGGCGTACGAGGGCGGCTGCGCGGGTGCGGTTGTCGTCCTCGTCGAATTCCAGCTCTATGTGCCATCCGACAGCGGTCTTCATCGTCATCACGATCACCTCCGGAGCCGCTGTTTCCAGCTGCCCTCCAGCTGTCTCCCAGCTGCCTTCCGCTGCTTCCGCCTTCCTCCAGAGTGCGCCTGCTCGGCTGCGATTGCACGGCGTGCCCGTGACTGAAGCTCCCTGGCGCCCTCGCGTCACGCCGTCCCGCAGCGGTCCCGGAGCAGCTCCGCTCCCTCGCCCTCCAGGTCGTCGCAGTACGACGCACGCCCTGTCATCGCCATCACCAGGGCCAGGGTCGTACCGGAGACCAGCGGGCCCGCGCCGGTCGTGAAGGGGCCGTCCGTCGCGGTGAGTCTCAGGCCGTCGATGCGTCCCTTGGCCAGGACCACGAGGTCCGAGCCACGGTAGTACTCGGCCACCCGCGTGACCGTCTCGGTCGGGTGGTCGCGGACGATGCCCAGTGGGCGTCGGATGTCCTCACCGTGCACGATCGTCTCGCCCAGCATGGCCAGGGCGGGGAGGGGCGGCTTGGTCGTGCTCGGGACCACTCGCCGGAATCTCTCCAGTGTCTCCGCCGGGGTGGCGCCCAGCTGCTCGGCCAGCCGCATCGCCACCTGTTTGTCGAAGTCGAACCGGCAGCGGATCACACCCGCCAGCCAGCGTACGGAGTTGAGGTTCGCCGCCGCGGTGAGGTGGGCCAGCACCTCGCGCACCGTCAGCTCGGTGCACAGGGACGGCGTTGTCCACTGCTCGTCGGTGAGTTCCGCCAGATCGGCCGCCAGCGACGTTCGTTCCGCGCGGATCAGGGGCCAGATTCCGGTGGCCGTCCCTCGGCTGCCGCGAGCCGCTCTCGGTTCTCCCTGCCCACTTGGGTCTCTTGGGTTCGCTTCAGTCATTCGGGGACGTCTCCTGTCAGAGGGCATGGGCGTGGTCGCCGGCCTTCGATCCGCCTGTGATCCAGGTCTCATCATCACTGTGCAGCAGAAGACACGGGTTCCGCGTCGAGGGGGTGACAGGAAGGGAGGAGCGTGTGGATCTGGTGACCGAGTGGAAGCTGAGTGCCGGTCGCGGTGAGGCCGGGGCCGGGCCGGCGGAGATGGACTTTCAGCAGTTCGTCGCCGCCCGGTCGGCTCCGTTGTTCCGCGGCGCCCTCGTTCTGACCGGGAACCGCGAGACGGCGGAGGACCTGGTCCAGGAGACGCTGGAGCGGGTCTGCCGCAAGTGGCGCACGATCGCCGCCAAGGACGCTCCGGACGCATACGTCCGGCGGATCATGGTGAACCTGGCCAACGACCGTTGGCGGAGGTTCCGTCGCACGGTTCCGCACCAGGACACCGGCGACATGGCGGCTCCGGGTGACGAGTACGGACGTATAGACAGCAGGGACCAGCTGGTCCGCGCTCTGCAGAGTCTGCCGATGCGGATGCGGACGGTCGTGGTGCTGCGGTACTTCCACGATCTGTCCGACGCCGAGATCGCGGCCGACCTGCGCATCTCGCAGAGCACCGTACGGTCGCAGCTCGCTCGCGGCATGGAAAAGCTCAGAAGCCAGTTTCCCGCGCTCTCCGGCCCTTCAGCACGGCAGTCCGAGGAGGGAACCCGATGACCTCGAACGATTCGCGGCCCTTCGGCTGCGCACACCCCACATCCTTCGAAGAGGAACTGGTGAACGCCATGAACAACTTCGCGAACTCCGCCGACGCGCCCACGTTCGACGCGCCCGGCATCACCCGCAGGTCCCGTCGCAAGCGTGCCACGGCCATTGCCGGTATCTCGGCCGCCCTCATCGTGGCCGGCGGCGGTACCGCCCTCGCCTCCATCACCGGCGGTTCGGACGCGCCGAAGGCCGCTCCCGCGGCCGCCATCACCGCGGCGCCCGCCAAGGACGCCGCCACCCTGCTGTTCGCCCACAGCGCGGGCATGACCATCCCCATCGACCTCCTCGGCCGGAGCCTGGCCGACGCCAAGGGGCAGATCGAGAAGACCCAGACCAAGCTGGGCAAGGTCAGCAAGGTGGACTGCGGCAAGTACGGCAAGCCGGGCACGGTCATCCAGGTCGACCCCCACAGCCCGAAGACCGTCGCCAACGGCGACACCGTCAATGTGACGCTCTGCGCCGGCTGACCAGAGGCCCCTGTTCGCGCCCCGCTCCTCCCGGTACCGGTGCCCGGAGGAGCGGGGCGCGGCGCGCTCAGGGATGATCTGTCCCATGGGGCATGGGAAAGGGCACGGGGCGGACATGGACGACGCCCGGGCGTGGGACAAGCGGCTGGCATGGGCGTACGGACTCATCGCGGACAACCCGGCCGAACGGGCCGCCGCGCTCGACCACTTGGCCTCCGCGCGCAGGAGGACCGAGGAGGCGCAGCATCGGTTCAACGAGACGTTGCGGACGCTGCAGGGGCAGGGGGTGATGTATCCGTACGAGGATCCGGCCCTGCGGTCGGCCAACGAGGAGTACCTGTGGGCCCGGAGCCATTCGCTGCCCAGCGGCATGTGGGACAGAGGCCACGGCGAGGATCTCGCCGAATGGCCCGGGCTGCCCTACGCGCTGCTCTTCCTGGAGTGGGAGGCCCGGTATCCGGAGGAGTGGACCCGGCATGCCAAGGCGTGGGGCACCAAGGAGGGGCTCATCCGGGATCTCGCCACCGACGCCGTCGGGCAGGATCCGGTCGCCCGGACCAAGCTGATCGACCTGGTGGAGATCGTCGTACGGCGTGCCTACCGCTGCAAGGACCGCGAGTACGTACGCATCGCCCGGGTCGTCGACGGCGACCCGCTGCGCGTACGCCTGGAGGGTGCCCGGCGTTCGGAGAACCCCTGGGCCCAGCTGCACGCCGGGTACGTGTTGTGGATTCTGGACCGGCCCGAGGTGCCCAACAGCCGCCATGTCTGGCGGACTTGGCTGGCTGACGCGCGGCAGTAGGGGCGCGGGGACCGGGTTGCGGGGCACCCCGGCAACCTTTCGACTCCCGGCTGCCACCTCTCTCTGACAGTTCCTCAACTCCTCTGCGGGGATGGTCGGATGAGACGCAATGGCAGTGTGTGCAGTCGTCGACGGTTTCTTGTCGGTGGTGCGGGTGTGATCGGGGGTGGGGCGGTCGGGGTGCTGGGGCTGCCCGGTTCCGCTATTGCCGCTGCGGTGGCGGGTGGGACCGTGTACATCGCCAGTGACTCCACCGCCCAGACGTACAACTCCCGTTACTACCCCCAGGCGGGCTGGGGGCAGAAGCTGTCCTCGTTTCTGACCTCGAACGTCACGGTCGCCAACCATGCGATCGGTGGGCGGAGTTCGCGGTCCTTCATCGAGCAGGGGCGGCTGGCCGCGATCCATCAGGTGATCAGGGCCGGTGACCACCTCTTCGTGCAGTTCGGGCACAACGACGCGACCGTGGGCAATCCGGAGCGGTACACGTCTCCCGCCGACTACAAGGAGTACCTGCGCAACGACTACATCCGGGCGACCCGGGCGCGGGGCGCGACCCCGGTCGTGGTGACGCCGGTGTCGCGGCGCTCCTACAACGCGACGACGGGGAAGTTCAACGTCTCCTTCCCGGCGTACGTGGATGCCGCGAAGGCGGTCGCGCGGGAGGAGGGCGCCCCGCTGGTCGACCTCTCGGCGGCCAGCCGGAGCTACCTCGACGGGGTCGGGATCGAGGGGTCCAAGGGGATCTTCCTGTGGCTGGCCGCGGGGCAGTACCCGAACTTCCCGAACGGGGTCCAGGACAACACCCACTTCCAGGAGCGGGGCGCGGTCGAGATGGCCCGGCTGGTCGCCCGGGCCGTGGCGGGGCTGGGGCTGCCGATCTCGGGAGAGGTGGTGCCGGGCGCCCGGCGGGGGCCGGTTAGCCTCGGTTGACCGGCCGGAGTCCCGGTCGGAGTCCCGTCCGGAGTCCCGGCCGGAGGCAGCACCAGGAGGCAGTGATGGCGAAGGTACCGGCCGCGGCGGTGGCCGCGGGTGGGCTCATCGGTGGGTACGGGGTCGCCCGCTGGACGAAGAAGCGGCAGCTCGGCGGGGTCGTACTCGCCGTCGCCGGGGCTGCGGCCGCACAGCAGTGGCGGCAGCGGGCCGGCGGGCGGGCGGCGAGTGCGCTGACCGTCGCGTACGTCGCCGGGTTCGCCGGATCGCATCCCCTCGCCAAGAAGGTCGGCTCCTGGCCCGCGGTGTTCGGCGTGGCCGGAGCCGTGGCGCTGGCGTCCTGGGCGGTGGCCGACCGGCGCGGCTGAGGTCCCCGGGGAGGGCCGGATCCCTATCCCACCGGCGCTCCCCGGAACGCCCTCCGGTAGGCCTGCGGGCTCGTTCCCACGACCCGCTTGAAGCGGTCGCGGAAGGCCGTCGGTGAGCCGAACCCCGTCTGGACCGCGATCCGTTCGACCGGGTGGGTCGTGGTCTCCAGGAGGTGCTGGGCGCGGCGCACCCGCGCCAGGTGGAGCCACTGCAGGGGTGTGGTACCGGTCTGTTCACGGAACCGGCGGTTGAGCGTACGGGCGCTCATGCCCGCCCGGGCCGCGATGTCGTCCAGGGTCAGATCGCGGTCGGAGTGCTCCTCCAGCCAGCTCAGCAGGGGTTCCATCGTCGTGCCGGCCGGGGCCGGGGGCTGGTCGTGGACGATGAACTGGGCCTGCCCGCCCTCCCGTTCGAGCGGCATCACGGACATCCGGGCCGCGTGCGCGGCGACGGCCGAACCGTAGTCCAGGCGGATCATGTGCAGGCACATGTCCATCGCCGCGGCGGCACCGGCCGAGGTGAGGAACTGGCCGTTGTCTACGTAGAGGACGTTCGGGTCGACCGTCACCTTCGGGTACATGGCCGCCAGGTCCGCCGCCGCGATCCAGTGGGTCGTCGCCCGCTGTCCGTCCAGCAGACCGGTGGCGGCGAAGATGAACGCGCCGACGCAGATCGACGCGATACGCGTCCCGTTCGCGGCCGCCGCGCACAGAGCCTCCGCCACGCCCGGCGGCAGCGGCACGGTCGGGTCGGTGGTACCCGGCACGACGATCGTGTCCGCCTCCGCCAGCGCGTCAAGACCGTACGGCGCCCGTACGTTGAACGGGCCCGCGCTCACCTCCTCGGCCACCGAGCAGACCTTGATCCGGTAGGGCGCCCGGCCGTCCGGCAGCCGGGCCCAGTTGAACGTGTCGATCGGCGCGGAGAGGTCGAACGGGATGACCTGGTCCAGTGCCAGTACGGCGACTGTGTGCATGGCAAAAGGGTAGGGGTGGCGCGGGTTCTGGCCAACAGGGGGTCGGCCTGGTGTCGACCTCTTGTTGCTGGCCTGATGCGGGCCTACCGTCGGTCTGCCAACCGCCCGAGCAGGCCCTGGCGAGCCCTGGCGAGAATCCGTTGAACCCTGGCAATACCGCCACTTCCACAAGATCCGGTACGCCGCCTACCGTCCCCTCGTGACCAAGTTCTTCCTCGTTCTCCATGTCCTGGCCGCGATCGTCGCCGTCGGGCCCGTCACCGTGGCGGCCAGCATGTTCCCGCCCGGCGCGCGCCGCGCCCTCGCGGATCCGGGGGACCAGCGGGCGGCGGAGACGCTACGGCTGCTGCACCGGATCTGCCGGGTGTACGCGGGCCTCGGCATCGCCGTTCCCGTACTCGGTCTCGCCACGGCCATGAGCATGGGCGTACTCGGTGACGCCTGGCTGATCGCCTCGATGGCGCTGACCGGGATCGCGGCGGCGGTCCTGCTGGCGCTGGTGCTGCCGCGTCAGGAGGAACTCCTCGCAGCGGTGGAGGTCACCGATGCCACCGGAGCCGGCACCACCACGGCCACCGGCGTCGCCGCGAACCCCCGTGCCACCGTCCGGCTCGCCATGTTCACCGGTGTCTTCAATCTGCTCTGGGCCACCGTCACGATCCTCATGATCGTCCGCCCGGGTTCCACGACGGGTGCCTGACGGCCGGGCAACCGCCGCCCGCTCCCGACGAGGAGTGGGCGAACACCAGCCCGTCCGTCGAGTCTCCCGTGTCCTGTCTGAACTGCCGGGCGACGGACGCGGCGACGAGTACCCCCGCCGCCATCACAAGCGTGGAGAACGCCCAGGTCAGAGGCCACAGGGAGGCGTCCGGCGGCTCGGGGTCCGTGCGGAACGAGAGGTACATGAGTGTCGCCGGGGGCGCCGCCACCAGCAGCAGGGGCCAGGCGAGGGCGTCGCGGTGGCCGAAGTACACGGCCAGGAGGAGCAGGGTCACGGCCAGGACCGTGACGCCGAGGACGGTCACCGGGGTCGTCTCGGTCGTCGAACCGGGTGACTCGGGGCGGTTGCGCAGATCCCAGGGCAGGCAGAGAAGGTACGCCGCCGAGGACAGGGCGGCACCCAGCAGGCGGGTCAGCCAGCGTTCCGTCCAGGGGCGCTTCGACAGCAGGCCCAGCAGCTTCTCGGTCTTGGGGGTCATGGGAACGAGAGTTCCTCAGACGGACAGGGGGCCGACAGAGTACGCGTACTCAGATCGTTGAGGCCTTCCTCCCGGCCGTACGGCGACCCGTACGACCGGTCCGTATACGCCACCCACGGCCTAGACTCCCAGGTCATGAAGGGACTGCTGCTACGGCTGTCGGCCCTCGACGCGGACGCGGCGGCGGCGCTGCGGGTCATCGCGCACTTCGAGGCGCTGCTCGGGGCCGGGCGGCTCGGCACCGAGTCGCTCGTGCGGTCCACGGCGGGGCTTGCCGAGTGTCCGGCGGGCCTTGAGGTGGGCGGGCGTGTGGTGCGGTTCGGGCCGGCCGGGACCGTACCGGCGGGGCCTGTCGGCACGGTCTCCGGGAGCGCCGAGTTCGCGCCGGGCGGGCGGGTGTGGCTGGAGCGGGCGGGGGCGCCGGGGCCCTTCGACGAGCTGGTGCTTGAGTGGATGGCCATCGCCGCGGGCGTCGTGCACGGCGGCCGGGAGCAGGAGAGCGCGCCCCATCAGGTGGCGGACCCGGCGCTGGTCGAGCGGGTGCTGTCGGAGCGCGAGGCCGTCGAGGACCGGGCACGGGCGCTGCGCCTGCTGGGTCTGGCGCCCGAGCAGCCACTGCGCGTGGTGGCCGTCGCTGGTGCCTCGTCGGTGGCCGTGCTCGGGCGGCGCGCACTGCGTCCGGGTGTGCGGGTCGCCGCGGTCGGTCCGCTCGCCGTGGCGCTGGCGCCGGGTGCCGAGTCGGCCGCCGAGGGGTTGCGGGCGTTTCTCCGTGAGCACGGTGCCGAGGGGGTACGGATCGGGATCGGCGGCAGTGCTCCCGCCCTGGACGCCGGGGTCTCCTGGGCGCAGGCCCGGCTCGCGCTGCGGTTCGCCGTCGATGTGGCGGGGCTGCCCGACGAGGCCGTCGTGGACCACGACACTCTCGGGCCGGTGGCGTTGCTCGCCGACATCCCCGTCGACCGGCTGCGGGCCCAGCCCGACGTACGCGCCCTGGCCGAACTGGCGGAGGGCAAGGGCGGCCCGGCGGCACTGGCCGCCCTGACCGCCTTCCTGCGCACCGGCTCCCTCCGCCACGCCGCCACCGACCTCCACCTCCACCACAGCTCGGTAGCCGCCCGCCTCACAGGCGTGGAAACGGCCCTGGGCTACCGCCTGAGCAACCCACAGGCCCGCTTCAGAGCCCAACTCACTTTGTACGCACTGCGATTGGCGCCCCGTTAGCTGGGCGCCCCGTTAGCTGGGCGCCCCGTTGGCTGGCGCCCCTTTAGGGGCGCGGGGAACTGCGCGACAAGCCACAACGCACCCGCAGCCGAAAACAACAGATACCCGCCGGTGCTTCGAAAGGCGCTACCTCAGCGCCTTCCGAAGCACCGCAACAACCTCCGCCGCATCCCTCTGGGAGACCTCCGCATGGGCGACCATCGCCGAGCCGTAGAACGTCCCCGGAAACAGATGCAACTCCACACTCACCCCGGCCGCGAGCAACGCACGCGCATAGTCGATGCCCTCGTCCCGCAGCGGATCGAACTCCATCACCGAGATGTAGGCGGGCGGCAGCCCCGCAAGCTGCTCGGCGGTGGCCCGGGCGGGAGCCGCGTACACGGGGACGTCGGGGCTGCCCGGCACACCGGCGCCGAGGTAGGCGTCCCAGCTGATGATCGCGTTGGGCCGGTTCCACAGAGGCGTGTCGGTGAAGTCCCGCATGCTGGGCGTGTCGAGGCGGTCGTCGAGTTCGGGTATGCCGAGGTACTGGAAGACGATCGCGGGGCCGCCCCGGTCCCGGGCGAGCAGCGCAAGACCCGCCGCGAGACCACCGCCCGCACTGGCGCCGAAGAGGGCGATCCTGGTGGGGTCGATGCCGAACTCGGCGGCGTTCTTGGCGATGTGGACGAGTCCGGCGTACGCGTCTTCGAGGCCGGCCGGGTACGGGTTCTCGGGGGCGAGCCGGTACTCCACGGAGTAGACGGCGGCGCCCAGTTCCCGCGCGAGCGCCACGTTGACGCCGTGGTCGAAGTCGACGGTACCCAGCATGAAGCCGCCGCCGTGGATGTCGTAGATCACCGGGAGCGGGCCCTCGGCGCCCTGCGGGCGGTAGCCGCGCAGGACGACGTCCGGGGCACCCTCCGGCCCGGGGGCCACCACGTCGAAGACGTCCACGCCGGTGGCGTCCACGTCCGCGAGGGCCGCGGTGACGCCGACGAGCATCTCGGCCCGGGCGCCTTCGAGGTCCGAGGTGTCGGCCCTGGGCAGCATGGGCACGACCGCGGCAAGCTCCGGGTCCAGGGGGTAGGTCGTCATCTCGTCCTCCGATTCGACGCGCGTTCCCGTCGTCGTCGCGGCTCTGCGTCGTCACGTCGCTGCGTCGTTCCGAGAACGGTGACACGGCGCATCCTCGCAGGTCACCCGACGGGCGTCGGGCAATCCGGGAGGGCGACCCGACAGCCGTACGGGCCGAAGGTTGAGGGCTCCGGAAGCGGCGGGCCTACGCCGTCGCCCCGGAAGCCGCCGGTCCAGCCGGTCCCTCCGGCCCGGAAGGCTTCGCCCCCGAAGACGGCGAAGCCGCCTCCGACAGCGGCCTGGCGATGTCCTCCAGCGAGCGCCGTTCCGCCCGTACCGCGAGTGCCGCCGCGACCAGTCCCGCCGCGCACATCAGCCCGGCGCCGATCTGGAAGGCGAGCACCGTGTCGCCGACCACGCCCGTGCTGGTCAGGTCGGCGAAGAGCAGCGGCCCGCTGATGCCGCCGGCCGCGGTGCCGATGGCGTAGAAGAAGGCGATGGCCATCGCGCGGGTCTCCATCGGGAAGATCTCGGAGACCGTGAGGTACGCGCTGCTGGCGCCCGCGGAGGCGAAGAACAGGACCACGCACCAGCAGGCGGTCATCGTCGTCGCGCTCAGCGAGCCCCGGTCGAAGAGCCAGGCGGTGGCGAAGAGCAGGATGCCGGAGAGCAGGTAGGTGGACGAGATCATGATCCGGCGGCCCACGGTGTCGAAGAGCTTGCCGAGCAGCAGCGGGCCGAGGAAGTTGCCGGCCGCGATGACGGCGAAGTAGTAGCCGGTCGAGGAGGTCGGCACGTCGAAGAACTTGGTGAGGATCGCGCCGAAGCCGAAGGTGATCGCGTTGTAGAGGAACGCCTGCCCGATGAAGAGGGAGAGGCCGAGCACGGCGCGTTTACGGTACGTGGAGAAGACCGTGCGCCCGATGGTGAGGAACCCGATGCTCTTGCGCTGGTGGATGGTGATCTCGCCCGCGGGCGGCGGGAGTTCGCGTCCGGTCTCCTCCTCGATCTGCCGCTCCACGGAGGAGACCAGGCGTTCGGCCTCCTCTCCCCTGCCGTGGATGAACAGCCACCTCGGACTCTCGGGGACGTTGCGGCGTACGAGCAGGATCACCAGGCCGAGGACGACGCCGAGGAGGAAGGTGAGCCGCCAGCCGACGTTGATCGCGAACAGGTCCGTGTTCAGGGCGACGATCGACAGGAGCGAGCCGCCGATCGCGCCGAGCCAGAAGCTGCCGTTGATGATCAGGTCGACGCGGCCGCGGTAGTGGGAGGGGATCAGTTCGTCGATCGCCGAGTTGATGGCCGCGTACTCGCCGCCGATGCCGAAGCCGGTGAGGAAGCGGAAGAGGAAGAACCACCAGGTGGAGAAGGAGAACGCCGTCATGGCGGTGGCCGCGAGATAGACGGCCAGCGTGATCATGAACAGTTTCTTACGGCCGAAGACGTCCGTGAGACGGCCGAAGAACAGCGCCCCCGCGCAGGCCCCGGCCACATAGAGCGCGGCCGCGACACCGGTGACCTGGGCGGCCGAGATGGGCAGCCCACTGCCGGACTCGGAGAGCCGGCCCGCAATGTTCCCGACGACGGTGACCTCAAGCCCGTCGAGGATCCACACCGTGCCGAGCCCGATGACGATGGTCCAGTGCCACCGTGACCAGGGCAGCCGGTCCAGCCGGGCCGGGACAGCTGTGGTGACAGTGCCGGTATCGGCCTCGGTGACGGCCATGGCTCGCCTCCTCCACCCCCGGGCACGCACGGCTCCGGGGCACATCCCCGAGTCCCCAGATCCGCGCCCCTCTCACCTGACACCTTTCACGCCGTCCGGCGGGGCTACGCCCCTTTAGGGGCGCGGGGAACTGCGCGACCAGCCCCCACCGGGCCCGCAGACGAACCCACACCCAGCGGAGCGCTACGCTCCCAACGCCCGGGACACCACATAGATCAGAAGGCCCGCCAGCGAGCCAACCACCGTGCCGTTGATCCGAATGAACTGCAGATCCCGCCCGATATGCGCCTCGATCTTCTTCGAGGTGTGCTCGGCGTCCCACCCCGCGACGGTGTCGGTGATGAGCGACGTGATCTCGTCCCGGTACGTCGTCACGACGTACACCGCCGCCCCCTCGACCCACCCGTCGACCTTGGCCTGAAGCTTCGCGTCGGTGGCCATCCGCGCCCCGAGCGAGAGCAGCGAGGCACGAACACGCAGCCGCAGCTCGCTCCGCTCGTCCTCCGCCGCGGACACGATCATCTGCCGTACGGAGGACCAGGCGGACGCGATGAGGTCCTGGACCTCGCCACGGCCGAGGACCTCCCGCTTGAGGTTCTCCACCCGGGCGCGGGTGTCGGTGTCGGACTGGAGGTCGGAGGCGAAGTCGGTGAGGAACCGGTCGAGGGCGCCGCGGGCCGGGTGGGCGGGCATGTCGCGCATCTCGGTGACGAAGCGCAGCAGTTCCTTGTAGACGCGCTCGCCGACCCGCTTGTCGACGAACCGCGGGGTCCAGCCGGGGGCGCCGCCCTGTACGGCGTCCATCACCTGGTCGTTGTGGAGGACCAGCCAGTCGTGGGCGCGTACGCAGATCAGGTCGACGACCCGCCGGTGGCCGCCGTCCGCGACGACCTTCTCCAGCATTTTCCCTATGCCGGGGGCGATCTCCTGGGCGTCGGCCCGCCGGTTGATGGCCTCGCCGACGACGGCCTGCACATCCGAGTCGCGCAGCACGGCGAGGGCGCCGCGCAGGGCGGTGGCCAGCTCCGCGGTCACCCGGTCGGCGTGCTCCGGATCGGCCAGCCAGGCGCCGAGACGGCTGCCGATGCCGACGGCGCGCAGCCGCTGCCGTACGACGTCCCGCGAGAGGAAGTTCTCCCCGACGAACTCGCCCAGGGAGACACCGAGCTGGTCCTTCTTGGTGGGGATGATCGCGGTGTGCGGGATGGGGATGCCGAGGGGGTGCCGGAACAGCGCGGTGACGGCGAACCAGTCGGCGAGCGCGCCGACCATCCCGGCCTCGGCGGCAGCCGCGACATAGCCCGTCCAGGCGCCCGCGCCGGAGTTCCCGGCCCACTTGGCCAGTACGTACACGACGGCGACGAACAACAGCAGGCCCGTCGCCGTGAGTTTCATCCGGCGCACCCCGCGGAACTTCTCCTCGTCCGCGGGGCTGAACGAGTTCATCGCGCGCCCGGGCACCGTGCGGTTCGCCGCACCGCCGGGCCGGGCATGCTGCCCTTCGGGCCCCGCGTCGTCCTTTTGATCCGCTTTCGTGCTTTCCATCCACTCCACCCGTTCCCTGTCCCCCACACCCATTGTCCCAACCTGACCGACTACTGGAACGGAACAGGAGTTCCCGGCGTCTTGCCGGGCGGGGCCGGAAAAAACGGATACGGGCGGCGGGGGCAATGGGGGCCCTGTCCGCTTCCCCCCATGCCATGCCTCATCATGGGGTCATCACATCGGAGCCCTGGGCTCCCACTGCCCGAGGAGACTTGCACCGCATGACCAAGCGTCACGGTTATGCCTTGCTGGCCGCGATCGTCGCCGTAGTCGTGGTCATCTCAGCCGCCATATACGTCGGGGTCTCAGCCGACGACGGCGAGGAGAAGCCGCTCGTGGGCGGCCGTACGCCACACAACTCGGCGGCCCCCGCGTCCGTCGGCACCTGGGTCGGCGCCTGGTCGGCGTCCCCGTCCGGGGCGGAGCCCGGCACCGAGACCAACGGAATGGCGGGCCGTTCGGTCCGCAACGTGGTGCATGTCGGCGTCGGCGGCACCGCGGCCCGGATCACCCTGTCCAACCTCTACGGACAGCAGCCGCTCAGCATCACGCACGCCTCGGTCGCCGTCGCGGCCGCCGCGAACAACCCCGCCGCCGCGGCCGGCACCATGCGCCGCCTCACCTTCCGCGGCAGCCCGTCGGTGGTCGTGCCGGCCGGGCAGCAGGTGGTCAGCGACGCCGTGCGCCTGCTCGTCCCGCACGACACGGACGTGCTGGTGACGACGTACTCGCCGACCCCGTCCGGGCCGGTCACCATCCACCCGCAGGCACGGCAGATCTCGTACACCGCCGAGGGCGACCTCACGGAGGACGTGACCGGCACCGCGTACACCGGGCAGACGCCCTACTGGCGCTATGTGACCGCGCTGGACGTGCTGAGCAACGAGTCGGACGGCACGGTCGTCGTCATCGGCGACTCGCTCACCGACGGCTCGACCTCGTCCGTGGGCGAGAACCGGCGCTGGACGGACGTCCTGGCCGACCGGCTGCGCGAACCGCGCGACAACTCGGACGGGCCGCGTTACAGCGTGGTCAACCAGGGCATCAGCGGAAACCGCGTCCTCGGCAGCGGCCTCGGCCGGCCCGCCGAGAACCCGAGCGGTCTGATCCGCTTCAACCGTGACGTACTCGGCCGTACGAACGTCAGGGCGGTCGTGGTCGCCCTCGGCGTCAACGACATCCTCCGTACGCCCCAGCAGACCGACGCGAACAAGATCACCGCCGGGCTGCGCGAACTGAAGCGCATGGCCCACGCCCGGGGCCTGCGGGTCGTCGGGGCCACGCTCATGCCCTTCCAGGGCCACCGCGGCTACCGCCCGCACCTGGAGGACACCCGCCAGGCCGTCAACGCCCAGATCCGCGCCGGCAAGGTCTACGACGCCTACGTCGACTTCGACAAGGCACTCCGCGACCCCTACAACCCCCGCCGCCTCCGCTCCGACTACGACTCGGGCGACCACCTCCACCCCAGCGACAAGGGCTACAAGCGCATGGGCGAGGTCTTCGACCTCAAGGACCTGAAGGGATCAGCCCCGGCCGAGCTGTAAGCGCCCTTTAGGGGCGCGGGGAACTGCGCGACAAGCCACAGCGCACCCGCACGTTACGACCACCCGCGGGAGCGCTCCAGCTGGACTCAGTCCCGGTCCCGCCGATCATCCCGCCGGGACTCCTCCAACTCCTCCTGCCGCGCAGCCCTCCGCTCCAGCTTCTCCAGCCGCCGCTCCTCCTTCTGGCGGAGCCGCTCGGCCCGGGTCACCTTGCGCTCGACACCGACACCGCCCCAGAAGGCGAACCCGGTGACGACGACACGCGGCGCGCCGGGGTCGCCCTGCACACCCTCCTCGCGGTGGTCGAAGCCGCCCATGACACCAATGCCGCGGACGACGACCTCGACACCCGGCGGCACGATCACACTCATCCCGCCCATGATCGCGATGCAGTTGACGACGACCTCGCCGCCGGCGAAGTTCGCCTCGCGCAGGTCGACGACACCACCGCCCCAGAACGCGAAGGCGTTGAACTTCCTCGGCACGGTCCAGCGCCCCTTGCGCTCGAACCCCGACATGATCGCGACACCCCACTGGGACGTGCCGCTCTCGCCGTCGACGATCCGGTCCGCCCAGCTCCCCGTCTCGGCGGCGGGCCTCTTGACCATGGACACGGTCGGCGCGGGCGGAGTCACCCCGGGCGCGGGCAGATCCCGTGTGATGGGCGCCAGCTCCTTGTACGTACGGGCCTTGTACGTCGCCTCCAGACGTTCCTCGAACTCCTCCATGTCGAGGCGGCCCTCCGCGAGGGCGTCCCTCAGCACTTCGGAGACCTGCTCGCGGTCGGCGTCGGAGGCTCGCAGCTCGGGAAGCCCGTCGGGGAGTTCGTCCGTCATGGACAGAAGCCTACGAGGTTGCCTTCTCCTCGTACATGCGGCTGATGACCGCCTCGATGTCCGGCTCACGTACCGACAGGTCCACCAGCGGATAGGCGGCGGCGATCCGCGCCACGAGCGGCGCCGCCGACTCCGCCGCCGGGAAAGCGAGCCACTGCCGCGGCCCCTCGACCTTCACGACCCGCGCCGACTCGACCTCGATGGGCGGGAGTTCACGCTCCAGGTCCACCACGAGCGTCCGCTCGCTCTCACCGATCTCGTGCAGCCCGGTCAGCGGCCCGTCGTACATCAGACGCCCGTGGTCGATGACCATCACGCGCCGGCACAGCTGCTCGATGTCGGTCAGGTCGTGGGTGGTGAGCAGGACGGTGGTGCCCTGCTCGGCGTTGAGGTGCCGCAGGAACTCCCGCACCTTCGCCTTGCTGATCACGTCGAGCCCGATCGTCGGCTCGTCCAGGTACAGCACCTCCGGGTCGTGCAGCAGCGCCGCCGCGATGTCCCCGCGCATCCGCTGCCCGAGCGAGAGCTGCCGTACAGGCACGTCCAACAGCTCGCCCAGTTCGAGGAGTTCGACGCACCGGTCGAGGTTCTCGGCGTACCGCGCGTCCGGGATCCGGTACATGCGGTGCATCAGCCGGTACGAGTCGATCAGCGGGAGGTCCCACCACAGGGTCGTCCGCTGCCCGAACACCACCCCGATGCGCTGCGCGAGCCGGGTGCGCTCGCGGGACGGATCGATGCCCGCCACGCGGAGGCGGCCCCCGCTCGGAGTCAGGATGCCGGTGAGCATCTTGATGGTGGTGGACTTGCCCGCGCCGTTCGGCCCGATGTAGCCGACCATCTCGCCGCGCGCCACGGCGAAGGAGATCGAGTCGACCGCCCGCACCTGCCGCCGCTCACTGCGCATGAAGCCGGTCTTCTTGCGTACGTCGAAGACCTTCTCGACGCGGTCGAGGCGAATGAAGTCGTCACCGTGATCGTCGGCGTGGCCGAAGTCCGTCCCTGTGTCCGTCTGCGTGTCCATGTGCGGCTAACTCCCCGTGCTCCGGTACGAACGAAGACCCGCGCGCCAGGCGACCCCCGAGAGCGCGCAGCAGACGACCGCCACCAGCGGCGGCAGGAACGCGACCCACTCGGGCAGGTCGAGCGGGTACGGCAGGTCCAGCACGTACAGCGCGGGCAGCCAGTTGACGAAGGCCAGCGGCAGCACGAACGTCACCCCGCGCACCAGGTCCTTCGCGAAGACCGTCGGCGGATACTGCAGCAGCGTGGTGCCGCCGTACGTGAAGGAGTTCTGCACCTGGGACGCGTCCTGCGCCACGAACTGGAAGGCCGCGCCCGCCACGAACACCGACGCGAAGATGGCGGCCCCGCTGACCACCATCACCGGCATCAGCAGCACCTTCAGCGGGGTCCAGGAGATGTCGAGCACGACGAGCGCGTACCCGAGGACCAGCAGCCCCTGCGTGATCCGGCCCAGGCGGCGCAGCGCGAACCGGTCCGCGGCGACCTGCGCGAGCACCGGCGCGGGCCGTACGAGCAGCGAGTCGAGCGTGCCGTCGCGCACCCGCTGCCCGAGCCGGTCCGCCGAGCCGAGCACCAGGTCGGCGAGGCCGAACGCGGCACTGGACAGCCCGTACAGGAACGCCACCTCGCCCAGCGAGTAGCCGCCGAGCTCGTCGACCCGCGAGAACATCAGCAGGATCGTCACGAAGTCGAGCGCGGTCCCCGCGAAGTTGCCGAAGACGGTCATCGCGAAGGACGCGCGGTACGCCATCGTCGAGCGGATCCACATCCAGGCGATCAGCCGGTAGGCCCGCAGCCCGTCCACCACACGCGAGCGACCGGACGGCGGGAAGCCGCGGTGCACGTCGTGCCTCTCCCCCAGGTCAGCCACCCTGGACCACCACCCTGCGCGTCGCCGCCAACTGGACCAGGCGGCCCACCGCGAGCAGCCCGACGGCCCAGGCGGCCTGGAAGGCGTACGTCCGCAGCAGCCCGAGGCCCGTGCGCTCGCCGAGCAGCACATCCGCCGGGGCCTGGATGAGCGCCGACCAGGGCAGCGCCCGGGCCAGCTCGCCGAGGGCGCCCGGGAAGACGTTCAGCGGCAGCGTCATCCCGGAGAAGAAGAGCCCCGCGAGCACGGCCAGCTGCTGCACGCCCGCCCCGTCCATGAACCAGAACGCCAGCAGCGCCACGAGATAGCGGATCGCGAAACTCACCAGGACGCCCAGGACGACGGCGACGAGGAACGCCAGCCAGGCCCCGGCATCGGTGGGGAGCGCGAGCTGGAACACGAGCCCCCCGAACGCCATGGGCACCACACCACGCCCCAGCAACTGGAACGCGGACCGCCCCGCGTCGGCCGCCAGCCACCACATCTGGAGGTCCGCGGGCCGGTACAGGTCGATCGCGATGTCACCCGTACGGATTCTCTCGATCATCTCGTCCTCGAAGCCGCCGCCCATCACCGCGACCACCGCGAGCAGGCCCTGCCCGAGCCACACGTACGTCACCGCCTGGGACTGGTCGTACCCGCCGAGGCCAGGCCTTTCGTCCCACAGCGCGATGTACGTGTACGCCAGGATCAGCCCGAAGACGGTGTTGGTGAACACGCCCGCGGCGGTCGCCACCCGGTAGGTCGCGTACCGCCGGAACGCGCCCGTCGCGACGGCCGCGTACAACCGCCAAGTCCCCACGTCGGGCCCCCTTCGACCGGTCCGAGCCAAAGCGCAGGAGCCTAGCCCGGGGGCCCTACCGCGTGCCACGCATTTTCTCCCCGGGACGCGTGCCACGTGCCGGGAACGAATCGCCGGGTGCGACAGTCTTCAAGGAGGGGCGCACAAGGCGTACGAGGGCGTACGAGACGTATGACGCGAAACGGGAGTCCGGCACAACATGAACGACCAGCCGCAGCCGCAGCAGCCGAGCGAGGGCTGGGCACCGAGGGAACCGGGGCCCGCCGCCGCGGCGGCACCGGAGGCACCCGGCAAGAAGCCCAAGCGCCAAAAACGCACCGGATGGCGACGCCTGATCCCGACCTGGCGGATGGTGCTCGGCACGGTCCTCACCGGGCTCCTGCTGCTCATCGGCCTGTTCGCACTCGGCTACTACCTGGTGAAGATCCCGGCCGCGAACTCGGCGGCGATGAAGCAGAGCAACGTCTATCTGTACTCGGACGGCAGCCAGCTCGCCCGTGACGGCGAGGTCAACCGGGAGAACGTGACCCTGGCGCTGATCTCCAAGGACGCCCAGCACGCGGTGCTGGCCGCCGAGGACCGCGATTTCTACAGCGAGTCGGCGATCGACCCCAAGGCGATGGTCCGCGCCGGCTGGAACACCGCGACGGGCAAGGGCAAGCAGTCCGGCTCGACGATCACCCAGCAGTACGTGAAGAACTACTACCTGGCCCAGGAGCAGACGGTCACCCGGAAGGCGAAGGAGTTCTTCATCGCGATCAAGCTGGACCGCGAGAAGAGCAAGGACGAAATCCTGGAGGGCTACCTCAACACCAGCTACTTCGGCCGCAACGCCTACGGCATCCAGGCCGCCGCCCAGGCCTACTACGGCGTCGACGCCAAGGACCTGACGGTCGGCCAGGGCGCCTACCTGGCATCGCTGCTCAACGCGCCGAGCGAGTTCGACGTGGTGGCCCACCCGGAGAACAAGCCCGCGGCGCTGGCCCGCTGGAACTACGTCCTCGACGGCATGGTCAAGAAGAAGTGGATCACCGCTTCGGAGCGCTCGGGCATCAAGTTCCCCGAGCCCAAGCAGACGGTGATCGCGGCCGGCATGTCCGGACAGCGCGGCTACATCGTGAAGGCCGTGAACGACTACCTGATCGACAACAAGGTCCTCGACGAGGACGAGCTGAACGCCGGCGGCTACCGCATCACGACCACCCTGCAGAAGCCCAAGCAGGACGCCTTCGTGAAGGCCGTGAACGACCAGGTGATGGAGAAGCTCGACAAGAAGGACCGCAAGGTCGACAACTACGTCCGCGCGGGCGGCGCCTCCATCGACCCGAAGACCGGCAGGGTCCTCGCGATGTACGGCGGCATCGACTACACGAAGCAGTACTACAACAACGCGACCCGCCGGGACTACCAGGTCGGCTCCACCTTCAAGCCGTTCGTGTTCACCGCGGCCGTGCAGAACGACTCGACCACCCAGGACGGCCGCACGATCACCCCGAACACCGTCTATGACGGCACCAACAAGCGTCCCGTACAGGGCTGGGAGGGCGGCACGTACGCCCCGGAGAACGAGGACCAGGTCTCGTACGGGCAGATCTCGGTCCGCACCGCCACGGACAAGTCCGTGAACTCCGTGTACGCGCAGATGGCCGTGGACGTCGATCCGGAGAAGGTCGAGAAGACGGCCGTCGGCCTCGGCATCCCGTCCGACACCCCCGACCTGACGGCGTCCCCGTCGATCGCGCTCGGCCCGGCCACGGCCAGCGTCCTCGACATGGCGGAGGCGTACGCGACCCTCGCCAACCACGGCAAGCGCGGCACGTACACGATGATCGAGAAGATCACCAAGGACGGCGCGGACGTGGTGGACCTGCCCGGGCGCAAGACCTGGCAGGCGGTGAGCCGCGAGGCCGCCGACACCACGACCTCGGTCCTGCAGAGCGTCGTCGACGGCGGCACCGGCACGGCCGCGCAGGCCGCCGGGCGGCCTGTGGCGGGCAAGACCGGCACCGCGGAGGACGACAAGGCGGCCTGGTTCGCGGGCTACACCCCGAACCTCGCCACGGTCGTCGCCATCATGGGCCAGGACCCGGACTCCGGCGTGCACAAGCCGCTGTACGGGGCGCTCGGGCAGCCCCGCATCAACGGCGGCGGCTACCCGGCGCAGATCTGGGCCCAGTACACGAAGGCCGCCCTGAAGGGCACCTCGGCCCAGGAGTTCGACCTGCGGCTCCAGGACGGCGCGGAGGAGCAGCAACTGCCGCCCGCCGACCCCGACGAGGACCAGCCGGGCACGGACGCCGGGCAGGACAACGGCGGCACGACCACCGGCGGCGAGGAGACCCCCGCGACCGAGGGCCAGACGGGCGGCACCACCACGGACGGCGGCACCACCGGCGACGGCGGGACAACCACCGACGGCGGCACCACGGGCGACGGCGGGGCGACCACCGGAGGCGCGACGACGGGCGGCGGCACCGGCTTCCCCACGGGCGGCACCGACGGCGCGGGCGGCACCACCGGCGACGGCGGCACGACGGACGGCAGCACGACGGAGGGAGCAGGGGGCGACGAGGGGATCACGGGAACGAACTTCGGCGGCTTCCCGTAGCCCCTGGCACCCCGTAGCCCGGGGCACCCGTAGCCCCGGGGCCTAGTGGCCGGAGGTCGCCTTCAGCCCCACCACGGCGACCAGCAGCAGACAGACGAAGAAGATCCGGGCGGCGGTCGTGGGTTCACCGAGCACCACCATGCCGAACACCGCCGCCCCGGCCGCACCGATGCCGACCCACACCCCGTAGGCGGTACCGATGGGCAGCGTCTTCGCCGCGTACGACAGCAGGAACATGCTGGCGACAATGCCGGCGCCGGTGAGCACGCTGGGCACGAGCCGCGTGAACCCGTCGGTGTACTTCATACCGATCGACCAGCCGACTTCCAGCAGACCGGCGACGACAAGCAGGACCCAGGCCATGAGGCACCTCCGTGAACGGATCAACAGGCGTTGATCAACAGGGGTGCGTCGTCTTTGCGAGTCCCGGTACGGCGCGTCTCGTCGGGGTCCTTCCAAGGTAGCAAAGGGCAAGCAAGGCCAAGCAGAAGGGGCTGGTGACGATGGTCACCAGCCCCTTGCTCCGCTTTCGACCTCTGTTTCAGAGGTACAGGTGCTTCACAGATACAGACCGGTCGAGTCCTCTGAGCCCTCGAACCGGTCCGCCGCCACGGCGTGCAGATCCCGCTCACGCATCAGCACGTACGCGGTGCCGCGCACCTCGACCTCGGCGAGGTCCTCCGGGTCGTACAGGACGCGGTCGCCCGGCTCCACGGTCCGTACGTTCTGCCCGACCGCGACGACCTCGGCCCAGGCGAGCCGCCGGCCTACGGCCGCCGTCGCGGGGATCAGGATGCCGCCGCCGGACCGGCGCTCGCCCTCGGCGGTGTCCTGCCGCACGAGCACACGGTCGTGGAGCATCCGGATGGGCAGCTTGTCGTGATGGTTCTTCTCGCTCACGTCTCGAACCTACCTGCCTTCACACGGTTCGTACGTACGTGGGGTGCGGTCGGCCGACCGGCTGCGTACCCGGCGTACGGGCGCGGGTGACGGTGGGTCAACCCCTGCGGCGCCTGGTGCTCAGGGTGAGCAGTCCGACGACTCCGACCACGACGAGGGCGACGGGCACGATACGGTCCAGCCGCGGCGCCCCCTCCTCCGTGACGAACTGCCCCTTCACATCGCCGACGACGCGGTTGACGCCGACGTAGGCACGTCCGAGCGTGTGGTCGACGCTGGACGCCACCTTGGCCTTGGCGTCCCCGACGATGGTCTTCGGATGCACCCGCACACCGATCTCGTCGAGCGTCTCGGCGAGAGTTTCGCGACGGCGCTCGATGTCCGCCTCGATCTGCGCCGGAGTCCTGGTGTCCGGCGTGCTCGACGTGTCCGACACGCGCTGCCTCCGTGGTCGTGGTCGTTTCTTCCCGTGGCCTGTTCTCTTCGGCCTTTTCTCTGGTCGACAGTCTGTCAGCTCCGCACGCCTCGCACCGCCCGGCACCCCCATTACGCTCGGGTGCGTACCCACCACCTCGCAAGGAGACCGAACGAGATGACCGAGCGACTCCAGCCCGGCGACACCGCCCCCGCCTTCACCCTGCCCGACGCCGACGGCAACGAGGTCTCCCTGGCCGACCGCAAGGGCCGCAAGGTCATCGTCTATTTCTACCCGGCCGCCCTGACCCCCGGCTGCACCAAGCAGGCCTGCGACTTCACGGACAACCTCGAGCTCCTCGCCGGCGCGGGCTACGACGTCATCGGCGTCTCCCCCGACAAGCCCGAGAAGCTCGCCAAGTTCCGCGACAAGGAAAACCTGAAGATCACCCTGCTCGCCGACCCGGAAAAGACGGTCACCGAGTCCTACGCGGCCTACGGCGAAAAGAAGAACTACGGCAAGACCTACATGGGCGTCATCCGCTCCACGATCGTGGTGGACGAGGAGGGCAAGGTCGAACGGGCCCTCTACAACGTCCGGGCGACGGGCCACGTGGCGAAGATCATCAAGGACTTGGGGATCTGAGGCCCCGGGGAATCTGAAGCCCTGGGGATTCGAGGACCCGGGGATCCCAGGACCTGAGGCCCGCGCGAGAAACCTGCGACTGTTGCGCCCCAACTGCCATGCGTCCACCAGCACCTGATGCGGAGGAGGCAGCCGAAGCCGGGGAGAACAGCGGGACGCAAACCCCCGCTCATCAGCGCCCCTGCGACCGGTACGATGACAGGCGGCTGGCGGCGGTGGCGCAACGGCTGACGCAGCAGACTTAGGATCTGTGGCCCGTGAAACGGCTTGAGGGTTCGAATCCCTTCCGCCGCACAGTGACGGCCTGCGAATCGAAAGATCGATTCGCAGGCCTTTCCTTTGCAGCGAGTCCCACGACTGAAAGGCGGGACCGCTACTCAACCGGCAGCGCGAACCACCGCAGCAACACCGGCCTGGCGTCCGGTGGGGCGTCCTCCGGGCCTCGGGCGAAGCGGGTCAGGAGGTCGAGGTAGGCGTCGTGGAAGGCGGTCACCTCTTCCTTGGTGAGGTGGCTGAGGCTGCGGGAGCCGCGCATCCAGCCGTCCGACTCGGCCTGTTCCTCGGTGAAGCGCCGGGCCAGCTCGATGTCCTCGTCCAGCCGCATCCGGTCGAGGGCCCCCGCGACCGCCCGCTCGCCGTCGGTCATCTCGTCCTGCGCGGGCCTGCGTACGTCGAGTCCGCGCACCGCCCGCCACCATCGCTCGCGGCTGTTGGGCCGTTCCGGCACGTCCTCGATGAAGCCCCCGCGCTCCAGGCGGCGCAGGTGGTAGCTGAGGGTGCCGGTGTTCTCCCCGAGGGCGGTGGCGAGGGTCGTGGAGGTCGCCGGGCCGGAAACTGCCAGGTGGCGGAGGATCTTCAGCCGTAGGGGGTGGGCGAGGGCCTTGAGGGCCGCCGGATCGCTGACCGTGCGGCGTTCGCCGCCCGGATCGGCACCCGGATCGGCAGCCGGTTCGGCACCCGTCTCGGCACCCGCGCCGGCGTCCGCGTCGACCTCCGGCCCGGGCTCGGGCTCGCCTTCATCGCTCATGGGGGCAGCCTACCGTCACACAGCCGAACCTCTGCAGAGTGAAGTCTGCAGAATTTTCTCTGCAGATCTTCCATTGCAGAGGAATGGCTGCAATCCTTGAGGTGCGGACATCGACATCGCGGGACCCTCCCGCCCGTCCACCATTCACCTGGAGGCCTTCATGCTTCGCGCCCGACGACGTCTCGCCGTGACACTGTCCGCCCTGGCCCTCGCCGCCGGTACGGGCGCGGCGACTGCGGGTCCCGTGCACGCAAACACCAACGCCAACGCCAACGCCGGTGCCGGCGTGGACGCGCTGCAGCGTGGCTTCGCGGACTGTCCGAGCCTCTCCGAGCTTCCCGAGGGCGCGGATCCGGCGAAGTGGCGGTGTGAGGCCATGACCGCGACCGGGCATCTGAGCCTCGGTCGTGTCGAGTTGCCGATCGACCGGCCCCTGGCGATCACCTTCGCGGAGGGCAGGGTCGACGGCGAGTTCCGTCAGGTGTTCGGGTCGATGGCCGCCACTCCCCTACGAGTTCGGGGCACACCGCTGTCGATCACGCCTCGATACGGCGGGTATTCGGACTTCGAGTCGAACGACGAGCGGCGGGGCGAGCTGGATCTGACGTTCCGTATATCGGGGCCGGGCGTGCCGCGCGGCTGTTCCATAGGTACCGACGCGGCCCCGGTCCACCTGGTGCTCAAGGAGACGGAGCCGTCGAGGGTCGTCTCGCCGGATCCGCTGGTCGTCGCCTTCGGGGTGGCCGACAACCGCTTTGCGGCACCGGGCACTTCGGGCTGCGGCCGACTGGGCCCCGTGCTCGACAGGGTGCTGCGGCTACCGGCCCCGGCGGGCGTGAACGGCATCGACCTGGACGCGCGGGTGGCGCTGCGGTCGTACGGCGGGGTGGGGTAGCCGGGGTACCAGGAGGGGGTCAGCCCAGCAGTTCCCGCACCACCGGTACGAGTCCGCGGAACGCCTTGCCCCGGTGGCTGATCGCGTTCTTCTCGTCGGGGGTGAGTTCCGCGCAGGTGCGGGTGTCGCCGTCGGGCTGGAGGATCGGGTCGTAGCCGAAGCCGTGGGTGCCGGTGGGTTCGTGGCGGAGGGTGCCGCTGAGGCGGCCTTCGACCACGCGTTCCGTTCCGTCGGGGAGGGCGAGTGCGGCGGCGCAGGCGAAGTGGGCGGCGCGGTGTTCGTCGGCGATGTCGCCGAGTTGGGCGAGGAGGAGCCTGAGGTTGGCCTGGTCGTCGCCGTGGGTGCCGGACCAGCGGGCGGAGAAGATGCCGGGGGCGCCGCCGAGGACGTCGACGCAGAGGCCCGAGTCGTCGGCGACGGCGGGGAGGCCGGTGGCCTGGGCGAGGGCGTGCGCCTTGAGGAGGGCGTTCTCGGCGAAGGTGACGCCGGTTTCCTTGACGTCGGGGATCTCCGGGTAGGCGTCCGCGCCGACGAGGTCGTGGTGCAGACCTGCGGCGGCGAGGATCGCCGTCAGCTCGGTGAGCTTTCCGGGGTTGCGGGTGGCGAGGATCAGGCGGGTCATGGTGCTCACCCTAGCCAGGCGGGCCGTACGGCTCGTGCGATACCTGTGATCGCCCACGGGTGCCTGTGATCTGACCGGCTGGCGGCCGCCGCTCCCGCTCCCGCCGCCGCTGCCCGTGATCGTCTGCCACCCGCGGCGGGGCCAGTCATCCACCTGCGGCGGGACCGGTCGTCCGCCCACGGAGGAGCCAGTCACCCACCCGCGGCGGGACCGGGTGCCACCCGCGGATGGGCCACTCGTCCACCTGCGGAGGGCCCAGCCGTTCGCCCGCGGCGGACCGGTAGTCGCCCACCCCCGGCGAGACGGCCGTTGCCCCGCGGTGAGACGGCCGTTGCCTCACGGCGGACCGGTCGCTGCCCCGCGGCGGAACGAGCCTTGCAGCTACGGCTGCCGCTACCGCGTACGGCTACCGCTGCCGCTACGGCGTGCAGACCTTGGTGAGTTCGCCGGCCGCGTCCGTGACGGGGCTGATGTCCGGGGTCTCGTCGCCGTTCTTGATGGCGTCGCGGACGTTGGTGACCGCCTTCTGGAGGTCGTCCACGGCCTTGTTGATGTCGGTGTCGTCGGTCTTGTCGCCGATGGTGTCGAGGTTCTTGTCGATGGAGTCGAGCGCCTCGTCGGCCTGCGTCGGGTCGTTCGCGGCGTTCTCCACGGCCTGCTGGAGGTCGGTGACACTGTCGGCGATGGTGTCGGCGGTCTGGACGCAGTCCAGGGCCTTGTTGACGGCGTCGCAGCCGGTGGTCAGCCCGGCCGTCAGCGCGACGGCTGCCACGGCGGCGGCGATGGCAGTGGTACGGCGTACTCGGCGGCGACTCGCGGCCATGGAACGGTCCTCCCGTTGCGTCAGGCCCGAGGGCCCCGTTGCGTAGGCCACAAGGCCCCCGTGTGGTGCTGGCCGGGCGTACAGCGGTGTGCCGTACGCCCGTACCGGTAGGGACGCGACGGCCGGTGCCGTGGTTGCCCGTGGCAGGCGGCTGTCTTGGTGTGTCCTTTACCTTTCCAGGACCGTATCAAGCGCCGTGCGCTGGGCGACAGCGAGTTCTGTGCAGCCCAGAACGGCCAGGTCGAGAAGGGAGTTGAGCTCCTCGCGGGCGAACGGTTCGGCCTCGGCGGTGCCCTGGACCTCGACGAATCGGCCGTCGCCGGTGCAGACGACGTTCATGTCGGTGTCGGCGCGGACGTCCTCCTCGTAGCAGAGGTCGAGGAGGGGTACGCCGCCGACGATGCCGACGGAGACGGCGCTGACCGTTCCGGTGAGGGGCTGGCGGCCGGCGCGGATGATCTTCTTGCCCTGGGCCCAGGAGATGGCGTCCGCGAGGGCGACGTAAGCGCCGGTGATGGCTGCGGTGCGGGTGCCGCCGTCGGCCTGGAGGACGTCGCAGTCGAGGACGATGGTGTTCTCGCCGAGTGCCTTGTAGTCGATGACGGCGCGCAGGGAGCGGCCGATGAGGCGGCTGATCTCGTGCGTGCGGCCGCCGATCTTGCCACGGACGGATTCGCGGTCGCCGCGGGTGTTGGTGGCCCGCGGGAGCATGGAGTATTCGCCGGTGACCCAGCCCTCGCCGCTGCCCTTGCGCCAGCGCGGGACGCCCTCGGTCACGGAGGCGGTGCAGAAGACCTTCGTGTCGCCGAAGGAGATGAGGACGGAGCCCTCTGCGTGCTTGCTCCAGCCGCGTTCGATGGTGATCGGGCGGAGCTGTTCGGGCGTGCGGCCGTCGATTCGAGACATGGCGTCGAGCCTAGTCGTATACGGGTGAGGGGCCGCCCCGGGTAACGGAAGCGGCCCCTCAGGAGTGAGTCCCTCAGATCTGCGGGCCGGGGCCCGGAGTCGGAGGGTTCACATCATGTCTTCGATGTCCGCGGCGATCGGGTCCGCGTCGGTGCCGATGACGACCTGGATGGCGTTGCCCATCTTGACGACGCCGTGGGCGCCCGCGGCCTTCAGGGCGGCCTCGTCGACCTTGCTCGGGTCGATGACCTCGGTGCGGAGGCGGGTGATGCAGCCCTCGACCTCTTCGATGTTCTCGATGCCCCCGAGCCCGGCGACGATCTTCTCAGCCTTGCTGGCCATGTCCTACTCCCTGATCCGAACCGCTTTGTCGCAGTAACCCACAGTTGGCCCATCTTCGCGAGCGGTCACGTCACCCGTACCGAATGATGGCGAACACGACAGCGCAACCGTTCGCCGACTGGTCTACACCAGTTTTCAACGGCCGCCAAATGGAGGGGTGCAGGAGGAACGCCGATGAGTGCCGAAAGCGCCCCCGCGCCCGCGCGCGCCCGCTGGAGCAACCTGTTCCAGGGCCTGCAGAAGATGGGCCGCAGCCTCCAACTGCCCATCGCCGTACTGCCGGCCGCCGGCATCCTCAACCGTCTGGGCCAGCCGGATGTGTTCGGGGACGACGGTCTCGGCTGGACGAACGTCTCCAAGGTGATGGCGGGCGCGGGCGGCGCGCTGCTGGACGGTTCGCTCGGTCTGCCTCTGCTGTTCTGCGTCGGTGTGGCGATCGGCATGGCGAAGAAGGCCGACGGTTCGACGGCGCTCGCGGCGGTGGCGGGGTTCCTCGTCTACTACAACGTGCTGCGGCAGTTCCCCGAGGACTGTGCGCAGCAGGCGAAGGTGGTGGCTGCCGGCTGTCAGGCGGACGACGGCTCGGTGGTGGTGTTCACGTACCAGAATCCGGGTGTCTTCGGCGGCATCATCATGGGGCTGATGGCGGCCTACTTCTGGCAGCGCTACCACCGCACCAAGCTGGTGGACTGGCTGGGCTTCTTCAACGGCCGCCGTCTCGTCCCGATCATCATGGCGTTCGTGGCGATCGCGTTCGCGGCGCTGTGTCTGTGGGTGTGGCCGCCGATCGGGCGGGGTCTTGAGGACTTCAGCGACTGGCTGGTGAGTCTGGGCGCGTGGGGTGCGGGTGTCTTCGGTGTCGCCAACCGTGCGCTGCTCGTGATCGGGCTGCACCAGTTCCTGAACGTGCCCATGTGGTTCCAGTTCGGCAGTTACACCAAGCCGGACGGCACGGTCGTGCACGGCGACATCAACATGTTCCTGGCGGGCGACCCGAACGCGGGGCAGTTCACGTCCGGCTTCTTCCCCATCATGATGTTCGCCCTCCCGGCCGCGTGCCTCGCGATGACGCACTGCGCAAAACCCCAGCGCCGCAAGGAGATTGGCGGCCTGATGACGTCGATCGCCCTGACGTCGTTCGTCACGGGCATCACGGAACCGATCGAGTACTCCTTCGTGTTCATCGCGCCCGCGCTGTACGCGGTGCACGCGATTCTCACGGGTGCCTCGATGGCGGTGACATGGGGTCTGGGCGTGCACGACGGGTTCAGTTTCTCGGCGGGCCTGATCGACTACGTCATCAACTGGAATCTGGCCACGAAACCCTGGGCGATCATTCCGATCGGCCTGTGCTTCGCCGTCGTCTACTACGTGGTCTTCCGGTTCGCGATCACGAAGTTCAACCTGCCGACGCCGGGCCGGGAGCGGGAGGACGAGGTCGAGGACGTGACGAAGGCGTAAGCGCTCCGCTTTCCTGGGGGGGGTCCGAGGCCGGTTCACAGGCCGCGGACCGTTGTGGCCGTTCGCGCAGTTCCCCGCGCCCCCTACGGGGCGCTTTTTCATGTTTCCTGATGCTTGATTCCGTATGGTCCAGGCCACAAAAACTGCGGGTTCCTTATCTCGCCTTCACCGTGCTACAACAGGTCTACACCACTGAGTGGTGTAGACCACGTGGATGCTGTCCATCCCCCGTGCACTTCCCTTCCGTTCACTTCCCGTCCCCGGCAGCACCCTGCACATGGAGGAACCATGACCACCGCCACAGCTCCGGCGGCCCCCGCGAAGAAGTGGGGATCCGGCCTGCTCCAGGGCCTGCAGAAGGTCGGCCGCAGCCTGCAGCTCCCCATTGCCGTGCTGCCGGCCGCCGGCATCCTGCTCCGTCTCGGCCAGCCCGATGTGTTCGGTGCGGACGGGCTCGGCTGGGACAAGGTCGCGTCCGTGTTCGCCACCGCCGGCGACGCGGTCTTCGCCAACCTGCCGTTGCTGTTCTGCGTCGGCATCGCCATCGGCTTCGCCAAGAAGTCGGACGGCTCCACCGCGCTCGCGGCGCTCGTCGGGTTCCTCGTCTACAAGAACGTCCTCACCGCGTTCCCGATCAGCGAGGCCAAGGTCCAGAAGGGCGCGGACGTCGCCGCGACCTACAACGACCCCAAGGTCCTCGGCGGCATCGTGATGGGCCTGATAGCCGCCGTCACCTGGCAGCGCTTCCACCGCACCAAGCTCCCCGACTGGCTCGGCTTCTTCAACGGCCGCCGTCTCGTGCCCATCCTGATGGCCTTCATCGGCACCGCCGTCGGCGTCTTCTTCGGCCTCGTCTGGGAGCCCATCGGCGATGTCATCACAAACTTCGGCGAGTGGATGACCGGCCTCGGCGCGGTCGGCGCGGGCATCTTCGGCGCCATCAACCGCGCGCTGCTGCCGGTCGGCATGCACCAGTTCGTGAACACCGTCGCCTGGCAGGAGATCGGCACCTACACGGACTCCGCCGGCGCCGTCTGGCACGGTGACCTGCCGCGCTTCTTCCACGGCGACCCGACCGCCGGTCAGTTCATGACGGGCTTCTTCCCCATCATGATGTTCGCGCTGCCGGCCGCCGCCCTGGCGATCACGCACTGCGCCCGCCCCGAGCGCCGCAAGGCCGTCGGCGGCATGATGGTCTCCCTCGCGCTGACCTCCTTCGTCACGGGCATCACCGAGCCGATCGAGTTCGCGTTCATGTTCATCGCGCCGGTCCTGTACGTGATCCACGCGGTCCTTACCGCGATCTCGATGGCGGTCACCTGGGCGCTGGGCGTCCACCACGGATTCAGTTTCTCCGCCGGTGCCATCGACTACTTCCTGAACTGGAACCTCGCCACCAAGCCATGGATGATCATCCCGATCGGCCTGGTCTTCGCGGCGATCTACTACGCGACCTTCCGCTTCGCGATCATCAGGTTCAACCTCGCGACGCCGGGCCGCGAGCCCGAGGAAGAGGTCGAGGACCTCACCAAGGCGTGAGGAACAGGGCCTAGGACCAAGGCGTAGGCATGACGAAGGCCCCCGGAACCGATCGGTTCCGGGGGCCTCGTGCTGCGTAACCCTGCGCAGTGCTGCGTACGGACGACGTCGGATCTCGTACGGACGACGTCAGATCTCGTACGTGACTCGCGGTGTGGCGAGTTCCACCGGTCCCCCGAACGCCGCTCGGGCGTCGGCCAGGTTCGCCTGGGGGTCCGTCCACGGCGGGATGTGGGTGAGGACCAGGCGGCGGGCCGCGGCACGGGTCGCGGTCTCGCCGGCCTCGCGGCCGTTGAGGTGGAGATCCGGGATGTTCTCCTTGCCGTGGGTGAACGCGGCCTCGCAGAGGAACAGGTCGGTGTCCCGGGCGAGTTCGTCCAGCGAGTCGCACACGCCGGTGTCCCCGGAGTACGTGAGCGACCGGCCGCCGTGCTCGACACGGATGCCGTACGCCTCCACGGGGTGGCTCACCTTCTCGGTGTGCACCGAGAAGGGGCCGATCTCGAAGGAGCCCGGCTTGACCGTGTGGAAGTCGAAGACCTCGCTCATGGAGGAGGCGGAGGGCGTGTCCGCGTACGCGGTGGTCAGGCGCTGCTCCGTGCCCTCCGGTCCGTAGACGGGGATCGGATCGCAGCGGCCGCCGTCATGGCGGTAGTAGCGTGCGACGAAGTACGCGCACATGTCGATGCAGTGGTCGGCGTGCAGATGGCTGAGGAAGATCGCGTCAAGGTCGTAGAGACCGCAGTGGCGCTGCAGCTCGCCAAGGGCACCGTTGCCCATGTCGAGAAGCAGCCGGAAGCCGTCGGCCTCGACGAGGTAGCTCGAGCAGGCCGATTCCGCGGACGGGAACGACCCCGAGCAGCCGACGACGGTGAGCTTCATAAAGCAGAAACCTCCGCTGGCGGGGAGTGAAGACGGGGGTCGTGCGGTCCGTCGAGCGTAAGGCGCAAAAGGTCCTGTCGCTCCTCCGTCGAGGGCTGTTGTGGGGGAACTCACCTGCGGTGTCACCGGTTCGGGGGCCAGCGGGGTGGCCCGGCGTGGGCCCCGTCACGCCGGTACCGTCATATCCATGGATACGTCGTGGTGGCTCGCGTTGGTGGCCGTGGTGCTGTTGGCGGGTGTCGCGACGGTGGTGGACGGGTGGGGGCGGGGGTCCTCCGGCGGGCGGAGCCGTTCGCGGGGCCGTAAGCCCGGTCGCCTGCCGGACCGTCCTCCGGGGCGGCCGCGAGGCCTGCGTTCTTCCCGTACTTCCCGTCCGCGGCCTGCCGAGATCTGGTGGGCGAATGTTCCGTTCGAGGACGGGCCCGGGGCGAAGGACCGGCCCTGCCTGGTCCTGTCCGTGCGGGGCCGCACGGCTGTCGTCGCCAAGATCACCAGCAAGAACCACGACGAGCGGCGGGCCGGGGTGATTCCGCTCCCGCCCGGGTCCGTGGGGGATGCGCGGGGGCGGGCCAGCTTCCTCGAAACGGATGAGCTGCGCGGGCTGCCGGTACGGGATTTCCGCCGCCGGGTGGGCCCGGTGGACCCCACCATCTGGAACCAGGTCCGCAACCTGTCCCGCTAGGCCTTTTCCTCGCCCCCGCCGCCCCTACCCATTCCCGTCCCTGTCTCAGGGGCTTCGCCCCCGAACCCCCAAAAAGATTGCGCAGTTCCCCGCGCCCCTAAGGTTTTTAGGGGCGCGGGGAACTGCGCGAGCAACCCACGACGGCCCGCAGCCAAAAACGAACCCCCACGGGGTCTGGGGCGGAGCCCCAGGGGACGGGACGGGTAGGGGCGGCGGGGGCGAGAAAAGCCGGCTAAGCCCAGAGCTGGCCCTGCAGCGTCTCGATGGCCTCTTCCGTCGTGGCAGCGGTATAGACCCCCGTGGAGAGGTACTTCCAACCCCCGTCGGCCACGACGAAGACAATGTCGGCGGGCTCGCCCGACTTCACGGCCTTCAGCCCGACCCCGATCGCCGCATGCAACGCCGCCCCCGTGGAAACACCCGCGAAGATCCCCTCCTGCTGCAACAGCTCCCGAGTACGGGTAACCGCATCGGCGGACCCGACGGAGAACCGGGTCGTCAGCACAGACGCGTCGTACAGCTCGGGCACGAACCCCTCGTCGAGGTTCCGAAGCCCGTACACGAGGTCGTCATACCGCGGCTCGGCCGCGACGATCTTGACGTCGGGCTTGTGCTCGCGGAGGAAGCGGCCCACGCCCATGAGCGTGCCGGTCGTGCCGAGCCCGGCGACGAAGTGGGTCACGGAGGGGAGATCGGCGAGGATCTCCGGGCCCGTCGTCGCGTAGTGCGCGCCCGCGTTGTCGGGGTTGCCGTACTGGTAGAGCATCACCCAGTCGGGATGCTCGGCGGACAGCTCCTTGGCCACCCGCACCGCCGTGTTCGAACCCCCCGCCGCAGGGGACGGGATGATCTCGGCGCCCCACATGCCGAGGAGCTCGCGCCGCTCCTGGGAGGTGTTCTCGGGCATGACGCACACCATGCGGTAGCCCTTGAGCTTCGCCGCCATGGCGAGCGAGATGCCGGTGTTGCCGGAGGTGGGCTCCAGGATCGTGCAGCCGGGCGTCAGCCGGCCGTCCTTCTCCGCCTGTTCGATCATGTGGAGCGCGGGACGGTCCTTGACCGAGCCGGTCGGATTGCGGTCCTCCAGCTTCGCCCAGATGCGGACGTCGGCGGACGGCGAGAGCCGCGGCAGGCGCACCAGAGGGGTGTTGCCCACCGCGGCCAGCGGGGAGTCGTAACGCATCAGCGATCAGAGCCCGGGCCGGTCAGACCATGCCGCCGGCGACGGCCGGCAGGATCGTGACGTTGTCGCCGTCGGTCAGCTTGGTGTTGATGCCGTCGAGGAAGCGCACGTCCTCGTCGTTCAGGTACACGTTCACGAAGCGGCGCAGCTCGCCGCCGTCCACGATGCGGGCCTGGATGCCCGCATGACGGGTCTCCAGGTCGGCGAAGAGGGCGGCGAGGGTCTCCCCGCCGCCCTCGACGGCCTTCTGGCCGTCGGTGTAGGTGCGGAGGATGGTGGGGATGCGGACCTCGATGGCCATGGCTGTGGGCTCCTGTCGGGAGTGAGTCGGTCGGTGGGCGCGCGGCAGCGCAGAAAAGCGGGTTGGTGCATCGTGAGGCGCCGCGGCTCACGGCCGTACGGCGGCAGGGTTCAGCGCGTACAGATGGCGCTCTGCAGCCTGCACAGGTCGACGTGCAGCCGTGCCACGAGCAGCATGCCCGGGGTCTTGTCGCTCACGTCGTGGGAAACCATGGGGTCATCGTATCGATTCCCGGTCCGGGTTCTGGAATGTGATCTCAGATATTGGATGAATCCTGACCGAAATACGGGATCAGTACGTCTCCACGACCGTGACCTCCTCCTCCGTCACCTCGCCCTCCAGGATCCGGAAGGACCGGAACTGGAAGGGTCCCGCGTCGTCGGCGTCCGCGGTGGAGACCAGGACGTAGTGCGCGCCGGGCTCGTTCGCGTACGAGATGTCGGTGCGGGAGGGGTACGCCTCGGTGGCCGTGTGGGAGTGGTAGATGACGACCGGTTCCTCGTCGCGGTCGTCCAGCTCGCGGTAGAGCTTGAGGAGGTCGCCGGAGTCGAACTCGTAGAAGGTGGGCGAGCGCGCGGCGTTGAGCATCGGGATGAACCGCTCGGGGCGGCCGGTGCCCTCCGGGCCGGCGACCACGCCGCACGCCTCGTCGGGGTGGTCCTTGCGCGCGTGCGCGACGATCTGGTCGAAGAGGGCCTGGGTGATGGTCAGCATGGTCGTCAGGATAAGCAGAAGGGCCTCCCCGTACCGAGGGGTGGTACGGGGAGGCCCACATGCTGGGCCACGAGCCCGGCACGCTCTGCGTGAGGTCCGTCAGCCGATCTTCTCGAACTCCGGGTCGCGGCGCTCGGTGACCTCGGGGTTCCGCGACTTCAGTACGGTCCAGCCGATGCCCAGTGCCGCCGCCCAGCCCGCCATCACGTAGAGGCAGACGCGGGAGTCCGCGTCGTACGCGATGAGGCAGGTGACGAAGAGCAGGAAGACGACCGCGACCCAGCTGAGCTTCGCGCCACCCGGGGCCGGGAAGGACGAGGCGGGCAGGCGTCCGGCGTCGACCGCGCGGCGGTACAGGATGTGGCTGGCCAGGATCATCAGCCAGGTCCAGATGCCCGCCGCGGTGGCGACCGAGATGACGTAGCCGAAGGCCTTCTCCGGGACGATGTAGTTCAGGACCACGCCGATGCCCATGAAGAGCATGGAGACGGTGATGCCGAGCGCGGGCGTCTTGGTGGAGGACAGCTTGTTGAAGATCCTGGGGGCCTCGCCGTTGTCCGCCAGGGTGCGCAGCATGCGGCCGGTGGAGTACATGCCGGAGTTGCAGGAGGACAGGGCCGCCGTCAGGACGACGAAGTTGACGATGCCCGCGCCCGCCGGGATGCCGATCTTCGCGAAGGCCTCCACGAAGGGGCTCACCCCGGGTGCGAACTCGGTCCACTTCACGACGCAGAGGATGACGGTGAGAGCGCCGACGTAGAAGAGGGCGATGCGCCAGGGCAGGGTGTTGATCGCCTTGGGGAGCGTCTTCTCCGGGTTCTCGGACTCGCCCGCGGTGACGCCGACGAGTTCGACGGCGAGGTACGCGAACATCACGCCCTGCAGGGTCATCAGGGACGAGCCGATGCCCTTGGGGAAGAAGCCGTCGAAGGCCCAGAGGTTGGAGACGGCGGCCGAGTCGCCCGCGGAGCTGAAGCCGAAGGTGAGGACGCCCAGGCCGATCACGATCATGCCGATGAGGGCGGTGACCTTGACCATCGAGAACCAGAACTCGATCTCGCCGAAGAGCTTCACCGAGATCAGGTTGGCGCCGAAGAGGACCAGCAGGAAGACCAGGGCCGTGACCCACTGCGGGATCTGCGGGAACCAGTAGTTGACGTAGATCGCGGCCGCGGTCAGTTCCGCCATGCCGGTGACGACCCACATCAGCCAGTACGTCCAGCCGGTGAAGTAGCCGAAGAACGGGCCGAGGAACTCGCGGGAGTACTCCGCGAAGGAGCCCGAGACGGGACGGTAGAGCAGGAGCTCTCCGAGGGCCCGCATGATGAAGAAGATGATGACGCCCGCGAGGGCGTACATGAGGATGAGACTGGGGCCCGCCTTGGCGATGTTCGCCCCGGCCCCCAGGAAGAGGCCGACGCCGATGGCGCCGCCGATCGCGATCATCTGGACCTGACGGCTGTTGAGACCGCGTTCGTAGCCCTCTTCGGGGGCGTGACCCTCTACGGGGACTTCGCCGCCCACGACACCTTTGCGGTCGTGCCCGTCGTCGTTCTTGCCGACCTGCACCGAGGTCATGTCTGGTGCGCCTTTCTCCATGCCGATCCGAGCCGTCGTCGGCTCCGGATCGGGTCCCGATCCCCCCGGATTGAATGGAGCTGAGCGGGCTCCCCGGCCCACTCGTGCCTGGTCGGCGATCCGCCGACCGGTGGCGCACCCGGCCGGACATGGGTGGCGTCCTGCCGGGCGGTCGTGAAGATTTATCACGGCCGCAATGTTGATCGCCTGAGGCGCGTGTAGCGCACGCCACAGGGAGAACCGGACAAAAGTCGGACCGCGCCCCATAGGGCGCGGTCACGTGACGGGATCGTTATTCGGATTTGAGCGTCCGCTGAGCGAACGGAATATGTCAGGACATCAACGTTTCAACCAACGTCTCCTGGAGCCCGCCCAGCCACAGATACGCCATCACCATCGGCTTGCGCGGATCCTCGTCCGGCAGCTGGTAGAGGAGGTCGGTGTCCTCCTCGTCGACGACGTCGAGGCGGGACCCGATGGCCAGACGCAGGTCGTTGAGGGCGCGCAGCCACTGCTCGGACTCCTCGGCGGAGAGTTTGAGGACCGCGCCGCCCTCCCCCACAGCCGAGAGCGTGTCGAGGGAGCGGATCACCGTGAGCGCGTTCTCGCGCTTGGCCGCGCGCAGGTCGTTCTCGGTGAAGCGGCGGAACTCCGCGGAGTACGCGCGCTGCTCCTCGGCCTGCTCGGGCGAGTTCGCCTCGACGTCGGGCCCGCTGTACGCGTCGGGGAAGAGCCGCTTCAGCACGGGGTCGGAGGGCGGTTCGCTCGGGCCCTCCGCGAACAGCTCGGCGAGCGGGTCGTCGGAGGCGTCCTCGCCCGGTCCCGGTCCGATGAGCTCCAGGAGCTGTACGGCGAGGGAGCGGATGATGGAGATCTCGACCTCGTCGAGCGCGACGGCCGCGCCGCCGCCGGGGAGCGGTTCGAAGTGTCCTGGCATCAGGTGCGTCGCTACTTCCAGTACTGCGCGGGCGTCGGGCAACTCTATTTCCGGTCGTGCTGGAGGGTGGCCCACAGACCGTAGCCGTGCATGGCCTGTACGTCGCGTTCCATCTCCTCACGGGTGCCGCTGGAGACCACGGCCCGGCCCTTGTGGTGGACGTCGAGCATCAGCTTCGTGGCCTTGTCCTTCGGGTAGCCGAAGTACGACTGGAAGACGTAGGTCACGTAGCTCATCAGGTTGACCGGGTCGTTGTGGACGATGGTCACCCAGGGGACGTCGGGCTCGGGTACGGCGAAGACCTCCTCCGCCGACTCGGTTTTTTCGGTCTCTAGGGGTGCGGGAGCCGTCACACGGCCCATGCTGCCACCACAGGTGGGTGCCCGGCCAAACGAACCCACAAATCGTCAGAGTGACGAGATAGGGGTACCATCTCTTGCCATGAACACTGCGGACCTTGGGCTGCCGGTTGATGTTCCCTCCACCGCGCTCTTCACGGACCACTACGAGCTGACCATGCTGCAGGCCGCCCTCAAGGGCGGGGCCGCCGACCGGCGCTCGGTCTTCGAGGTCTTCACGCGCCGGCTGCCCGAGGGCCGCCGCTACGGCGTCGTGGCGGGCACCGGACGGGTGCTGGACGCGATCGAGAACTTCCGCTTCGACGCCGACGTCCTCGGCTTCCTGCGCGAGCGCCGCGTGGTGGACGAGCCGACCCTGGAGTGGCTGGCCTCCTACCGCTTCAGCGGCGCCGTCTGGGGCTACCCCGAGGGCGAGGTGTACTTCCCCGGGTCGCCGATCCTGCGGGTCGAGGGCTCCTTCGCGGAGTGCGTGCTCCTGGAGACCGTGATCCTCTCCATCCTCAACCACGACTCGGCGATCGCGGCCGCCGCCTCCCGGATGGCCTCGGCCGCCGGGGAGCGCCCGCTGATCGAGATGGGCGCCCGCCGCACCCACGAGCTGGCCGCGGTGGCGGCGTCCCGGGCGGCGTACGTCGGCGGCTTCACGACCACCTCCGACCTGGCCGCGGGCTTCCGCTACGGCATCCCGACCGTCGGCACCAGCGCCCACGCCTTCACGCTCCTCCACGACAGCGAGCGGGACGCCTTCCGGGCCCAGGTGGACTCGCTCGGCCGGGGCACGACGCTGCTGGTCGACACCTACGACGTCGCCGAGGCCGTCCGGCTGGCCGTCGAGGTGGCCGGGCCCGAGCTGGGGGCGGTCCGCATCGACTCCGGTGACCTGCTGCTCGTGGCGCACCGGGTACGCCAGCAGCTGGACGAGCTGGGCGCCACGAACACCCGGATCATCGTGACCTCGGACCTGGACGAGTACGCGATCGCCTCGCTGGCCGCGGCGCCCGTGGACGCGTACGGCGTGGGTACCCAGCTGGTGACGGGATCCGGCCATCCGACATGTTCGATGGTCTACAAGCTCGTCGCCCGTGCCGAGTCGGCGGACCCGAAGGCTCCGCTGGTTCCGGTGGCGAAGAGGTCGACGGGCGGCAAGACGTCCATCGGCGGCCGCAAATGGGCCGCGCGGCGACTCGACGCGTACGGGGTCGCCGAGGCCGAGGTGATCGGCCTCGGCGCCGTCCCTGCCGAGCTCAGCGACCGTCAGCTCCTGGTGGAGCTCGTCAAGGGCGGCCAGGTCCTCGCCCGCGAGCCCCTGGACGTCGTACGCGACCGGCACGCGGCGGCCCGCGCCAATCTGCCCCTGTCGGCGACCCAGCTCTCCCGCGGGGAAGCCGTCATTCCGACCGAGTACGTATGAGCCACATGGGACCGGATCCGAGGAAAACCCGGGCGCACACCTCAGGCCACCCCGAGCCCGAACGGGCATGAACGGACGAGGAGCGGGAATGCAACGGCAACAGCTCGGTCACACAGTCACGCCCCGTCAGGGGCGCGGGGAACTGCGCGACCAGCCCACTACAACCCGCAGAAGGAAACCGACATGCGCCGCGCCTTGATCGTCGTAGACGTGCAGAACGACTTCTGCGAGGGCGGCAGCCTCGCCGTGTCCGGCGGAGCCGATGTCGCCGCCGCGATCACGGAGCTGATCGGGCAGGCCCCCGCCGGCTACCGCCACGTCGTGGCGACCCGCGACCACCACATCGCCCCCGGCGGCCACTTCGCCGACAACCCCGACTACGTCCACTCCTGGCCCGCGCACTGCGTGGCGGGCACCGAGGGCGTCGGCTTCCACCCGAACTTCGCCCCGGCGGTCGCCTCCGGCGCGATCGACGCGGTCTTCGACAAGGGGGCGTACGCGGCGGCGTACAGCGGCTTCGAGGGCGCCGACGAGAACGGCATGACGCTGGGCGACTGGCTGCGCGCGCGCCAGATCACCGAGGTCGACGTGGTGGGCATCGCCACCGACCACTGCGTCCGCGCCACCGCCCTGGACGCGGCCCGCGAGGGCTTCCGCACCCAGGTCCTCCTCGACCTCACCGCAGGAGTGGCCGAGGAGACCACCGAGCAGGCCCTGGAGGAGCTGAGCGCGGCAGGCGTGGAACTGAGCGGCAAGCCGATCGTCTGACCCGCGCCCCGTAAGGGGCGCGGGGCTGTGACATTTGCGGCTCCGCCGCGTGGGCGCGACCAGCCACAACGAACCCGCAGGCAACGCACCAAACGCCGACCGACCGCTCAGAACCCCTGCGGCGTAGCCGTACGCCGCATCAGCGCCCGGATCGGGTGCCAGAGCTCCGCCGCGCAGGCGTCCGCGCCGGGTGCCGTGCGCCATATGAGGCCGTCGGGATGGTGCAGGACCGCGGTGATCTCGTCCGGGGTCGGGGGCTCCGCGTTGCCGCGCAGGTACACCGCCCGCATGCCCAGGTTGCGCAGCCGCGTCAGTGCGCGGGCGCGGTTCTGGGCGTGCACGAGCACGCGTACCGAGCCGCTGCCCGCGGCGGGCGGTCGGGGCAGGTTCAACGCCACCACCACCGTGCCGTTCGGCAGCTTGCAGAAACCTCCTGCGGCCATGCAGTCACACCCCCGTGAGAACCAGTGTCAATAAGAG
The DNA here is from genome assembly GCF_042715345.1 of Streptomyces sp. NPDC058697. NCBI lineage: Bacteria > Bacillati > Actinomycetota > Actinomycetes > Kitasatosporales > Streptomycetaceae > Streptomyces > Streptomyces sp. NPDC058697. The sequence continues at coordinate 452,230 of NZ_JBHXSU010000006.1, forward strand.
AGTCACAGCACGCACCTAAACACGATCGGCCGCAACCCGCCAGAGGGTTGCGGCCGATCATGGTTTGACCTGCGGAAATGCCTTTTACTTCGTCGCGGCGGAGACCTTCACCGTGATCGTCGAGCCGTCGCGCGGCTCCTTCACGATCGCGATCTTGGTGTTGGTGTCAGTGACACGGACACCGGCGGTGGGGTTGGTCTCGTCGTAGTAGGTGTTCGTGTGGTCGTTGAAGATCCGGTTGCCCGGGAGCGACGGGATCTTCGTGGCGACGTCCGCCTTGTGCAGCCTGAGGGCGTCCGTCCGGTAGGTGCTGAAGGGCGAGTCGTACGACTGGATGCGGCTGCGCATCAGCGTGCCGTCGGACCACTTCAGCGGCTTCGGGTGGGCGTCCACCGGCAGCAGCAGACCGGAGCCCGCGTGCCGGCTGACGTTGTTGTCGTTCTGGGAGGTGTCCCACTTCCAGATCAGCAGACCGTTCTGGTACGGGAAGTGCTCCACCCAGGACGGGCGCGTGGTCGAGAAGCCGAAGTTGTACGGGCCGGACTTGAGGGTCTTGTCGTACGACACGTACTGGCGGTTCTCGGCGATGTAGTACTGCGCGTAGTCGTCCGTGACGGCCGCGCCGATACGGGAGAAGCCGGTGGACTTCCAGGCGGCGTCGGCGGTCTCGGCGTTGTCCGAGAAGACCGGCGAACCATCGGCCGTCACCGTGATCACGTCGGCCGCGAAGCCCTTCTGGGCCACCCCGCCGTCGGTCTGATAGCGGAAGCGGAGGTCGAACTTCTGGCCCGCGTAGGCGTCGAGCGGGAACGAGAGCTTCTTGTACGCGTCCACGGTGCCGGTCAGCGCGGGCTTGCCGCTGCCGTCGCGCGGGAGAGCAGCGCCGTCGACCGTGCCGTCCAGCGGCGTCCAGTTGGCGCCGTCGGTCGAGACCTCGGTGTAGAGGTAGTCGAAGTCGGTCTCGATGTCGTACCAGCCGTCGAGGGTCAGCGTGGCCGAGGACTTGCCGGTGAGGTCGACGGAACGGGTCAGCGTGTTCTTGAGGTCGTCACCGCTGCCGCTCCACCACTGGGTGGCGCCCTGCGCCGGGGTGACCACCGGGTTGGTGACCTCCTTCTCGGGCAGTTCGACCACCAGCGCCTGGGCGTTCCTGGTGTTGTACTCCGCCACGCCCAGCTTGTGGGTGGAGCGCGTCGCGGCCTTGGCCGTGTCGTACTTCAGCCAGCCGAGCTGGAGTTTGTCCCAGGCCGTCATGTCGCCGGGCAGGTCACCGATGGTGTTCCTGCCCTCGCCGAGCCAGGAGCCGGACGACATCAGCGTCCAGAACCCGGTGGAGTTCTCGGCGGTGTTGGTGGTGTCGTAGTGGTCCGGCAGACCGAGGTCGTGGCCGTACTCGTGGGCGAAGACGCCGAGTCCGCCGTTCTCCGGCTGGATGGTGTAGTCACCGACCCAGATGCCGGAGGTGCCGATCTGCGCCCCGCCCATCTTGTTGCCCTCGGGGCCGGTGGCGCCGGCGTCCGTGCCGAACGCGTACCAGCGGTGGGCCCAGATGGCGTCCTCGCCCTGGGCGCCGCCGCCCGCGGACTCGTCCTCGCCGGCGTGCACGATCTGGAAGTGGTCGATGTAGCCGTCGGGCTCGTTGAAGTTGCCGTCGGCGTCGAAGTCGTTGCGGTCCCACTTGTCGTAGGCGGCCAGCTCGGACTTGATGTCGGCGTCGGACTTGCCGGCCGCCTTCTGGGCGTCGGCCCAGGCGGTGACACCGTCGGCGACGGCATTCCACGCGCAGGTGTCGGGGTCGCACTTGTTGGAGCCGTAACGGGCCTCGTTGTAGGGCACCTTGACCCAGTCGGAGACCGCGCCGCCGATGGAGTAGCGGCCCGAGGACTGCTTCTCGTAGTACTTCTTCATCGACTCGACACCCTTGCCGGTGCCGAAGTAGAGCTCCTCGAAGTGCTTCTTGTTGTAGTCCGCCTGCCACGCCGTGCTGTTGTCCTCGGCGCGGTCCGGCTCGGCTATCTGGTTGTGCAGGGGACCCGGGGTGCCGCCGTAGCGGGGGTCCGTCTTGTCGCCGAACTCCACGAGGATCGTGAAGATCTGGTCGGTCTTCTCCCGGCCGAGCTCGACGTACTTGCCGTCCTGGAGTTTCACGACCTGCGAGCCGCCGCGGTTCTTGACGGTGGCGTCGCCGGATATGACCCGCTTGAGCGCCTCTTCGCGCTGGGCCTCCTGACGTTCGGTCAGCGGGCCCTTCAGGTCGTGCTCGCGATCGGTGTTGTTCTCGGCGCGCGCCGGGTCCTGCCGGTTCGCGGCCGGATCCTGACGGCCCGCCGCCGCGGCCGGCCGATCGCCGGCAGCGGCCTGCGCCACCGCGAAGGTCGAGAACGTGGCAGCGGCCGCTGCGAGCGACACACCCACCGCGGCTGCTCTGAACGTCCATGGTCTGCTGGTCACTTGATGCAGTCCTCCCCCGCGCCCGGGCGCGCGGAATGGAGGGGTGTCCAGGTCATGGAGTCCGCGCGCGCTCTATGCGCGTCACAAGTGACGACATTCGATCGGAGTTGCAGGAGAAAAGACAGATCTTGACTTGAACAGGTCAAGCGAGATATGGGGCTAGGGACCAGCGCCCCGAAAGGGGCGCGGGGAACTGCGCGACCAGCCCCCACCAACCCGCAGAAGATCAACCGCCCCCCGCGGAGCGATCCGCTCAACAGGCGCGTTCGAACGTCCACTTGATGGACGCCATGACTCCGTGCGCCCCCTGTGCACCGGCACCGTGGGTTAGGTCACGCTTACTGCTCGTTCCGCTCGGGCAGACAGCCGATTAGAGTCGGTTGGCGGCTCGCCGGATTTCCGGTGGTTTGCCAACCGGACACCGTTGTCGAACCCCAGATTCTTATCCGCACCCTCCCCCATCGCGAGAGGCACGGGGGGAGACCCCCACCCCGAGGATCGGAATAGCCATGCCTCGTCCGACCGCCGCACAGCTCGCCTACGGTTCCTGCACCGTGATCTTCTCCACGCTCGCCATGCTGCTGCTGTCACAGACGAGTTCGGGCCTGGGAGTCGTGGTGATAGCGCTCTCCGCCCTCGTGCTCGGCCTCCTCGTGGCCATGACGGTTCCCGTACCGAAGCCCGCCGCGCCGACCGTGTCCGTTGCCCGGCCCGCGTCTGTCACCCTCTCGGAACACCGAGTTCCGGTGCAGCGCGCGACCGTCGCGGCCGCCGCCAGCGCACCCGAGCCGGTCCGCGAGCGCGCCTGAGCGCACCCCGAACCGCTCCGAACCACCACACGAACCGGCGGGCCCGTTGACCACGGACCCGCCGGTCGTCTGCGCCGCCTGTGGACTCAGCCCGTGCTGACTCCTGTGGGACTCAGCCCGTGCTGACCACCACCGTCTTGGCCGCCTTGTCGTGCAGGCCCTGCTTGTAGGGCTTGTCGAAGAAGCTCCAACCGCCCGCGATCGCAGTCCAGATGCACGCGCAGCAGAACGCGAACGGCAGCCACAGGACCAGCGCGCGGACCAGCGAGGTCTGCACGGAGGGCGTGGAGCCGTTGTCGAGGTTCGCCACCCGCAGATGCAGCCACTTCTTGCCGAGGGTCTGCCCCGCCCTGACGGTCATGACGGTGTCGTAGCCGACGTAGAGCACCGCGGCGATCAGCGACTGGCCGAACGACCTGCCGTAGTCGATCTTGTCCGTGTCCACGTCGTACTCGTTGACGTTGAAGGCCCACGTCACCAGCCACACCACGATGACGACGAGGATCATGTCGATGATCCGCGCGAGCGTGCGCTTGCCGCTGTCGGCGAGCGGAGGCATCCCGGCCAGCGGGTCATTGCCGTACGGGCCGCCGCCGTACGGATCACCACCACCGCTGCCGTACGGGTCACCGCCGCCGTAGGGCGGTGGCGGCGGGGTGGCGCCGTACGGCGAACCGGTGCCCGGCGGGGGCTCGTTGCCGTACGAGGGGTCGAACGGCGGGCCCTCGCCGGGCGGCGGCTGCTGTCCGGACGAGCCCTCGTCCGACGGCTTCTTCTTGAACGGATCGTCATCCGGCGGGGGCGGCGGCTCGGTCGTCATATCCCGAGTCGACCGCGAACCCCCCGACTGCGCAATGGGGGGCGGCCGTCCGGGGGACCGGTCAGCCCGCGACGAACGTGTGGGCCGCCTTGTCGTGCCAGCACTGGCGCCACGGGCGGTCGAACGCGCCCCACAGGACACCCACGACACCGATGGCGAGAAGGCCCGGAACGCTGTAGACGAGCCAGCGGCGCAGCGCCAGACCGAACGACGGCGGGTCGCCGCCCTCGATGTCCCGCACCTGGAGGCCGCACAGCTTCTTGCCCAGGGTGCGGCCCCACTTGGCGGTGGGCAGCGCCTCGTAGAGGACACCGAAGAGGAGCAGTACGGCGAGGATGATGCCGAGGTAGACCGCGGTGGTGCCGTCAAGGAGCCAGACCGTGACGGTCTCACCCGACAGTTTGGCCGCGTCGATCTTCTCGTTGACGTGGTCCAGGGCCCTGGTGCCGAGCGGAACGGCGGCCGCGCCGGTGACCGCCGCCAGCACGATCGTGTCCACGAGCCTGGCCGCAAAGCGCTTGCCGAGCCCCGCCGGGCGCGCGTTCGCCTGCGAGCGGGCCACCGCCTGGAACGGGTCCTCCCGCACCGGCTTCCACGGCACGACGGGCTGGTCGCCCTCCGGCCCGGCCAGGCGGTGCACCTGCTGGGCCCAGGAGGGCTGCCCGCCGCCGGCACCCGCGGCCATGGGCGCGCCGGAGCCGGACTGCGGAGGGGTACCGGAGGTGGATTGCTGAGGGGTGCCGGGGGCGGACTGCTGAGGGGTGGACTGCTGCGGGGTCGCGGGGGCCGCCGGGAAGGCGGCTGCCGGGCCCTGGGGGGCCGCCTGGGCCTGAGCCGCGGCCGCCTGAGCCGCGGCTGCCTGGGCTGCCTGGGCCGCCGCCGAGGGCTGGGCGGCGGCGGGCCCCGAACCGCGCTGCCGGCCCCCGCGCGGTACGGGCCTGAACGTCATCGTTCCCTCGGAGGCGAGGGGTTCACGGGAGCCGGGGACACCGCCCGAACGGTCGGCGCCCGAGCCATGCGCGCGCCCGGCGCCCATGGCTCCCGCCGCGCCCGCTCCCCCGGCCTGCCCGGCGGCCATGTCCGCGCCCCCGGCGCCCCCGGAAGCCGCGGAGCCCGCCGCTCCGGTCGGCGGCACCGGTCCGGTGGGCCTGCGGAACACCACCGAACCGCCGGAGCCCGGCGGCTTGAGGGTCCCCGAGCCCCCGTCGGCCGCGGCACCGGAACCTGAACCTGAACCTGAATCGGCCTGGGACTCGTACGAGTGGAACGTGGCCATGCCGTCCGTGTGGTCCGACCTGCCGTCGGGCTGGGACGGCAGGGAGGGCCCGGCGGACTCGGCCGGCTGCTCGGCGGGGACACGCGGATCGGGCTTGCCCCATCGGATCCGGCGGTCCGGGTCGCCGCCGAAGCCGGTCTGCCGTGAGCGGTCGGCGCCCCACGCGGTCGCGGGCTCGGGCCGGCTGCCGTGCTGGGCGTCGGCGGGCGACGGGCTCGCGGCCGGCGGGTCCTCGTCGAAGAAGTGCGGCCCCGTCTCCTCCGTGGAGGCGGGCACGGACCGTTCGTCCGCGGGCGACGACAGCGGCTCGCCGCCGGACGGCGCCGGCCGGCTGGTGCCCGGCACCCACGCGGCACCGTTCCAGTACCTGACATATCCAGGAATGGAGGGGTCCGGGTAATACCCTTCGCGGGGCCTGTCGTCGCCTGGGGCCGGGGTTGGGGCGCTCATGTCCGTCGTCCCGTATCTGCTCGGGGGTCGTGTTGAGCGTCCACATCTATCAGACCGGCGCAAGGGTCACTGCCGCTCCTGGCGTACCTACCCCCTTCGAGCAAGGTTCCGCCACGTTTTCCGGCCGCTTCCGCTCGGGTGCCGATCGTCTGGCGGCCGGGTGCTGACCGTGTCTGGCGGCCGGGTGCCGACCGTGTCCGGCGGTCGGGTGCCGGTGCCTTCGGAAAAGTTCCGCGAACCCGCGTAATGCTTCACCGCCCGCGCCCTCTCCACTCGTACGGGCCCGTCCACAGGGCCACCGGACGAGAGGAAACGCACGACATGAACACCGTGGTGGAGCGCGAGCTCGAACTGAAACTGGTCCTGTCCCCCGAGCGCAGCATCCCGGTCCCGGCCCGGCTGAGCTACCGCACCGACGATCCGTACGCCGTCCACATCGCCTTCCACATCGGCTCGGCCCAGCCCGTGAACTGGACGTTCGCGCGCGAGCTGCTCGTGGAGGGGGTGTTCCGGCCGTGCGGGCACGGGGATGTGCGGGTGTGGCCGACGAAGGTCGCCGGGCGGAGCGTGGTCCTGATGGCGCTGAGTTCGCCCGACGGGGACGCCCTGCTCGAAGCGCCCGCCGCGCAGGTGTCGGCCTGGCTGGAGCGCACCCTGCGGGCGGTGCCCCCGGGCTCCGAGACCGAGCAGCTCGGGATCGACGGCGGCCTCGCCGAGCTGCTCGCGCCCACCCCGGCCGACGATCTCTGGCTGCGCGACCCCTGGCCCTCGGACGAGTCCAAGGACGGGGAGTGAGAGGGAGGAGGGTGAGACGGAGGGGCGCGAGAAGCCGAGGAGGTGACTCAGAAGAGCTTGCCGGGGTTGAGAATGCCGAGCGGGTCGAAGGCCGTCTTGATCGCCCGCTGCATCTCCACGCCCACCGGGCCGAGTTCGCGCGCCAGCCACTCCTTCTTGAGGACGCCCACGCCGTGCTCGCCGGTGATCGTGCCGCCGAGTTCCAGGCCGAGGGCCATGATCTCGTCGAAGGACTCGCGGGCGCGCCGGGACTCGTCGGGGTCGCCCGCGTCGAAGCAGACGGTCGGGTGGGTGTTTCCGTCGCCGGCGTGTGCGACGACGCCGATGGTCAGCCGGTACTTCTCGGCGATCCGGTCGACCCCTTCGAGCATCTCGGCGAGCTTCGAGCGCGGTACGCACACGTCGTCGATCATCGTCGTGCCCTTGACCGCTTCGAGGCCGGTGAGGGACAACCTGCGTGCCTGGAGCAGCAGTTCGGACTCGGCAGCGTCGTCCGCCGGTACGACCTGGGTGGCGCCGGCCGCCTCGCAGAGCGCGCCCACGGCGGTCAGGTCGGCGGCCGGGTCGAGGGTGTCGAAGGCGGCGAGGAGCAGGGCCTCGGTGGACTCCGGCAGGCCCATGTTCGCCATGTCGTTGACGGCCTTCACCGTCGTACGGTCCATCAGTTCGAGGAGGGACGGCACATGGCCGCCCTCCATGATCCGGCAGACCGCGTCGCAGGCGGCCTCGGCGGAGGCGAACTCGGCGGCCAGCACCAGCTGTTGGGGCGGCTGCGGCCTGAGGGCGAGAGTGGCCCGTACGACGATGCCGAGCGAGCCCTCGGAGCCGACGAAGAGGCGGGTGAGGTCGTATCCGGCGACGCCCTTCGCCGTACGGCGGCCGGTGGACATGAGGCGGCCGTCGGCGAGGACCACGTCCAGGCCGAGGACGTACTCGGCCGTCACCCCGTACTTCACACAGCACAGGCCGCCGGACGCCGTGCCGATGTTGCCGCCGATCGTGCACATCTCCCAGCTGGAGGGGTCCGGCGGGTAGTAGAGGCCGTGTTCGTTGACGGCTCGGGAGAGCGTGGCGTTGACGACGCCCGGCTCGACCACCGCGATCCGGTCGACCGGGCTGATCTCCAGGATGCGGTCCATCCTGACGAGGGACAGCACGATGCAGCCCTCGGAGGCGTTGGCGGCGCCCGACAGGCCCGTACGGGCGCCCTGCGGGACCACCGGGACGCGCAGTTCGGTGGCGACGCGCATGACGTGCTGGACCTGCTCGACGGTGCGCGGCAGCACCACGACGGCGGGGGTGCCGGCCTCGCAGAAGCTGGCCATGTCGTTGGCGTACGAGGCCGTGACGTCCGGGTCGGTGAGGACGGCCTCGGCCGGCAGGCCCGCGAGGAGACGGTCGACGAGGCTGCCCACCGCCACGGTGTCTTCATCGGGTCGGGCTTCGATACGGCTCATGATCACAGCGTCGCACCCGGGGCCATCGGTGTGAACCCCGCCCGCGCGAGGCTTTCCGTGCCGGGGTGGTGGCCGGGTGTGCTCTTCGTATTGGCGCACAGTGAGCCGCATGCAGAGCGGCATGGGAAAAGAGCTGGCCTCGGGTTCGGCGGGCGGTCCGGCTGATGGTCCGGTGGGTGGCCCGGCGAGTCGTTCGGCGGATGGCTCGGCGGGTCGTTCGGCCAGGAGGGGGATGCTCGTCGGTGCCGCCGTGGGATGTGCCGTCGTGGGGTGCGCCGTGCTGGGCGGTGTGCTGATGGTGGCGCCCCCCGAGCGCGGTGGGCCGCCGCCCGCGCCCGGTCCGGTGGCTCGGGCCGAGACCGCCGTCGGGGCCGGGGTGCCCGCCTCGCTGCCCGATCTGGTCGCGCTGATCGGGGACCGCGAGGCGCATCTGCGGGCCCATCCGGGTGATGTGCGGTCGTGGGCGGTGCTCGGCGCGGCGTACGCGGAGCGGGGTGAGCGGACCGGCGAGGCGCGGTTCTACCCGAAGGCCGAGAAGGCGCTGCGTACGTCGTTGCGGGCGAAGCCGAGGAAGAACGTGGAGGCGCTCGACGGACTGGCCGCGCTCGCCAATGCCCGGCACGACTTCCGGGCGGCGCGGAAGTGGGGCGAGGCCTCGGTGGCGGCCTCGCCCAAGCGGTGGACGGCCTATCCGGCGCTGATCGACGCGTACCGGGGGCTCGGGGAGTTCAAGGCCGCGGACAAGGCGCTGGCCAGGCTCGTACGGCTGCCGAAGGGGGCGGCGCCGAGGGCGCGGGTGCTGACGCGGGCCGCGCTCGTCCACCGGGACCAGGGGCAGCGCGAGGACGCCGCCGCCGCGCTCTCCGACGCGGTGGCGCTCGCCTCCGCTCCGGCCGAGCAGGCCAACTGTCTTGTCGGGGCCGGGGAGCTGGCCTGGGAACGTGGGGAGCCCGCCGAGTCGCTGCGCGCCTTCGAGGCCGCGGTGCGGGCCTATCCCGACGGACACGACGGACACGCCGCCCTCGCCGGGCAGGGCCGGGCGCTGGCCGCGCTGGGACGGACCCCGGAGGCCGTACGCGCGTACCGGGCCGCGTCGGAGAAGCGGGCGCTGCCCCAGTACGCGTGGGAGCTGGGCGAGTTGTACGAGTCGCTGGGGCTTGGCGACGAGGCGCGGGCTCAGTACGACGTGGTGCGGGAGCGGGTGCGGGAGGGCGCCGCCGGTGGGGTGAACACCGATCTCGTGGCGGGTCTCTTCGAGGCGGACCACGGTGACCCGGAGGCCGCCGTGCGGCTGCTGCGGGAGGAGTGGGAGCGGCATCCCTCCGCGGCGGTCGCGGATGCGCTGGGGTGGGCGCTGCACCGCGCCGGGCAGCACGAGGACGCGCTCGTCTTCGCCACGAAGGCCACGGACAAGCAGCACGTGGGCGCCGTTCGCAGCGCGCCCTACGCGTACCACCGGGGCATGATCGAGCGGAAGTTGAAGCGGGAGGGACCCGCGCGCCGCCATCTTGAGGAGGCGCTGCGGATCAGTCCGTACTTCTCGCCGCTGGGCGTTCCGGCGGCGAAGGAGGCGTTGGGGGCGCTGGGCCCGGTGTGACAGCGCCCAGTGCCCCAACGGCCTTGCGGGGCACGGCGCCTACAGGTTGCCGCGCTTCTCCTGCTCCCGTTCGATCGCCTGGAAGAGGGCCTTGAAGTTGCCCTTGCCGAAGCCCATCGAGCCATGGCGTTCGATGATCTCGAAGAAGACCGTCGGGCGGTCCTGGACCGGCTTGGTGAAGATCTGCAGCAGGTAGCCGTCCTCGTCGCGGTCGGCCAGGATCTTCAGTTCGCGCAGGGTGTCGACGGGGACGCGGGTGTCGCCGACCCACTCGCCGAGGGTGTCGTAGTAGGAGTCCGGGGTGTCGAGGAACCGGACGCCGGCCGCGCGCATGGTCCGTACGGTCTCCACGATGTCGTTCGTGTTGAGCGCGATGTGCTGGACGCCGGCGCCGCCGTAGAACTCCAGGTACTCGTCGATCTGGGACTTCTTCTTGGCGATGGCGGGCTCGTTGATCGGGAACTTGACCTTGAGCGTGCCGTCGGCGACGACCTTGGACATCAGGGCGCTGTACTCGGTGGCGATGTCGTCGCCCACGAACTCCTTCATGTTCGTGAAGCCCATGACCTTGTTGTAGAAGGCGACCCACTCGTTCATCCGGCCGAGTTCCACGTTGCCGACGCAGTGGTCGATGGCCTGGAAAGTGCGGTGGGCGGGCGGCTCGACGATCGGGTCCGCGGCCGTGAACCCGGGGAGGTAGGGGCCGTCGTAGCCCGTGCGCTCGACCAGGGTGTGGCGGGTGTTGCCGTACGTGGCGATGGCGGCGAGTACGACGGTGCCGTGCTCGTCCTTCAGCTCGTGGGGCTCGGTGACGGGGCGGGCGCCGTGCTCGACGGCGTAGGCGAACGCGGCGCGGGCGTCCGGGACCTCGATGGCGAGGTCGACCACGCCGTCACCGTGCTCCGCCACGTGCTCGGCGAGGAAGTGGCCCCAGGGGGTGGCGGCCTTGATGACGGAGGTGAGGACGAAGCGGGCGGAGCCGTTCTCCAGGACGTAGCTCGCGGTCTCGCGGCTGCCGTTCTCCGGTCCGGAGTAGGCGACCAGCTTCATGCCGAAGGCGGTGGAGTAGTAGTGCGCCGCCTGCTTGGCGTTGCCCACGGCGAAGACGACCGCGTCCATTCCCTTGACCGGGAAGGGGTCTGCCTGCCGCGCGGTGTCGGGGGTGGTATGGGTTGTCTGAGTCATGGCCGCAGGCTCTCTCCGTTCGGCAAGGTGCGCAATAGTTTGCGAATCTGCTGGGCAATATGTGCAGAGAAAGGCCGGGTGGATCGGTCTTTGTGTACAGGATGACCACCTCGGAGGCCTTCATGGCGATCGATCATCTGGACGGGCGGCTGCTGGTGCTGCTCGCGCGGGAGCCGCGGATCGGTGTGCTGGAGATGTCCCGGCGGCTCGGGGTCGCGCGCGGGACCGTGCAGGCGCGGCTCGACCGGCTTCAGTCGAATGGAGTCATCCGGGGGTTCGGGCCGCAGGTGGATCCCGCGGCCCTCGGCTATCCCGTCACCGCCTTCGCGACGCTGCAGATCCGGCAGGGCCAAGGCACGGACGTACGGGCGCACTTGGCGACCGTGCCCGAGGTGCTGGAGCTGCACACGACGACGGGCGGCGGGGACATGCTGTGCCGGCTCGTGGCGCGGTCCAACGCCGATCTTCAGCGGGTGATCGACCGGGTTGTCGGTTTTGATGGCATCGTCCGGGCCTCCACGGCGATCGTCATGGAGAACCCCGTGCCGCTGCGGATCATCCCGCTGGTGGAGCAGGCCGCGGAGGACGACGACTGAGGACGACGACTGAGCGACAGTGACGGCTAGGCGACAGGGGTGAAAAGCGGGTGAGCTTCTGGGAGTACCTGGGCAGTCGCCATCAGCAGCTCCTCGCCGACGCCTACCAGCACGCCAGCGCCGTCTTCCAGTGCATGGTCGTCGCCACGGTGATCGGCGTGGTGGTCGGTGTCGTCACCTATCGGAGCGAGTGGGCCGGGAATCTGGCCACGACCACGACGGCGACCCTGCTGACCATTCCCTCGCTCGCCATGATCGGTCTGCTCATCCCGATCGTGGGACTGGGGGTTCCGCCCACGGTGATCGCGCTGACCCTCTACGGGCTGCTGCCGATCGTGCGCAACTCGATCGTGGGGCTGCGCGGGGTCGATCCCTCGCTCGTCGACGCGGCCACCGGCATCGGGATGTCGCGGCTCGCCCGGCTCCTGCGGGTCGAGCTGCCGCTCGCCTGGCCGCCGATCCTGACCGGGATCCGGGTCTCCACGCAGATGCTGATGGGGATCGCCGCCATCGCCGCCTATGCCTCGGGGCCGGGGCTCGGCAACGAGATCTTCCGCGGGATCGCCTCCCTGGGCAGCAAGAACGCGCTCAACCAGGTGCTCGCGGGCACGCTCGGGATCATCGTCCTGGCCCTGCTGTTCGACGCCGCGTACGTCCTCATCGGGCGGCTGACCATTCCCAGGGGGATCCGTGCCTGAGCCGACCACGACCACCGCGACCTCCACCTCTGCCGCCGCGACCGCCGGAGCGAACGCCACCACCGGCGCCACCATCGAGCTGGAGAACCTCACCAAGCGGTATCCGGGGAGCCCCGACCCGGCCGTCGACAGCGTCAACATGGAGATCAACGCCGGCGAGCTCGTCGTCTTCGTCGGCCCCTCGGGGTGCGGGAAGTCCACCACCCTGAAGATGATCAACCGGCTGATCGAGCCCACCGGCGGGCGGATCAGGATCGGTGGCGAGGACGTCACCGACATGGATCCCGTGAAGCTGCGCCGCAAGATCGGGTACGCGATCCAGGCCTCGGGGCTCTTCCCGCACATGACGGTCGCCCAGAACATCGCCCTCGTACCGAGGATGGTGGGGTGGCCGAAGGCGCGGATCAACTCGCGGGTCGAGGAGATGCTGGATCTGGTCGGTCTCGACCCGGGCGAGTTCCACGGGCGCTATCCGCGGCAGCTGTCCGGCGGGCAGCAGCAACGGGTGGGCGTGGCACGGGCGTTGGCGGCCGATCCGCCCGTGCTGCTGATGGACGAGCCGTTCGGGGCCGTGGACCCCATCACCCGTGACCACCTCCAGGACGAGCTGATCCGGCTTCAGCACGAGCTGCACAAGACGATCGTCTTCGTCACCCACGACTTCGACGAGGCGATCAAGCTGGGCGACCGGATCGCCGTGCTGCGGGAGCGGTCGCACATCGCCCAGTTCGACACCCCGGAGGCCATCCTCACCAACCCCGCCGACGACTTCGTGTCCGGGTTCGTGGGCGCGGGGGCCGCGCTGAAGCGGCTCAATCTGTCGCGCGTACGGGATGTGGAGATCACCGACTATCCGACGGTGACCGTCGACGACCCGCTCCAGGAGATCTTCAACAAGCTGAGGTCGAGCGGTACGAACGAGATCCTGCTGCTCGACCGGCGCGGGCGGCCCTACAAGTGGCTGCGGCGCGGGGACCTGATGCGGGCCAAGGGCTCGCTGGCCCGGGCGGGCACGCTGGTGCACGACACGGTGACCCGAGACGCGACGCTGCGGGACGCGCTGGAGGCCGTGCTCATCGACAACGCGGGGCGGGTCGTGGTGACGGGGCGGCGCGGGGAGTACACGGGCGTCGTGGACATGGAGACGCTGATGAACTCCGTGCACGAGCTGCTTGAGGCCGACCGGCTCGACGCGATGGAGCACCAGCACGAACTGGAGGAGACGCGCGCCGGGCAGACCCGTCACGAGCAGGAGGGCATCAGCGGTGCCGACGGGGAGGCGAAGGCGTGAGGGCCCCGGAGACCGGCCACGACACCGAGGCGGACCCGGGCGGCGAGGGCTCCGGGACGGACGCTGGTACAGACGCCGGTACGGACGCTGGCACAGGCGCCGGTACGGACGCCGGGTTCGAGGGGGCGAAGGCCCTCCCGCCCGGCACGTCCCGTGCGTCCCGGGTGACCTGGCAGAAGCTGACCCTGCTGCCGGCCGTGCTCACCGTGGTGCTGCTCGCCACCTGGCTCTGGTTCCGGCAGGCGGACCTGGACCCGCTCTCGGAGAACGCGCTGTCCGGCGGCCAGGTGTGGAAGGCGCTGCGGCAGAGCATCGAACTGACCGTGATCTCCACGTTCTTCGTGCTGATCATCGCGATTCCACTGGGCATCCTGCTGACCCGCGGGGCGTTCCGGAAGGCGACCCCGGCCGCCATGGCCCTCGCCAACATGGGACAGGCGACCCCCGCGATCGGCCTGTTGGCGCTGCTCGTGATCTGGCTGGGGATCGGCCGGAAGGCGGCGCTGATCGGCATCATCGCGTACGCCGTCCTGCCGGTCCTGTCGAACACGATCGCCGGGCTGAAGGCGAACGACCCGACGCTGGTGGAGGCCGCCCGGGGCATCGGCATGTCGTCCGTGGGAGTGCTGGCCCGTGTCGAACTGCCCCTGGCCGTACCGCTGATCCTCGCCGGCGTCCGTACGGCCCTCGTCCTGAACGTGGGCACGTCGACCCTCGCCACCTTCGGCGGGGGCGGCGGTCTCGGCGTACTGATCACGACCGGCATCACCAACCAGCGGATGCCGGTGCTGGTGCTCGGCTCGATCCTGACCGTGGCCCTCGCGCTGCTGGTCGACTGGCTGGCCTCGCTGGCCGAACTGCTGCTCAGCCCGCGCGGGTTGGAGGCGGGAACATGAGACGGCGTACGGGTCTGGTGGCCGCCGGGGCGGTGCTGGCGGCCTCGGCCGGGTGCGGACTGACCAGCGGCTCGCCCATGGTCGACGATGTGGAGCCCGGCTCGATCGGGCAGGGGAAGCCGCTCAAGGGCGCCGATCTCACGGTCACCTCCAAGGAGTTCACCGAGCAGCTGATCCTCGGCGCGATCATGGGCATCGCCTTCGAGGCGGCCGGTGCGAAGGTACTGGACCGTACGGGCATCCAGGGCTCCATCGGCGCCCGCGAGGCGGTCAAGAGCGGGGACGCGGACGGCATGTACGAGTACACGGGCACCGCCTGGATCACCTACCAGGGCAACAGCGGGCCCATCACCGATCCGCGCAAGCAGTGGGAGGCGGTACGCGACGCCGACCGGAAGAACGGCCTGACCTGGCTGCCCCCGTCGGCACTCAACAACACCTACGCCCTCGCCATGAACCAGGCCAACTTCAAGAAGTACGGCACGAAGACCCTCTCCGACGTGGCCGCGCTGTCCAAGTCCGATCCGAAGGCGGTCACGCTCTGCGTGGAGAGCGAGTTCGCCAACCGGGCCGACGGGCTGCCGGGCATGGAGAAGGCGTACGGCATGAAGCTGCCCGCCGGGAACATCACGCAGATGGACACCGGGATCATCTACACCCAGGCGGCGAAGGGGAGTTGCACGTACGGGGAGGTCTTCACCACCGACGGGCGCATCAGGTCGATGAACCTGGTCGTGATGGCGGACGACAAGAAGTTCTTCCCCAACTACAACGTGGCTCCGGAGATCAACTCCAAGGCCCTGAAGAAGTATCCGGCGATCGCGCAGGTCCTCGACCCGATCACCAGACGCCTGAACAACGACGTGGCGCAGGAGTTGAACGCGCGGGTGGACGTGGACGGGGAGGACCCGCACTCGGTCGCGCTGGACTGGATGAAGGACGAGGGGTTCGTGAAGGAGGGCTGAGCGAGGACTCTCCGAGGGGACGGTCCGGTTCGGCTAGCAGCTCGGTACGCCGCCCTGGTCCTTCTCCAGGGCCACCAGGGCGGTGATCGCGCCCTTCAGCGTGGTGACCGGGATGAGGCGGAGCCCCTTCGGGAGGTCCGTCTTCGCGTCCGAGCACTCCGCCTTCGGGACCAGGAAGACCGTGGCGCCGTCGCGGCGGGCGGCCTGCGTCTTGAGGGCGACACCACCGACCGCGCCGACCTTCCCGTCGGCGTCGATCGTCCCCGTACCCGCGATGTTGCGGCCGCCCGTGAGGTCGCCGCCGCTGCCGTCGCCGTCCAGCTTGTCGACGATGCCGAGGGAGAAGAGGAGCCCGGCGCTCGGGCCGCCGACGTCGGCGAGCTTGAGGCTGACCTTGATGTCGTCCGACTCCTCACCGAGGTGGTTGAGGGCGGCCTCGGTGGCGGTGTCCTGGGACTTCTTCATCTCCTCGGCGTTGTGCTCCTCGATCTCCTTCACGGTGTCGCCGCTCGGGTACACCGAGTCGCGCGGCATCACCGCCTGATCCGTACGGAACCAGCCGTCGAGCACATCGCCCAGGCTCACGTCCTGGTCGGGGCCCGTCGCCTCGATGGTCGTCATCCGCAGCTGCCCGCGCGTCTCACGGCTGTCGGCGCCGGTGATCGTGATCACCGGGTCACCCTTGTTCTCACCGAGGACATTCGCCGTCATCCCGGGCTGAGCCACCGAAAAGGGCAACGGCGCGAACACCGCCGTGGCCAGCAGACCCACAACGGGAAGAGCGCAGACAGCGACGGCCCGGGGGCGCGTGAGACGAGAGAGCACGGGATCAATCTAACGCGCGGCAGTTTTCCGGCCGGTGCCCACCCACAGCTGACCGGCTGGGCACCTTTTCTCAGAGGCTGCGGGAAGTGCGCGCCTTAGGGGCGCGGCGAGCTTTTCAGGGGCGCGGGGAACTGCGCAATCTTTTAGGGGCGCGGGGAACTGCGCGACAAGCCCCCACCGGGCCGCGGACGACACACAACCTCCCCCACGGCACCCCCAACCCCCCGAACCCCCCGAACCAAGATCAACGCAACGCCTCGGCAACTTCCTTGGCCGCGTCAACGACACGCGGCCCCACCCGCTCAGGCACAGCATCCGCAAGCATGACCACCCCCACACTCCCCTCCACCCCGGTCACCCCGAGCAGCGGCGCGGCCGCCCCACTGGCCCCCGCCTCCAGCTCCCCGTGAGTGAGGGTGTACCCCGGCTCCTCCGCGGAAGCGGCCCGCGCGGCGAGGATCGCCTTGCCGGCGGCCCCCCGGTCGAGCGGATGGCGGAACCCGGCGCGATAGGCCACGTGGTAGTCGGTCCACGTCGGCTCGACCACGGCGACGGCGAGCGCCTCCGCACCGTCGACCAGCGTGAGATGGGCGGTCGCCCCTATGTCCTCGGCCAACGAGCGCAACGCGGGCAGCGCGGCCTCGCGGACCAGCGGATGCACCTGCCGCCCGAGCCGCAGCACCCCGAGCCCGACCCGGGCACGGCCGCCCAGGTCACGGCGTACGAGGGCGTGCTGCTCCAGCGTGGCGAGCAAGCGGTACACAACGGTCCGGTTGACTCCGAGTTTGTTGGACAGCTCGGTGACGGTCAGACCGTGGTCGGTGTCGGCGAGCAGTTTGAGGACACGGAGTCCCCGGTCGAGCGTCTGGGAGGTTTCCGCGGTCACGACGCCCACTCCTTAGTGGTGAGAGTCGACGGCCCCGTACGCGGCGGATGCGTCACCGGTCCCATCGGCGACGCGCGTCAGAGGCCGCCGGTTCGGCAACGTCCCGGGCTCTCCCGGGCGGGCACCGGCTGCGCTCCGCGGCGGCGCTGCCACGGGGCGTGTGCGTAGCGGGACAGTAGCGAGCTGGTTCGCTCAGCGGAAGTCTCCGTCCAGAATCCGGGCGTTCGCAGGTACGGACCGGGTTCGGTTACCCGGAGTTAGGTTCACCTTCGCCCTGATATATCCGGCGCGCGCCACTGGGCGTGCACGAGCCCTGCACAGAGCGCGCACACGCGTGAGCGCCGGTGTCGTGAAGGACACCGGCGCTCACGTGGAGGTACCCGGGCTCGTGGACGTACCCGGGCCCGTGGCCGTACCCGGGCCCGTGGCCGTACCGGGGCGGGGCGGGCAGGGGCGCGGTCACCGCATACGGGTGGCCCACTCCTGCACCTTGGCGATCCGCTGACGCAGCTGCCCGGCCGTCGCCTCCGCGCTCGGCGGCCCGCCGCACACCCGGCGCAGCTCGGTGTGGATCACACCGTGCGGCTTGCCGCTCTGGTGGACGTACGCGCCGACCATCGTGTTGAGCTGCTTCCTGAGCTCCAGCATCTCCTTGTGGGAGACCACGGGCCGCCGCTCGGCGGGCAGTTCGAGAAGATCCGCCTCGTCGTCCGGCTTCTTGCGGCTGTGCGCGATCTGCCGGGCCTGCCGCTTCTGGAGCAGGAGCTGGACCTGGTCGGGTTCGAGGAGCCCCGGAATACCGAGGTAGTCCTGCTCCTCCGCACTCCCCGGGTGGGCCTGCATGCCGAACTCGGCGCCGTCGTAGAGCACCCGGTCGAAGACGGCCTCGGACTCAAGGGCCTCGAAGGAGAACTGCTCCTGCTCCCCGGTGTCCTCGTCCTGCTCCTTGTTCGCCTCCTCCATCTCCTTCTCGGATTCGGCGTACGGGTCCTCCTCGCCCTCCTTCTTGGGCTTGTCGAGGGCGTGGTCGCGCTCGACCTCCATCTCGTTGGCGAAGGTGAGGAGGTCGGGGACGGTCGGCAGGAAGACGGAGGCGGTCTCGCCGCGCCGCCTGGACCGTACGAAACGGCCGACGGCCTGGGCGAAGAAGAGCGGCGTGGAGATGGTGGTGGCGTACACACCGACGGCGAGCCGCGGCACGTCCACGCCCTCGGACACCATCCGCACCGCGACCATCCAGCGGTCGTCGCTGTGGCTGAACTCGTCGATGCGGTTGGACGCGCCCGTGTCGTCGGAGAGGACGAGGGTGGCCTTGCTGCCGGTGATGTCCCGGATGAGCTTGGCGTAGGCGCGGGCGGATTCCTGGTCGGAGGCGATGACGAGGGCGCCGGCGTCCGGGATGCCCTTCCTGACCTCCGTGAGCCGCTGGTCGGCGGCGCGCAGCACGCTGGGCATCCACTCGCCGCGCGGGTCGAGGGCGGTGCGCCAGGCCTGCGAGACGGCGTCCTTGGTCATCGGCTCGCCGAGCCGGGCGGCGATCTCGTCCCCCGCCTTCGTACGCCACCGCATGTTGCCGCTGTAGGAGAGGAAGATGACGGGCCGCACGACGCCGTCGCCCAGCGCGCTGCCGTAGCCGTAGGTGTAGTCGGCGGCGGACCGCCGGATCCCGTCGTTCCCCTCCTCGTACGCGACGAAGGGGATGGGGTTGGTGTCGGACCGGAAGGGCGTACCGGTGAGCGCGAGCCGGCGGGTGGCGGGCTCGAAGGCTTCGAGGCAGGCCTCGCCCCAGGACTTGCTGTCACCGGCGTGGTGGATCTCGTCGAGGATCACCAGGGTCTTGCGCTGCTCGACGCGGTTGCGGTGCAGCATGTGCCGCACGCCGACACCGGCGTACGTGACCGCGACGCCCTGGTATTCCTTGCTGAGCGGCCCCGCGCTGTACTCGGGGTCCAGCTTGATCCCTATCCGCGCGGCCGCCTCCGCCCACTGCTTCTTCAGATGCTCGGTCGGCGCGACCACGGTCACCTGCTGCACGACATGGTGGTGCAGCAGCCAGGAGGCGAGCGTCAGCGCGAAGGTCGTCTTGCCGGCTCCGGGTGTGGCGACGGCGAGAAAGTCACGCGGCTGCTCCTGGATGTACTTCTCCATGGCACCTTGCTGCCAGGCACGCAGCTTGCTGGCGGTACCCCAAGGGGCACGGCCGGGGAACGCGGGTGACAGGTGGTGCGAGGAGGTGGCACTGGCAACAGGAGAGGCGGGCACGGAGGGCCCTCCGTTGAGGGTGGCGGCGGGCGACGGGCGGGCGGTAGTCACGGTCTCCGTGGGGTGGTTGGGCGGCTCGGCTATGGCTGGCAACGGCTGCGTATGACAACCGGGCCACCCTACCGGCGCCCCGCCCGCGTCAACGCGCGGACGACGCGGGGTCACCCTTGGATGGGACTCAGGTCACAGCAAGCACTGCCGGATCGGGCGTCACCGGGACTCGGTCCGCAGCCGTGTGGTCACCCAGGCCCCCACCAGCGCCACCCCGGCCATCGGCAGGAACACCGCGGCGAAGGCGGCCGGGTGGCCGCCGGAGGCGTCCGTGGCGGCGTGGGTGACCGTGCCGCCGCCCAGGGCCGCGAAGGCCGCGCCGCCCGCGGCGAGGAGGAGGACGTTCGAGAGGCCGTCGGATATCTGGAGGGCGGCGGAGTTGGTGCCGGCCTCCTCCGGGGCGGAGAGGTGCAGCAGGAGGACGCTGGTGGAGGAGATCACCAGGCCCATACCGAAGCAGCCGAAGGCCCAGGCCACCGCGACCGTCCACACCGGCACCCCGTCGATCAGCACGCTCGGCGCGGCGGCGATGGCGGCGGCGGTCAGCACCATGCCCAGCATCATCAGCCGGTCCCGGTACGGTTCCACGCGCGCCCTGGACTGTACGAAGGAACCCAGCGCCCAGGTGCCCCCGCCCGCCGCCAGCGAGAATCCGGCCAGCGTCGGCGACAGCCCCCGCTCGGTGACCAGCATCAGCGGCACGAAGGACTCGGCCGCGATGAAGGACCCGGCGGCGATCCCGCGCAGCAGCACGACGGACGGCAGCCCGCGCGCCGCCAGATAGGTCCCTCTGGGCAGCAGCCCGAGCACAGCCGGGATCAGCAGGGCGACCCCCGCCACGGCCGGGACGACCGACAGCCACCTCAGGTCCTGCGCCCCGTACTGCAACAGCCCGGCGCCCAGCGAGATACCGAGCGCCAGCCGGATACGCCGCCGGTCGAAGGGCGCGGCCACGGTGCCCTCGGCCGGGCCGGACGCCCGTCGCCGTATCTGCGGCAGCGCGAACGCCAGCGGCAGGAGGACGAGGACCGGTATCCCGACGAACACCCAGCGCCAGCCGAGGTGTTCGGTCACCGCCCCGGAGGCGAGCGGGCCGACCACGGACGGGATCACCCAGCTCGCCGCGAACGCCGCCATGATCGACGGCCGCAACCGCTCCGGATAGGCCCGCCCCACGACCACGTACAGCGCGACGATCACCAGCCCGCCGCCGAGCCCCTGCACGGCCCGCCCGAGGATGAACAGCCACATCACCCCGGCCGTCCCCGACAGCAGCAGCCCCGCCGCGAACGCCCCGATCCCCGCCGTCAGCGACCCCAGCGGGCCCGCACGGTCCGACCACTGCCCGGCCAGCACCATCCCGAACAGGCTGGTCGTGAAGTACCCGGAGAACGCGAACGCGTACAACGAGACCCCGCCCAGCTCCCGCGCCGCCACCGGCATTGCCGTCCCAACGGCAGTCGCCTCGAAGGCAATGAGCAGCACGACGGACACGATCCCGACGCTGAGCGCCCGGTGATCACGCCCGAGGACGCCTTCGTGGACGCCTTCGTGGGCGTCGACTCCGGTCGCCGGGATCTGTACGGCCGTTTCCGCAGCAGGATGGGCCGGGTCGGCCGGGGTCTCAGCGACGCCGGTGTCGCTCGGTTCCAGGGTGGTCATGCCCGCCAGCGTAAGGGGCACGACTGACATTGACCCCTGTCGGAGGATGGGTCCCACCCCGGGACCTTGGTCGTACGACCACCCTCGCCCGACCTTCCCACCCCCCTCTCCCGGCCCCTCCCCACCCCGCTCCCCACCTCCTTTCATGAACGCCGTGTGGCAGTCCCATTGCAGCCCCGCCCCGTCCCTTGAGCCCCTGCCGACAGCGCCGTACGTTCGACACAACGAGTCCGGAACACCGGGTGACCGGGTCACCGCAACCCCGGACTCAAGCTTGGCCGTGTGCCCGAGTGGCTTAGGGACTCGCCTGCAAAGCGAGGCACGTGGGTTCAATTCCCGCCACGGCCTCTGTTCGGTGTCGGGGTCGGTCGCTGTCAGGCGGCCGGCCCCTACGCGTGTGCGGCGGGCCCGGACGCGTGTGGGGCGGCCGTGCGCAACCGGTTCAGGCGGGGGCGTGCCTCCGTGTACGGGAGAGGCTCACAACACCCCGCCCGCCTCGTCCTGGAACAGTTCCGTCCAGTAGTGCCAGTCCGCCTGGGAGGCGGAGCCCGTGGGGTCGACCGTCGAGAGGGTCTGCGTCATCGTCGTGGCCAGCTGGTCGTAGGCCTCTGTGGTCAGTTCGTGGGAGAGGGTGCCGTCGATGGCCTTCTCGCGGTGGAGGAGCCAGAGGGTGAAGGCCAGGGTGGAGACGTCCGTGTTGAGGGCGTGCAGGGTGGCCTCGGGCTCGCTCCAGTTGAGGATCTCGCCCGTGGAGCCGTCGACGACCAGGCTGTTGTCCTCGATGAGGTGGCCGAGGCGTATCAAGTGGCCGGATCTGTCGGGGAGTTCGGCGGCGGTGTACTCGCCCGGGCGCTCGTCCTCGTAGTACTCGGCGAGGGTCGGCAGTGGGACGTCCGTGTCCAGCTGGAAGAGGAAGCCGTCCTCCGGCAGGCCCGTGTCGCGCAGGAAGCGGCGGGTCGGCTCGTGCGTCAGCGCCGCCGGGAAGTCGACGTCCTCGAAGCGCACGACCCTGCTCTGGCCGAACTCCTGGTCCAGCAGCCGGGCCGGCAGGTCCAGGGTCAGGGTCTCGTCGGCGGGCGGGCCGGCGACGAGGGCGAGCGGGCGGATCAGCGCGGCCATCCGCCAGAACGGCGGGATCTCGCCGCCGGTGCCCTCCTCGAAGACTGCGAGCAACTGCTGCGACATCGCGGCCACGGCCTTCGGCCCGAACCGGCCCTCGTAGGAGGCGAATCGACCGCGTCTGGCTGCCATCTCCTCCGTCGCCGCCACGAACTCCGTCAGCACCTGGAGCGAGGGTGCGAGCGGGCGACGGTCCATCAGGTCGGGGCGGTCGTGGAAGAAGTACGTGGTGGAGACCTCGCCCGTCGCTCCGTCGAGCAGGACCGACTCCGTCTCGGCGTCGGCGGAGCCGCCACACAGCGCACCTATCACCAACAGATCCCGCAGGTCGTCCGCGAGCAGGTCCGGGTCGCCGGTCGAGTCCGCCACCGTCCGGGGTCCGTCCGCGCGCAGTGCCTCGAAGGTCAACAGGCCGCCGTCGTCCGGCAGTCCGGGGCCCGCCAGCCAGTGCCGCGTCGCCGCGTGCGTGACGTACGGGTCCAGTTCGTCCTCGGTCAGGGTGATCGTCTTGATGCCGGCGTCCGTCGTGCTCATCGTTCCCCCGCGCATGGTTGTTCACAGTCCCCCGGCAGGACCAGACCGGGCGGCATGCTCAGGGAAACCCACGGAAACCCACGCACGGAACCTGTGGACAGACTCACGGAAAACGCATGGAGAACCCGTGGAGGATGCCCCGCCGCCCAGCGGTCCTCCCACTGCCCAGAACATTACGCGGCACCACTGACAATGCCCCGGCACCGCCGTGACCAGCGGCTTCCCGGCGGCGTTCGGCCGTGGCCGGACCTCGGCCCGGCCCTAGCCCGACCCGGGCTCAGCCGAAGTACACGCCGCCCGCGACGACCACGACCGCCGCCAGCACGAACACCAGCAGCCACAGCATCAGTTTCCCGACGCCGGGGGCCGGTTCGTAGCGCGGCGGCTCGGGCGGGGTCACTGCGTCGCCGTCACCACGGCCGCCTGCGGCCTTATCGGCAGCCGGTTCACCGGACGGCCCGTGGCCGCCCGTACCGCGGACGCGACCGCGGCCGGGGAGGTGACCACCGGGACCGCGCTGACGGCCTTCGCGCCGAAGGGCGCGACCACGTCACGCTCCTCGACGAGCTTGACGATGCGGATGTCGGGGGTGTCGAGGGCGGTCGGCAGCGAGTACCCCGTGAGGTCGGGGTGGCGCACCAGCCCGCGCGCGGTGCGCAGGTTCTCCGTGAGGGCGACACCGATGCCCTGGGTGACACCGGCCTCGATCCGGGAGGCGAGCTGCGCGGGGTTCAGCACGCGCCCCACGTCCTGGGCGAGCGCCATCTCCACGACGCGCACCGAACCCAGCTCGATGTCGACGTCGACGACCGCGCGGACCGCGCAGAAGGCGAGCCCCACGAAGGCGTCGCCCTGGCCGGTGCCGTCGAGCGGCTCGGTGGGGTGCGGGCGGCACTGCGCGGTGGCCCACAGCTCCTTGCCGTCCATCGCCTCCGTGACGGTGGTCGACAGCACACCGTCGTACGAGGTGATCTTGCCGTCGGTGATCTGGAGGAGCTCGGTGGACATCCCGAACTTGTGGGCCAGGGGCTGCAGCAGCTGCGTACGGACCATCTTGGCGGCCCGTTCGACCGCGCCGCCGGACACCCAGGTGTGGCGGCCGCGGCAGCTGGGCCCCGCGGGGGGCTGGTCGGTGTCCACGGAGGCGACGTGCACCTCTTCGATGCCGAGCGTCTCCTGGACGATCTGCCGGGCCAGCGTGGTGAAGCCCTGGCCGGTCTCCACGGCCGCGCAGAGCACGGTGGCGATGCCGTCGTGGACCTTCACGGTGGCGGTCGAGACCTCGTCCGCGCCCTCGGCGCCGAGCATGTGGACCATGCCCAGGGCGTAGCCGACGCCACGCCGTACGGCACCGGGTTCGCCGGCTCCCTCGGGTCCGCCGGGCAGCAGCCACTCGTCCTCGGGCGTGTCCTTCGGGAGGGCGGGCAGCGGGAAGTCCTGTACGGCCTGCAGCAGTTCGGCGACCGGGGCCGGGCAGGTCACGGTCTGGCCGGTGGGCAGCACGTCGCCCGTGGCCATGGCGTTGCTCAGGCGCAGTTCGGCCGGGTCGACGCCCAGCTTCTTGGCGAGCTTGTCCATCTGGGCCTCGTAGGCGGCGCACACCTGCATGGCGCCCTCGCCGCGTACGTGCCCGGAGGGCGGGTTGTTGGTGCGGACGGCCCAGCCCTCGATGAAGGCGTTCGGGACGACGTAGGGGCCGCAGGCGAAGGAGACGGCGGCGGCGAGGGCCTCGGACGACGTGTCGGCGTACGCGCCCGCGTCGAGCAGGATCTGTGCCTCGACCTTGACCAGCTTGCCGTCGCTGTCGGCGTGGTGCCGGTAGCGCAGGAGCGTCGGGTGCCGGTGGGCGTGCCCCAGGAAGGACTCTTCGCGCGTCGCGGTGAGTTTGACCGGACATCCGGTCTTCATGGCAAGCAGTCCGAGGGCGAGCTGGAAGCTCTGGTCCTCGCGGTCGGCGGTGGCGCCGGGCACTCCGGTGACGACGACCTTCACGCGCTCCGGTTCCAGGCCGTAGCAGGCGGCGGCCGTGTCGCGGTCGGCGTGCGGGTCGGTGGACGCCACGTAGAGCTCGACCCCGCCGTCGGGGCGGGGCACGGCGAGGCCGGCCTCCGCGCCGATCGGGGCCGGGTCCTGGCGTCCGATGCGGTACAGGCCCTCGACGACGATCTCGCCGGCCGCGTCCGGGTCGCCGTGGCGCAGCGGGATGTGGCGGATCAGGTTGCCGTCGGGGTGCAGGGGTTCGGCCTCGAACGCCTGCTCAGGGTCGGTCACCGGGTCGAGTGTCTCGTATTCGACGATGACGGCGGCCGCGGCCATGCGGGCGGTGTCGGGGTGGTCGGCGGCGACGGCCGCGATGGGCTCCCCGTGGTGGCGTACGACCTCGGAGGCGAACACCGGGCGGTCGGCTCTGCCGCGGCCGTGCAGCGCGGTGCCGGGTACGTCCTCGTGGGTGATGACGGCCCGTACGCCGGGCATCTCGCGCGCGTGGGTGGTGTCGATGGACAGGATGCGCGCGTGCGGGTGCGGTGATCTGAGGACGGCGGCCCACAGGAGGCCCTCGGCCCACAGGTCGGCCGCGTACGGGAAGGTGCCCTCCGTCTTGGCGCGGGCCTCCGCGGACGGCAGGGACACGCCGAGGCCGTGGGGCAGCGGCTCCGGGGCGGTGCCGGGCTCCGCGGTGGTCGCGGTGGCGGTGTCGTTGCTCACGCCTGGCCTCCGTCCTGGCCGTACGGCTGCTGGTGCGGCTGTGGGGACTCGAACGCGGACGGGTTGACGCTTCCGGCGCCGGGGCCCGCCTGGTGCGGGATACGGGCGTCGGCGGAGTCCGCGGTGTCCGTGGCATTGTCGCCGGACGCGTGGGCCTCGCGCTCGGCGACGACGTCGCGTACGGCGTTCAGGACGCCGCGGTAGCCGGAGCAGCGGCACAGGTTGCCGCACAGGGCCTGGCGCGTCTCCAGTTCGGTCGGCGCCGGGTTGCCCTCCAGGAGGTCGTGCACGGTCATCGCCATGCCCGGGACGCAGAATCCGCACTGCACGGCGCCGCATTTGGCGAGCGCCCGCTGGACGTCGGAGGGCTGCCCGTCGGCGGCGAGTCCCTCGACGGTGCGCACCTCGCTCCCGGCGGCGGTCACGGCGGGCACCAGGCAGGACGCCACGAGCCGGCCGTCCACCTGCACGTTGCAGGCCCCGCACTCGCCCTGCGAGCAGCCGTCTTTGGCGCCCGCGAGACCGAGCCGCTCGCGCAGTACGTAGAGCAGCGATTCGCCGATCCAGGCGTCCGTCACGGGCCGTTCGACGCCGTTCACCCGCAGGACGTACGAGGCGAGGGGGTGGTCGTTGTGCGCGGGGGTGCCCGGGGTGTCGTCGGCCGCGGGTCCCTCGGCGGCGTCGGCAGGTGACTCGGCGGTCTCCTCCGGAGAGTGCGTCCCGCGTTCGGAGGCAGGTTCGTCGGCCCGTTCCGGGGGTCCGTGACCGGCCGGTGCGTCACCCGGCTCCTCGCGCATCGTGCCTTCGCGCATCGATTCTTCGCGGTCCACGGAGACCGCGATCTCGTCGGCGTGCGCTCCGGAGACGTCGATGATCTCGGCCGCCTCGATCTCGGCGGCGGTGGGCCCGGCGGTGCCGTGCTCGGCGTGGGCCGCGGCCTCCCCTGCGGGCGGCTGCTGTCCGGGGGCCGGCTGCTGGGCCCAGGGCTCGTTGGCCCAGGGCGCCGCCGCTCCGCCCGGCAGGGTCGCCGGAGGGGTCCCGCCCCACTGCTCGACCAGGGCCGAGGTCGTGAACTCGCCGGACTCGTCGGGCAGATCACCGTCGGCGACGGGAATCGACCACTGCCCGGTCACGTCCTGGCCGGGCGCGCCCTGGTCCCCGTGACCGCCCTGGCGGCCCTGTGCGGGCTCGTCGAAGGTCCACTGGCCGGTGGCCCCCGGGTTGTACACGAAAGCGTCCTGGGCGCCCTGCCGGTGCTCCTCGGGCAGGGTGTTGGGGTCGGGCCACTGCACGGGCTGCGGCTGCCCGCCCTCGGGCGGCGCGGCCCAGGAGCCGGGCGCGGCCGGGTCGGTGCCGTCCTCCGTGGCGGGCGAGGGCGCTATCGGCGGCGGTACGTAGCCGTGGCCGGGCGCGGCGAGCGGCGAGTCGGCCAGGAGCGCGTCGATGCCCCCTTCGGGGAGCTTGACGAAGGCGGTGGCGCCGTCGTCGTAGTCGCCCTGGGGCAGCGGATCCCAGCGGCTGCCCGACCGGGGGCCGCTCTCTCCGTGCTGGTCGTCGGTCACGAAAGTGCCCTCCCCAGTGCTCGTCGGGCCAGCGCGGCGACAGTACGCCGCAGGTGCAGTACGGCGGGTGGCAGTTGCTGGGCGGAGCCGTCCTCGGCGGGCGCGGGGTCCGGGATGCAGGCCGCGGCGACGTACTCGCCGAAGGCGTTCAGCGCCTCGGGCACGATCGCGCGGTTGTTGTCCCAGTCGATCAGCGAGGCGACCCACTGCTCGGCGTCCAGGGGCCGCAGCGGCATCGGCGCTATGGCGCCCACGGCGCACCGCACTCCGCGCCGGGCGGGGTCCAGGACGAGCGCGACGGACGCGATGGCGCGCCCGGGCCCGGTCCGTCCGGTCGCCTTCAGGAAGACCTGCGGGGCGTGCAGCAGCGGCACGCGCACGTACCCGATGAGTTCGCCGCCGCGGAGCATCTCCATGCCCGCGAGCAGGTGGGACACGGGGATCTCGCGGCGGGCGCCGCCGGGGCCCGCGATGATGAGCGTCGCCTCCAGTGCGGCGAGCACGGGAAGCGCGTCCCCCGTGGGGGACGCCGAGGCGATGTTGCCGCCGAGGGTGCCCGCGTTGCGGATCTGCGGCGGTCCCGCGGCCCTCGCGGCGGCCGCGAGGGCGGGGATGAGGGCGGCGAAGTCGGGGCGTCCCATGCGGGCGTGGGTGAGGCCCGCGCCCAGGAGCGCGTGGCCGTCCTGGTACTGCCAGCCGCGGATCTCGCTGATCCGGCCGAGGCCGACGAGCGCGGCGGGCCGCAGTTGCCCGGAGTTGACGGAGGCCATGAGGTCGGTGCCGCCGGCCACGGGAACGGCCGCGGGCATGGCTGCGAGAGCCGCCACGGCCTCGTCCAGCGAGGCGGGCAGTGTCACGGCCTGCGCCGCCTGCGGTGCGTGCGTGGTCAAACCGGCTGCCCCTTCCCGCTGCCCCACCTGGTCCCACCTGTGTTGCCGTACGGTACGTGCTGACAGGGCGGACGTGGCAACTCTGGCACATCTTCCCCGCCCCTCGGCGCGGGGGTCCGCTAGGAGGCATTCCTACCGCCACCAGCGGATGGTCCGTTTTCGCACCACATCGCCCGTCAGCGCGAATTGGCAGCCTTCGATGGCCCTTGGGGGCCTTTCTCCTTGAGGGTCACCGTCCCAGGGCAACCGCTTCGGACGACACCCCTTGGGAGGCACCTCACACGTTCGGGGGCGCTCCCTCGATCGGGCGTCCGAGCACTCCTGGGCGCTGCTGCCAGGGCAACGGCCCGGTGGGGGGCCGGTAGGAGACTCCGAGGGCGTCAAGTCGCCCGTAGTGGGCGCTCATCCGCCGCTCGAAGCCGGCGAAGTCGCGCTCCGCGGGGTCGGGCAGGGCGCTCCAGGCGACCTCGGCGAAGGCGGCGAGCCGGGGGAACGCCTGGTAGTCCACGCGGGTGCGGTCCTCCATGACCTCGGTCCACAGGTTGGCCTGGGTGCCCAGGACGTGCCGCGCCTGATCGGAGGTCAACTCCGGTGGAACGGGCTCGAAGCGGTAGACGTCCTCAAGGGTGCGTACGAAGCCGATCGGCACCGGCTCGTCGGGGCCGCCGTGCTGACGGTGGTCCAAGTAGACCTGCTGCTCGGGGCACATGACGACGTCGTGGCCCGCGCGGGCGGCCGTGATGCCGCCGCGGTAGCCGCGCCACGAGGACACGGCGGCGCCCGGGGCGAGGCCGCCCTCCAGGATCTCGTCCCAGCCGATCAGCCGACGCCCGCGCGCGGTCAGCCAGTTGTCGAAGTGCCGGATGAACCACGACTGGAGTTCGTCCACGTCCGCGAGCCCGAGGTCCACGATCCGTTCCTTCGCGGCCGGCGACGCCTCCCACTGGTCCTTGGCGCACTCGTCGCCGCCGACGTGGACGAACTCCGAGAAGCCGACCGCGTCCGCGGGGAACAGGTCGAGGACTTCCTCGAAGACGCCCTCGTAGAAGCGAAGGACGTTGTCAGTGGGGGCGAGTACGTTTTTGGAGACGCCCCAGGTGTCCCAGACGGAGAGGGAGGTCGTGTCGATGACGTCGGTGTTGCCGAGTTCCGGATATGCGGCGATGGCGGCCTGCGAGTGCCCCGGGATGTCGATTTCGGGGACGACGGCGATATGCCGCTCGGTGGCGTACGCGACGATCTCGCGGATGTCGTCCTGGGTGTAGAAGCCCCCGTGCGGCTTGTCCTCCCAGAGGGGCGAGGCGCGATGGCCGAATTTGGTGCGCGCCCGCCAGGATCCGGTCTCCGTGAGCTTCGGGTACCGCTTGATCTCGATACGCCAGCCCTGGTCGTCCGTGAGGTGGAAGTGGAAGACGTTCAGCTTGTGCGCCGCCATCAGGTCGAGATAGCGCAGGACACCGTCCTTGGGCATGAAGTGCCGTGAGACGTCGAGCATGAGGCCGCGCCAGGCGAATCGCGGGGCGTCCTGGATCTCGGTTTCCGGCAGCTGCCAGCCGGTGCGCCGCAGAGGGGCACGCCGGAAGGCGTCGGGGCCCAGCAGCTGCCGTAGCGTCTGGGCACCCCAGAACACCCCGGCCGGGCCGCCTCCGGTGACAAGAGCCCGCCGGTCGCGGACCGTGATCCGGTAGCCCTCGGGCGGCAGTTGCGGGTCGAGGCGCAGTTCGACGGAGTTCTCCGCCGCGTGCCCGGACGGCCCGGGTTCGCCTTCGCGCAGCGGAAGCCCCGTGGCGGCGACGAGCACCGCGCGCAGCCAGCGTGCCGTGCCGTCGGTCTCCGGTCCCGCCGTGAGGGTCGTCTCCTCGTCGAGCGGGAAAACGCCGTCGCCCCAGGTCGACGTGGTCAGCGGCCCGGGAATCAGTTCCGAGGTGGTCATGTCTCAGTCCTTCACCGCGCCGCCCAGTCCGGAGACCAGCCGCCGCTGTACGAGTACGAAGAAGATCAGTACCGGAATGGTCATCACCGTGGACGCGGCCATCACACCGCCCCAGTCGGGGTCGTCGGGCTTGTAGAAGACAAGGAGGGCCATCGGCAGAGTGGACTGCGAAGTGTCGCTGATGATGAAGGACTTGGCGAAGAGGAAGTCGTTCCACGCGGAGATGAACGAGAACACGCTGGTGGCGACGAGCCCGGGAAAGACCAGCGGGAAAAGGATCTGCCACAGGAACCGCGTCCGGCTCGCCCCGTCGATGTAGGCGGCCTCTTCAAGGGCCTCCGGGACGGCCTTCACAAAGCCGCGCAGCATCCAGATCGCGAAGGGCAGCGAGAAGGCGATGTGCGGCAGGATCAGCGCGCCCAGCGTGTTGAGCTGACCGAGGTCCCGCATCTGGAAGAAGAGGGGGATCGTCAGGGCCTCGACGGGCACCATCTGCGCGATCAGGAACATGATGAGCAGGGTGGTGCGGAAACGGAAGCGGAATCGTGTCACGGCGGTCGCGGCGAGAAACGCGATGAGCGCCGAGACGGCGACCACGGTGACCGCCACGACAAGGCTGTTGAGGAAGTACCGGCCGAATTCCTGCTGCCCGAAGACGCGTCGGAAGGAATCGACCGTCGGGTCCAGCGTCCAGGGCCGCGGCTCGGCCGACTCGATCTCCCCGGCGGGCTTGAAGGCGCTGAGCACCATCCAGTAGAGGGGGAATGCGACGACCGCCGCGATCAGCAGTGCGGACGCCTCGGCGGCCAGCCGCCACGGCCGCTGTACGGAACGTCGTGCGAAATCACGTACAAAGCCTTCTGTTTTCACGGGACTTGCGGAACTCACAGCTCCTCCCCCTGCCTTCTGATCAGCCTCAGATATACGAGCGTGACGGCGAGCAGAATCAGCAGCATCACCACTCCGATCGCCGAGCCGAGGCTGTACTGGGAGGACGCGAAGGCCTTCTGGTAGGCGTACACGTTCAGTACGAGGTTCTGGCCGGCGATGCCTCCGCCGCCCGTCATGACGTAGATCTGCGTGAAGACCTTGAAGTCCCAGATGACCGACTGGATGGTGACGACCACGAGGATCGGCCGGAGCATCGGGGCGAGCACCGAGCGCCAGATCCGCCACTGGGAGGCGCCGTCCAGGGACGCGGCCTCCAGCACCTCGGCCGGTACGGCGCGGATGCCGGCGTACACCGTGACCATCACGAACGGGAAGGAGCACCAGACCACTTCGAGCAGGACGAGGGCGAAGGCGCTGTAACGGCCGTACGTCCAGGAGTGGTCGCCGAGCCCGAGGATCCGGTTGACCGGACCGAAGTCGGGGTCGAAGAGGAGCAGCCACACCGTCGAGCCGGTCACCGCGGGTGTCGCCCACGCGCCGAGCGCGGCCAGCATCAGCGCGAGCCTCGGCACGGCACGGACACGTGTCAGAAGGACGGCGAGCGCGCAGCCCACCGCGAGCGTCGACACCACACACGCGCCGGCGAACAGCACGGTGGCCAGCAGGACCTGCCAGAACTGCGGGTCCCCGAAGAGCGTCGCGTAGTTCCCGAACCCCTGGAAGGTCGCCGGCTCCCCACCGCTGACCTGCGCCTGCGTGTACTCCAGGAACGAGATCAGCCCGAGCTGGTAGACGGGGTAGACGAGCAGCCCGCCGATGACGACGAGCGCGGGGGCGAGGTAGAGCCAGGGCGTCCAACCGCCCCGCGCGAGCGGGGACTTGCGGCCCCCGCCGCCACGGCGGCCCGGGCGGGCCGCCGTGCGGACGGGTGCGGGCGACGCGCCCTTTGCCGGACCGGACCCACCCCGCCGGGGCGCGGGCGGGGCCGTGGCCCCTGGCAGCGCCCCGTCCGGCCCGCCGTCGCGCGAGGGCGATTCCGCGGACGGGCCCGGCGGCGGAGCGGCCCCCGGCAGCGGACGGTTCGTCATCCGGGTCACCCCGCGGAGCTGAAGGCGTCGTTCATCTTCTTCGCCGCGTCCTTCGAGGCCGCGTCCACGCTCTTACGCCCGCTGACGACCTCCTGGAACATCGTGGGCAGTACGAGGGACGCGTCGATCTGGGACCAGGCGGGCGAGGCCGGGACGAACTTGGCGCCCGCGCCCAGGGTCTTCACGAAGGGCGCGACGAACGGCTCGCGCTTGGCGACGTCCTGGCGTACGTCCGTGAACGTCGGCAGGAAGCCCATGGCGTCGAAGAGTTCGTCCTGCGACTTCTTCGAGGCGAGCTGCTCCATCAGGTCGACGGCGAGCGTGCGGTGCGAAGTGCTGTTCAGCACGCCGAGGTTGTTGCCGCCCGCGAACGCGGGAGCGATCTCACCGGACTTCACTCCGGGCAGCGGCACGACCGCGTACTTGCCCTTGACCTTCCCGGCCTCGATCGCCGCGTGACTGAAGTCGCCGCCGATCGCCATGCCCGCCTTGCCGGAGGCGAACGCGGTGACGGTGTCGTTGCCGCCCATGCCCGCACACTTGGCGGCCGGACAGTTGTCGTCGCCGAACAGCGAGGTGTACGCCTTGATGCCCTTCTGGGCGTCCGTGCCGTCGATCGTCGAGGCGTACGAGCCGCCCTTGCCCTCGGCGATCTCGCCGCCGTTGGACCAGATGAACGGCATCGCGCCGTACGTGTAGGCACCGCCGACCGCGAGCCCGTACAGGTCCGGCTTCGCCTGCCGGATCTCCTTGGCGGTGCTGATCAACTCGGCCTGGGTCTTGGGTACTTCGAGGCCCAGCTCCTCGAACACGTCCGTGCGGTAGTAGAGGGCGCGGACGCCGACGAAGTACGGGGCGCCGTAGATCTTGCCGTCGACCGTGACGGACTGCTTGGCGGTCGGGTCGGTGTCCTTGGACTCGCTCCAGTCCGTGAACTCCTTGGTGACGTCGGCGAGTCCGCCGTCCTTGACGTAGCCGGCCGTGTCGGTGTTCCCGTACTCGATGAGGTCGGGCGCGCTCTTGGGGTCGTTGAAGGCGGCCTTGATCTTCTCGGCGCGGGTCTCGACGGGGATGTACTGGACGTCGACCTTCGTGCCCTTGTGGGCCTTCTCGAAGGCGGCGACGACACCGTCGACCACTTTCTCCTTCGGAGCGGTGTCGACCTCCTGAAAGAGCCACACCCGCAGGGTGCCGCTCTTCTCGTCCTTGTCCCCGGAGTTGTCGGAGGACTCGGGGGCGCAGGCGGTGGCCGTGAGCCCGGCGACGACAAGCGCGGCTATCGGGGCGGCCATTCGGGCGATGAGTTTCGAGAGCTTCACGGGGCGTCCTCCGGGGGAGCGCGTTGCAGCACGTGCAATGGTGGTTTTGCGCTGCACAACACGTCGGAGGCTATGGAGTACATGAACATGGCCACAAGAGGTCTCAACCACTCTGTGACCACTCGAAGCACTCCGTGCAACGAGTGGCTCGTACACGGGCAGTGCAAAGGCCCCGGCAGCGCCCAAAGAACGCATCCGGGGCCCATCGCCGCACAGGCCGGTACCGCTCGGCACGGCACCACTGCGCCCGGCGCCCCCGCACCGGGCGGAAGGTCACCGGGCGGAAAGCCACCGGAGGCACGCCGGAGGCGTTACTTCTTGTCGCCGCCGCCCTTGCCCTCGTCGCCGCCGGCGCCCATGGACTCGTAGATCTCCTTGCACATGGGACACACGGGGTACTTCTTCGGGTCGCGGCCCGGCACCCACACCTTGCCGCAGAGCGCCACGACGGGCGTGCCGTCCAGCGCGCTCGCCATGATCTTGTCCTTCTGGACGTAGTGGGCGAAGCGCTCGTGGTCCCCGTCGCCGTGCGACGTCTGCGGCGTCGGCTCTACGAGGGTCCCCGTCCCAGTGCCTCGCTGGGGCTGGGTCTCAGGCTCAAGAGTGCTCATAGACGCAAGAGTACTGAAGCCGGGAGGCATCAGTTGAGCGAAGGGTCGTCCGGGTACGTGGCCACCATCGCCAGCTCGTTGCGCTGGCGGCGCAGCACCTCGCGCCACAGCCGTTCCGGAGAGGGCGAGGAGACGTCTCCGGGCTCCGACTCCACCACGTACCAGGCGCCCTCGCCGAGCTCGTCCTCCAGCTGTCCGGGGCCCCAGCCGGCGTATCCGGCGAAGATCCGCAGCGAGCCGAGGGCCGAGGCCAGCAGCTCCGGCGGGGCCTCCAGGTCCACGAGCCCGATCGCCCCGTGCACCCGGCGCCAGCCCAGCGGAGCGCGCTCCCCCGACGCGCCCCCCGGGATCACCGCCACACCGAGCGCGGAGTCGAGCGAGACGGGGCCGCCCTGGAAGACCACACCGGGCTCGCCCGCGAGGTCCGCCCAGCCCGAGAGGATGTCGCTCACATCCACCGGTGTGGGGCGGTTGAGGACGACACCCAGGGAGCCCTCCTCGTCGTGGTCGAGGAGCAGCACCACAGCACGGTCGAAGTTCGGGTCCGCCAGGGCGGGCGTGGCCACGAGCAGCCGCCCTGTGAGCGAGGACACCTCGGTCATGCGAGACATGATCCCGCATCTTCCCCGTGCGGGGGGAGGCAATACCCGTACCCGGGTGAATGCAGCTCAGGGCGTACAGATGCAGGTGGAGCGCACGACCTCGACGGTGACCCCGTGTGTCCGTTTAGGAGCGGTTCGTGTTGTGGCAAAGCTATGACGTCCCTGGGGCGCCCTTGGGCTTACTGAAGGGGGGTAGGCGGCCATTACGCTTGCTTCTTCGCCCCTGCCCAACCAACCGGAACGCGAGATACATGACCGTCAACGGCTCAGACGACGTACTCCTTGTCCACGGCGGAACCCCGCTGGAGGGCGAGATCCGTGTCCGCGGTGCGAAGAACCTCGTACCGAAGGCCATGGTCGCCGCGCTGCTCGGTAGTGCTCCGAGCCGACTGCGCAACGTCCCCGACATCCGTGACGTGCGGGTCGTACGCGGGCTGCTGCAGCTGCACGGTGTGACGGTCCGTCCGGGCGAGGAGCCGGGCGAACTCGTCATGGACCCGTCGCACGTGGAGAGCGCGAACGTCGCGGACATCGACGCGCACGCGGGCTCGTCGCGTATCCCGATCCTCCTCTGCGGTCCGCTCCTGCACCGCCTCGGGCACGCGTTCATCCCGGGCCTGGGCGGCTGTGACATCGGCGGCCGGCCGATCGACTTCCACTTCGAGGTGCTGCGGCAGTTCGGCGCGACGATCGAGAAGCGCGCGGACGGCCAGTATCTGGAGGCTCCGCAGCGGCTGCGCGGCACGAAGATCACGCTGCCGTACCCGTCCGTGGGCGCGACCGAGCAGGTGCTGCTGACGGCCGTCCTCGCGGAGGGCGTGACGGAGCTGTCGAACGCGGCCGTGGAGCCGGAGATCGAGGACCTGATCTGCGTTCTGCAGAAAATGGGCGCGATCATCGCGATGGACACCGACCGCACCATCCGTGTCACCGGTGTCGACAAGCTCGGCGGCTACACCCACGCGGCCCTGCCGGACCGTCTGGAGGCCGCCTCCTGGGCTTCCGCGGCCCTGGCGACCGAAGGCAACATCTACGTCCGCGGCGCCCAGCAGCGCTCGATGATGACGTTCCTGAACACGTACCGGAAGGTGGGCGGTGCCTTCGAGATCGACGACGAGGGCATCCGCTTCTGGCACCCGGGCGGCCAGCTGAAGTCCATCGCGCTGGAGACGGACGTGCACCCGGGCTTCCAGACGGACTGGCAGCAGCCGCTCGTCGTCGCCCTCACGCAGGCGACCGGCCTCTCCATCGTCCACGAGACGGTGTACGAGTCCCGCCTCGGCTTCACCTCCGCGCTCAACCAGATGGGCGCGCACATCCAGCTCTACCGCGAGTGCCTCGGCGGCTCCCACTGCCGCTTCGGCCAGCGCAACTTCCTCCACTCGGCGGTCGTGTCGGGCCCCACGAAGCTCCAGGGCGCCGACCTGGTCATCCCCGACCTCCGCGGCGGCTTCTCGTACCTCATCGCCGCGCTGGCGGCCCAGGGCACGTCCCGCGTCCACGGCATCGACCTGATCAACCGCGGCTACGAGAACTTCATGGAAAAGCTCGTGGAACTGGGCGCGAAGGTCGAACTGCCGGGCAAGGCGCTCGGCTGACAGCCCGCCGGCGCGTACCGGCTCACGGCAGTCCCGCTACCGGCTGGGGGTCCGGGGGTTGTCCCCCGGATGGACACAGCATGGAAAAGCTGGTGGAACTGGGCGCGAAGGTGGAGCTGCCGGGCAAGGCGCTCGGCTAGCGAGAGTCGTCCTGGCCGGCGGCACTCGGCCCGGCCGGGCGCTGTTCGGCCCGGTCGGCGTTCGAGGCCATTGGTAGGCGCAACAGCGATGGGGCGGCACCCGGATCCCGGGTGCCGCCCCATCGCACATCCTGCTGCTACTGCCTACCTACCTGCTACTACCTGCCGAACACCGTCCCGCGAGGTGTAGACGGCAAGGTCACTTGCCCTTGGCGGCTTCCTTGAGCTTGCTGCCCGCGGAGACCTTGACGCTGTAGCCGGCGGGGATCTGGATCGGGTCGCCGGTCTGCGGGTTCCGCGCGGTGCGAGCGGCACGGTGGGTGCGCTCGAAGGTCAGGAAGCCGGGGATGGTGACCTTCTCGTCGCCCTTGGCGACGATCTCACCGACGGTCTCGGCAAAGGCGGCCAGAACGGCGTCGGCGTCCTTGCGGGTCACCTCGGCACGGTCGGCCAGCGCGGCCACCAGCTCACTGCGGTTCATGTTGTTACTCCCGTGTTCTTCTTGCCGTTGAGGCGTGCCACGCGGCGGAGCCGCATATTGGGCACGTCGAAGCCGATGCTGCCAGGTTCCTCGTCGGTCCCCGGACCCGGGTCCGTGGCCGGACCCTCGCGCCCGAAGACGCATCCTGCCCCCACCTGCGGCGGGAAAGCCAATCCGGCACCCCTGGGAGTCACACGAAAAGCGCCACGGCCTCGAATTGGTGACGCTCCGTCGGTTCCCGGCAGCGGACCGCAGGGCCTGAAAGGCCTGGTGGGCCCTCAGGGACTGAGCCATGGCCGCCACCCTAGAGGCGGCCTGACGCCCCGCGTCCGGCGACGCGCCGGTACGGGGGCCGGGTGGCAACCGTCACAGTCGCCACCTGGCGGGGAATTTCCCCGCCCCGGCTCCCCTACCCAGTCCGGTCCATTTCAGGGGCGGCAGCCCTCAGAAGGCTCAGGCCGTCGCGCCCGCCGCCTTCGCCGCGGTGCGGACCGCACCGGCGACCGCGCCCGCGACCTTGTCGTTGAAGACGCTGGGGATGATGTAGTTCTCGTTGAGCTCGTCCTCGGTCACCACGTCCGCCAGGGCGGTTGCGGCCGCAAGCATCATCTCCGTGTTGACCGTGCGGGACTGGGCGTCCAGCAGGCCGCGGAAGACACCCGGGAAGACCAGCACGTTGTTGATCTGGTTCGGGAAGTCGGAGCGGCCGGTGGCCACGACGGCCGCGGTCTGGCGGGCGATCGCCGGGTCGACCTCGGGGTCGGGGTTCGCGAGCGCGAACACGATGGCACCCTCGGCCATGGCGGCCACGTCGTCGCCGTCCAGCACGTTCGGGGCGGAGACGCCGATGAAGACGTCCGAGCCGCGCACGGCCTCCTTGAGCGTCCCCGTGACCCCTTCGGGGTTGGTGTTGTCGGCGATCCACCGCAGCGGCGAGTCGGCGGCGGCCTTCACCAGGTCCTCACGGCCCGCGTGCACGACACCATGGATGTCGGCGACGACGGCGTGCTTGACGCCGGCGGCGAGCAGCAGCTTCAGGATGGCCGTACCGGCCGCGCCCGCGCCGGACATGACGACCCGGATGTCACCGATCCCCTTGCCCGCCACGCGCAGCGCGTTCGTGAGGGCCGCGAGCACGACGATCGCCGTGCCGTGCTGGTCGTCGTGGAAGACGGGGATGTCGAGGGCCTCACGGAGGCGGGCCTCGATCTCGAAGCAGCGGGGGGCCGAGATGTCTTCCAGGTTGATGCCCGCGAAGCCCGGGGCGATCGCCTTGACGATCGCGACGATCTCGTCGGTGTCCTGGGTGTCCAGGCACAGCGGCCAGGCGTCGATGCCGGCGAAGCGCTTGAAGAGCGCCGCCTTGCCCTCCATGACCGGCAGGGCGGCCATCGGGCCGATGTTGCCGAGGCCCAGCACGGCGGAGCCGTCCGTCACGACCGCGACGGAGTTGCGCTTGATGGTCAGCCGGCGGGCGTCCTCGGGGTTCTCGGCGATCGCCATGCACACACGGGCCACGCCCGGGGTGTAGATCATCGAGAGGTCGTCACGGTTGCGGATCGGGTGCTTGGACTGCATCTCGATCTTGCCGCCGAGGTGCATCAGGAACGTACGGTCGGACACCTTGCCGAGCGTCACGTCCTCGATGCCGCGCAGCTGCTCGACGATCTCGTCGGCGTGGGCGGTCGACGACGCCGCGATGGTGACGTCGATCCGGAGCTTCTCGTGGCCGGAGGCCGTCACGTCGAGGCCGGTCACCGAGCCTCCGTGGGACTCCACGGCCGTGGTGATCTGGGAGACCGCGGTTCCGCTCGCGGGCACCTCCAACCGGACCGTAATCGAGTAGGAGACGCTGGGCGCCGTTGCCATGGCCGACTTCCTCTGCTTTCACCGGGTGCTGCGAGCGCTACTGGTTCGCGGGTTTGCCGTCCGATCGTCGCACCTACCGCGGAGTACGTGGTAGCCGCCCTGGATTGCGAACGTTTTGTTCTCAATCAAGGAGAGGCCCCTGTCACTGGGTGACAGGGGCCTCTCTTCCGCTCACGACACGTCGAACGGAACACGTTCAATGACACCGACCCGCCATGCTCGCCTCGCGGCAAGTGGTCGCTCGTAGCGACGAAGGTTGGGCCCGGGGGCTTGGATCGGGCCGGTGCCACACCAACCGTAACAAACGATCCCCGTAAGGCAATTCCCGTACCGGAGGTTCACGGAGAAGGTTCTTCGGTCAAGGTCCGGTCCGGCTCGCGGGGCGGGCCGGAGCCGGACCGCGAGCCGGGGCCCGGTCAGTCCCGCAGCAGGTCCGGCACCCCGTTCGCGTCCGGTTCGTCGCGGTCGGCCGAGACGACGGTGAGCTGCTGAGTGGCCCGGGTCAGTGCCACGTACAGCACGCGCAGCCCGGCCGGTGACTCGTCGGCGATCTCCGCCGGGGAGACGACCACCGTGGCGTCGTACTCCAGGCCCTTCGCCTCCAGGCTGCCGAGCGCCACCACCCGGTCGCCGAGCCCGGCGAGCCAGCGAGCGGCCTCGGCGCGGCGGTTCATGGCGACGACGACACCGACCGTGCCGTCGACCTGGTCGAGCAGCCTCGCTGCCTCCTCCCGCACCGTCTTGGCCAGGGAGTCCCGTACGACCGCGCTGTGTCCATTGTTCGTTGCCACAAAACGCGGCCGTACGCCCGTGGAGCGCACCGCGGACGGGGAGGTGGAGCCGGGCATGGCCAGGGCCAGGACCTTGGCGGCGAGCTCGGCGATCTCGGCCGGGTTGCGGTAGTTCACGGTGAGCGTGAAGCGGCGGCGCGGGCGCGTGCCGAGGGCCTCGTCACGGGCCTCGGCGGCCTCGTCGGGGTCCGACCACGAGGACTGGGCGGGGTCGCCGACCACGGTCCACGTGGCGTGCCGGCCGCGGCGGCCGATCATGCGCCACTGCATGGGCGTGAGGTCCTGCGCCTCGTCGACGATGACGTGCGCGTACTCCGTGCGCTCCTGGGCCAGCCGTTCGGCCCGTTCGCGCTGCGTCTCCTCGCGTTCGGGCATGAGCTCCTCCAGGCCCGTCAGCTGGTCGAGCGGGTCGAGGTCGCGCTTCCTGCGGGGGCGGGCCGGGGTGCCGAGGATGGCCTGGAGTTCGTCGAGCATGGCCACGTCGTGCACGGAGAGGCCGTCCCGCTTGAGGGAGCGGGCGACCCGCCGTACCTCACCGGGGTTGAGGATCCGCCGCGCCCAGCGGCCGAGCCGTTTCTCGTCGGCCATCGCCTCCAGGACGGCACCCGGTGCCAGCTCGGGCCACCAGGCGTCGACGAACTCGATGAAGCTGTCCTCGGAGCTGACGTCCTCGTCGAACGAGGAGCGCAACTCGGCCGCCAGCTCGGCGTCCGTGTGCCGGGTCCCGGCGCCGGACCGCGCCCAGAGGGCGTCGAGCAGCAGCTTGCGGGCGCGCGGGCGCAGCAGGTTCACGGGGGCGGTCCCGGAGAGCGCGTTCTGGCGGATCCGGTCCAGCTCGGGCGCCTCCAGCTCCAGCCGGCGTCCGAAGGCGACGACGCGGAGACGGGTGGTGGATGTGGCGGAGCGAGCCTGCGATTCGTCGTCGGAGTCGCCCGAGTCGCCCGAGTCGTCAAAGTCGGCGAAGCCGTCGTCCGGGTCGCCGAATGCGAGCTGCCCGTTCTGCCCGTTGCGGCCGTTGCGGCCCGCCTGCCCGTTCCGCCTGCCGCGCGCGGGCCCCTGGCCGGGCCCGCCCGGCGCCTCCAGTGCCCCGCGCGCCGCCTTCCGCAGCACCTTGAGCATCCTGTACGAGCCCTTGGCGCGGGCCACCGCCGGCGAGTCGTACAGCGTGGCCTCCGCGCCGTCGACCAGGGAGCCGACCGCGCGGATGGCGACCTGGCCCTCCTCGCCGAGGGACGGCAGCACGCCCTCGGTGTACGCGACCAGCAGAGGCGTGGGCGAGACGATCAGGATGCCGCCCGCGTACCGCCTGCGGTCCTGGTAGAGCAGGTAGGCGGCCCGGTGCAGGGCGACCGCCGTCTTGCCGGTGCCCGGCCCGCCCTCCACGTACGTGACGGAGGCGGCGGGTGCCCGGATGACCAGGTCCTGCTCGGCCTGGATGGAGGCGACGATGTCCCGCATGGTGTGGCTGCGGGCCTGGCCGAGCGCGGCCATCAGCGCGCCGTCGCCGATCACCGGCAGTTCGCGGCCGGAGAGGGAAGCTTTCAGCTCCGGGCGCATCAGGTCGTCCTCGACCCCCAGGACCCTGCGGCCCTTGGAGCGGATGACCCGGCGGCGTACTACCCGGCCGGGGTCGACCGGTGTGGAGCGGTAGAACGGCGCGGCCGCCGGGGCCCGCCAGTCGATGACCAGCGGCGAGTAGTCCGAGTCCAGGACGCCGATGCGGCCGATGTGGAGGGTCTCCGCGATCTCGGCGGTGTTGTCGGGCCGTACCGCGCCCTCGGCGGGCTCGACCGCCGTGTACGCGCCGTCCGGGCCCTTCTTGCCGTCCTTGCCGAGGAGGAGGTCGATCCTTCCGAAGAGGAAGTCCTCGAACTCGTTGTTCAGGCGGTTGAGGTGGATCCCCGCCCGGAACACCTGCGCGTCACGCTCCGCGAGTGCTCCGGGTGTACCGACCTGGCCGCGCTGGGCGGCGTCGTTCATCAGGAACTCCGCCTCGTGGATCTTTTCCTCAAGACGCCGGTACACCCGATCCAGGTGTTCCTGCTCGACTCCGACCTCCTGGTCGCGCACGGAGTCGCCCACCGGATCGAACGCCGTTTCCTGCTGAACCTGAGCCGCCACCGGGCCCCCTTCTGACGTGCATCGCAGCCGTCAACCGTACGCGAAGGGGAGCCCGGGAGGCTACGTTTCCGCTCTTGATCGCCTACACGTCGACCTCGACCAGCTTCTTGCCGGCGAAGGTCATGACCTCGAAGTGGTCGATGTCCTCGGGGTTCATGGCGACGCCACCGTGTACGTAGAGCGGGTTCTTGGCCTGCTCCGTCGTGGCGTTCGCGATGCCGTAGCCCCACTTCGGGACCGCCCAGGTGGTCGCCGTCTCCCGCTCGCCGTTCTTGCCCACGGCGATGAGGGAGCACTTCTCCGGCCCCTTGACGTTCTTCAGCTCCAGGACCGAATGGGTGCCCCAGGCCTTGCCCTCCATGCCCACCACGGCGCTGACCTTGGTGGTCGGGTCCGTGGCCTTGACCTTGTCGGTCATGTGCGTGAAGGCGTCCTTGGCCGGGCTGGCGGACTGCAGGGGCTTGGCCTCCTGGGTCGTGTCGCCGCCGGTGGCCGCGATCGCGACGATGGGGCCGCCGATGATCAGCGAGGCCGCGAGCCCGAAGAACGCACGACGGCTCCTCTTGGCCTTGACCCGACGCTCCACGACCTCGCCGACCAGCCGGTCCGCGAGCTGCGGGCTCGGGCGGGCGGAAAGCGACTCGCCGATGGCCGGAGTGCCCTGAGCAGCGGGCAGATCCGCCAGAGCCG
Source organism: Streptomyces sp. NPDC058697 (assembly GCF_042715345.1). Taxonomy (NCBI): domain Bacteria; kingdom Bacillati; phylum Actinomycetota; class Actinomycetes; order Kitasatosporales; family Streptomycetaceae; genus Streptomyces; species Streptomyces sp. NPDC058697. Next base: position 494,147 of record NZ_JBHXSU010000006.1, read on the forward strand.
CGAGCATCGGCTCCATGCCGGCGAGTTCGTCGAGCTGCTGGCCGCACCACTCGCAGGTCGCGAGGTGCGCCTCGAAAGCGGTGGCCTCGGCGTCGTCGAGGATGCCGAGCGCATAGGCACCGACCGTCTCGTGCACATCGCCCTGCCCTTGCGAACTTTGCATGGGTCCAGGACTACCCGTTCCGTATCCCCCGTATGTGCTCATGCCGTCACCCCCCGCTCCTCCAGTGCGAGCTTCATCGAACGCAGGGCATAGAACACCCGTGAGCGCACCGTGCCGCTGGGTATCCCCAGGGTTTCGGCGGCCTCGTTTACGGTACGCCCCTTGAAGTACGTCTCGACCAGTACCTCCCGGTGGGCGGGGGTCAGGTCGTCGAGCGCGTCAGAGAGTGTCATCAGCCACAACGCCTTGTCGATCTCGTCCTCCGCGGGAATGACCTCCAGCGGCGACGGGTCCACCTCCTGCGGCCGGGCCTGCCGGCTGCGGTGCCCGTCGATGACGATGCGCCGAGCGACCGTCACCAGCCAGGGGCGTACCGAACCGGTAGCCCGGTTGAGCTGTCCGGCGTTCTTCCAGGCACGGATGAGCGTCTCCTGTACGACGTCCTCCGCGCGCTGCCGGTCACCGGCGACCAGCCGCAGCACATAGGCGAGCAGAGGCCCGGCGTGTTCACGGTAGAGCGCACGCATCAGCTCCTCGTCCGGCTCCGAGGGCTGGGACATACGATGTCGGGCCCTCGGCAATCGTTCATCGGCCACGGCGGAATCCTTGCGCACGCCTACCTCCGGTGTCCGGGGGATCCCCCAGTCGGTCGCTCATCCCGGGATACGGGCGCAGGCGCGGCTGTGTTCAAAGTGACGGGCATTCTTTGTGAGGAGAGTGTGGGGAAGTTGGGGGCTCTCCTTCACGGAGGAACTCTAAGCCCGCGCGAGGGCTGCTCTGCGCCGGTGCCTGGCAACGCGTTCGCGGTTCCCGCACACCTCACTGGAGCACCACCTGCGACGACGCCCCCTGGACGTATCCAGGTACACGATGGGGCAGTTGTCTCCCTCACACTGCCGGATGCTCGCGCGGGCGGCCGGATCCGTCAGCAGCTCCACTGTGTCACGGGCGATGGCCGCGAGCAGCGCCGCGGGGTCCGGCGGGCCGTCCAGGGCGCGTACGAGCGAGCCGCCGGCGTCCCACACCGCGTGCGGCACGGGCGGTGCGGTGCGGGCGAGTTCGTTCACGCGGGCAAGCGCGATACCGAAGGGCCGGGAATCCCGGGAGGGCTCAACGCGTACCAACTGCCCTATATGGCTGCGTAGTTCGCGAAACCCGAGGAGCCAGGAGGAGTCGACGCACGCGAGCGGCGTGCCCGCCGGGACGAGTCCTGATCCGGAGATCCAGGCCCGCAACGGCTCCGCCGAGTCGAGCCGTTCCTCGGGGTGCGTGGTCGCCAGGAGATCGAGACAGATCCGTCCGGAGTCGAACCGCAGCTCGTACGAGGCCGTGGCTGTGGCCGTGCCCAGTGCCATGTGCCTGTCACCGCCTTGGGGTTGCCGCCATGCGGGGCCGGTGAGTGGTCGTGAGTGGGGGTACGGGAGGGGGCCGTGCAGGGCCCGTACTCCCTACAGTGCCTTCCCCCGCGCGCGGCGGGAAGCCCCGCGCCGGGCCGTACCCTCCCTCGCGCCGCCCGCCCCTCCCCCTGCTGGACGTCCGCTTATGCGGGCGCGCGTCCGAAGCATGTCGTCCGCCGGGGCCCGCCGGTTGACTGAAAGACATGGCAACCACCACGGAGAGCAACAAGGGGCGGCGTTCGACCGCCGGGGGTGTACTGGTCGCGGCCACGGTCGTCACGGGTCTGGTCGCCGGGCTGTTCTACGCGTACGCGAACAACGTCATGCCGGCGCTGGCCCGCAGCGACGACCGCACCTACATCGAGGTCATCCAGAACATCAACGACGTCATCCAGAACCCGGTGTTCCTCCTGAGCTTCAACGGCGCCCTGCTGCTGACGGCCTTCTCGGCCTGGCAGTTGCGCGGCTCGCCACGCGTCCGGGTGTGGGTGTTCGCGGCACTCGTCACCTACGCGCTCGCGTTCCTGGTCACCGTCGTCTTCAACATCCCGCTGAACAACGAGATCATGGACGCCGGAAATCCGGCCACGACGGCCGATCCGGCCGCCGTGCGCGAGAGGTTCGAGGACCCGTGGGTGGCCTGGAACGTCGTACGCGCCGTACTGCACATCGTGGCGTTCGGCCTGCTCGCGCAGGCTCTGGTGCTGTACGGGCGTTACGGCCGGAGCGGTCGTCAGTCGTCGCCGTACTTGGAGTCGGCCACCGGGTCGAGCGCCAGCCGGTAGCCGCGCTTGACGACGGTCTGGATCAGCTTGGGCGCCCCCAGTGCCGTACGCAGCCGGGCCATCGCGGTCTCCACGGCGTGCTCGTCCTTGCCGGCGCCGGGCAGGGCCCGCAGCAGTTCGGCGCGGGCCACCACCCAGCCGGGCCGCCGGGACAGCGCACGCAACAGCGACATTCCGGCGGGCGGCACGGGCCGCAGCAGGTCGTCCACCAGCACGGCGTGCCCCCGGATCTCCACCCGGTGACCGGCGATCGGCAACGTTCGCGCCCGGGACGGCAGTTCCTGACACAGCACCTGTACGAGGGGGCCGAGCCGGAAGCGTTCCGGCTGGACCGTGTCGATGCCCCTGGCCTGCAGCGGCAGCGCGGTGACCGGGCCGACGCAGGCGGGCAGCACGTCGTGGTTGAGGGCGGCGAGCAGTTCGGGCAGCAGCCCGCGGTCCTCCGCGCGGCCCAGCAGCGAGGCGGCGGCCGGGGCGCTGGTGAAGGTCAGCGCGTCCACACCGCGGGTGACCGTGGCGTCGAGCAGCCGGTCGACGGGCCCGATGTCCTCCGGCGGCATCCACCGGTACACGGGCACGCCGACGACGTCCGCGCCGGCGGCCCGCAGCGACTCGACGAACCCGGGCAGCGGCTCACCGTGCAGTTGGACAGCAATCCGGCGCCCCTCGACCCCCTCCTCCAACAGCCGGTCGAGCACCTCGGCCATGGATTCGGAGGACGGGGACCACTCCTCGGTCAGCCCCTGGGCCCGTATCGCACCCTTGACCTTGGGTCCGCGGGCGAGCAGCTCGACTCCGCGGAGCGTGTCGAGGAGATCCCCTCCCAGCCCCCACCCGTCAGCGGCCTCGACCCACCCGCGGAACCCGATCGCGGTGGTCGCGACCACGATGTCCGGGGCCTCGTAGAGCAGTTGCTTGGTCGCCGCGAGCAGCTCGCTGTCGTCGGAGAGGGGCACGATGCGCAGGGCGGGCGCGTGCATGACGGCGGCGCCGCGCCGCTGGAGCAGGGCTCCGAGTTCGTCGGCACGGCGGGCGGCGGTCACACCGACGGTGAACCCGGCGAGGGGCCCGTGCCCGGGCCGGTCGGCTCGCTGCTCTGAACGTTCCTGGGGTCGCTGCTCTGCTCGCTGCTCGGGTCGTGGCTCAGGGCGTTGCTCCGGTCGCTGCTCTTCGTACATGGCTGGCTCTCGTCCCGCTGGAGTGGTGTTCGTCCTGCGTCACCCGCTGGGTTGGGGCGTCCACTGAACGCCCTATTTGCCCGCATCATGGCGGATGACCGAGCCTGTCAATCGTGCGTGACAGGCTCGGTTCCGCTTGATGTCGGCCGTGTTACGTCACACTTCCGCGTAGCTGAGCTGCGACTTCGCCTCGGAAGCGGTCACCGCCGGGGAGTCGGCGGACGCCGGGCGACGAAGGTATACGGCCCAGGTGACCCCGAAGCAGACCGCGTAGAAGGCGAGGAAGGCGACGAAGGCCCCGGTGCCCGACCCCACGCTCAGGAACGACTGCCGGAAGGCGAGGTTGATGCCGAGACCGCCGACCGCGCCCACGGCCCCGATGAGCCCCATCGAGGCACCGGACAGCCGCCGCCCGTAGGACGCGGCCTCCTCGCCGGTGAGCCCCAGGGCGGTGGCCTTGGCCTGGAAGATGCCGGGGATCATCTTGAACGTGGAGCCGTTGCCGAGCCCGCTCAGCACGAACAGCACGATGAACGCCGTGGTGAACAGGGGCAGGGACTTCTCCATGGAGGCGACCACGATGACGGCGGTCGCGGCGCCCATGGCGACGAAGTTCCACAGGGTGATCTTCGCGCCGCCGTACTTGTCGGCGAGCCAGCCGCCCACGGGCCGGATCAGCGAGCCGAGCAGCGGCCCGATGAAGGTGACGTACGCGGACTCCAGCGGCGTACGCCCGAACTGCGTCTGGAGCACGAGCCCGAAGGCGAAGCTGTATCCGATGAACGACCCGAACGTCCCGATGTAGAGGAAGGACATGATCCAGGTGTGCGGGTCCTTCACCGCCTCCTTGGCAGCACCGGTGTCGTTCTTCACGGACGTGATGTTGTCCATGTAGAGGGCGCCGAGCACGGCGGCGACGACGATCAGCGGAATGTAGATCCCGAGCAGCACCCGCGGACCGCCGCTGGCTCCGATGACGGCGAGCGCGACGAGCTGCACGACGGGCACCCCGATGTTGCCACCGCCGGCGTTGAGCCCAAGAGCCCACCCCTTCTTCCTCAACGGGAAGAAGGAGTTGATGTTGGTCATGGAGGAGGCGAAGTTCCCGCCTCCCACACCGGCGAGCATGGCGCACACGAGGAAGGTCCCGAAGGACGTCCCCGGCTCCATCACGATGAACGCCGCGATCGTCGGAACGAGCAGCATGCTCGCCGCGACGATGGTCCAGTTCCGGCCACCGAAGCGCGCGACGGCGAAGGTGTACGGCACTCGCACGATGGCGCCGACCAGCGTGGCCATGGAGATGATGAAGAACTTGTCGGCCGGGGTGAGCCCGTACTCGGGCCCCATGAAGAGCACCATGACGGACCACAGGGTCCAGATCGAGAACCCGATGTGCTCGGAGAGCACGGAGAAGAAGAGATTCCGATGGGCGACCTTCTCCCCCGTCTCCTTCCAGAAGGTCTCGTCCTCCGGGTCCCACTGCTCGATCCAGCGGCCCCCCTTGCGCGGTGCGATGCTGCTGCTCGGGGCTGTCATCTCACGCCTCCACAATTTCTCCGGCTGGTCCACCCGAAGGTAGGGACGACGCGTTTCCGCCCTGTGCCAACGGGTGACCGCCGAGGAACGTTGCTCTCACCCCGGGGCGGGGGGCGCGGTGAGGGTTTTTTCGGGGGGTGGGGGGTTTCTACTGGTGAGGGGGTGACTGCGGGCCCGTGTAGGGGTTCGTAGGAGGGACGGGGTGGGGGTACGCCTGCGGCTGGGGCGGTACGGGGTCGGGGTGGGCGTGGGGAGGGGCTGGGGGGCCGCTGTACTGGCCGGGGGGCTGGGGTGCAGCGTACGGGCCGGAGGGTTGAGGGGTGGCGTACGGGCCTGGGGAGTAGGGGGATGCGGTGGGCTGGGGTGTGGGGGGAATGGCGGCGACGGGCGGGGGTGTGTGGGGAACTGCGACACCGGGCTGGGGAGCGTGGGGGCCTCCGGCGCTGGGTTGAGGTGTGTATGGGCCGCCCGTGATGGGCTGAGGTGCGTACGGGCCGCTGGCACCGCGTTGAGGTGCGTACGGACCGCCGGCACCGGCCTGAGGTGCATACGGACCTCCCGTGACGGGCTGACGTGCATACGGACCGCCGGCACCGGGCTGAGGTGCATACGGGCCTCCCGCGCCGGGGGTTCCGGCGGCTCCGCCGAAGGGGTTCGCATGCCCGGGCTGGGGGGTCGCGTACCCGGGGAGGGGGTTCGCGTACCCGGGCGCCTGCGCGCCCTGCGGCAGGTAGCGAACCCGCCCGGTCTCGTCCGTCACCGGCGTGAACCCGGCGGCCCGCAGGCGCGCCGCGAACTTCGCGTTGCGCTTGCGTGTGACGGCGAACCCGATGCCGAGGACCCCGAGGAGCAGCGCCCACACGACCCCGGACCCGGCAAAGGCGACACCGTCACCACCGGTCCGCATGGCCAGAATCACACATCCGACGGTGCCGCCGAGGGCCCCGTAGAGCATGCGTTTCTCGGCACTTTTGCCGGTCAGGTCGAAGTTGATCCGCGCCTTGAGGAGTTCCAGGGCGTCGGGCACGAAGGGCGGGAGGGGCCCACCACTGGCGGCCTGCGGAAACTGGGCCCGGTTCTGGGCGGCCCGCTGCCGGGCGTGGGGGCTCGGATCGGGCACGATGAGCATCTTCAGCGCGCCGTTGTGCCCACCCCCTTGCCGCACGTCCGCGTACTCGTACCCGAACTGCTGCGCAACGAAGGCAAGCCGCGCCAACTTCTTCACGGACGCCATGGCACTGGTCACCTCAACGGCTCCACCACCCGCCATGAGCTGGAACATCTTCTGCACTTGGCGGTTGCTCATGGGGGTGTACTCCGTTGGGGGCGGGTGATCATTGTTCGGGGGGCAGCCTATCCACGGCTGCGGCGGCGCCTCGATCGGTCCCGGTATCAATGGGATCGTCGAAGCTGACCGATTCCGCCAGCTGTTGGAGGATCGCGCGGTACTCCTCGCGGCGGGCCACGGCTGTCGTACTCAGCACGAGGACGACCAGACGCTTGCAGTCCGGGTGCGGGAGGTTGGCGTGGACCTGGAGGAGCGGCTGTTGTGGAAGACCGCTGTCGACGGAGGGCGTAACTACGGTCTCGCTGATCGTGGCGGGGCCGCAGGGTAGTTCGAGATACTCGACGTGCGCGCACCCCTCGACGGCAGTCACCGCACGGGCAGCTGTGACGCCGCGAGGCGCCACGACCGTGTCGCGCCAGGAGAGTGTGAAAAAGGAAAGCAGCGGCTGCCCGTTGCTCGTGCCCAGCTCCTCGACGTCGTCGCGGTGCAGGCCGATCGAGCAGTGGACAGTGCCCACCTCACGCAGCGCCCCCAGCACCTGCTGCCCCGACGCGAAGTGCGCGATGAACTGCTGGCGAGCCAACTCGTTCGGCGCCGCGTCGAGGAACGGAGCGGCGGCGGTACGCAGTTCCTCAGCGGCCGGAGAGCCGGGCTCGGGCAGCAGAGCGCCGAGCGGGAGGGCGGTGAAGCCCGCAGGTTCGACGAACCAGAGTTCCGCATCGGGGTCATTGACTGAATCGTGAAGGATGAAGGTGGGGGAGTTCATGAACCTGTCCTGCGATGACAGACGGTGCTAGCGGGATCTCTGGACGGTGCTGGGAAACAGCGCCCCCACACGGCGGGCGCGCTCAAGGTCGGCCGGACTGACGTCCTCCCACTGCCGACGAGGAACGGTCTTGGACAAGGCGGAGGGCTGATAGAGGAAGTGCAGTCTCCGGGGGGCATCGCCGCCGGTGGCCGGCGCAGCAAGGACACCGAGGAAACGTGGGTCCCCGGCGAACCAGAGGGGCTCCAGTTGGGCCTTGAGTTCGGGCTTGGTACGAGGGCCCCCGATTCGCCTCATCCACCAATAGGCACGGTGATGCTTGACGAAGACAAGCGGAATTCCCTTCCCGGGCCCTGCAGGATTGGGAATCTCAACCCAAATCCCACCGTCTTCCGCCTCTGAGTGTTCGTCCAATCCGCGAGGCACTCGGGCAAGAACCTGCCAGGGATATGTCCGCAGTACTCGCACCATACGGAAGGCCGTTGGGAAGTACCGGAGTTGAATGAGCGCTCGGTACACGCAGTAGCAGAGCGGCAACACGAATAGGAAGACGAACCCTTGGGACAGGAACACGATCAGCACGTACAGCAGACCGACCCACGTGGCGATCCAGCCGATGAGGCCGATGACGTTCATGACCATGTGCCCTGTCCAAGCCCGGCGAGTCGGCGGATGGTCCCAAGCAGCGCGACAGTCAGTGGGGTTCACGGGCTTTCTCTCTTCGTACAGGGAATGTCAGAAGACATGGCGGGCAAGACCGAGGATCCCGCCGTTGTCGAGGATGAGTCGCGTGCCGTCGATACCTGCAACGGTGCCGTGCTTGATGCCATCGTCATCCGCGTCCACCACTGTGTTGTACAGGCCGTAACCTCCAGTGCCCACGCCGACCAGGCCCGAAGTCGCACCCACGGCCCTGGCCGCTGTCTCAGGGTTGCTGAGGCCTCGCACCGCCCGCGCGATCAGCGGGTTGTCCAGGCCGGCGATGGCCCGCGCCTCGTCCATGGTCTTCGTACCGAGAGTGTTTGCCATCTGCCAGGGCCTGAGTGACTCCGTGCTCCGGGTAAGTGCCCGGGTGCCACTGAACGCCCCCTTGCCGACTGCCCCGATACCCGGGAGCGCACCCATCGCATCGGCACCCACCGAGACCGCGTTGCTCCAGAAGTCGGCATCGAACTCACCTTTGGTGAAGCCGTCCTTCAGCGACTCCCACGTCTCGTCGTCACTGAGCCGCAGACCCAGCGACGTCAAACTCAGCGCCGACGCCGCAAGCATCAACGCCGCCACCAGCGCAATGCCCAACGGCCCTGCAAAAATGATCGCGACGACAGCGATGGCACCGGCGACAAGGCTCAGGATGTCCGGAAGATTGTCGCCGAGCCAGTCCATCGCCGAGTCGAACAACCCCGGCTCGTGCGGCGCCAGTTTCTTCGTCGCGTCCCGGATCTTGCCCGCCCGGTAGTGAGCCTGCTGCTCATGTTCCTCGGCGAGCTTCCGAGCCTTGCCGAGGACCTTCTCAAGGTCGGCTTCCGCCTCGTCGACGGCTGTGTTCGCGCGGGTCAGGGCCTTCTGGGCGTCGTCGTGCGCGGTGCCCTTCTTGTCCAGAGCCGGGTCGTCGCCCGCTCTGGTCGCCTTGCCCTCCGCAGTGTCGACGGCGGCGCGCCCGTCCTTCGCCTCTTCGTCCAGGCGTTTCGCGCGGCGCTGGAAGTCGTCGAGTTCGCCCTCCCAGAGCTTCAGTTGCTTGGCCGCCTTGCGGATGGACCGCGCGGCGTTCTTCAGATTCAGCGGCAGCGGACCGCCATCGAGCTGCTCCCGGAAGGCGACGGCCGCGTCGCCCTTCCAGTAACTGCCGTCCATCAGCCTGGTGACCAGGTCACGCGTGTCTTCGAGGACCTTCGCGCAACCGGCGAGCTTCTTGTGCAGGCCGCTCACCGTCTCGGTGCTGCCCGGTACGGGGTTGAAGCCCAGGTTGGGATAGTCGGGGTTCGGAATGTGCGGCGCGGATTTGAGCCCTTGGGGCTTACCCCGATCGGCGACGTACTCGGCGTCGAGGGGCGCCCCCGGCCGCGGTTCGACGCCGACCGTGTACGTCACTTCTGGTCCCCGCTCTTACCGTTCCCGGCCTTCTTCAGCGCTTCTTCCAGCGCCTTGTCGACCTCGCGGTAACTGTCCCGGCTCTTGCCGATGATCTCGGCGAGGTCCTCGGTCTGCTTGCCGATCTCCTCCGAGCCGTACTTCCAGTCCTCCTGGAACTCCTCGCACGCGGAATCGAGATCATCCGTACCCAGTCCGGTGATGGTCGCCGCGGACAACGCCTTCCTCACGCCCTTGAGCGAATCGGTCGACCTGTTCAGCAGCTTCATGAACCGCCCGAGCTCATCGCCGTCAACAGCCAGCCGCTCCGCCACGCGCCCCTGCTCCCCCGATCGCCGCATGCCATTTGTGCAGGGGAGGGAGGCTAGCTGCTTCTCGCGCTGTCCCGGCCGGCCATGACCGTCGCCGTAGGCACTAGTTGACAGCCCGGAGTCTGCCGCACGGACGCGTTCCTCTCCCTGGTGCCTGCTCGGATGCCGACAAGGAGCCTCGCCCAGGTTCACCCAAAAGGTGGGTCCTCGCGGTCATCGCAACTGGGGTGCGTCCAAACAGCCGGGGAGGCCGTGGCGCCACGGCCTCCCCGGCAAGGAAGGAGTCGGCGGGCGCTGGCAACTTGCCCTTCGGGGTCGGCATTTGCCACTCCCCCGCTGGGGAGGAAGCCCGCATCACGAGAAGTATCGAGGTAACGCCTGATGTCGCTGCGATACACGTAGGTACGGACTGATGAGCTTCGGCACGCCGGGCAGGTTCGCTCCCACTGACCCTCGTATAACTTCGGCCCAGCCACCAACTACTTGACTTGGTCCATGTGGAACTCCCGCATTCCGCTCCCGTTTCCACTCGGCCGCCTCGGCAACAGAATCGCCAGGGACTGAGCCGGTCCGGGTCCCCCAGTGGCCGACGGCCGGGGCTGGGAACGCGGACAAGCAGCCGGTCCTGCGTCGCAGAGTGGGGCGATCACGCGCGGTGGCTCCACACCACCTCGCCGTCCTCGATCTCACCGAAGGAATTCCTGCCCCGAAGGGGGCAACGGTCTTGCCCGCGCGTCTCAGACAGTGCCCCTTGCGGGGTATTCGCTCGCCGGACCCGGGCTCTGCCTCCATTGCAAAACGAGCCCGGGCACTGCGAGTGCTCACCGCCTAGCGCTCAGCGGTTGACGGCCTGGATCTCCTGGACGATCACGTCCTGGTCGGCCCCGAACTCGCCGTCCGGCAAAGGCTGGTCGCCGTTCACGCCGGTGCCAGTCCAGTGGATTTTCCAGGTGACCGTCGCTTGGAGCTTGTAGGAGTCGTCGCCCGAGGAGCGGAGGTACTTCACACCGCACGGCGGGGTCTCGTCCGCCTTGCCCTTCGCGAAGGCCTCGCCGATCTGGTCGCCGTTGAGTTCGCACACGCCGGAGGCAGGGTAGGTCGTCGCGTCGGCCGTGCCCGGTTCGATCTTCAAGGAGATCGGCTCGGCCGTGGTCGTCGCCTGGACGCCCAGCAGCGGGACGGACGCCGTCACCGAAACCGGCTTGAAGTCCGCCGCGTCCAGCCACGCCCACGTCGGCAGGTTCACCTTTGTGGTGCCCTCCGGGGCAAGTTCGACCTTGGTCGAGGGCACGCGTATCTCCGCGTAGGCGAGCTGAGCCAGCATTTCGGGGGTGATCGCCTGCGGGATCTCGGGCGGCGGCGGGTCGCCCGTGTCCACCCAGAAGTAGTCCCTGGTGCAGTCGAGCGCACCGGGATCGCCCTCCCTGCCCTCCGTGACGTAGGAGGCCCAGAAGTAGCCCTCGCCGGCCTTGTCCTTGTTGAAGTCCTTGTACGGGTCACCACCGACGAACTTCTTGCGCTGCTCCGCGTCCCACTCGTATCCGGTCGAGCCCGCCTCCCAGATCGGCTCCAGGTAATTCTTCAGCTGGTCCGGGGAGTACTTGGGGGCGTAATAGCAGGCGGGCGGAGTCCAGTTGGACGCCGTGGAGGTGACCGGACCGGCCGACTGCCCGGATCCGTTCTTCGATCGGTCGAAGACAACGGCACCAGCAGTGGACGTGAGCTTGTCGCCATTGACGTCCGCCGAAACGTCCGTATCAGTCTCCCGGCTGCCGTCGGGCGTGATTTTGGCCCAGGCGCTCGGGGTCCCCAGAGTCGTCAACAGCAGCGTTAGGACGAAGCCGCCGAGTACCTTTCGCTTCACTTCAGGCATTGCTTCGCTCCCGCCGTCGACACGATGCGCGTGGTCTGCCACACACCGTCACTGTTCTTCTCCAGCCGCGTGTTGTAGAGGATGAAGTCCTCGTTGGACGGTGTGGTGACCTTGGCCTTGCCCGTCTTGAGGTCCTTGGCATACCCCTTGCTTTCATCAGCGCAGAAAAGGGCCGCCGCGGCATTGTTGCCGTCGAGCGTCACGGTCCGGCTGTAGTACCGAACCTTGCCCATGATCCCGAGCTTGGCGTCCTTGAATTTTCCAACCCACGTCACCGCAGCTTCCAGCGCCCGGCCGGTGTTGTAGAAGCTCAGCGCCTCGCTCTTGGGGTCGGTACCCGCAATGGCGGCGTTGACCGAGCGCATACGGTCAGCGCTGTCTGCAAGCACTGCGTCCTTGACCGCGTCACCCGTCTTGCCTCCTTCGAAGGTCATCGTCAGATCCGAAGGCAGCTCGATCTTCGGCCGCCCCGCGGCCGCTGGAGCAGAAGCGCTCGGCGAAGCCGACTTCTCGCTTCCTGTGTCGGCGCCCGCGATCTTGTCGTTGTCCTTGTCCTTGGAACTGTCGTCGCTACCGCAGGCGGACAGCGACAGGGCCGCGGCGGCGGTCAGCGCGATCGCTGCGAGCAGGGTGGGGCGGCGGTTCACGGACGGCTCCCGGTGGGGCGAGGGGGTCATGAGCGCAGCCACGCTACCGAGGGGGCTCGACCGACACCAGAGCGAATTACGTCGACGCCATGACTAAATGGTCACCAAAGCTGGCAATCCGGCACACCAGATCACCGAAAAAGCTACGCCAAATAGCGGGCCAAGTCCCTGACTTGGCCCGCGCAAACAGCGTGATGCGAGACAACGCGGGTCGAGGCGAGGCGGGGCGAGGCAAGGCCAAGTGAAGCGACGCTAGGTAGCGCGACGCCCTGCGCCAGCACCAGGCGCAGCCCCACCGGGCCTACCCACCCCTACCGCGCCCCAGCCCGATGCCCCCGCGAGCCGGCGACCCGCTTCTTCGATCCCGTCGGCCACAGCTGTGGGCGGCGTTTGGCCGCCAGGTCCTCTGCCCAGCCGAAGGAGAAGACGCAGGCTCCGATGAGGACCCAGGTGAGGGCGAGGACGGGCCAGGGGCTTTCCAGGAGCCAGGGCACGTTCTGCCACAGCACGTCGAAGTTCCACAGGCGGTCCCACTGCGTCGCCGCGATGAGAATGCAGACGTTGTGCCAGAGATAGATCGTCACGGCACGGGAGTTGAGCAGGGTGATCGGCTTGTCCCAGCGGCGCAGCCGGCGTGGCCATTCCGACCAGGACGGGCTGAAGTGCAGCAGAAGCATCACGGTGCCGCAGGACCAGAGGGCCTGAGCCAGCGGGATGCTGTCCAGGTCGTGTCCCTCGGTGAAGTTGTTGTTCGTGGCGTACCAGAGGCCCAGCAGCGCGATGGCCGGGGCGACCGATGGGACCACATAGCGCGGGAGCCGCTGAAGGATTCCCTCCTGGTGCGCCATACCGAGGATCCAGCACGCGCCGAACGTGCTGAAGTCCGTCAGCGCCGAAGGGATCCGCTCGCCGGGCAGCGACAGGTACTCGAGCTGGAACGCCGCCGACAGCGCGATCGGCGCCGCGATCGTCGCCACCGGCAGCGCGCGCAGGGCGCGGAGCAGGAACGGCGACAGCAGTACGTACCAGAGGTACGCGCGGACGTACCAGAGCGGGCCCGCCAGGTCCGAGGCCCAGTTGTCGCCGATGAAGCCGTGGATTCCGGGCAGCCCCTCCGCGTACGGCGGATCGCTGATCGGGAGGATCCAGAAGGTGAGGTGGAGCAGCCACCAGCCCGGGTGGCCGTCCTCGTCCGGGCCCCAGCCCTGGAGGACCATGCCGGTGACGCCGATCGCGCCGAGCAGCCAGATCGGGGGGATGAGGCGACGGATTCGGCTGCGGATGACCTGCGGGGCCGGGCGCTTCAGCGAGCGGGCCATCAGGTTTCCGGCCAGCGCGAACATCACGCCCATGGACGGGAACACCAGCGGCAGCCAGGCCCAGCCCGTGAGGTGGTAGAGGACCACACGGAAGAGGGCGAGCGCCCGGAGCAGATCGAAGTAGCGGTCCCGGACGGGGCCGGAACGCTTGGCGGAGTCCGGAGCAGCGCCCGAAGCAGCGCCCGAAGCGGAGTTCGAGGCGGAGTTCGGTTCCGGGTTCTGCCCCACGTACGACCCCGAGCCCGCCCCCGGCACGGCACCCGAACCCTGCCCCGGCCCCGGCCCCGGCCTCGTCGCCGTCGGACCTCCGTCCGGGTAAGCCGGTGCTGTGGCGGGGCCGGGGAATGTCCCGTCGTACGAGTCGTGCATCGAGGTGTCCTGTCCGGCCCATGTGCCTGTGCCGGTACCGATTCCGGTACCTGTACCCGTACCGATTCCGGTACCTGTGCCTGCTCCAGTGGTTGTGTCCGTGCCCGGCCACGGATTGCCGGAAGTGCCGGAAGTTCCGGCCGGTTCCGGCCACGGACTTCCGGGGGGCGGTGCGCTCATCCGACCGGCCTCCGGTCCATCTCCGGCTGTTGGGCGGCGGCGCCGCCCGGGCCCGCGGCGCCGGGAAGCCCGACCGCGCCCGTGCGGCGGAGCTTCTGCCAGCGCAGCCGGCCGCCGGTCAGGGCGGTGATCCAGGACTGGAGCAGCACGACGTACATGAGCTGGCGGTACAGGATCTGCTGGAGCGGGAGGGAGAGGAGGTGGGTCATGCGTTCCTTGTCGAGGCGGAACGCGTACGCCGCGCAGATCGCCTGGACCGCCAGGACTCCGAACCAGGCGAGGATCGTCTGCTCGGTGGGGCCGAACACCAGCCCGTAGAGAAGGAACACGTCGATCAGGGGGGCCAGGAGAGGGGCCAGGATCATGAAGAGGGACACCAGGGGCATGCCGACCCGCCCGAAGCGGCCCGACGGGCCCCGTTCGATGACCGCCCTGCGGTGCTTCCAGATCGCCTGCATCGTGCCGTACGACCAGCGGTAGCGCTGGGACCACAGCTGCTGGACGGACTCCGGGGCCTCGGTCCACGCGCGGGCGTTCTCCGCGTACACGACCCGCCAGCCGTCGCGGTGCATCGCGATGGTGATGTCGGTGTCCTCGGCGAGCGTGTCGTCGCTCATGCCGCCGACGCGCTTGAGCGCGGAGCGCCGGAAGGCACCGACCGCGCCCGGGATGGTCGGCATGCAGTTGAGCATGTCGTACATACGGCGGTCGAGGTTGAAGCCCATCACGTACTCGATGTGCTGCCAGGCGCCGATCAGCGAGTCGCGGTTGCCGACCTTCGCGTTGCCCGCGACGGCGCCGACGCTCGGGTCGCCGAAGGGCTGGACCAGCTCGCGGACGGTGGCAGGTTCGAAGACGGTGTCGCCGTCCATCATCACGATGAGGTCGTAACGGGCGTTCGCCACACCCCTGTTGAGGGCGGCGGGCTTGCCCGCGTTGAGCTGGCGCACGACGCGTACGTTCGGCAGGCGCAGGTTCTCGACGATGCGCGCGGTGCCGTCGCTCGACCCGTCGTCGATGACGATCACCTCGATGGGGTGATCGCTCGCCACGAGCGAGTGGACCGTCTGCTCGATGCACTTCGCCTCGTTGTAGGCGGGCACCAGGACGGAGACCGGCTCGGTGATCGGCCGGCCCCAACTGAAGCCGCGGCGGCGGACCTTGCGCGCGTGCAGCACGGAGAGCAGCAGCATCAGCCCGAAGCGGGCGAGGACGAGGGCACCGATGATGGCGAGGCCGACGACCAGCACGGAGGTCGTGTTCTCGGAGGCCTGGACCGCGAGGACCCACGCCTTGCCCTTCACCAGGTCGAGGCCGCCGACCTCGGTGTGCGCGCTGGGCACCTTCAGGGCGGTCGTGAGGGTGTCGAAGCGGTAGCCGTCGTCCTTGAGGCCGCCGACGAACCGGTCGAGCGCGGCCACGGTCTGCGAGCGGTCGCCGCCGGAGTCGTGCATGAGCACGATGGCGCCCTTGCCGCCCTTGGGCATGGCGTTGCTGATGATCTTCTCGACGCCCGGCCTGCGCCAGTCCTCGCTGTCGGTGTTGTTGACGACCGTGATGTATCCACGGCTGCCGATGTACTCGGTCACCGGCCACGACTTGTTGTCCATCTGGCCTGCGAACGACGAGTACGGCGGCCGGAAGAGAGACGTCCGGATGCCGGCCGCGCCCGCCAGCGCGAGCTGGTTCTGGGACAGCTCCCAGTCGATGCGGCTCTTCGACTGCAGCGAGAGGTCGGGATGGTTGAAGGTGTGCAGGCCGATCTCGTGGCCCTCGTCGACCATGCGCTTGACGAGGTCCGGGTAGCGCGAGGCCATGGTGCCGGTGATGAAGAAGACCGCGTGCGCGTCGTTCTTCTTGAGGACGTCGAGCACCTTCGGCGTCCACTCGGGGTCCGGGCCGTCGTCGAACGTCAGGACCAGCTCGCGGTCCGGGACGCCCACGCTGTCCTCCCGGCCGTTCCGGGTGTCGATGACCGGGCCGCCCTCCAGGATCTCCTTGGGGACCCGGTCGGACGCGGCCGGCGACTGGACGCGGTGGTCGGCGAGGATCTCGCTGTGGACGAAGCCGCGCAGCATCAGCATCGCCATCAGGGCGACGAGGATGAGCGAGGGCAGTAGATAGCGCATGGGCAGGCGTCGACGCCGGACGGCGCCCCGCTCTGCACCGCGGCGGCTGGTGCGGGGTGCCATCAGAGGGTGTTCTCCGGGGACTGTGCGGTGGGGGCGGCGCTCGGGTCCGGCGACACGACCGGCCCGGGCGTGAGCGGGTCACCGGCGACCGTGTCGGTGTCGCCACCGGCCGGCGGATTCGACGGGTCGCTGCTCTCGGTGACGCTCGGCTCGGGGTCGGGCGTGACCGGGGGCGTGTTCGACGGCGCGGTGTTCGACGGCTTCGGTGTGGTGGGCTTCGTGTTGGTCGCCGACGGCTTCGGGTCGGCGCTCTTCCCTGTGTCCGTGGGACTGGCGGACGGGCCCGTCGAGGTGCCGGCGCCCGGCGCGTTGCTCACCGTGCCACCCGCCGACGGCGTCACGCCGGGCGAGGGGACCACCGAGCCGGACGGGTCCGCGGAGTCGGCGGGCAGCGGCGGGATCTCGACCTTTCCGGCCGGCTTGTCCTCCTGCTCCTGGCCCAGTTCGGGGAGCCAGGGCGCGCTGGAGTTGCCCGACATGAGCGTGGCGAGGATGACCACCGCGTAGACCGCGCAGGCCGTGCCGACTGCCATGCCGATCCTGCGGTACCTGCGGCTGCGGCGGCCCGTCTCGTCGACGAAGACGGGGCCGTCCGAGGCCTCCTTGGTGCTGGGGGCACCCTTGGCCTGCTGGACGAGCCAGTCCTCCAGCTGCCGTCCCACACCGTCGAGCTGGACCGTGACCTCGTGCGGGTCATGGGTGTGCTCGGGGTGCTCGGACTCCTGCCAGGAATCCTGGGCGGCGTCGGAGTCGGCGTCGTCCCACACGGATCCGCTGGATTTGCTGGACCCGCTGGATCCGCCGAACCCGGCGGGCTCGGTGGATATGACGGGCTCGGTGGAAACGACGGGGCCCACGGCCCCGACAACCCCGACAGCCCCGGCGGAACCGGCGGACCCCACGGACCGGCCTGGCTGCGACCGGCTCACGCCCGGATCACCGTCTCTCTGTTCCCCGCGCTCGCCGCGCTCGCCGCGCTCACCACGATCGCCGCGTTCCCCGCGCTCGCCGCGTTCCCCGCGCTCGCCGTATGTCCGGTGTTCGCCGTCGCTCCACGGGCCGTCACCGCGCAGGCTCTCACCGCGCCGGTCGTCGCTCAGCACGTCGTTGTTCCGCCCGTCGTTCGGCTCGTCGTTCGGCTCGTCGTCGTCCGGCTCGTAATCGACCGGCTCGTCGTCTCTCTGTCGCGGTACCGACGGCGCCGCGGCACGGCGGAACCACACATCGGTTTCACGCCGGTCGGTTTCACGCCGGTCGGTGTCAAGCTGGTCGGAATCCCGCCGGCCGGAATCCCGCCGGCCGGAATCACCACGGCCGGAGTCCCCATGGCCCAAGTCCCCACGGTCGGCGGGTCTGCCGCCGAACTCGTCGCCACCGGGGTCGTTGCGAAACGACTGATCGGTCTCCCGAGCAGCCGCCTGACCGGCCTCACCACGGAACGACAGACTGTCCTTACGACGGGCCGAAGGATCGGCTCCACCCTCGCTCCGGTGATCGGAATCGCTCCGACCCGGTTGGGCGTCTTCCCGCCAACTTTCCACGCGCACGCACATCCCCCCACGGGACTGGTTCACAGGGGTGCGATGTACGACCCGGGCACTCGTACTCGTCGTCCGGACCGGACCCCCATCCGGCCCGAGCGCCCCCTTTATCACACTGCACCCGGCCCATGAATGTAGCGCACGTAAGCAACAGTGAGGGTTCTGTGTCAGCCCCGGCTCATCATGATGAGTGCATCTGTGGCCGGAATCCAACCCTCCGAAGGGCGCTCCAGCCACCCTTCCGCCCCCGCAAGCCGAGCCGCCGCGGTGCGCAACGCCTCCACTCCACGATGCACCAGTCCCTTCCGCCACACCAGCGACACCGGTGACAGCGGAACGGGGTCGACCAGGGGCCGGAGGACGGATTTCGGCATGGCCGGAAAATCCATCACGGCCAGGACGGGGTTTCGTTTCTTGGCCATGATCCTTTGGAACTCCTCGGTGCCGACGGCGAGCGGCGCCGGCGCCGCGACCTCGATCCCGCGTCCCTCGAAAAGCTGACGGGCGAGGTCGGTCCACTCCAGCGTCCGGGGATTCCCGGCTCCTGCGTACACCTGTTCGCCCGCCAGCGCGTCGAGTGGTATGGCATCCATTTCGGCCAGTCGGTGGTCCTCCGGCAGCACGACAGCCATGGGTTCGTACCGCACGGGCTGCTGTTCCAGGCGGGCGCGGACCGCCGGGTCCAGGCCCGCGAACCGGCCGAAAGACGCGTCGAGCCGCCCCGCGAGCAGCTCGGCGGCGGCGCCGGTGAGGCCGCTCTCGAAGCGGGTCATCAGCTCGCAGTCGGGGGCGAGTTCACGGGCCAGGGCCAGCACGCGCCCGGAGACCAGCCCGGGGCTGTTCACGTCCACGAGCAGGGGCCGCTCGGCGTCCGGCGGCCCGAAGGCGGAAAGCAGTTCGTCCTGCGCCTCCAGCGCCCGCCGCGCGTAGGGCAGCAGCCGCTCGCCGTCGAGGGTGAGCGTCACCTGCCGGGTGGTGCGTACGAAGAGGGTGGCGCCCAACTCCCGTTCCAGCCGCCGGATGTCACGGCTGAGGGCCTGCTGGGCGACGTACAGCCGGGCGGCCGCGCGGGTGAAGTGCAGGTCCTCGGCGACGGCGAGGAAGGCGCGCAGCAGGCGGGGGTCGAGGTGGGCGGGCATCCGGCGAACCTACAACGCGGGTGCGTGAATCGGTACGGAGTAAGTGTTGGACCCCCGCCGAAGGCCCGGGCGAACGTTGATCCATGCCGCGACCAACCCGACCAACCCGACCAGCCCGACTACCCCGACCACCTCTCCAGCAGCCCCCTCGGCCCTACCCCCGACCCCGCCTCCTCCCCCACCCCGACGCACGTACGACCGTCCCCGCCGTCACCGCCGACAGCCTGGTGCTGGCCGATTTCGGACCGCGGCGACGGACCTCCCGCCCGGAAGGGCGGCCTCGGCGCGACCCCAACCCGTACCGCCGCAACCCGTTCCGCCGCAACCCGTACCGCCGCCTCTTCACCATCCCCGGCACCCGGGCCTTCACCCTCGGGAACCTGGTCGCGCGGCTCCCCATGGGCATGTTCAGCGTGAGTGCGGTGATCATGATCGCGGGGGCGCGGGGCTCATACGCGCTCGCCGGTGCCGTCACGGCGACCGGGCTGGCGGCGACGGCGGTCGTGGCGCCCTGGACGGCACGGCTGGTCGACCGGCACGGACAGGCGCGGATCGCCGTGCCCGCAACGGCGGTCGCCGCGCTCGGCTCGCTCGCGCTGGTGCTCTGCGTCCGGTACGGGACGCCCGACTGGACCCTGTTCGCCGCGTACGCCGCCACGGCCACCACGCCCAACACCGGCGGTATGTCCCGGGCACGCTGGGCGCATCTCCTGAAGGGCGATCCGGTACGCCTCCACACCGCGAACTCCTTCGAGCAGGCCGCCGACGAGCTGTGTTTCATGCTCGGGCCGGTGCTGGCCGCGTTCCTGTGCGGGGCGCTGTTCCCGGAGGCCGGCACCCTCGTCGGGGTCGCCCTGCTGCTGACCGGCGTGCTCACCTTCGCCGCCCAGCACTCGACGGAACCGCCCGCCCGGGGCCGTACGAGCACAGCGACGCGGTCGCCGGTCCGGGCACCCGGGATGCCGCCGCTGCTGGTCGGATTCCTCGCCACCGGAGCGGTGTTCGGCTCGATGGAGGTGGTGACGATCGCGTACGCCGACGCGCAGGGGCACCGGGCGGCGGCCGGGATCGTCCTCGGGCTCCAGGCCGCCGGATCGTGCGCCGCCGGGCTCCTCTACGGGGCTCTGAAGCCGTCGGGCCCGGCCGGGCGGCGCCACCCGTGGACCCTCGCCGCGATGGCCCTCCTGATGTGGCTGCCACTGCTGGCGGCCTCGCTCACGGGTTCCCTCGTGGTGCTCGCCGGGGCGCTGCTGGTGGCGGGGATGGCGACCGCCCCCGCGATGGTCACCGGCATGACCCTGGTCCAGCACCGCACGTCCGAGGGCCGGTTGAACGAGGGGATGACCCTGGCGGTGACGGGGCTGCTGGGCGGGATCGCCTGCGGGGCGGCGGCCGGCGGCTGGGCTGTGGAGCACGTCTCGGTGACCACCGGCTACGGAGTACCGGTCGCCGCGGCGGCAACCGCCCTCCTGATCTCCGTCACGACGACGACGGGCCGCCGAGCCCCGGCCTCAGCCTCAACCCCGGCCTCAACCCCGGACCCAGCCCACACCCAGGCCCCGGACCCAGCCCAGCCCCAGCCCCAGCCCCAGCCCCAGCCCCAGGCCCAAGCCCAGGCCCAAGCCCAGGCCGAGGCCCAACGCTGAAGACGCCCCGCCCGTCCGACCCCCCGAACACCCGCCCCAATTCGCGCGCACCCCATTGACGCGCTCACAGCCCCCACATACGTTCCCCCGTCGAAGCGCTTCGACGTCGCGCATCGAAACGATTCGATGAGCGCTGCGTGATGTCCCGATACCCATCCGACTCCCCCGGAGGCACTGGATGTTGACGGCACGAAGGCGTGTGACGGCCGCGGCCGCGTTGGTGATGAGCACCACCCTGCTGCTGGCCTCCTGCGGCGGTGACTCGGGCAGCGGGTCCTCCGACGGGAAGACGTTGAAGCTGTGGCACTACGAGGCGCCCAACAGCGCCATGGGTGTGGCCTGGAAGGAGGCCATCAAGGAGTTCGAGAAGACCCATCCGGGCGTCGAGGTGAAGTTCGAGGAGAAGGGCTTCGAGCAGATCCAGAAGACGGCCCCGATGGTCCTCAACTCCAATGACGCGCCCGACCTCATGGAGTACAACAAGGGCAACGCGACGGCCGGGCACCTCTCCCAACAGGGGCTGCTCACCGACCTGTCCGCGGAGGCGGCCAAGCGCGGCTGGGACAAGAAGCTCAGCGCCGGTGTGCGGACCACCAGCCAGTACGACGCCAAGGGCGTGATGGGTTCCGGGAAGTGGTACGGAATCCCCAACTACGCCGAGTACACGATGGTGTTCTACAACAAGGACCTCTTCAAGAAGTACGGGATCGCCGAGCCGAAGACGTTCGACGAACTGACCGCCGCCATGGACAGGTTCGTCGACGAGGGCATCACCCCGCTCGCCAACGCGGGCGCCGAGTACATCGCCCACCAGTACCTCTACCAACTGGCCCTGTCGAAGGCCGACCGCGCCTGGGTGGACTCGTACGAGCTCTACAAGGGCGAGCCCGACTTCCATGACACCGCCTGGACGTACGGCGCCGAGACCTTCGCGGACTGGGTGAAGAAGGGCTACATCAGCGAGAAGTCCACCGGTACGAAGGCGGAGGACGCCGGGGTCTCCTTCATCCAGGGCAAGAGCCCGATCCTGTTCTCCGGCAGCTGGTGGTACGGCCGGTTCGTCGCCGAGAGCAAGGTCGACTGGGGCACCTTCCTGTGGCCGGAGTCGAACATGACCCTCGGTTCGGGCGGCAACCTCTGGGTGGTCCCCAAGGGCGCCAAGAACAAGGAGCTGGCGTACGACTTCATCGACATCACCATGTCGAAGAAGATCCAGAACCTGCTCGGCAACAACGGCGGAGTCCCGGTGGCCGCCGACCCCGCCGCCATCACGGACCCGCGCTCCAAGGGGCTGATCGCCAACTTCAACACCCTCGCCGAGCGGGACGGGCTGGCCTTCTACCCCGACTGGCCGGTCGCCGGCTTCTACGACGTGCTCGTCTCCGAGACCCAGAAGCTGATCACGGGAAGCGCGAAACCGGACGCCTACCTGGACGCGGTGGAATCGGCGTACGAGAAGGGCGTACAGGCCCCATGACGGTCACCGTCGAACGGGGCGGCCGAGGCAGTCGGAGCGGACGAGGCAGTCGTCGAGGCGGTGATGTTGTCGAAGCGCATCACCGCGCGAAGGGACCGCGCCGCCCCCGCGACTCGTACGCGCTGTTCCTGCTCCCCGGCGTGCTCGCCTTCTTCGCGGTCATCGTCGTGCCGTTCCTGATGAACACGGGCGTGAGCTTCACCGAGTGGCAGGGCGTGGGTACACCGAAGTGGACCGGGCTCGCCAACTACCGGGAGCTGATGGACGACTCGGAGTTCTGGGCGTCCTTCCGGCACAGCCTGTTCATCGTCGTGGCGATGGCGGCCGTACCGACCGTCGTCGGACTCGTCCTCGCCGCAGCCCTCTTCGACTTCGTCGGCAAGCACTTCGGCAGCCGGACGGTCGCCGTGCTGCGGGCCTGCTTCTATCTGCCGCAGGTCCTGCCGATCGCGGTCGCGGGCATCGTGTGGAGCTGGATCCTCGCGCCGGAGAACGGCTCGCTGAA
The DNA here is from genome assembly GCF_042715345.1 of Streptomyces sp. NPDC058697. NCBI lineage: Bacteria > Bacillati > Actinomycetota > Actinomycetes > Kitasatosporales > Streptomycetaceae > Streptomyces > Streptomyces sp. NPDC058697. The sequence continues at coordinate 516,553 of NZ_JBHXSU010000006.1, forward strand.
CGAGCTCCTGAAGGCCATCGGCCTCGGCGGCCTCCAGCAGGACTGGCTCGGCGACCCCGACCTCGCCCTCTACACCGTCATGGGCGTGATGGTCTGGGTGCAGATCGGCTTCCCACTCGTCGTCTTCATGGCGGGCCTGCAACGCGTAGACCCCCAGCTGTACGAGGCCGCCGAGCTGGACGGGGCGGGCTGGTGGCGGCGGTTCTGGCACATCACGCTGCCGCAGATCAGACCCGAGATCTACGTCGTGCTCCTGTGGTGCACGATCGCCGCGCTCAAGGTCTTCGGCGCGGTGTACGTGCTCACGAAAGGCGGGCCCGGCGGGGCGACGAACGTGCCCTCCTACTTCTCCTTCACCACGTTCTTCGAGAAGACGCAGGTGGGCTACGGCGCCGCGATCTCCACCGTGCTGACCGTGATCATCCTCGTCCTCGCCCTCGCGGGGCTGAAGCTCCAGACCCGCGCCGAGGATGCCGAGCAGGGGGTCGTGCGATGACAGCCGCCCGTCGCTATCCCGTCCTCGTAGCCCTGTTCATCGGGGCCCTCTTCATGGTCCTGCCCTTCCTGATCGTCGCCGTCAACGCGGTGAAGTCGCCCGCCGAGTACTCGTCGAACGGCCCGCTCAGCCTTCCCGAGGGCGTCTACCTCGACGGCCTGAAGGACTTCTGGCAGCGCGTCGACTTCGGGCAGAAGCTGGTCAACTCGGTGCTCATCAGCGGGTCGGTGGCCCTGGGCGCCGTCGTCCTGTCGGTCCTCAACGCGTACGCGATCGGCGTCGGCCGCATCAGGGGCCGCACCTGGGTGCTCGCCTTCTTCGTGCTGGCGAACATGCTGCCGCAGGAGGCGCTGGTCTACCCGGTCTACTACCTGAGCAAGGAAGCGGGCCTGTACGACACCAGGCTGAGCGTGATCATCGTCTTCGTCGTGATCCAGGCCGCCTTCGGCACGTATCTCCTCGCCTCCGTCCTCGGACAGTTCCCGCGCGAGATCATCGAGGCCGCCCGGATCGACGGGGCGAACAAGTGGCAGGTGCTGTGGCGGATCGTGGTGCCCGTCAGCCGCCCCACCATCGGCGTGCTCCTGGTCTTCTTCTTCATCTGGACCTGGAACGAGTTCCTGCTCCCCCTGGTCATGCTGATCTCCAACGACAACCAGACCGTGTCGGTGGCGCTCGGCGTCCTCCAGGGCCAGCGCCTGATGGACGCCACGATGACGAACGCGGCCGCGCTCCTGGGTGTCCTGCCCGCCCTCGTCTTCTTCCTCGTCTTCCAGCGGACGCTCACCCGCGGCATCGCCGTGGGCGCGGTCAAATGACCGCCGTGGGCGCGGTCAAGTAAGGGGTGTGCGTGTGAAGTTCACCGACGGCTACTGGATGCTGCGCGAGGGCGTGAGCGCCGCCCATCCGGTCGAGGTCCTCGATGTGACCGCCGGGCAGGGCGTGTTGGCGATCCACGCGCCGACGCAGCCCATCCGGCACCGCGGCGACCTGCTGAAGGGACCGGTCGTGACGATCAGCGCACACGCGCCGATGCCGGACGTCATCGGCGTCACGTTCACACACTTCGAGGGCGAGGAGTCGCGCGGCCCCCAATTCGAGCTGGGCAAAGAAGAATTCACCGCACACGCGGAGTACGACGAGGAGTCCGCGACCCTCACCGCGGGCGCCCTGTCCGTGCGGGTGAGCCGCACCGGCCCCTGGCACGTCGACTTCCTCGCGGACGGCCGCACCCTGACCACCAGCGGCGCCAAGGGCATGGGCATCATGCGGGACGCGGGCACGGGCGGCCACTATCTGCGCGAGCAGCTCAACCTCGGTGTGGGCACCCAGGTCTACGGACTCGGCGAGCGCTTCGGGCCACTCGTCAAGAACGGCCAGGTCGTCGACATGTGGAACGCCGACGGGGGCACGGCCACGGAACAGGCGTACAAGAACGTGCCGTTCTATCTGACGGACGCGGGCTACGGCGTGTTCGTCGACCATCCGGGCCGGGTGTCCTTCGAGGTCGGCTCGGAGGCGGTGTCCCGGGTCCAGTTCAGCGCCGAGACACAGCAGTTGACGTACTACGTGATCTACGGCCCGAGCCCGAAGGACATTCTCCGCAAGTACACGGCGCTCACCGGCCGTCCGGCGCTGCCGCCCGCCTGGTCGTTCGGGCTGTGGCTGTCGACGTCCTTCACCACGTCGTACGACGAGACGACCGTGACCTCCTTCATCGACGGCATGAAGGAGCGTCAACTCCCGCTCTCCGTCTTCCACTTCGACTGTTTCTGGATGCGGGAGTTCAACTGGTGCGACTTCGAGTGGGATCCGCGGGTCTTCCCAGACCCGGAGGGGATGCTGGCCCGGCTGAAGGAGCGCGGGCTGCACATCAGCGTCTGGATCAACCCGTACATCGCGCAGCGCTCCCCGCTGTTCGCGGAGGGCAAGGCCCTCGGCCACCTGCTGAAGCGGCCGGACGGCAGCGTCTGGCAGTGGGACCTGTGGCAACCGGGCATGGCACTGGTCGACTTCACCAGTGAGGCCGCCCGCGACTGGTACGCCTCGAAGCTGGAGGCGCTGCTCGCGCAGGGCGTCGACTGCTTCAAGACCGACTTCGGGGAGCGGGTCCCGCTCGACGTGGCGTACGCGGACGGCGGCGACCCCGAGCGGATGCACAACTACTACACCTACCTCTACAACCGGACCGTCTTCGACGTGCTGCGCAAGCACCGCGGCGAGGGCGAGGCCGTCGTCTTCGCGCGCTCGGCGACCGCCGGCAGCCAGAAGTTCCCCGTGCACTGGGGCGGCGACTGCGAGGCGACGTACGAGTCGATGGCGGAGTCGCTGCGCGGCGGGCTGTCGCTCGGCCTCTCCGGGTTCGGCTACTGGAGCCACGACATCGGCGGCTTCGAGGGCACCCCGACCCCGGCCCTCTTCAAACGGTGGCTCGCCTTCGGCCTGCTCTCCTCGCACAGCCGCCTGCACGGCAGCTCCTCCTACCGGGTCCCCTGGCTCTTCGACGAGGAGGCCGTGGACGTCCTGCGCCTGTTCACCCGGCTGAAACTGCGCCTCATGCCGTATCTGTACGAGGCCGCCCGCACCGCGCACTCGGAGGGTGTGCCGATGATGCGCGCGATGCTCCTGGAGTTCCCGGACGACCCCGGGTGCGCGCACCTGGAACGGCAGTACATGCTCGGCCCGGACCTGCTGGTCGCGCCGGTGTTCTCCGACGACGGCGAGGTGTCGTACTACGTGCCCGAGGGCACCTGGACCCACTTTCTCACCGGCCGGCCGGTGACCGGTCCGCGCTGGGTGTGTGAGAAGCACGGCTTCTCCAGCGTGCCGCTCCTCGTCAGACCGGGCGCGGTGATCCCGGTGGGAGCCGTCGCTGACCGGCCGGACTATCCCCACGCGGACGGGGTGACCCTGCACGTGTACGGGCTCGACCGCGGCGCGCAGGTCACGGTGCCCGTGGACGGCGTGACCTTCACCGTCGTACGCGAAGGTGACACACTGCGGGCCTCGTCGAGCAATCCGTCGGCGCCCTGGGCCCTTGCGGCCGGGGAACGGGTGGCGCGGGCGAAGGCCGGGACCGGGTTCCTCTCCCTCGAACTGGGCCCCGAGTCGGAGCGGGGTTGAGCATGGTGAAGATCACCGACGTGGCACGGCACGCGGGAGTGTCCGCCAGTACCGTCTCGTACGCGTTGAGCGGCAAGCGCCCGATCTCCGAGGAGACCCGGCAGCGCATCGAGGACAGCATCCGCGAACTGGGCTACCGGCCGCACGCGGGCGCCCGGGCCCTCGCGAGCAGCCGGTCGAACGTGCTGGCGCTGGTGGTGCCACTGCGGACCGGCATCCATGTGCCGGTGGTGATGCAGTTCGCGGTGTCCGTGGTGACGGCCGCGCGCCGGCACGACCACGACGTACTGCTGCTCACGCAGGAGGAGGGCGAGGACGGGCTGCGCCGGGTCGCGGACACCGCCCTCGTGGACGCGCTGATCGTGATGGACATCCAACTCCACGACCGGCGCCTGCCGTTGCTGCGCGCCCTGGACCGCCCGTCGGTCCTCATCGGCTTCCCGGCCGAGCCCGCCGGGCTGACCTGCATCGACCTGGACTTCAGGGCGGCGGGCGAGCTGTGCGTCGAGCATCTCGCGGGCCTCGGACACCGGGTGATCGGCCTGGTGGGCTCGCCACCCGAGGTGTACGTACGCGAGACCGGGTTCGCCCAGCGGGTGGTCCAGGGCTTCACGGCCGCGGCCGACCGCAACGGCCTGTCCTCCTCGGTGCACCCGTGCGAGGCGGCACCCGCGGCGGCCCGCCAGGTCGCCGAGCAACTCCTGCGGGAGCGGCCCGCGTTGACGGGTGTCGTGGTGCACAACGAGCCGGTCCTTGAGCCGCTGATCGACGCGTTCGAGTCCCTCGGCCTACGGGTCCCTGGGGATCTGTCGGTCACGGCGATCTGCCCGGACGAGGTGGCCGGACAGACCCGCGTCCCCGTCACCTCGATCGCCATACCGACCGCCGAGGTGGGCACGGGAGCGGTGGAACTGCTGATGAGGAAGCTCGGCGGCGCCACGGCCGTACCGGAGGCCACGCTGCTGTCGCCACGGCTGACGGTACGGGCGAGCACGATGCCGCGGCCCTGACCGGCCCGAGCCCTGTTGGGTCCAGGGCGTCGAAGAGACGCCCTGGACCGCACCTCACCCCTTCACCACTCGCTCAGCACTCCACCGGCTTGCGCCAAGAGCACTCCAGGTCCCCGTTCCGCTCGGCCGCCCGTGCGCTGCCGGGCTTCACGAGTACGGCCGCATCCGCCGTGGACCGCGCCAGTGTCACCACGATCGCGTCCTCCAGCGGCTTCACGGAGGAGGCGAGGTAGTTGTTGAGCACGATGCTGTAGACGAGTTCGCGCCCGTCCGCGTCCGTCACGTACCCGGAGAGCCCGGACGCCCCGGTCAACGAGCCGGTCTTGGCGCGGGCGTTGAGCGCTGCGGGCGTCCCGCACATCCTGGTCCGCAGGGTGCCGCCGACGAACCGGTCGGGGCCGCAGGCGACCGGCAGGGACTTGTACCAGTCGGCGTACCAGGGCTCGGCCCGTACCGCGAGCAGCAGCTTGGCGAACTGGCCGGCGGTGAAGTTGTTCATCCGGGAGAGCCCCGAGCCGTCGACCTGCCGCAGCTTGCCAGTTTCGACGCCGACGCCCTTCACGTAACCGCTGACGGCGGCGAGCCCGGCGCTCCAGCTCCCCTCCCCCGAGACCTTCAGGCCCATGGCCTTGGTGAGGATCTCGGCGTGCATGTTGTTCGACAGCTTCATGAAGGGGATCAGCAGGTCCTTCAACGGCATCGAGGCGTGCGAGGCGAGCTGCCGTGCCCCCGCAGGTGTGGCGCGCCCGAGCCGTGTCGGCCCGGTCACCTTCACCCCGTGCGCGGCGAGCGCGTCCCGGAAGACGGCGGCCGCGTACCCGGTGGGCTCCCACACGCTCACCCACTCCGTGGCGCCGGAGCCGCCCACGGGCGTCGTACCGCTGACCACGATGGTGTTGGTGCCGTGCTCCCGCTCGACGGTGAGGTCGTTCGAGCCGCCCGCGGCGACGGTCGTGGCCCGGACGTCCAGGTCGACGTAGTCCGTCTTCGGTGTGACGGTGACGGTCGGCTCGTCCCCGGCCGCCGCGCCCGGCGCGACCTCCACGATCACGGTCCCGGTGTCGTAGTCGGTGTCGGGCGCGACGCTCAGCGCGCTGATCTGCGCCGAGTAGTACGCAGACTCGTCGTCGGCGGCCCAGGAGCGGCCGAGGCGGGCGCTGTCGAAGCGGGTGTCGTCGGCGAGGAGCCGCCCGTCGACACGGGTGACGCCCGACGCGGCGAGGTCGGCGGCCAGTTTGTCGTAGTCCTTGGCGAGTGCGGTCGGGTCGCCGCTGCCGCGCAGATACAGATCGCCGCGCAGGACGGGGCCCTGCCGCCTGCCGTTCGTCAGGACGTCCGTCGTGAACCTGTGGTCGGGGCCGAGGATCTCCATCGCCGCGGCCGAGGTGGGCAGTTTGGTGTTGGAGGCGGGCATCAGCCGCTCGGTCGGCCGGTGCTGGTACAGCACGTCGCCGCTCGTGGCATCGGCGACCACGACGCTCGCCGTCCCGCCCTCCATCCGGCTGTCCCCGAGGATGGTGTCGATGGCCTCCGGCAGTCCGCTCCGGTCGGCGTCCGCACCGGCCGGCGAACCCGAACCGAGCGCGGCCGCCGCGAGCCCGATCACGACGGGCCAGATCCACCGTTTCATACGGGAGTCGACGCGCTCCCCAGAACTCTTCGCGGTTCTACTCACGGGTCTGCTCATGCCACAGGAGCATCCCGGACGACGGGCCCCGTGGACAGTAGGCGTCCGGCAGCGAAACCGCGCACGGTGCAACCGCCCGGACACGACAAAGGCCCCGCTGCCTGGGCAGCGGGGCCTTTGCTTAACATGGGATGAGTGGAGATGGCGGGAATCGAACCCGCGTCCACCGGTGCAGAATCAGGGCTTCTCCGTGTGCAGTTCGCTTCGATTTTCTCGGCCCCGGTGATCACGCGAACAAGTCGCCGACGGGCCCAGTCACTGTTTGATTTCCCATCGAACCCCGTGACCGGGCTCGATGGTTTAGTTCCCTAGATTATGCCAGGGTCCGGGTCGGGAACACCCCCGGGCTGACACCCTTTTAGGGTCCTTCAGTCGCTGTTATTAGGCAGCGAGGGCGAAGGACTGGGAATCGCTCTTGGAATTGGCGATTATTGGTTGCGACATATGGTTAACGAGATCATTGCCGCTTCCTCGACACGCTTCCCCTGCTTCAACATCCGCTGTCGAAACCGATCATCCCCATGTTGATTTTTCAAGCCTCTCCGGAACTTCTCCAAGCGAAGAGGTGCGCACCCGCTATGAGGTGCAGTGCCATCGTACGTGACCAACGCGCACCCATGCCACCGTATTCCCGGCGGCGAGGCGCCCACCGGCCCGCCACCCGGCCCGCTGCTACTCGCCCCGCTGCTTCCTCTTGGCCGCGGCGATGGCCCGGTCCGACTCCCGCCGGTCCTGCTTCTCGCGGAGCGTCTGCCGCTTGTCGTACTCCTTCTTGCCCCGGGCGAGCGCGATCTCGGCCTTCGCGCGGCCGTCCTTGAAGTACAGGGCGAGGGGGACGATCGTGTGACCCGTCTCCTCGGACTTCGACGCCAGCTTGTCGATCTCCTCGCGGTGCAGGAGCAGCTTCCGCTTGCGGCGCACGGTGTGGTTGGTCCACGTGCCCTGGCTGTACTCCGGGATGTGGGCGTTGTGCAGCCACGCCTCGTTCCCGTCGATCTGGACGAAGCCGTCGGTCAGCGAGGCCCGGCCCTGGCGCAGGGACTTCACCTCCGTGCCGGTGAGGACGAGCCCGGCCTCGTAGGTGTCGATGATGGCGTAGTCGTGCCGCGCCTTCTTGTTCTGCGCGACGATCTTGCGCTTGCCGTCCTTGACCTTGCCTGAGGTGCCCCCTCCCTGCTTCGGCTGGGATTCTTTCGGTACGTACATGCCCTTGCTCATAGTGCTGGCCATTTTCGCACTAGAGGGGCCCACGAGGGAAAGCCGATTACGGGAGAGGCGGACCGTCGGCCGGGAATACCGGGTCCGGGTCGGCTACGAGGGGTCGCCGAGCCCGCTCAGTACGGTCTCGGCCCGCTCCAGCGAGCCCTCCTCGGCCTCCAGGTCGGGGGTGATGCCGCGGCCGTCGACACCCCGACCTGAGGGGGTGCGGTAGTGCCCGACGGTCAGCTCTGCGACGGAGCCGTCGGGCAGCCGGCTCGGCATCTGGACCGAGCCCTTGCCGAAGGTCCTGGAGCCCACGACGACCGCGCGGCCGCGGTCCTGCAGGCCCCCGGTGAGGAGCTCGGCCGCGCTCATCGTGCCGCCGTCGACGAGCGCGACCAGGGGTCTGGTGGTGTCACCGCCGGGATCGGCGTGCAGGGCTCGCTGATCGCCGTTCACGTCGTACGTGGCGACGAGGCCGCCGTCGAGGAAGGCGGAGGCGGCGGTGACGGCCTCGGTGACCAGGCCGCCGGAGTTGCCGCGCAGGTCCAGGACGACCCCGGTGCCCGTGGGGGCGTCGGCCACGGCGGTCCGTACGAGGTCTCCGGAGCCCTTGGTGAAGGCGGCGACCTTGATCACGGTGACGCCGCCGGGCAGTTCGCGGACCGTCACGGAGTCGGTGGACAGGCGGGCCCGGCGCAGAGTCTCGCGCCACGCGCGCGTGCCGCGCTCAAGGCCGAGAGCGACGGTCGTTCCGGCGCTCGCGTCGGTGGCGTCGCCCCTCAGTAATGAGACGACCTCCGTGACGGGCCTGCCGTCGACCCGATGGCCGTCGATGCTGCGCAGCCGGTCGCCCTGCCGGATGCCGGCGGCCTGCGCGGGTGAGCCGGACTGCACCCGGGTCACCTCGATACGTCCGTCGCGCTCGCGCCTGGCCCACAGGCCGACGCCGGTGTACTGGCCGTCGAGGGCTTCCTCGAACTCCTCGTACTCGCCCGGGGAGTAGACCGCGCCCCAGCGGTCGCCGCTGCGGCTGACGGCCCGCTCGGCGGCCTCGACCGGGGACTTGCCGTCGGCCATCGCCTCGGCGGCGGCGTCGGCGACGTCCTCCTGGTGACCCGCCGGGGCGGACCTGCCGGCCGGGGAGGCGCTCTTGCGGCCCGAGGTGTCGAACGAGCCGGTCGCGGCGCCCGCCGCGAGAACGCTCGCGAAGACCAACGTCAGGGCCGCCCCGCGGCCGAAGCGGCGGGGCTGACAGAACAGGTCACGGCCTGACATGCCGGTGAGTCTAGGACAACGAGAAGGGCCGTACCGGCGCTTGCCGGTACGGCCCTCTTGTCATGCGTCACACCTTCAGGTACTTGCGCAACGCGAAGAACGCGGCAAGCGCGGGCATCAGCAGACTCGTCGCGAGGATGAGCGGCAGCTTGGTGAGAACGGCGTCCCAGCCGATGAAGTTGATCAGATTCAGCTTCTCCGACAGGGCCAGACCGTGGTCGATGATGAAGTACCGGGCGATCAGCAGGAAGGCACACGCCACCCCGCCGCCGATCAGTCCGGCGACCGCGGCCTCCATGATGAACGGCGCCTGGATGTAGAAGCCGGAGGCGCCCACCAGGCGCATGATCCCGGTCTCACGCCGACGGCTGAAGGCGGAGACGCGCACCGTGTTGACGATGAGCATCAGCGCGACGACGAGCATCATCGCCATCACCGCGCGGGCGGCCCAGTTCATGCCGTTGAGGAGCCCGAAGAGGTTGTCGAGGATGCCCTTCTGGTCCTGCACGGACTGCACGCCGTCACGGCCGTCGAAGGCGGTCGCAATGACCTGGTACTTCTCCGGGTCCTTCAGCTTGATGCGGAAGGACTCCTGCATCTGGTCCGGGGTGAGCGAGGCGGCGAGCGGGGAGTCGCCGAACTGCTCCTTGTAGTGCTTGTACGCCTGGTCGCTGGACTCGTGCGAGACGGTCTCGACGACGGACATCTTGTCGAGGTCGGTCTCGATCTGCTTCTTCTGCTCGGTGGTGACCGCTCCCTTGGCGCAGTTGGGGTCGGACTCCGCGTCGCTCTTGTTGCAGAGGAAGATCGAGACGTTGACCTTGTCGTACCAGTAGCCCTTCATCGTGTTCACCTGGTCGCTCATCAGGAGCGAACCGCCGAACAGGGCTAGGGACAGGGCGACCGAGACGACGACCGCGAAGGTCATCGTCAGATTGCGGCGGAGACCGACACCGATCTCCGACAGAACGAACTGGGCGCGCATGGCGTCTTCTCAGGCCTTTCCGTGGCGGATGCGTGGGGAGTCCTCCCCCCTGCTCTGCGGTGGCGCCGAGAGCGTGAGGGAGGTCGCGGTCAGTGCTGGTAGCCGTACACGCCGCGCGCCTGGTCGCGGACTAGTCGGCCCTTCTCCAGCTCGATGACGCGCTTGCGCATCTGGTCCACGATGTTCTGGTCGTGCGTCGCCATCAGGACGGTCGTGCCCGTCCGGTTGATCCGGTCGAGCAGCTTCATGATGCCGACGGAGGTCTGCGGGTCGAGGTTTCCGGTGGGCTCGTCCGCGATCAGCAGCTTGGGCCGGTTGACGAACGCTCTCGCGATCGCCACCCGCTGCTGCTCACCGCCGGACAGCTCACCGGGCATCCGGTCCTCCTTGCCGCCGAGCCCGACGAGGTCGAGCACCTGAGGCACGGACTTGCGGATCTCGCCGCGCGACTTGCCGATGACCTCCTGCGCGAAGGCCACGTTCTCGGCGACCGTCTTGTTCGGCAGGAGGCGGAAGTCCTGGAACACCGTCCCGAGCTGGCGGCGCATCTGCGGCACCTTCCAGTTGGAGATGCGCGCGAGGTCCTTGCCCAGGACGTGCACCTGACCGTGGCTGGTCCGCTCCTCGCGGAGGATCAGCCGCAGGAAGGTGGACTTTCCGGAGCCGGAGGACCCCACCAGGAACACGAACTCGCCTCGCTCGACCTCCAGGGACACATCCCTCAGAGCGGGGTGGGTCTGCTTGGGGTAGACCTTGGACACGTTGTCGAATCGGATCACGGATGCACCACAGGCCGTCGGGGATATCGGGGCTAGATGAGCGTGACCATACGCGACCCGGGTACACGCGCGCAGTCGCCGGGAGAGGTTGCGCAAGGGTTGTGCGCTTTTGTGCGGGGCAACCTGAGAAGAGGGCTCGAGGACCCCGCCCCGTAAGGGGCGCGGGGAACTGCGCGACCAGCCACACACAGCCTGTAGCCGCGGGACAACGCAAGCCACCCCTCAGGAGGCGCCCTGCCCAGCCCCCGCACAAGAACCCGCGCACCCTCCGGAGGAACCTGGCACAGTGGAGGGGGAACGTATCCGTTCCCGAGAGCGTTGTGTACGTGGAACCGGTGCAAGGAGGGCGAGCGCATGACGTACGACCGGCTGGTGTGCGCGAACTGTGCCGCGCCCGTGAACGAGGGCCGCTGCCCCGTCTGCCGCGCGAACCGAGCGCGGCTGCAGCAGGAGGGCCCCTTCGGAGGCGGCCTCAACCCCATGGCGCTGATCGCACTGCTCGCCATCCTGATCGCGGCAGTGGCACTGCTGGCCCACCAGACCGCGTAGGACGCGCGCGAGGCACGAGCGGGGCACGGCACGAGGCACGGCGGCAGCGGACGGCACACGGCGCGGACAAGACATGAAGAAGGGCCCGGAGCTTCAAGCTCCGGGCCCTTCTCACGCACTCACGTCACGCACTCACTAGCGCGTACGCCCATGACGTCCGTCAGGCAGCCGCGCCGCGGCCGTTCATGAGGCGGGGCAGCATACGGAAGCCGATGCCGCCGGCGATCATCGTCGCGGCGCCGATCAGCAGGTACGTGATGTTCTCGGCGGCGCCGGTCTCGGCCAGCTCGCCACCGGTGCCCTGGGCGGAGGTGTCCGAACCGGTGTCGGTCAGGCTCTCCTTGCCCGCGCCCTGCTCGACCGGCTGCGAGCCGCCGTCGGGGTCGGTGTCGTTGCCACCGGTGCTGCCGCCGTTGTCGTTGCCCGGGTCGCTCGGCTCAGAGGTGGGCTTGTCGGTCGGCTCCTCCGTCGGCTCGGTGGGCTCCTCGGTCGGCTCCTCCGTGGGCTCCTCGGTGGGCGGCTCCTCGGTGGGGTCCGTCGGAATAACCGTCGGCTCCTCGGTCGGCTCCGTGGGAGTCGGGGCCGGGGTCGTCGGGTCCTCGACACCGATGCCGACCTCGACACCGCTCTGGTCGGCGGTGGCGCCGACGTTCAGACCGCCCACCTCGACACCGACGTCGAGAGCCGAAGCGGCACCGGCGGCGGTCAGCGAAGCACCGGCGGCGATCACCGCGCCGGCGGCTATCCGCGCGATCCGGATACGCGTCTTCTTGGTCATCTGGTTGCTACCCCCAGTAGCTCATCGTCAATGGTGCAGCGCCCGGGGCCGCGACGTCGGGGAAAGCTCCGTGGAGCTCCCGGTTCACATGCGCCCCAGAGATACGCATGCCGCGCGTCAGCTTTCCCACTTTTCAATGCAACGTCAAGGTCGTTGCGACCGCGATGTCCAGATCAAGCTCTTTTGACCGGCACAGCGTCATGTGAGTGTGATGTAAAACCCAGACATCGGCCTACACAAAGGGCAACTGCCGTCCGATGGATGACAGTTGCCCTGTCGACAAAACGACGTCTACAAATGTCGCCTACTTCTCCTGCTGCTTGCGCCAGCGAATTCCGGCCTCCAGGAACCCGTCGATCTCGCCATTGAAAACGGCCTCGGGGTTTCCGACTTCGAACTCCGTGCGCAGATCCTTGACCATTTGGTACGGGTGCAGGACGTACGAACGCATCTGGTTGCCCCAGGAGTTGCCGCCGTCGCCCTTGAGGGCATCCATCTTGGCCTGCTCCTCCTGCCGGCGCCGGTCGAGGAGCTTGGCCTGCAGCACGTTCATCGCGGACGCCTTGTTCTGGATCTGCGACCGCTCGTTCTGGCAGGAGACGACGATTCCGGTGGGGAGGTGGGTGAGCCGCACCGCGGAGTCGGTCGTGTTGACGCCCTGGCCGCCGGGCCCGGACGAGCGGTACACGTCCACCCGCAGCTCGGACTCGTCGATCTCGATGTGGTCCGTCTGCTCGACGACGGGAAGGATCTCCACACCCGCGAACGAGGTCTGGCGGCGGCCCTGGTTGTCGAAGGGCGAGATGCGCACCAGCCGGTGCGTGCCCTGCTCCACCGACAGCGTCCCGTAGGCGTACGGGATCTGGACGGCGAAGGTGGTCGACTTGATGCCGGCCTCTTCCGCGTACGAGGTCTCGTAGACCTCCGTCTTGTATCCGTGCTGCTCGGCCCAGCGCAGGTACATGCGCTGCAGCTTCTCGGCGAAGTCGGCGGCGTCGACGCCACCGGCCTCCGCACGGATGTTGACGAGGGCCTCGCGGGAGTCGTACTCCCCGGAGAGCAGGGTGCGGACTTCCATCTCGTCCAGCGCCTTCTTGACGGCGGTGAGCTCGGTCTCGGCCTCGGCGCGGGTGTCCGGGTCGTCCTCCTCCTCGGCCATCTCGAAGAGGACACTGAGATCATCGATACGCCCGCGGAGCGCTTCGGCCTTGCGCACCTCGGCCTGGAGGTGGCTCAGCTTGCTGGTGATCTTCTGCGCCTCGTCCGGGTCGTCCCACAGGGACGGCGCTGCCGCCTGCTCCTCGAGCACGGCGATGTCTGCCCTCAGCTTGTCGAGGTCCAGGACGGCCTCGATCGACTCCATGGTCGAGGAGAGGGACTTGAGCTCTTCGGATACATCGACGACTGCCACGCCTCCAGCGTAACGGCTCCACGAAGTGGCTCCGCCGGTGGAACGGGGGGCTTGTGTTTGGCGGGGCTCGGTTTGTCGGGTGCGGGCCGGTGGGGGCTGAGCGCGCAGTTCCCCGCGCCCCTAAAGACGAAAGAGGGGCTACCGCCCCTGCCTTTCGTCTTTAGGGGCGGTAGCCCCGTGCTCTTAAGGGGCGCGGGGAACTGCGCGACCAGCCCCCACCGGGCCCGCACCAGACAAACGACAATCGGCCCGTCAGGGCGAAGCCGGTGCCGACGTCTCCGTCTCGGAGGGCGTCGCGCCGGCGTCGTCCCCCGAGGTGGCAAGCCACGCACCAACCCCCACCGCGGCGACGAGCGCCACCCCCGCCGCCCCCAACGTGATCCGCCGACGCCGAGCCGCGGCGGCCCGATGGCGCGCGGACCCCGGCCGCGGCGCCCCCGCGGCCCGCGGCGCCCGGGCCGTCCCACGGGCGCCGCCCGCGAGCTCGTCGGGCCCGGGCACCCTCATCGACGTATGCGTGTCCCGGTTCGAGTCCGGCTTGGCGCCGGGCACGAGGGGAACGGCCCCACGCCGGACCCGCTCCCGCGGAGCCTGCGGCTCGGCGGGAGCGTCGTCGTACCCGCCGCCCCCGTCCTCGTCCCCCTCCGGCTCGTCCACGTCCAGCGGCGGCATCCCCGCCAGCATCGGCAACTGCTCCCGCAGCCGCTCGCCCAGCTCGGACGCCCGCAGGCGGGACGCGGGCGCCTTCGCCAGACACTGCACGAGCAGTTGCCACAGCTCCTCGGGAATCCCGGGCAGCGGGACAACGGTCTCGGTGACGTGCCGCCGCAGGACCGCCCCCGGGTGTCCCCCGCCGAACGGCGTGAACCCGGCAAGGAGTTCGTACAGCACGGTCGCCAGCGCGTAGATGTCGACGGCCGCCCGCGGGGGCAGCCCCTCGATGATCTCGGGCGCCAGATAGTCCGGCGTACCGATGATCTTCGTCGCCCGGGTCCGCCGCGGTGAGTCGATGAGCTTGGCGACCCCGAAGTCGGTGAGCAGCGCGGGGTGCGAGCCGCCCGGTCCGAGCGGCCCCTGCATGTCGAGCAGCACGTTCTCCGGCTTGACGTCCCGGTGCACGACCCCCGCCGCGTGCGCCGCGGCGAGTCCGTCCGCGACGTCGGCCACGATGGCGACGGCCGCCTCGGGCGCGAGCCGCCGCTCCCGGTCGAGCCGGGTCCGCAGATCCGTACCGCGGACGAGGTCCATGACCAGGGCGAGGTCGTTGCCGTCGACCACGAGGTCCCGTACGGAGACGACGTGCGGGTCGTCCAGGCCCAGCAGGGCCGTCCGCTCCTGCACGAAACGGCCCACGAGCTCCTGGTCGGACGCGAGGTCCTCGCGCAGCAGCTTGATGGCGACGGGGCCCTCGGGCCCCTCGCCGAGCCACACCGTGCCGGCGCTGCCCCGCCCCAGAATCTGGTTGGCGGTGTACCGGCTGCCGATCTTCCGTACCAAGACTGCTCCTACGGGCGCGTGTTGCCGATAAAGCTACGCGCCCAGAGCGCCAACCTCCTCTTCGGCGACAGAAATCACCCCCCAGGTGTCGACAAATCCCCAGAACCGCACCGCGGTTCCGGGGATTTGAAGGGGCAATGCTCTGAAATACCTGAAAAGGCTTATTGGCACCTGAGAAGACTTACTCCCCGGAACCGTTGTCCAGGTCCTTGACCCAGCCGGTGACCGTGCCGACCATGTCCGTCAGCTGCCCCCAGTAGCTCTTGGACGTGCCGATCCAGCCCTGGAGCGGGCTGAACTCCCAGATCGCCCACCCGGCCAGGAACAGGATGACGACGGTGAACAGGCATCCCTTGAGGCAGCCGAGCCCGGGGATCTTCATCGGGTTGGAGCTGCGCTGCCGGGGCTCGCGCGGCGGCCTCGGCGCGGGCTGCTGAGGCTGCTGGGGCGGAGCCTGCCGCTGCTGAGGCTGGTGCTGGGGCGCGTACCCCTGGGGCTGCTGTCCCTGCTGCGGATAGCCGTAACCGGGCTGGTTCTGGGGCGGCCGCTGCCTGCGCTGCTGGGGCTGCTGGGGCCTCGGCTGCGGCGGTGGCTGCTGCTGGGGCCTGGCGACCTGGCGCTGCGGGCGCCGCCGCAGCGGGTCCTCGTTCGGGTCGAGGTACGGCTGCATCTGCGTCGGTTCGTTGCGGTCGCGGGCCGCCCGCAGCTGGTTCTGCCAGGGGTGCGGGTCCTCGGGACCGCCCCCGGGCTGTCCCGGCGGCACCGGCGGCATCACGGACGTCGGGTCGGCCGCACCACGGTTCGGCAGTACGGCGGTGGGGTCGGCGGCGCCGGTGTGCGGCAGGACGCTGGTCGCGCCGTTCGGGTCGTACGAGGCGGCGCCCTGTGGGAGCACCTGGGTGGGGTCGGCGGCACCGAAGTCGCCCGGCACGGCGGCGGGCGCCAGGTCCGGGGCGAGCAGGACGCCCACGGCCTCGGCGGCGGCGATCTGCGCGGAGTTCGAATGCACGCCGATGCCCTCGGCGACCGTACGCAGGCCACGGGCGAGGTTCTCGGCGCTGGGCCGCTCGTCGGGGTTCTTGCGCAGGCAGCGCTCTATGACCGTCCACAGCGGGTCGGGGACCGTGGAGGGCCGGCGCGGCTCGGCGCTCAGGTGCTGGTGCAGGACCTCCAGGGCCGATCCGCCGCCGAACGGGGGACGGCCGGTGACCAGCTCGTACAGCATGATTCCGGCGCCGTAGATGTCGACGGCGGAGGTCTGCGGGCGGCCCTCGGCCGACTCGGGCGCGACATACGCGGGCGTGCCGACGAACTCGTGGGTGCGGGTCAGGCCCGGGGAGTCGGCGAGACGGGCGATGCCGAAGTCCGTCAGCATCGGGTGCATCTGGCCGCCGTCCTGCTTGAGCAGGACGTTCGCGGGCTTGAGGTCGCGGTGCACGACTCCGTCGGCGTGGCTGGCGGCGAGCGCGTCGGCGACCTGGGCGGTCAGCAGCGCGGCGGCGACCGGCGAGAACGGGCCGTTCTGGCGCAGGTAGTGATGGAGGTCCGGGCCCTCGATCAGGTCCATGACCAGGGCCAGCAGATCGCCCTCGACCACGAGGTCCCGTACGCGCACGATGTTCGGGTGGGTCAGGCGGAGCAGCACGGAGCGCTCCCGCAGGAACCGCATCACGATGTCCGCGTCGTTGGCGAGCTCCTCCTTGAGGACCTTGATCGCCACCGTTTCACCCGGCTGACCGGGTACTGCCGCCTCGGCGCCCGCTGTCTCCCTCTGGCGGGCGCGCCAGACGGTGCCTGTGGCGCCGCGCCCAAGCGGCTCCTCAAGGAGGTACTTGCTCCCTACCGGCCGCACGTCATGCGCTCCCTGCTGCTTGCCTGACTGATCCGTCCACCCTGCTGCGGGTGGTTCCGACCCACTGTAGTGCCGTCGAACGTGGCACCGGGCTGTCGTCCCGCTGCGGTTTCCCTCACCCCGCCTGCCCATGCATTACGTAAGGCGTTCCTGTATGTGTTCGATGAAAAGACGCTCGCTTTGGGTGGTTTGGTTGCCGCATCTTGACGTGACCGATCTCAAGCGGACATCGCTCGGGCATTGGTCAGGCACTTTTGCGGGCAGAGCCGACCAATCAAGATCACTTGCCGGTGGAGGACGGGCGTGTTGTCAGTGGCAGGTGCGAGGATGCTTCCCGTACTGGCCGAAGTGCCCGTGTGCGGTGGGGGAATCTGCGGTGGGGGACCGCGGTGCAGCCTCGTCGCGGGCGCCCGCGACAGAAGGGACCGCTGACGGCGATGCAGATCCGGCTGACCGTCGTAGACCCGCTGGGGACGCGCCCCGAGGGACGCCCCGCGTCCTGCGACGTGCTGGTGACAGCACCCGCCGGGACCGCGCTCGCGGCGGTGGCCTCGGGCCTCGCCTCGGCGGTCGGGGGCGAGGGAGCCGGGGTGCTGTACGCGGGGGCGGAGCGGCTCGACGCGCAGCGCTGCACGCTGGGTGAGCCACCTCTCATGGACGGCGCCGTGCTGTCGCTCGGCGCCCCCTCGGAGCCCGGTCCCGACCTCGACCCCGCCGCGGCCCAGCTGCGCGTGGTGGCCGGACCCGATGCGGGAGGCGTCCATTTCCTGCACGGCGGCCGGATCGACATCGGCCGCTCGGCCGAAGCCGACGTGCCGCTGGACGACCCGGACGTCTCCCGCCTGCACTGCGCCGTGACGGTCGCGGCGGACGGCCGTGTGTCGGTGGCGGACCTGGGCTCCACCAACGGCACGACGCTGGACGGCCGGCGCGTGAGCGAGCGCCAGGTGCGGTTCGCGCCTGGAGCACTCCTCCGGGTGGGCGAATCCGCGCTGCGCCTGGCCCCGGCGGGCGAACCGGCCGTCGTGCGGGAGACCGCGCCGGACGGCGAGGGACACGTCCGGGTCGTGACGGCACCGGAGACCCCCGAGCGGGAACAGCCGACGGCCACGTCCGGTCGTACGGAACAGCAGGCACCGGCGCCGGCACCAGGTGAGGCGGCCGGAGCGGCGAGGGTGCCCCACGCGCGTGACGGGGGCGACAGGGACGACGGCGGGGGCGCTCCGGAGGCCGCGTCCCGTTTCCAGGTCGCGCCGCCGACCGCCGAGACGCATCACGGGTACGGCACCGCCGGGTGGGGCTCCGCCGAGGGCGGGCGCTCCCATGGGCCCGCCGGGACCACGTCCTCGCCTCAGCGGCGCACGCCCGCAGACCCGACCGTCGTGCCGGGGCAGGGCAGGCCGCCCCGGATCGAGAGCACGGACTCCGGAGCGCCTTCCACAGCGGCTTCCGAGGAGAACGCGGACGTACCCGCACCCGGTGAGGGCGGCCGAAAAGGCACTCCCCTCCGGGGGACAACCGTGCCGCGTGGTGTGCGCAAGCGCGGCGGGCTTTCCGCCTGGGCCCGGCGGCTGGCGGGCGGCCGGAGCGACGAGCCGGACACGGAGCACGACGAGGCGTACGAGGACGCGTACGAGACACCGGCAGCCGAGGAACCAGTCGTCGCGGGCGCGTCCGCTCCCGAGCGGTGGCCCGATCCCGCCGCACTGCTGCTTGCCGCGCTCGGACCGGACCCGCGGCTGTGGGAGCGCGGCCCGGGACACCCGGAGACGCTCACGGTGCGGCTCGGCACGGCGGACCGGAGCGCGCCCGACGGCTCCGGCCTGCTCCCCTCGGTGCCGGTGACCGCGGGGCTTCGCGAGGTCGGGGCGCTGGGCCTGGCCGGGCCGCGCGGCCGTCTCTCGGGGCTCGCCCGCGCGGTGGTCGCCCAGCTCGCCGCGCTGCACTCGCCCGACGCCCTGGAAATCACCCTGATCAGCACGGACCGCTCGCGGTCCGTGGAGGAGCGCACCGCCGAGTGGTCCTGGCTCGGCTGGCTCCCCCATCTCCGTCCCACCCACGGCCAGGACTGCCGTCTCCTCCTCGCCTACGACCGCGAACAGGCGACGGCACGTACGGAGGAGCTGGTCCGCAGGCTTGAGGACCACTTGGCGGAGGTGGGCCGGGCCTCCGTGTCCACCGGATCCACCGGCGGAGGGCTTCGCCTGGGCGACGGCTCACCGGACGACAGCGGGGCGTTCTCGGCCGTACAACGGCCGAGCGGTGGCGAGCGGGGCCACGGGGTCCACGACGGCGGTGCGAGCGGCCGCCCCGGGTCCACCTTTCCCTCTGCCTCCACCTCTTCTTCCTCCTCCGACGGTGGGGCCCGGTCGAGGCACCCGTCCGACGGCGACCCGACCCGCGCCGGTGAGCGCACCGATTCCGCCGGCCCGGTGTTGCCCCGCGCCCACCCCACCGCACGCGACAGCAACATCACCCACCTGGGACTCCCCCGCAGCGGTACGCAGACCAGTGACGCGGCTGCCCGAGGGCGGGCCAGGCGGCCCTCCTGGGCGCGGTCCGACGATCCGTCGGACACCGAGTGGCCGGGCCCCCACACCGTCGTCGTGGTGGACGGGGACCCCGGGTCGGCCGGTGTGCGGGAGGCCGTGTCACGGCTCGCGGCCGAGGGGCCGCAGGCCGGGATCCACGTCATCTGTCTCGTCGAGACGCCGGCCGCGTCGCCCGCCTCACCGGTGACGGACACGTACGAGGCTGCCTGCGCGGCCTCGCCCGCCTTCCGGGAGTGCGGTGCCGTCGCGCTGCTCAGCGGGGACGTGGCGACAGCGCTGCGCCTGCTGCGTGTGGCGCACGGCAAGCAGGCGGGCGGTTCCGCATCCCTCGCGCAGGGCGGGCCGGTGGGCCATGGCACGGTCGCCGCCGTGGACGCCGTGTCCATGGCCTGGGCCGAGCGGTTCGCCCGGGCGCTGGCGCCGCTCCGCGCGGACGGCGTGGCGGGCGAGCGGCACACCCGCGTGTCCGCGCCGCTGCCCCAAGCGGCCCGGCTCCTGGACGAGTTGGGCCTGGCGAGGGCCACCCCGGCGTCGCTGATGGCGCGCTGGGCGGACGCGGCCGACGACCCGGAGGCGCTCGGCGGCCGGGCCACGGCCGTGCTCGGCGCCGGTCCCCGCGGGCCCGTCTGCGCGGACCTCGCGGTCGAGGGACCGCACCTGCTGGTCGAGGGCCCCTCCGGCAGCGGGCGTACGGAACTGCTGCGTTCGGTGGCCGCCTCGCTCGCCGCCGCGGAACGGCCCGACCGGCTCGGCATCGTGCTCATCGACGGCCGGGACGGCACGGGCAGCGGTGGCGCGGCCGCGCGCGGGGACGGGCTCCAGGTGTGTACGGACCTGCCTCACGTCACGACGCATCTGGGCGCCCACGATCCCGTACGGATGCGGGAGTTCGCCCAGTCCCTGGCCGCCGAGCTGAAGCGGCGGGCCGAACTGCTCGGCCGGCTCGACTTCGCCGAGTGGCACTCCCTGCAGGACCGGCAGGACAGGCAGGCGCGACAGGATCGGCAGGACCGGCAGGGGGCGTCGGGCCGTGTCGTCGCCCAGCGGTCCGCAGGTTCGGGTTCGGCGGGTGCGACTGGATCCGCTGGATCGGCTGGTTCGGGAGCGGCCAGGCAGGGCGGTACGGCCGGCGGGTCCGCCGGTGCCGGGGATCTCGACACGTCCTCCAGTTCCACCCTCCGGCTGCGTCCCGTCGCAAGCCGGCCCCGTTCGGACACGGGGCCTCCGCTCCCCCGGCTCGTTGTGGTCGTCGACGACCTGGACGCGCTGCTCTCCCCCGCGCTGGGCTCCCCCGGGCGCCCGGCCGCCGGTTCGGTCGTGCGGGCGCTGGAAGCCGTGGCGCGGGACGGGGAGCGGCTCGGGGTGCATCTGGTGGCGGCGACCGGGGGCGGGGAGCGGACGGACGAGACGGAGCTGGCCCGGCGGGCGACGCTTCGGGTTGTCCTCGAAGCGGTGGTGGCCGGGCCGGAGGAGCCCCCGGCCGGGCGGGGGAGGCTCGGCGGACCGGCCGGTCGGTCAACGCCGTTCCAGGGGGGCCGGGTCACGGGGCGTATTCCTCGTACGGCGACTCTGCGTCCGACTGTCGTCCCGCTGGAGTGGGCCCGCATGGGCGATCCTCCCGCGCGCCGACCCGTCCGTGAGCTGGGCAACGGGCCCACGGACCTGGCCCTCCTGGCCAGCGCCCTGGAGCGAGCCGCCCGCTCCGTCTCAGCGACGGAGGTGCCGTCGCTTCTCTAGCGGCGGGTTCGGGGGCTGCCTCAGGGGCTCCGCCCCCGAACCCCCAAAAGACTGCGCAGTTCCCCGCGCCCCTAGGTCTTCAGGGGCGCGGGGAACTGCGCGATCAGCCACGGCCGGACCCGCACCCGAAATCTCACCCCCCTCGGGGTCCAGGGCACGCCCCCAAGTCCCCACGTCACGACGCGGTTACGATCACGGTCTTGACAGCGCAGGCGCTCTTGCCGCCCCCAACCGCACGGGCGTAGACCAAGAGCGCACGGGACAGCGCTCGGACGTTCGACGAAGAACGGGGCAAGTCATGCGCAGCAACACTCTCCGTACACACAGGCCGCACAACAAGTCGCACAAGTTGGGCAGGACCGCGCGAACCGCGGCCGCCGTCGTCGCGGGGGCGATGGCGCTCACGCTCACGGCGTGCGGCGGTGACGACGACAAGAGCGACGAAGGAGGCGGGGGAAGCGAGACCGGCAGCGCCGCCAGTGTCGAGCTCCCCAAGCTCGACGGCCAGAAGCTGGAGGTCGCGGCCGTCTGGACCGGCCCCGAGCAGGACAACTTCACCAAGGTCCTGGACGAGTTCGAGAAGCGCACGGGCGCGGAGGTCAGCTTCGTGCCGACCGGCAACAACACGTCCACCTTCCTGGGCACGAAGATCCAGGGCGGCAAGCCGCCGAACGTGGCGTTCCTGCCGCAGGTCGGTGTGCTGCACCAGTTCGTCGACAAGGGCTGGGTCAAGCCCCTGGGCGCCGAGGCACAGGCGCAGATCGACAAGAACTTCTCGGCGGGCTGGAAAAACCTGGGCGCCTATAAGGACAAGCAGTACGGCGTCTACGCGAAGGCCGCCAACAAGTCCCTGGTCTGGTACAACACGGCCGCGTTCGAGGCGGCCGGGATCACCGCGGAGCCCAAGACCTGGGACGAGTTCCTCCAGACCGCGCAGACGCTGTCGGACGCCGGTTCGCCCGCGGTCTCCATCGGCGGCCAGGACGGCTGGACCCTCACCGACTGGTTCGAGAACATCTATCTCTCGCAGGCGGGCCCGGAGAAGTACGACCAGCTGGCGAAGCACGAGATCAAGTGGACGGACCCCTCCGTCAAGGAGGCCCTGACCACGCTGGCCCAGCTGTGGGGCAAGGACGACCTGATCGCGGGCGGCAGGGCCGGCGCGCTGCGCACCGAGTTCCCCAAGTCCGTGACGAACACCTTCTCGGGCGACACCCCGGCCGCCATGGTCTACGAGGGCGACTTCGTCGCGGCGAACATCAACGCCGACACGAAGGCCAAGATCGGCACGGACGCCAAGGTCTTCCCGTTCCCGGCGGTCGGCGACGAGTCGCCGGTGGTCAGCGGTGGTGACGTGGCCGTGATCCTGAAGGACGACAAGGCCTCGCAGGCCCTGATCACCTTCCTCGCCTCGACCGACGCGGCCGAGATCTGGGCGGCGCAGGGCGGCTTCATCTCCCCCAACAAGGAGATGGACCTGAAGAGTTACAAGGACGCCGTGGCCGGGGACATCGCCAAGGCGCTGCTCGACGCGGGCGACGAGTTCCGCTTCGACATGTCCGACCAGGCCCCGGCCGCCTTCGGTGGCACCCAGGGCGCGGGCGAGTGGAAGGCGCTGCAGGACTTCCTCAAGACCCCCTCGGACGTCGAGGGCGCGCAGCAGGCGCTCGAAGCGGACGCCGCCAAGGCGTACAAGGGCTGACGGCAGCCCATGTCGTCGCAGGTGGCGACGGCGGGGGGCCCGGCGAGTCCGGTGCCCCCCGCCGGAAAACGCAAGAGCGTGATCGGTACCCGGCCGTGGGTGGCAGGACTGTTCCTGCTGCCCGCGATCGTGCTGCTCGGCGCGCTCGTGGTCTACCCGATCGGGTACTCGATCTGGCGCAGTCTGTACGACGCCGACGGTTCGGGCTTCGTGGGGCTGGGCAACTACGGCGACATCTTCACGGACGACGCCACGTTCACCGCGGTCAAGAACACCGCGATCTGGGTCGCGGTCGCCCCGGCGCTGGTCACCGGGCTCGGTCTGATCTTCGCCGTGCTGACCGAACGGGTGCGCTGGGCAACGGCGTTCAAGCTCGTCATCTTCATGCCGATGGCCATCTCCATGCTGGCCGCGGGCATCATCTTCCGGCTCGTGTACGAGGCGGACCCGGATCAGGGGGTGGCGAACGCCGTGGTGGTGGGGGTGCACGACACCTTCGCCGAGTCGTCCGTCTATCCGAAGGCACGCCCTTCGGCCGAGAGCGACCTCAAGGCGTCCGGCGGGGGCTCCTTCACCTCCACGGGCACGGTGAGCGCCGGCTCCCCGGCCCTGATCCCGCTGGTCGGCATCGCCCCGAACAAGGTGCCCGGCAGCCCCGGGGACGCCAAGCCCGCCGAGGCCTCGGGCGACGGGGTGTCCGGCACGGTCTGGCTGGACTTCAAACTGGGCGGCGGCGGTGAGAAGGGCGCCGTCGACGCGGGTGAGAAGGCCCTGCCGGGCATCAAGGTCGAGGCGGTCAAGGACGGCAAGGTCGTGGCCTCCGCGAAAGCGGGCGACGACGGTACGTTCACGCTGCCGGCCTCCGCCGACGGTGCCCAACTACGCCTGCCGTCCTCGAACTTCGCGGCGCCCTACAACGGCGTCGACTGGCTCGGCCCGAGCCTGATCACACCGGCCATCATCGGTTCGTACGCGTGGATGTGGGCGGGCTTCGCGATGGTGCTCATCGCGGCGGGTCTCGCCGGGGTGGACCGCAACCTCCTGGAGGCGGCCCGGGTCGACGGGGCCAACGAATGGCAGGTGTTCCGCAGGGTCACGGTCCCTCTGCTCGCTCCGGTCCTGGTGGTCGTGCTGATCACGCTGATCATCAACGTGATGAAGATCTTCGACCTGATCTACATCATCGCCCCGCAGCCCACCCAGGACGAGGCCAACGTCCTGGCCCTGCAGCTCTACAACTCGTACACCGGCGGTGGCGGAGACCTCGGCCTCGCCAGCGCGATCGGTGTGGTCCTGCTGCTGCTCGTCATGCCGGTGATGATCGTCAACATCCGCCGACTGCGAAGGGAGCGCCGACGGTGACCGCACCCTCCGTACCTCTGAAAGCCCCGCCGGAGACCGCGGAAGCGGCCGGTCCGCCCGAGCGGTCGCTCGTCTCCAGGCTGGCGAGCGGCGCAACCGGCGGTGTGATGCGGGTCTTCCTCATCCTGGTCGCACTGCTCTGGGTGACGCCGACGGTCGGGCTGCTCGCCTCGTCCTTCCGTGACCCGACCGACATCGCCGACTCCGGCTGGTGGACGGTCTTCAGCAAGCCGTCCCAGCTCACCACCGAGAGCTACTCGACCCTGCTCGGCAAGGAGGCGATCACCGACTCCCTGCTCAACACGATCTGGATCACCGTGCCGGCCACCGCCCTGGTCATCGTCATCGGGGCCATGGCCGGATACGCCTTCGCCTGGATGGACTTCAAGGGCCGCGACTGGTGGTTCCTGGCCGTGGTGGCGCTGCTCGTGGTGCCGGTGCAGATCGCCCTGATCCCGCTGTCCGAACTCTTCGGTGACCTCGGGATCTTCGGCACCATCATCGGTGTCGTCCTGTTCCACGTGGGTTTCGGCCTGCCGTTCGCGATCTTCCTGCTGCGGAACTTCTTCGCGGAGATCCCCCGTGAACTCCTGGAGGCCGCACGGCTCGACGGCGCGAGCGAGACCCGCCTGTTCACCACCGTGGTGCTGCCGCTCGGCGCGCCCGCGATCGCGTCGCTCGGCATCTTCCAGTTCCTGTGGGTGTGGAACGACATGCTGGTGGCGCTGGTCTTCTCGGACTCCGGATCACGGCCGCTGACGGTCGCCCTGACCGAGCAGACCCGTCAGTTCTCCGGCAACATCGAGACGCTCGCGCCCGGCGCGTTCATCTCGATGGTGATCCCGCTGGCCGTGTTCTTCGCGTTCCAGCGGCAGTTCGTGTCCGGTGTGATGGCGGGCGCGGTGAAGTAGCGTCCGGACACCCGGGTCGGGCACCCGGAGTACACATCGCGAGGGGCGGGCCGTCACCGGTCCGCCCCTTCGCGTTCACCCGGGGTCCCCCACATGCCGCATCCGGCGTAACCCGGTAACCCCTTCGGCCGTTTCCGGGCAGTATGCCCGCGCCGACACAAGGATGTCCCTTGCCCCGGTTCAGTGTCATTGTCCCCGCGTACCAGGTGCAGGCATATCTGCACGAGTGCATGGCATCCGTTCTCGAACAGTCCTTCACCGACCTTGAGTTGATCGCGGTCGACGACTGCTCACCCGACGCCTGC
Source organism: Streptomyces sp. NPDC058697 (assembly GCF_042715345.1). NCBI lineage: Bacteria > Bacillati > Actinomycetota > Actinomycetes > Kitasatosporales > Streptomycetaceae > Streptomyces > Streptomyces sp. NPDC058697. The sequence continues at coordinate 541,767 of NZ_JBHXSU010000006.1, forward strand.
GGCGCGATCATCGACGAGTTCGCGGCCGCCGACCCCCGTGTGCGGGCCGTCCACCTCAAGGAGAACGTGGGCCTCGGCCGGGCCCGCAACGCCGGTATGCGGTACGCGACCGGCGACTACCTGATCTTCCTGGACGGCGACGACACCCTCACCCCGGACGCCCTGCGGGCCATCGCCGACCGCGTCAAGGAGACCGGCGACCCGGACGTCCTGGTCTACGACTACGCGCGCACCTTCTGGTCGGGCGAGACGGTACGCAACGTACAGGCGGGCCAGCTCACCGAGGACGCGCCGGCGCCATTCACGCTCGACGACCGGCCGGGGCTGCTGAAGGTCCTCATGGTCGTGTGGAACAAGGCGTACCGCCGGGAGTTCATCGCCGGAGAGGGCTTCGCCTTCCCGCCCGGCTACTACGAGGACACCCCCTGGACGTCCCCGGTCCTGATGGCCGCCGGGACGATCGCGACGCTCGACCGCGTCTGCGTCCACTACCGCCAGCGCCGCCGGGGGAACATCCTCGGCACGGTCAGCAGCAGGCACTTCGACATCTTCGACCAGTACGACCGGGTCTTCGCGCATCTCGACGCGCACCCCGAACTGGCGCACTGGCGGCCGGTCCTGTTCCACCGCATGGTCGACCATCTGTCGGCCGTGTTCCTCAAGCGCGACCGGGTGCCCCGCCGCTCCCGCGCCCTGTTCCTGCGCAAGGCCCGTGCCCACTACGTCCGTTACCGCGTACGGTCCGCCGACGTCCCGTCCGAGAACCGGCTGCGGCACGCGCTGGTACGCCTGGGCAGTCACCCCACATACCGGGCGCTGTGGGCGGCGGTGCGGCTCCAGCGGGGCGTCACACGACTCACCGGGGCACTGGCCCGAACCCTCCGCGGGACAGCGCTCCGTCTCCACTACAAGATCCAGCTCCGGCTTCCCGTCCGGGCCGACCAGGCCGTGTTCACCAGCCACGGAGGTCGCGGTCACGGCTGCAACCCGGGGGCACTGGAGTCCGCGTTCCGGACGTACGCGCCGGACGTGCGCACCGCGTGGATCGCGCACCCCGAGTTCCACCACACGATCCCGACGGCGACGCGCAGGCTGACACCGGGCACCGCCGCGTACTGGACGGCCCTCGCCCGCTCCAAGTACCTCGTGAACAACGCCGACTTCGACCGCCGGCTGGTCAAGCGCCCCGGCCAGATCCTCGTCCAGACCCAGCACGGCACACCGCTCAAGCACATGGGCCTGGACCTCCAGGAACGCCCGGCGGCGGCCCGCGGCACGGACTTCACCGGCCTGCTGCGCGACGCCGACCAGTGGGACTACTGCCTGTCCGCCAACCGCCACTCCACCCTCGTCTGGGAGCGCGTCTTCCCGTCCGGCTACACGACACTGGAGTACGGCCAGCCGCGCAACGACCCGTTCCAGCAGGCGAGTTCGGCCGACGTGGCCCGGCTGCGCGAGAGCCTCGGCATCCCCGAGGGCGCGGTCGCCGTCCTGTACGCGCCCACGCACCGCGACTACCGGCGCACCCAGCGCACCGCGCTCGACCTGGAGCGGGTGCTGCGCCAACTCGGCCCGCGCTTCGTCCTGCTGACCCGCGCGCACCACGCGTACGGGGCCCCGCTCGCGCGGAGCGCCGGCCGGCTCATCGACGTGTCGGACCACCCGAGCGTCGAGTCCCTGTGCCTCGCCTCGGACGCCCTGATCACCGACTACTCCTCCCTGATGTTCGACTACGCGGGCCTCGACCGGCCGATCGTGATCCACGCGGACGACTGGGAGGCGTACGAGGCTGCCCGCGGCACGTATTTCGACCTGCGGGCGTTCCCTCCCGGCGCGGTGGCGCGCAGCGAGGACGAACTGATCGACATCTTCGCGACGGGCCACTGGCGGGGGTCCCGCTCCACGCAGCTCCGGTCGGCGTTCCGGGACCGCTTCTGCCCGTACGACGACGGTCACGCGGCCGAGCGGGTCGTTCGCCGAGTCGTGCTCGGCGAAATGGCGGGCCTCCCGGCGGTGGTACCACCCACCGACCGCCACCCGACGCCTTCGGCAGCGGCCCAGTCCGCCACGCCCCCGCTGACCACGGTCCCCACACCGGCGGGCCAGGCCCCTTGTCTCTAGGGGCGGGGTTCGGTGCGTCGGCTGCGGCCCCGGTGGGGGCTGGTCGCGCAGTTCCCCGCGCCCCTGAAGACGAAAGGCAGGGGCTGCGCCCCCGCGCTTTCGTCTTTGGGGGGCGGTAGCCCTTGCCTTTAAGGGGCGCGGGGAACTGCGCGAGCAACCCACGACGGCCCGCGGCCAACGAACCACCCCAACCCCCACCCACCCAGGGGCGCGGGGAACGGCGCGACCAGCCCAAACGAACCCGCACCCAAACACCACACCGAACCCCCCTCCCACCCAGGGGCGCGGGGAACGGCGCGACCAGCCCCCACCCACCCGCACCCGACAACACACCCCACGTCACAGAAAGAGCCCCGCACAACATGCCCCGCTTCAGCGTCATCGTCACCGCGCAAGGCCTCGCGGGGCGCCTCCCCACCGCCCTCGACTCGGTCCTGACCCAGTCCTTCACCGACTTCGAACTGATCACGGTCTGCGACACCCCCGACTCCCCGGCGGCGACCGTCACACACGAGTACGCCGACAAGGACCCCCGAGTCACCCACCCCACCGGCTCCCGCGCCGCAGCCACGCACGCGGCCACCGGCACCTACCTGCTCTTCCTGAACGCGACCGACGTACTGACGGCGGGAGCACTCGCGGCGACGGACACACGGCTCCACGAAACCGGCGAGGTCGACGTCCTGCACCTCGCCCACGAGCGCGTGCCGTGGTGGGTGGGCGAACCGGTGGCGGAACGAACCGCCGACGGCAACCCCACGGACGTACGACAGCCGGTCTGGGCCACGGTCTACCGAAGGACATTCCTCGCCGACCACCAACTCACGTTCCCGGAGGGCCACTTCGCGGACATCGGCTGGTCCGGCCTGGTGACCCTCGCGGCGGGGAGAACCGCCACGCTGGACACGGTCTGCGTACGACGCCGTGAGCGGCGCCCCAGCGGCAGCAGCGGCGGCGGCGCGACGCCCGACGCACAGCGCCAACTCCTCGACCAGGTCGAGCTGGTACTGAGGCGGGCGGCGGAACAGGACCTGGCCCAGGACACCTCGCACGCCCTCTTCGACCACCTCTTCGCCGAGGTCCTCGACACGGCGGCCACCTCCTGCCGCAGGGCCTTCTTCCGCCGCGCCGGCAGGCTCTACCGCTGCCACCGCCCGGCGGGCCACCGCACGAAGGGGCTGCGCGACCGCCTGCTCGCCCACGGCGCGTACACCACGTTCCGCGCGCTCCTCGGTCTCGGCCAACAGACAGAACAGGCCCGTGCGTTCGCGACCCGAGCCGCCCGCAGATGGCGCCGAGGCCGCCCCCGCGGCCCGTACCGGCGATACCTCCGCAGGCCCCTCGACGAGAACCTCGCCGTCTACGCCGCCTACTGGGGCCGCGGCTACGCCTGCAACCCGGCCGCCATCCACCGCAAGGCACGCGAACTAGCCCCGCACATCAGGTCGGTGTTCCTGGTGCGGGAGCAGGACGCGGCGACCATGCCCGAGGACGTGGAGAGCGTGGTGATCGGGAGCAGGCGGTACTGGGAGGTGATGGCGCGGGCCAAGTACACGTTCAACAACGTCAACTTCGAGACGGCCGTGGTCAAACGCCCCGGGTCCGTGCACGTCCAGACGCACCACGGGACGCCGCTGAAGCGGATGGGCGTCGACCAGATCGAGTACCGGGCCGTCGCGGCGGCCACCGGCAGCTTCGGCCGGCTGATGGAGCGCGCGGACCGCTGGGACTACTCCCTCTCCTCCAACTCGCACTCCACGGAGGTCTGGTCGGGCGCCTACCCCAGCGCCTTCACGCATCTGGAGTACGGCTATCCGCGCAACGACCGCTTCTACACGGCGGATCCGGCCGAGGTGACCGCGATCCGCGAGCGGCTCGGCATCCCGGAGGACCGGGTGGCCCTGCTGTACGCGCCGACGTACCGCGACTATCCGCGCGATGTGTCGGCCCAGTTCGATCTGGCCCGGTTCTGTGCGGAGCTGGGACCGGAGTTCGTGGTGCTGCTGCGGGCGCACTACTTCCTCGAAGGCGACGCGGACCTCCAACAGGCCGTGTCCGCCGGGAAGTTGATCGACGTCACGGCCTCGCGGGACACCGAGGACATCTGCCTGGCCTCGGACGCCCTGATCACGGACTACTCGTCGATCATGTTCGACTACGCCAACCTGGACCGGCCGATCGTCACCTACGCCGACGACTGGGACGTCTACCGGGACACCCGGGGCGTCTACTTCGACCTGCTGGCCGAGCCGCCCGGCCATGTCGCCCGTACGCAGGACGAGTTGATCCGCATCCTCACGGCGGGCGAGTGGGCGGACGAGGCGTCCGCCGGGCTGCGGGGCCGGTTCCGGGAGCGCTTCTGCCGGTTCGACGACGGGCGGGCCGCCGAGCGGGTCGTACGGCGGGTGCTGCTGGGGCAGTCCGAGGAGGAGCTGCCGCCGGTGGTGCCGTTGCACGAGCGCCTCCCCGTTCCCGCGGCGGCGAGACCGGCGGTCGTCGTCGGCGGCTCACGGTCCAGCACTCCGGCCTGCTGATGCCGCCGTCAAGTCCCCCGAAATTCCCGCCGGTTCCCGGACCTGGAGGTGCCATGCCCCGCTTCAGCATCGTCGTGCCCGTTCACAACGTGCAGGGCTATCTGCGCGTATGCCTGGAGTCGGTCCTCGACCAGTCGTACGGCGACTTCGAGCTGATCGTCGTCAACGACTGCTCCCCGGACGGGAGTTCGGCGATCATCGACGAGTTCGCGGCCCGCGACGAACGAATCGTTCCGGTGCATCTGCCCGTCAACGGCGGGATCGGCCCGGCCCGCAACCACGGCGCGAAGCTGGCGCGGGGCGAGTACCTGCTGTTCCTCGACAGCGACGACAGCTACACGCCGGGGACTCTGCGGGCGATCGCCGAGCGCATCGACGCGACCTCGCGGCCCGACATCGTCCTGTTCGACTACGCGCGCACGCACTGGCACGGCGCGGTGCGGCGCAACCGGGACGCGGCGGTGTTCGAGGCGCCGGGCCCCGAGGTGTTCACGGTCGCCGAACGCCCCGATCTGCTCGACCTGTTCACGGTCGTCTGGAACAAGGCGTACCGCCTCGACTTCTTCCGCGAGGGCGGTTTCACCTTCCCCACCGGCTTCTACGAGGACGCGGTGGTCGTCTACCAGACGCTGTGGACGGCCCGCACGATCACGCTCGTCGACCGGATCTGCGTGTACTACCGGCAGCGCCGCCAGGGCAACGCGATGCGCACGCCGAGCCGGGAGCACTTCGAGGTGTTCGCGCAGTACGAGCGGCTGTTCCAGTTCATCGCGGAGCGGCCCGAGTTGGAGCGGTGGCGCGGCTTCCTCTACGACCACATGGCGGACCACTACCTCTTCATCCTCCGCCAACAGGACCGCGTACCGCCGTCGGCCCGCCCGGAGTTCCACCGGCGGGCGGCACGGGACCTGCGCGCGTACCGCCCGATCGGACACCGCCTCGGTGCGCAGATCCCGCGGGTGTCCTTCACGCTGCTCGCCCGGACCCCGTACGCCCTCTACGGACTGCACCGCGCGGCCGCCGTGCTGCGGGCAGGCCTGCGCAGGCGCTACCGGGTCTGGCGACGGCGACTGCGCAGAGTACTGCTCGCGACACACCGACGGCTGGTCCTGCGGCGGGCACTCGACCCCAACCTCGCCGTGTACTCGGCCTTCTCGCACCGGGGTGTCCTGGGCGATCCGGCCGCGATCCACAGCAAGGCGCGGGAGATCGCCCCGCACATCCGGAGCGTGTGGGTGGTCGGGAAGGAGTACGTGGACACGCTGCCGCCGGACGTCGAGCACGTCCTGCCGGGCAGCCGCGCGTACCGGAAGGTGACGGCGAGGGCCAAGTACCTGGTCAACAACGTCAATTGGGCCAACGACCTGGTGAAGCGCGAGGGTGCCGTGCACATCCACACCCACCAGGGCACCCCCCTGAAGTCGATGGGCACGGACCTCCTCAAGTACCCGGGCGCTCGACGCGGTTTCAGCGTCCCGAAGATGCTGCGCCGGGCCGACCGCTGGGACTACAGCCTGGTCGCGAACCCGCACTCGGAGCTGGTCTGGGACAGCGCGTACCCCTGCGACTTCGTGTCCCTGCGCTCGGGCAGCCCGCGCAACGACTGCCTGGTCCGCCCGGAGCCGGGCCGACGGGACTCCGTACGACAGCGGCTGGACGTCGACGACGACAGGACCCTGATCCTGTACGCGCCGACCAACCGCGACCACCGTCAGGGCGGTTACGCGCCCACCTGCGACCTGGAACGCCTGGTGGCGGGGCTGCCGGGCGACCACGTCCTGGCGGTCCGCCTTCACCCGTCACTGGCCCAGCGTCACGAACGCGGCCTGCAGCTGAGGGACTTGGCTCGGCGGGGTGTGCTCCTGGACGTCACCGACGAGCCGTGCGTCGAGGACCTGATGCTCGCCTCGGACGCGCTGGTCACCGACTACTCGGCCCTGATGTTCGACTACGCCCACCTCGACCGGCCGATCGTCCTGCACGCCTACGACCGGGACACCTACCTCGCCGGACGCGGCACGTACTTCGATGTCACCGAGCGCCCGCCGGGCCATGTGACCTACGACGAGAGCGAGTTGGCGCGGCTGTTCGCGTCGGGCGCGTGGCGGGACGCGGAGTCGACGCGACTGCGGGAGGCTTTCCGGGAGCGGTTCGGCGGTTACGACGACGGGCGGGCCGCCGAGCGGGTCGTACGGCTGCTGATGCTGGGCGAGGACCTGTCCGCCGTGCCGCCCACGGTCCCCGCACCCGGCGTCCCGAGCGGGCAGTTGGCCCGGTCGTGAACGCTCGGCCCGCCGCCTGGGTGCTGTTCCTCGCCGCCCTCTTCGGCTGTCTCCAGCTCGCCAACGTCACCGGCCGGGACACGCCCGACAGCCGCAACTACCTGTCGTACGCGCTGAGTCTGGGCGGTGCGGACAAGGAGGAGGCGGCGGGGCGCACGATCGCGTACGTGTGTGCGAGCCGGGGCGAGACCGCGTCGCGGAACCACAGTGTGGACGTGCGGCGCTTCCGCGCTCCCGATCCGGGGCCGGAGGTCCGGGACGAGTGCCGGAGCTACTACGACTGGAGCGTCGGGCGGCGGCTGGAGGCCGGGCAGACGTCCGGGTGGACGGCGCCCTTCATGAGCGAACGGTTCATGCGGATCTTCGAGGTGCGGCCCGGGTATCCGCTGCTGCTCGTGCCGTTCGTGACGGTGCTCGGGGTGACGTGGGGGCTGTGGGCGGCGGGGGTGGCCGTCGCGGCGGCCGGGGGCGTGCTGGTGTTCCTCGTCCTGCGGACGGTCGGTGTGCCGGTGGGGTTGGCACTGACCGGACAGTCCCTCTACTACGTCCTGCCGACCGGTGCGACCGCGATGCGGCCCATGACCGAAGGCACGATGATGGCGCTCACGCTCGCGGTGCTGTGGGGGTGTGCGCTGGTGCTGCGGGGACGGACGGGGGGCGCCGCCGGGCTGGTGGGCGTCTCGCTGGCGCTGCTGTTCACCGTGAAGCACTCGCAGGCGCTGTTCCTGTCGGTGTGTCTGGCCGGGGGGCTCGGGGTGATCGGCCTCTACCGGAGGCGGGCGGGGCGGCCTGTGGGTGCGGCCGTGAAGACGCTGCTCAAGGTGACGCTGGGTGCGGTCGTGGGCATCCTGCTGCTGACCCGGCTGCTCCCGTACCCCTCGGAGTCCGACAGCCTCCAGGACCTCCTCACCGACCACTTCAACCGGCCGGACCGGGAGCGGGCGTGGTGGGAGTTCCTCCACCTGGAGCTCAACTTCTGGATGGAGTGGCTGCGGCGGCAGATGGCCGAGCCGCTGTTCTTGGCGCTGCTGGTGGCCGGCGGGTGGGGGGCCCTCCGGCGGTGGCCCGCCTTCGGGGTGCTCCTCGCCGCCGCGGCCGGCACGGGTGTGCTCAGCATCGCCGCCCATCCCGACATCGGCATCGACCGGCTGATGGTGATGGTGTGGCTGGTGCCGGTGGTGGGGGTGCCGATGCTGTTGGCGGAGTTTTATCGCCCCCGCCGCCCCTACCCATTCCCGTCCCCGACTCAGGGGCTCCGCCCCCGAACCCCCAAAAGACTGCGCAGTTCCCCGCGCCCCTAGGTCTTTAGGCCTTTAGGGG